>CALHGX010000026.1 GCA_938031185.1 uncultured bacterium
CAAATTCGTCGCCGCCAATACGCTGATTGGGATCGAGCGGCCCAAACAGATGCTCCTGCGCAACCCGGAGATTGATCGGAAAGAGGCCGAACTGCGCAAGGTGCGCGAGCAGCATTTTACCGCCAAGACGCCCAAGGCCAAAGCCCGCTGCCGGGAACAGGACAGGAAACTCCGCGCCGAAATCGCCGAATTGCTCAAGACCGACGGCTGGGACACCACCACAGCCAGACAGCTCGCCGCCTGGGACCCCTACGACCAGAACGCCTCCTCCCCCTTCTTCGACCCGGAATGGATGTTCGGCGTGCGGGACGGGTTCGATGTCGTCATTGGGAATCCGCCGTAT
Organism: uncultured bacterium; assembly: GCA_938031185.1. Classification (GTDB taxonomy): domain Bacteria; phylum Verrucomicrobiota; class Kiritimatiellia; order CAIKKV01; family CALHGX01; genus CALHGX01. The sequence continues at coordinate 344 of CALHGX010000026.1, forward strand.
CTCAACGTCGAGTTGGTGGACGCTGCGCAGAAAGCCTACTACGCCGCCCACTACGCGACTTTCTTCAAGCGCTACGACGTTTTCGGCTTGTTCTATGAGGCCGGACTGACCCGACTGGGCGGATCGCAGGCAATGGTTGCGTTCATTGTGCCCCAGCAGATTGCCAACAACTTGTCCTACAGAAAGCTCCGCGATGTTATTCTCTCCAAAGGATGGCTACGGGAGGTGCTGTATTTGGGCGACAAGATATTCGAGGCCGCCAACAACGATGTCTGCGTGTTGTTCCTGAACAAGAGAAGCAGCCGGAGGATCCGGCTCGTGCAGGCAATGGATTTTGATCGCCGCACAATGACCGAAGTGCCAGCCGATCATTTCACCCGCTACGGAAACGTCATCAGTTTCTCCGCAGAGGCGGGCGGCGAAGCCGTCTTCGCGAAGGTGTTCTCGGGCGACCGATGGAAGATCAAAGATCGGTTCTCGGTATTTCAGGGAATCGTGACGGGAAACAACGATGCCTTCCTGCCGACCGCCGAACAAATACGGGAAGCGAAAATCGAAAAGGAATTGCTTCACCCCGTGTTGCTTGGCCGTGACTTCGAGAAATGGGCAATCCGAAGCACAGAACGGCGTATCATCTACATCAACAGCGGCATGGACATCAAGCTATACCCTAACGCAGAGAAGTGGCTGGCTCAATTCCGACCGGCACTCAAGAAACGTCGTGAATGTGTCAACGGCGTGATCCCCTGGTTTTCGCTGCAATGGCCCCGCGTGCAGGCCGAACTCGACCGGGCACCGAAGATTCTGGTGCAGGGCACTCGGAATCCTCGGCTTGAGACACGCGTTGTGGCTACGATGGACGAGCAATGCATTTACGGCACACAGGGGCTTAACTTCATTGCCCCTCGCGACGCCGACGCTCCCATCTACTTCCTGCTGGCGGTATTGAACTCGAGGCTGATCAACCACTTGTATGCCACGAAGTTCCTGAATGTTGCGGTCAAGGCCGAGTATCTCAAAGACACACCGCTTCCACGCGCCGAGCCGCGGGACGAGGAGACTCTGGATACTCACGCCCGCCGCATCCTCGCCGCCAAGAAAGCCGACCCCAGCGCGGACACGTCGGCGTGGGAGCGGGAGATAGACGAGATCGTGTATCGGCTGTACGGGCTGACGGAGGAGGAGATCAGGATTGTGGAAGGCGTGCGGAAATGAGTGGGGAAGAGAGAAAAATGTCGGACGGGTCGGACACCAAGGGCCGGTTGATCCCGAAATACGGCGGCTACCGCAAACTGCGTTCGTTTCAGACCGCGCAACTGGTCTATGACGGCACGGTGGTGTTCTGCAACCGCTTCGTGGACCGGCGCTCGCGCACCCACGATCAGATGGTGCAGGCGGCGCGGTCGGGCGTGCAGAACATCGCCGAAGGCAGCGTGGCCTCCGCGACCTCCAAGAAAACCGAACTCAAGCTCACGGGCGTGGCGAAGGCCAGCCTGGAGGAACTCCTGCTCGACTTCGAGGATTTCCTGCGGCAGCGCGGACTGCGCCTCTGGCATAAGGATTCGCCCGAGGCGCTGGCGGTTCGGAACCGGTTTCGGTCGGACAGGTCGGACGGGTCGGACAGGTCGGGCAAGAACGACTGGTCCGACGATCCCGAAATTGCCGCCAACACGCTGATCTGCCTGATCCACCAGGCCACCTACCTGTTGCGGCGGCAACTGGAGAACCTGGAGCGGCAATTTCTGACCGAAGGCGGGTTCACGGAGCGACTCTACCGGGAGCGCAGCGCGGCGAGGGGCGGCGCATAGGGCAGGTCATCCGCGACAGCGCCGAAGGCAACGTCGCTTGCATTTGGTGACACCATGTGAAAATACGCCTGCATATGGTCAAGCGACATTACTGGCTGGAGCGTATTGAGCAGGTGTGGCGCAAGCGGAGCGTGATCTGGCTGTCCGGCGCGCGGAGGGTCGGCAAGACCGTGTTGTGCCAGTCGTTGCCCGGCGCGGAGTATTTCGACTGCGAACGGCCACGCGTCCGGCGTCAATGGACGCCCCGGAATTCTTCCTCGAAGGCCTGCGCGGCAAACGCGTGGCGCTGGACGAGATTCATCGGCTGGAACGTCCTTCCGAGCTGTTGAAGATCGCGGCGGATCATTTCCCCGAGGTGAAGATCATTGCCACCGGCTCTTCCAGTTTGGGCGCCTCATCAAAATTCGGCGATACGCTGACCGGCCGAAAAACGGATATTCGGCTGACGCCGATGATCCTGGCCGACCTGAAAGATTTCTGGAACACGGACCTTGCCCATCGCATGCTCCACGGCGGGCTGCCGCCGTTTTTTCCTGGCAGACTCTCCACCCGACGCCGAAATCCAGGCGCGGCTGGACTCCTTTCAGATTGGCTACTGGCGGGACAAACGGGGGCATGAGGTGGATTTCGTGCCGGCGCGCCGCGGTCAGAATCCCGCGGCCATTGAGTGTAAGTGGACCGCGGATCGCTTCGATCCCCGGTCCCTCCTGTCGTTTCGACAAGCCTACCCGAAGGGCAGAAATTTCATCGTGGCGCACGACGTGGAACGCGCCTACTCGCGGCGTTTCGGTGAAGTGGAAGCCACGCTGACTTCGCTCCAGGCCTTACCCGGACTGCTTCAAGAAGAATGATTCGCCATGCGCACACACGACATCATAGACAATCGTACCGAGAAACTGATTGACCATCTCAATCAGATTCTCGGTACGAGCGGGCGTGCCCGCTTTGCGGTCGGCTATCTGTTTCTTACCGGTCTGACGAGCGTTGCAAAGCGCCTTCTCAACCTGAAAGAACTCCGGTTGCTGATCGGCAACACGACCAACAAGGAAACCATTGAGCTACCGGCTGATGTGTTGGCGTACCCGGTCAAACAGGCGTTGCTGGCGCAGAAAGGTCTAATTCCCGATCCGGGTGATGTGTTTGGGAAGAAAGTTTACGAGGAGGAGATCGGGATTGTGGAAGGCGCCAGGTGAAGGGATCCGCCGCATCAAAAGGAGCGTTTTTGGGGTTTGCATCGGTAGATTTATTCCTGTAAAAGATAATGCCGCGTGAAGGCATTAGTGAATACAAAGCTAATAAGATCGCAGAAGGGGCGGCTGGGGAACCTGGAGCAGCGGTTCCTCGCGTATGCCCAGTTCAAAAAGCTGTCGCTGGTCCGGTTCGGGCAGTTGCGGGAAGCGCTGGAGCTGACGGCCGAACAAGAGCGCAAACTGCTTTCCCGGTTGGCGCGGGGCGGGACCATTGTTCGCCTCAAGCGGGGGGTGTATCTGGTCCCCCCCCAGTTGCCGCTGGGCGGGGTTTGGAATCCGGGCGAGGAAGTCATTCTGCGGGAGTTGATGCGCGCGTGCAACAACGGGCGGTGCCAATTCTGCGGATGGACGGTTTTCAACCGATACGGATTCACCGAACAGGTCCCCGCTCGCATCACGGTCTATAATAACCGCATCTATGGGCCCCGCGTTATCGGCGGCCGGGAGTTCACGTTCATCAAGGTTCCCGACCGCCGACTGGGCGGAACGGAGAAAGCCGCCGCGCCCAACAGCCCGGAAAGCCTCATGCCCACCAAAGCCCGAGCGCTGGTGGATGCGGTGCTTGAATGGTCGCGATTTGGAACGCTGCCCAAAGCGTTCGGATGGATTCGCGAGACGGTGGCCGCAGATCGCAGGATGGCGGCGGGTATTGCGGAAGCCGCTCGCCGTTTCGGCAATCAGGGGGCGATCCGGCGCATCGGATATGTGCTGGAGAAAGCCGGACTTTCAACTTCCATGAGGGAAAAGCTCCGTAGCGCTTTGCGCAGCAAGACCTCGGTCATTCCGCTGGTGCCCGGCCGTCCCGCGCGCGGACGGGTCTGCGCCGACTGGGGAATCGTAGACAATGAATGACATCCTCCAGACGGCGACCAAGTGGCTGAGCGATGCCGAATTGTTCCGGCAGGCGGTGGAGCGGACCGCTCGGGATCACGGGTTTGCCGGAGATCTGGTCGAAAAAGATGTTTTTTGTACATTGGCGCTGGCGGTTCTTTCGGCAAACGCGCCGGAGTCGCTGGTATTCAAGGGTGGAACCTGTTTGAGCAAAGTGTACACGGACTTTTATCGCCTCAGCGAAGACTTGGATTTTGCGATCTCGGTGCCGCTGTCATCGTCCCGCGCCGAGCGGAGCCGTCTCATGGAGCCCTTCAAGGCTCTGTGCGACAGCATCCCAGCCCGCTGTCCTCACCTGGCCGTGCTCGATCCCTTGCGTGGCGCGAATCAGTCCAGGCAGTATATTCAGACGCTGGGGTATTCGTCGCGGATTACCGGCAGGACGGCACAGATCAAGGTGGAATTCGGACTGCGGGACCCCACTCTGTTGCCGCCCTGGGTTCAACCGGCCGGCACCTTGCTGGTAAGTCCTTTGACCGGCAGACCTGTCTTCCCCTCGTTTCCCGTTCGGGTCATGGCTCTCGAGGAGGTGTGGAGCGAAAAGATACGAGCGGCGCTTTGCCGGCAGGAGCCCGCGATCCGCGACTTCTTCGACTTGGACTTTGCCTCACGGACCAAGCGGTTGGACGCGACCGCCCCTGATCTCATCGCCCTGGTCAAACGAAAACTCGCGGTGCCGGGAAACGGACCTTTGCGATTGACCGATGAGCGGCGCGCGGAATTGGAACGTCAGAAGGAGACCGAATTGAAGCCGGTGCTGCGCGCTCGCGATTTCGAGCGCTTTGACCTGGACCGGATCTGGACGTCGCTGTTGGCGCTGGCGCAGCGCCTGGAGGAGTCGTGACCCATGCCTACACACGACATCATAGACAATCGCACCGAGAAACTGATTGACCATCTGAATCGGATTCTCGGTACGAGCGAGCGTGCCCGTTTTGCGGTCGGCTATCTGTTTCTTTCCGGCCTGACGAGCGTGGCAAAGCGACTTCTCAACCTGAAAGAACTCCGGTTGCTGATCGGCAACACGACGAACAAGGAAACCGTTGAACTGTTGGCCGAGGGGTACAAGCGGCTGGACCTGGCCGCCGAGGAAATCGAGAAGCAAGTTTATCCGAAGCGAACCGAGGCCGGAAAGATGGCTGAGGAAACGGCGGGGAACCTACGCAACGCGGTCGAGTGGATGGACCAGACGGACGAGGCGCAGGAGTTGATTGCCGGCCTGATCCGTATGATCGAAGAGAAGCGGCTGAAGGTCCGCGTTTACACAAACGGCCGACTGCATGCCAAAGCGTACATTTGCGATTACGGCAAGGTGTTCGATCCGCTCGGCCATGAAGTCGAACGCCATGAGAAGGGGATTGCGGTGGTCGGCTCCTCGAACCTCACGCTTGCCGGGCTGACCCACAACACCGAGTTGAACGTTCTTGTTCAGGGCAACCAGAACCACAAGGAACTTGTGCGCTGGTTTGACGACCTCTGGAAAGAGGCGCAAGAGTTTGACGAAACGTTGATCACCGAACTCAAAGAATCCTGGGCGGCGGCCCAAGTCCGGCCTTACGACATCTACATGAAGACGCTCTACGCGCTCGTGCGCGACCGCCTCGAAAGCGAAGACGAGCAGGAATTGCTTTGGGACGACGACATTTTTCGCAAGTTGGCGAGCTTTCAGAAGGTGGCCGTCCGACAGGCGGTTCAGATGATCCGGGACTTCGGCGGGGCGTTCGTGTCCGACGTGGTCGGGCTGGGCAAGAGCTACATCGGCGCGGCCATCGTGAAGCATTTTGAGCGAACCGACCACGCCCGGCCGCTCATCATGTGCCCGGCGCCGTTGACGGAAATGTGGGAGCGCTACAACGAGGTTTACCAACTCAACGCCCGTGTGCTCTCGATGGGCTATCTGCGGCAAGACGAAGAAGAGGGTATCACCCGGTTGCTCAACGACTTCCACTTCAAGGACCGCGATTTTGTCCTTGTGGACGAGAGCCACAACCTTCGGCACCCGGACACTCAGCGTTACAAGGTCGTTCAGACCTATCTTTCAACCGGGCGGCGGTGCTGTTTCCTGACGGCTACGCCGCGGAACAAGAGCGCGTGGGACGTTTATCACCAGATCAAACTGTTCCACCAGGATGACCGAACCGACTTGCCCATTGATCCGCCGAACCTGAAGGAATACTTCAAGTTGATCGAAAAGGCGGAGCGGAAGCTCCCGGACCTGCTGGCGAACATCCTTGTCCGGCGGACGCGCCAGCACATTTTGCGCTGGTATGGCTTTGACGCCGAGACGCACGAGCCGGTTGATCCGACCCGTTTCCAAGAGTACCTCCAGGGGACGCGAAAGGCTTACGTGATTGTGGGCGGGAAACACCAGTTCTTCCCCAAACGGGAACTGGAAACCATCGAATACAGCATCGAGGACACGTATCAGGGGCTATATCAGGAGTTGCGCGGCTACCTGGGCAAACCCCGCAAGGGCAAACCGGCGAAGGCTGTACCGGACGGGGAACTGACCTACGCGCGATATGGACTCTGGCACTATGTTCATCCCGAAAAACAGAAGTGCGAACCGTATGCCAGTCTTCAACGAGCCGGGGCGAACCTGCGCGGTCTGATGCGCGTTCTGCTCTTCAAGCGGTTTGAATCAAGCGTGTACGCGTTCCGCGAGACCGTCAAACGACTGTTGAAGATTCATCAGTCTTTCATCGCTTCGCTTGACGCAGGGTTTGTCCCGGCGGGCGAAGACGCCCAGTACATCCTCTATGAAAGCGATGTTCTGGAAGAAGGCGATTTAATGGACACGCTTCGTGAGGTGTCGAAGCGCTATGATGCACAGGATTTCGACTTGAAACAGCTTCGAACCCATATTGAGCACGATATCGAACTCCTTCAGAAGATTCTCGAACTGGTGTCACCGATCACGCCGGAAAAGGACGCCAAACTTCAAACACTCAAGCAGCGACTGGCCGACAAGCCGTTGAAAGGTGCAAAACGCCTGATCTTCACCCAATATGCCGACACAGCGAAGTACCTGTTTGCCAATCTGAACCCGGACGGCAAGCGCCCGGATATTGAGGTCATCTTCAGCGGCGACAAGAGTAAAGAGAAGGTCGTTGGCCGCTTTGCGCCCAAGGCGAACCCGGAATATCGCTTCGCCAAGGACGAAGCGGAGTTAATGACGGTCATTGCAACCGACGTTTTGGCTGAAGGTCTGAACCTTCAGGATTGCGACAACATCATCAATTACGATCTGCATTGGAATCCCGTCCGTCTGATTCAGCGTTTCGGCCGGATTGACCGTATCGGTTCCGAGCACGAGCGCATTTTCGGATATAACTTCCTCCCGGAAACGAAACTCGACAAAAACCTCGGTCTACGGGAGAAGCTTCACAATCGCATTCAGGAGATTCACGACACGATAGGGGAGGATTCCGAAATTCTCGACTCCAGCGAGAAGCTGAACCCGGAAGCCATGTACGCGATCTATGAAACTCGCGGAGGCGCCCCGGTTCAGTTGGATCTGTGGGGCGACGCCGACGACGAGTTTCTCGACCTCAACGAGGCCGAGGAAATCTTGCGGCAGTTGCGGAAGGACGATCCCGCGGAATACGATCGTATCGCCAATCTTCGAGACGGAATCAGAACGGCGCGGCCGTCGCTCCAACATGGGCTCTACGTTTTCTGCCAAGCCGGACGCTTCCAGCAACTGTTCCTGCTCGACGAGAAAGGCGCGGTCATTTCCCGCGACGTTCCCAAAGTGGTCGGCGCGGTCAAATGTGCGCCCGATGCGAAGGCCGCTCCATTGCCCGACAGATACAATAAGATCGTGATGGCGGTTCAGCGCAAATTCGCAGAAGAGGTGCGCCATCGGGAAGCGGAGCGCTCTTACACGGCCAACCTGACTCACGGCCAGCTTTATGTCTTGCGGGAGCTCCGAATCCTGTTTGAAGCCACGCAGGACGAGGGCATCAAGCAGAACGTGAACGTTCTGGAGAAGGTCTTCCGAGGTCCGCTGACTGGCGCGGTGAAACGAGAGCTTAATCAGCTTCGGCGAAACAGTGTCACGGGCGAAGGACTACTCAAGAACCTGGTACGGATATACGACCAGCACAATCTGAAGGATGTTTCCGCTCAACGAAGTCTTGTCATGGCGGATCGCCCAGTTCCCCGCATCATTTGCAGCGAGGCATTTGTTTAGCGGACAAGTGGCTTCGCCACTTGGACGAAAGAGAAGACGCGCGCGCCCCCACTCGAAGCCCCCCAAAGGCGGGCGGGAAGAGCGCGGCAGAACCGTCTTCGCGAGGCGCTTCGCCGAGTCAAGACGCCGCGGAGTCGGAGAGCGTTCGGAGAATGGCAGGAGGGCGGAGGCCCGCGTGACCGCCGAAAGCGGCCCAGCGCCGCGAGGTATCCCGCGACCTCGATACGGACGGCCTATCGCTGGTAGTGCTTTCGAGCGGCGTCCAGGAAGGACGACCATTTTTTCGATCCATTTCTGGCCAAATCTTCCAAGGTTCGGAAAACGCGCCGTGTCGAGTTCCCCGGCCGGCGAGGGATTTGGGCCGTCATGCCACGAAATAAAAAATGGTCGGGGCGTCGGGATTTGAACCCGAGACCTTTTGCACCCCAAGCAAACGCGCTACCAGTCTGCGCTACGCCCCGATGGGTTCGGCCGTCCGCCGCGCGCGCGGCGGCTGTTGAGCCGCAGGGGGGCGCGGACCGTTCGGCTGCAAATGGCAAGCGCAACCTAACAAGGAGGGGCATCAGCGTCAAGCCGGCCCGGACACGGCGTCACTTCATCAGCAGGAGGCTGAGTGCCATGACCAGCATGCCACTGACCAAACCGAGCAGGCTGTCATGCCCGCGGCCATAAGCGCGGCTGGTGGGCAGCAGCTCGTCCAGGCTGATGTAGACCATGACGCCGGCCACGCCCGCAAACAACGCGCCGGTGAGTGGGGGCGGCGGCTGAAACCCCCTGCCAAAAAAAGCGAGCATAACCACATAGGCCAGCAATGCGCCGAAGGGTTCGGCCAAGCCGCTGAGCAGAGAATACGTGAACGCCATGCGGCGGCTGCCGGTGGCGTAGAAGATCGGCACGGATACGCTGATGCCTTCAGGAATGTTATGCAGCGCAATGGCGACGGCGATGGCCAGTCCGAGGCCGGGATTGTGCAGGGCGGCCAGAAACGTCGCCAATCCCTCAGGAAAGTTATGAATGGTGATGGCGAGGGCGGTAAAAAGCCCCGTGCGCAGCAATCCGCGGCGTCGGTGATCGTGTAGGCCGGGTTCCCGCGGATGCTCTTTGGCGATGTCCTCGAAATGCGGCCGCGGCGCGGTGGGATCATGGAGCGGCGCGGTTTCGGCTTCACTATGCGTTTCGTGGGGATTGCCCGCGGCGGGGATCAGATTATCAATGACCGCAATCACGAAAAGGCCGCCGAAAAACGCGGCGGCATTGAGCCACGCGCCGAGGCGTTCACCATAGGCGTCCGCCAGCGCTGTGTGGCCTTTCGCCAGTATTTCCACAAAGGAAACGTAGAGCATGACGCCGGCGGAAAACCCTGTGGCGACGGAGAGGAAACGATAATTCGTGCGACGGGCGAGAAAGGCGATGGCGCTGCCGATGCCGGTGGCGAGGCCGGCCAGCAACGTGAGACCGAAGGCGACCAGCAAAGGACTCATCCCCATCCCCTCAAAGGGTTTCCGGCGCTTGACCGCCATGTTTCCGGGCCAACGGCGCTTGATACTGCTGGCAGCCGCAGAGGGTGTCAAGGCCTGCTCAAGTCAACCTTGAAGGGTTAAATCGGCTTTGCGAGTATCCAATGGGCAAACGAGGTGACTCGGAGCAGCACGCGAGGGCCATGAACAGCGAGATCAGGGCGATACAGGCGGACATTACGACGCTGGAGGCGGATGCTATCGTCAATGCGGCGAACGAATCGTTGCTGGGGGGCGGCGGGGTGGACGGCGCCATTCACCGGGCGGCAGGTCCGGAATTGCTGCAGGAGTGTCGGCGGCTGGGGGGCTGCAAAACGGGCGATGCCAAAATCACCAAGGGCTATCGGCTGCCGGCGCGCTGGGTGATCCACACCGTCGGCCCGATCTGGCGCGGCGGGACAAGCGGAGAGCCGGAGCTTCTGGCGTCCTGTTATCGGCGCAGCCTGGAAGTGGCGGCGGAACACGGCGTAAGTTCAATTGCATTTCCCTGCATCAGCACAGGCGTTTACAACTACCCGCCGAACCTTGCGGCGGAAGTCGCGGTCCGCACGGTGCGCGAAACTCTGGCCCTGTTGCCACGGGCGATCTCGGTGACGTTTTGCTGTTTTTCTCCGCGCGATTTGGCGTTGTATGAGAAGCTGCTTGGGTTGGAATCGCCCAAAACCGGCACGGAGGAAACCGTCGCTTCGCGGGTGGTTCACGAGGGCCGATTGCTGCGGGTGGAGGTGCACGAAGTGGCGCTGCCCGACGGACGACGGACCGCAAGGGAAATCGTGCGGCATCCCGGCGCGGTAGCGGTGCTGGCACGGCGGCCGGACGGGGATTTTCTTTTGGTGCGGCAGTACCGCAAGGCTGTGGAGCGGATGATGCTCGAAGTGGTGGCCGGCACACGCGATCCCGGCGAGGACTGGGCCGCCTGCGCAGCGCGGGAGCTGGAAGAAGAAACGGGCTATCGGCCGCAGCGCCTGCAATTTCTCGGTCGCATCGTGCCGGCGCCGGGTTATACGGATGAGATGCTGCACGTTTTTTTCGCCGAAGTCGAAGCGGGCGACGGCGCGCATGCCCCGGACGCGGACGAGCGGATTGAGTTGGCGCCACTGTCCGCGGCGGCGTTGGACGGCATGATTCGCCGTGGGGAAATTGAGGACGCCAAGACGCTCGCGGCCTGGCTCCTCTACACACGGCGGCTGCTGGCCGACGGTTCTCCGAATTTCTGAGCAGGCACTATGGCGGCTCAAACACTGACCACGGTTCGGGCGGAGAAAGCGCTGCTGGTACAAGTTGTTCTTGGGCGGCAGGGCCGCGAGCATGCCGCCGATTCGCTGGCCGAGCTGGAACGACTGGCCGACACGGCGGGCGCGGTGGTGGTGGGCCATTTGACCCAGCGGCGGCAGACGCCTACGGCCAAACACCTCATCGGGCCGGGCAAGCTGGAGGAGATCAAGCTGGCCTGTCGCAAAACCGGGGCCAACCTGGTGATCTTCGACAACGAGCTTTCGCCGAGCCAGGTGAACAACCTGGACATGGACCTTGGCGTCAAGGTCATAGATCGTACGGAGGTCATTCTCCAGATTTTCGCACGGCGTGCCCGGTCGGCGGAAGCGCAGATCGAGGTGGAGCTGGCCCAGCTTCAGTATTTGATCACGCGGCTGCCGGTTTCGGAGAAGCAGGCGCGATTCACGGGTGGCATTGGCATGCGAGGGCCCGGCGAAAGTCCGCTGCGGCTTCGTAACGAGCCGATGCGGCGTCGTATCCGCGACCTGCAGCGGCAGTTGGCGGCGATTCAGGAGCGGCGACGGCTCACACGCGCCCGGCGGCCCTGGCCGGTGGTGTGTCTGGTGGGCTATACCAATGCCGGGAAATCCACCCTGCTGAACGCGCTGGCCGCGACGGAAGATGCCTATGTGGACGACCGATTGTTCGCCACGCTGGACACCAAGAGCCGCCTTGTGCGTTTGCCGGACGGGCGGGACGCGCTCTGCACGGACACGGTGGGCTTTATTCGACATCTGCCGCATAGTTTGATCGCGGCGTTTCGCTCGACGCTGGATGAAGTGCGGGAGGCCGATCTCCTCCTGCACGTGGTGGATGCGGGGCACCCCTATGCCCGGGAGCATTGCGATGTGGTGTTCGACACCTTGCGCGAGATCGGTGCTGGGGATGTGCCGTCGCTTATACTGCTCAATCAATGCGATCGGCCGGAAGCGGCGGCCGCCGTTCCGGAGTTGATGGCGTTACACCCGGGAGCTATCCCCATCAGTGCGCGGCGACGGGAAGGGTTGGACGAAGTCAAGAAACGGATTGTGGTCCTGTTGCCGCGGGGATAAGAAAAGAGCTTTGATTTGCGGGCCTAATTTGGACGGCCACGGGCCTGTTCGTTTTTAGAGAGGGGTGCAACCGTGAATCGAGCATTGGTTTGTGGGGCTCTTGGTGTGGCTCTTGTTACATGCATCCGAGCGGCGCCGGCCGCCGCGATTTCGTCCGTGCAAAGCGGGGACTGGCATGTTCCGGCCACATGGGAACAAGGGGTCGTGCCGCAAGCGGGCGACGAGGTAACAGTGGTCTCTGGCCATGTGGTGGCGGTGCGCCGTGCGACCGAAGCCTTGGCGGCGTTGCGCGTGGACGGTGCGTTGATCTCCCAGGCATGGGATGCGCCGATTCAGGCAGCGGAGTTGATCATTGAAGGCGTGGTAAGCCATGCGGCCAACACGGATACCAATGGCGCCGATGGATGGACCGCCGACGCCCGGCTCCTGATCCTGTGTTCCAATCTGGTTCTGAGGCGCAGCGGCAAAGTGGATACAACGGGGAAGGGATATCCGCCGGGGGATAGTTACGGAAGCGGCCGGGGGCCGGGCGGCGGATTTGGAGGCCACAGCCCCGGAGGAGCTAGTCACGGCGGCAAGGGCAGCGCGGCGTATTATTCGGGGAGTGGTGCGCGGTATGGCGATGCGAGGTGTCCGGAACAGCCGGGTTCATCCGGAGGCGGATGGGGCGGAGATCAACCCCGTGGCAGTGGTGGTGCGGGCGGCGGCGCGGTTCGCATCATTGCGGGGGGCGACGTGGCCTTGGACGGTCAAGTCGTGGCGGATGGCGCGCATGGCGGCCCACACAGCGGCGCAGGGGGGGCAGGCGGGTCGGTCTGGATCACTTGCGCGCGACTTCTCGGCGACGGCGCCGTGCTGGCACGAGGCGGGGCGGGTCATGCGCATGGAGGGAGCGGCGGGGGCGGTCGCGTTTCGCTGGAGTACCGCGAGTGCGCGTTCGCGGGGATCGTAGACTTGGGCAGCCTGTTCAGCGAAGGGTGGGGATGGCAAGGGCCCGGCGATCCCGGCACCCTGTGGGCGTCGGATGGCGCGATGCTCCGCGACGTCATGAAGGGGCAGCGTTTTCGTTGGACAGGGCCACCGCTTCGCTGGGAGGCGGAGCGCCTAGACATGGTGAACAGCGAAATCTGGCTCGACCTCACCAATGCCGCAGCCCCGCGGGTGAAGGGGGCTGTGACGCTGAATCGCAGCGTGCTCTGTTTGATGGCATGGCCGGAGGTGCTGGTGGATACAATGCTGGAGGTGGGTGGGGACTTGGTGTTGACCAATGGAAGCACGTTGAAGCTATGGAGTGGACAGCCGAACGCGGTGAATGGCGGGGAGCGCGTGTTGGTGGGCGGTGAATTACGGGTGATGACCGGTTGCCGGGTCCTGCCGCATGCCTATCCGAATTTCCGGCGGCATGCTGGGTTTGGCGTGTATGCGTTTCGGCAGGATGCCGACGGATGGGAGCGCCCGGATCCGGCGACGACCACTAATGGCGGCGTGGTGCGATTCGAGGTGGGCGCGTTGCGCGTCGACGAAGGCGGCGAGATCCATGCATCGGCGCGAGGCTATGCCGGGGGCGTCATCGTGGGGGGGCAAACCAATCAAGGAGCGGGCTTCGGCCCCGGCGGCACCTTTGGGGCCTTTGCAGGAGGGGCAAGTCATGGCGGTGCGGGCCGGCCGGGCCTTCATGGAGCGCCTGCGGGCAAGGTGTATGGCGACGAACAGGCGCCGACAAAGGCCGGCAGCGGGGGTGGAGCGGACATGGAGCGGCCAAGCTGGGGCGGCGACGGCGGCGGAATGATCTGGGTAGAAGCACGGCGGCAGGTGGTTGTGGACGGAAATCTGCTCGCCAACGGCGAATCCACGTGGCACGGCGGAGCGCCGGGATCGGGTGGAGCCATACGAATCACTTGCGGCGCTTTTCGGGGCAGCGGTCAACTGCAGGCGCGCGGTGGCAATGGCGGCGAATACGCCCCTGGTGCGGGCGGCGGGCGCATTGCCGTACGCAGTGGGAGCACCAACGGCTGGTTCGGCGCCGGGAGCACGCCGGAGGCCGTGGCGGGCGGCGCGAACGGCGCGCGACATCCCCGTGCAGGCGAGACGGCGGAAGCCGGAACCGTGTTTTTCAAGGTTCACCCACGCGGCGGCATTGCGACGGATGGATGAACCTCATAGTCCGGGATGTATCCCTCTTCAACGACGGTGCATACGTAGGTACACACAATAGCGTCAGGTGTTCTCTGCTGTGCCGACCGGCATGGGCCCTAGAAGGCGGCCGTGAAGTCGACGGAAAAGCCTTTTGTGGCCTTCGAAGAGGCTCCAATTGGGGCACGGAAGCGGTTGGCCTGCTTCTTGCTGTCTTTGCGACGGACTCATTGAAATGACTGAAAAAGGAAAGGAACGGCTCGTCATGCAAGGCAATTTGGAGGCGATTGAAAAGCGAGTGGCGGAACTGTCAGCCTGCTATCAGAAAATGATGGACGGCTTTGGGCGGGTGATTGTGGGGCAACGGGAGGTGCTGGAGCAGTTGCTGGTGACGATCTTTGCCGGCGGACACAATCTGCTCGAAGGTGTTCCGGGTTTGGCGAAGACGCTGATGATCAACACGCTGGCGCATCTGCTTTCGCTGGACTTCAAGCGCATTCAGTTCACGCCCGATCTCATGCCGGCGGACATCACGGGCACCAACGTGATCGAAGAGGATCATGTGAGCGGAAAGCGGGCGCCGGTGTTCATTGCCGGGCCGATCTTTACGAACGTGCTCCTGGCCGACGAGATCAACCGCACGCCGCCGAAGACCCAGTCGGCGCTGTTGCAGGGCATGCAGGAGAAGGAAGTCACCGCGGCGGGCAAGACCTACAAGCTGTCGCTGCCCTTTTTCGTGCTGGCGACGCAGAACCCCATTGACCAGGAAGGTACGTATCCGCTGCCGGAGGCGCAGAAGGACCGCTTTCTGATGAACACCTTCATCGGCTATCCGGCGCTCGGCGAAGAAGAGGAAATCGTCACGCGAACGACGGGCGACATTGAAACGATGGCGGAACCGGTTTGCGACCGCGATATGGTGCTGCGGTTTCAGCATGTGGTGCGGTCGGTCCCCGTCTCGCCCCACGTGGTGGGCTACGCTGTGGATCTGGCGCGCGCGACGCGGCCGGCGGACTCGACGGCGCCGGCGTTTGTGCGCGAGCAGGTGACGTGGGGGGCGGGGCCGCGCGCGGGGCAGGCGTTGATTCTGTGCGCCAAGTGCCGCGCGGCGTTGCAGGGGCGCCTGAACGTTTCGTGCGACGACGTTCGCGCGATGGCGCTGCCCGTGATGCGGCACCGGCTCTCGCCCAGTTTTGTGGCGGAGGCCGAAGGCATCAGCGCCGCCGACATCATCCGGCGGCTGCTCGAGGCCGTGCCGGAGCGCACCGCTTCCTAAGCGGCGCGGTTTTCCTGGAGGCGCGGCGGCGCGCGCGGAGCCTGACATGGCGGGCCAAACTACTACAAAGCGGGCGAACGGAGCGGGTCGGTTATCTGGATGGCGTCAATGGACCCGGCGCCTTCGCGGCGCGTTGGAGCGGGAGGGACCGCGGGTAACGACCGAGGTGCGCCGAGCTGAGGGGCCGATACCGTACCTTGATCCGGCCGTGGTGATGAAGCTCGGACTTTCTCCGCTAGTGGCACGCTGCGTGGTTGAAGGATTCCTCTCCGGCCTGCATCGAAGCCCGTTTCGGGGGTTTTCCGTGGAGTTTGCGGATCATCGCGAGTACGTGCCTGGCGACGACCTCAAGTTCCTGGACTGGATGCTGTATGCACGGACGGACCATTACTACATCAAGCGCAGCGAGGAGGAGACCAATGTCCGGTGCTATCTCATGCTCGACCGGTCCGCCTCCATGGCGTTTGGGACCGGGGGCGTCACGAAATGGGACTACGCCTGCTTCCTGGGTTCCTGTCTGGCGTATTTGATGCTCAAGCAGCAGGATGCAGTGAGCCTGGCGCTGTTCGGGGCGCAGCCCGGCGTGATGGTCCCTCCGCGCTGCCGCAGCACGCACCTGCACCAGATCATGCGCACCATGGCGCAGTTTCCACCGTCGGGCGGCACCAATTTGCCGGGCAGCCTGCAGGCGCTGGTGCGGCGGCTGAAACGGCGGGGGCTGGTGGTGCTCTTGAGCGACCTGCTGGACCAGCCGGAGGAAACGCTGCGGGCGATTCGGCTGATTCGCTCGCATCGGCATGACGCGATTGTTTTTCATCTGCAGGACGAGGCGGAGCGCGTTTTCAATTTTGAGGGGGCGGCCCGATTTCGGGATGTGGAAACCGGCGAGGAGCTGGTGGTGGATCCGGCGGCGATTCGCGAGACCTACCAGGAGGAGATGGCCGCCCTGGAGGATTTCTACCGCCGCGGTCTGGCGGAGATGAAAATTGATTATGTGCCGGTGAACACGCGGGAGCCTTACGACGCCGTGTTCCGCGCCTATTTGCGGCGGCGTGCCGCGATGCACCGGTGACGAACGGAGGATGAGATGCTGGTTTTTCTGGCGCCGGCGGCGCTGGCGGGCCTGTTGCTGCTCAGCGTGCCGATTGTGCTGCACCTCTTTCGCCCGCAACGGGTGAAGGTGGTGCCCTTCAGCAGTCTGCGCTGGCTGCGGGCCAGCCAGCACAAGCTCTCGCGCCGCATTCGGTGGCACCAGGTGCTGCTGTTCCTTCTGCGGGCGGGGCTGATTGCGCTGGCGGCGCTGGCGCTGGCACGGCCGGTGTTCACCGCCGGCGGCCGCCGGGCCCGCGTGGACCGGCTGATTGTGCTCGACGCGAGCCGGGCCATGACGATGCAGGGCGCGGATCAGAGCATGCTGATGGATCGGGCCCGCACCGTCGCCGAAACGCTGCTGTGGAACGCGCGGCCGGGCGATCGCACCGCCGTCCTGGCGAGCGGAGCCGAACCGATGGTCCTGGGGCCGCTTATGTCGGAGCCTGACATGCTGCGGAAGAAAGTGAGCTCTGTGCAGCCAGGGCTGGCGGATGCGCCGGTGACGGCCGCATTGCCGTTGGCGCCCGCGCTCCTTGACGCCGCGGCGCGTGAGGCCAGTGTGGAGCTGTATGTGGTGACGGCGCACCGGGCAGCCTCCTGGGTTCATCGGGACGTGGCCCGCTTGCTGGAGCGGATGCCGGAAGACTTGCGCGTGCGGGTGGTGGACGTCGGCCTCGAGCAGCCGCGGCAGGCGTGGATTGCCGAGGCGCGTGTGCTGGACGAAGGCGATTCGTACCGGGTTCGCGCGGTGGTGGCGGGCGTCGGCGACCCGCCCCAGTCGCGAACACTCCGGCTTTCCGGCTTGCAGGGCGGGGGGGAAAACGCCCGCCGCCTGACGATAGAAGAGCGTCAGCCGGTGACGGTGGAATTCGAAGCGCCCAAACAGGCGGTTCGGGCCGGCGACGCCTTGCGGCTTACGCTGGAGCCGCGGGATGCCCTGCCGAGCGACGACGAGTGGTGGCTGGTGCCCGATCCGCGGGGCTTGACACGCGTGCTGATTCTGGCAACGGCGGATGCCCGGGCGCCGGAACTGCAGCCCGCGTTTCATCTTCGCATGGCGCTGGCGGCGTTGGCGGAGGGACAGCCTGGTGTGCTCGGCGTTGAGCAGAAAACTCCGGAAGAGGCGACGCCGGCGGATGTGGCCGCCGCACACATTGTGGTGCTCGCGGACGTCGGCGGGCTGAGCGAGGCGCTGGCGGAAGCATTGAAAGAGCGCGTGACGGCCGGCGGCGGCGCGATGATCTTTCTTGGCCCCCGAACCGAGCCGGGAGCGTATGGCCACTGGGTTCGCCAGAGCGGACGGCCGGGCGAAGGACTGTTGCCGGGGCCGGTGGGAGAGCGGGTCGAAGCCGTGCCGGCGTTCGGACGGCTGCTGCCCTTTGCGGAAGCCGACTGGTCGCATCCGCTGCTCAGCGCCTTGTCCGATCCGACGATGAGCGACTTGGGGCAGGTGGTCTGGCGCGAGTTCCGGCGGATATCCGTCAGCGGCGCCGACGGCGAAGCCCGGATTCTGGCGACGATCGGCGGGCAGGCGCCGGCGCTGGTCGAACACCGGCGGGGCGCCGGCCGTGTGCTCGTCGTCAATGCCACGGCGAACGATGCCTGGAGCGATTGGCCGCGCCGCCGCAGTTTCGTTCCGTTTGTGGACCGCGCGGTGCGATATCTGGCCGGGGGAACAGCCACGCGCGCCGTGTATGAGGTGGGCGACGCCATCACCGTGCCGCTGCCCCATGCGGATCCGGAGCAAGCGGCCGTGGTGACGACACCGGGCGGGGAATTGCGATTGCGACCCCGTCGGCTGGGCGGACAGCCCTTCCTGCAATTGGATGCGGCCGTGGAACCCGGTCTATATCGGGTGCGATATCAAACCATCGCGGGCGAAGAAGCGCTGACCTTCGTCGTGCAGACCCCGAGGCGCTACAGCCCCATGACCCCCGCGGACGATGCGGTGTTGCGCGAGTGGTGGCGGCCGGCGTCTTATGAGGTGTTGACGCCGGAGGCGGTGGCGCGGCAGGCGACTTCGGGCGGGTTGCGCTGGCCGTTGGAGCCGTGGCTCATGGCCCTGGCGGCGCTGTTGCTGGCGGCGGAGACGTGGCTGGCCGCGTGGGTCTGCCCCC
The DNA here is from genome assembly GCA_938031185.1 of uncultured bacterium. Classification (GTDB taxonomy): domain Bacteria; phylum Verrucomicrobiota; class Kiritimatiellia; order CAIKKV01; family CALHGX01; genus CALHGX01. Next base: position 18,950 of record CALHGX010000026.1, read on the forward strand.
GGGTGCATCCGCCGATCGCCACCGAATCGGCGGTGGCGCAGCACGGGTTCTTCCGCCGGCCCACCGCGGAATTGTCCCGGGAGGAACGGCGGCCATGACCATGAACCTTCAACCACTCTGGCCGCACGCCGCCATTGTGATGGCGGGATTGGCGCTGCTGGCGATGACGGCCGTTGCGGCCCACCGGCTGGCCGTCAAGGAGGTGCCGCGCCGATGGATCGCGCGATTGACGGCGCTGCGTGTTTTGGCCGTGTTCATCTTCCTGACGGCATTGTGGCGCCCGGTGGTTCGATACGAGCGGCGCGTCGCGGAGAAACCGGATTTGCTGGTGCTGGTGGACGATTCGGCCAGCATGAGCCAGACGGACGCTGGCGAAAATCTGTCCCGGATGGAACAAGTGCAGCAGGTGCTGCGGCGAAGCGACTTTGCCGGCCGGGCAATGAGCGGCTACGACGTGTATGCGTATGCGTGGCATCAAGATGCCCGCCCTGTGGGCCGCGGCGACTGGCGTCATCTCAAGGGCGAGGGGGAGCGGACGCAGCTGGCGGACGGCTTGCGAAGCGCGTGGTTGCATTACCGCCAGCAGGCGAGGCGGTCGGACGGTACTCGGCGACCGCCGGCGCGTGTGCTGCTCGTCACCGACGGCAATGACATGGGGGGGGAAGACCCGGTGGAAGCTGCACGGCGGCTTGGACCAGTGGTGGATGTGCTGGCCCCGCACGGGGGCGGCGTGGCAACGAACGTTGCCCCCGGCATCGAGATGGTGGCGGCGCAAACGCCGGGCCGCGTGTTGCTCGGATCCGATTCGCGCGTGAGCGTGACGCTGCGCCGCCGGGGCGACGCCGCAACCCGCTGGGCCCTGACGTTGATCGAGGAAGACGAGCCGATTCTGCGGCAGGAGTTGCGTTTTGAAGCCGACCAGGTCGAGCGGCGGGTGACGCTGGCGCACCGGCCGACGCGGGCGGGCCTGCGCCGCTATGCGCTGAAGGTGGAACCCGAAAACGCGGCGGACGCGCAAGCCGCGCCGCCCTATGCGTTTACGGTCCGCGTGGATCCGGATAGCCGCGAGGTGCTGGTGTTGGATGACCACTGGCGCTGGGAGTTCAAGTTTCTCCGCCGCGTGCTTGAATCCGATCCACACTTCAACTTCACCGGCTTTTTGGCGCGGCGGCCGGGCATCTATGCCCAGTTTGCCGAACCGGACCGGCGTGTCTCCCTGGCCGGTTTTCCGCAGGGGCGGTTCGACTTGAACCGGTTCGACATCATTGTGCTTGGCGACGTGAATCCGACCGGTTGGCCCCGCGGTTTTGCCGCCGGTCTTCGGGAGGCCGTGGTGGATGACGGCCGGTCGCTCGTCATTCTGGCCGGCCCGGGCGTGACGCGGCTGGCGCGGGAGCCGGAACTGCACGCGCTCCTTCCGGTGGAACTGGGCACGGCCTCCGGGCAGCCGCTGCCGGGGCCGGTGGCGGTGCGCGTCACCACCGAGGGCGCCAGCTCGCCGATCTTTTTTGATGCGGCGGCGGGCGGCGAGCGGCGTCGGTGGGGCGATTTGCCGCCGTTCGATCAAATTTATCCGGTGCTGCGCAAGCGGGCGGGAGCGACGATTTTGTTGGAAGCCGCGGGACAGGCCAACGAGTTCGGGCCGCTGATCGTGGCGGCGGAACACACGGTGGGGCGCGGGCGGGTGTTGTTCATTGCCACGGACACCTTGTGGAAATGGCAGATGATCGGCGCGAGCGACAGCGAGGGGCAGACGCCGTATCAGGTGTTTTGGCGACAAGCCTTGCGCGCGTTGCAGGCGGAGCGCGCGGCGGCGGAGCCGGTGGGGTTGTGGGTGCAGACGGATCGGTCCCGGTATACGCAGGGGCAGAATGCGCGGCTACGCGCGGAGATCGAGCCTCGGCGACCGCTGCCGCAGCCGACGGTGGAAGCGGTGGTGACCGGGCCGGACGGCCGTGAAACCCCGTTGGCGCTGGAACGGGCGCCGGACCAGCCGCTGGTGTTCACCGGGGCGTTTGAAGTTCGCGCGCCCGGGGCCTATCGCGTGAAATGCACGGCACTTTCCGATGGCAAACCCGCGGCGGAGGTCGTGACGGCGTTCGACGCGCAGGCGGCGCCGGGAGAACTGCCGGCCCCGCCGCCGGACCTTAACCTGCTGGAGCGGCTGGCCACGGCGACCGGCGGCCGCCTGATTGACGCCGACGATCCCGCCACATGGCCGGAACCATCCACCGGCGAGACCATATTCGGCCGCGAGACCGTGACGATTGATTGGGCGCACACTATTTGGATTCTGGCTGCCTTGACGCTGGTGCTCGGCGCCGACTGGCTGATCCGGCTGATGAAAGGCTTTGTGTGACGGCATGATGGCCTGCCCGAAAAACGGTAATATGCACGGGATAGGACATGACCTGTCACGCCGGCGCTGCGCAGAACCGCGCGCGAGGCGGAGGAGGAACCGGGAATGACAACAGAGCAACTGCCCCCGCCGACAGGCGGAGACTTTTCGCCGCAGGCTGAGGCCGAACGGCTGCGCCGCCTGCTGCTGCGGCAGCAGGCGCGGTGGCGGCAACTCTCGGTGCTGCGATCCGGCGCGCTGACCTTGATTGAGGTGCTGGCGTATTTGTGGATTGCGATCGGCTTGGACAGCGTGCTGCATTTTCCCGTCTGGGCCCGGTGGGTGGTGGCGCTGGTGCTGCTGGCGCTGGTGGTGACGGCCGCGCGCGGTTTTGCCGCCGCGTGGCGGCGCAGCCGGATTACGGAAGACGAGGTGGCGCTGGCCATCGAAAGGGAAACAGCCGGCGCCCTGGAAAACCGGGTGATCAACACCCTGCAGCTTTCGCGCTGCGCCGACGCGACGGCCGAGGCCGCGGCGGCGGTGCGGGAGAACTGCCGGCGGTTGAAGGACGTGGCGCTGCGGCCGGCGGTCCGTGTGGGGCCCGTGTTTCAGCGCGTGGGATTGGCGCTGGCGCTCGTGCTGGCGGGCCTGGCGTTGTGGCGCAGCCAGCCGGAACGCTTTGCCAGCTCGGCCACCCGCATTCTGCTGCCGTTCGCGCAGATTGATCCCGTGTATCGGACGGTGCTGCAGGTGCTGCCGGGCGATGTGGAGGCGCGGCTCGGGGAAACGGTGCGCATACGCATTCGGATTCGCGGACGGATACCGGCGACACTCTCGCTGCGGCAGAATGCGGAAGGGGACCGCTCCACCATCGAGCTGCCGGTGCCCCGCGGGCAGCGGGAAGTGGAATATGCGTTTGAAGACGTGCGCCGCACGATTGGCTATTCCGTGCGTGGAGGCGACTACACTACGCCGACGTACATGATTTTCGTGCCCGTGCCGCCCTCCGTTCGCCGCGCCCGGGTGACGATCCGGTATCCGGAGTACACCCGTTTGCCCGAGCGCGTGCTGGATGTGTCCGGCGGCGATTTGGCGGCCCTGGTTGGAGCGCAGGTGACGGCCCGACTGACGCTTGACCGCCCGCTCGAAAAGCCGCGGGTGGTGTTGGAAGCCGCCGCTGCCCCCGAAGGGGAAGAGGCGCGGGTGCAGCGCATCAGCCCAACGGAACTGGATCTGGCCTTTGTGGTTGGGAGCGCCACGGGGTATCGGTTGGAGGGCGAACGAGACGGCCGCTCCTTGCCGCCTCGCCGGTATGCCATCCGGGTGCTGGTCGACGAAGCGCCCACTGTGCAGTTGGAAGGCCTTGGCGAAGATGAAATGGTGTCCGCCGATGCTGTGATGTCGGTGACCATGACCGCGCGGGACGATTTCGGACTGCGGGCGGCGGGATTATTTTTCCGGCCTGCGGCGGAGACCGCCGGTGCGGAGGCGGAATGGACGCCTGTCACGGTGTGGCAGGACGCGGGGCAGGGCGCGCTGGCGCAGTGGGCTACAAACCTGGCGGTGCCGGTGGAAAAACTGAATGCATGGGAAGGGGACGCGGTGGAACTGTGCGCCATGGCGCGAGACTACGATCCCGCGAAGGGCGACGCGTGGCAGACCGGCTCCGTGGTGCGCGTGATGGTGGGCGGCGAGGCCACGGCGCTGCAGCGGACGTATGAACGCATTTTGCAGGGGGAAAGGGATTTGAGAGCCTTGGCGGAGGATGTGGAATCCGCGGCCGAGGAGGCGCTGGCCTGGTCGCGCCGTCTGGATGCGGAGCCGGCGCGTTATAGGGAGGCCGGCGGGCGCGCCGAGGTGGAACAGGCGGTGGCCGCGATGACCAACCGGCAGGCGGCGCTCCGTGAACGCGCTTCGGCGCTGGCTCGAACGATGGCCGAAGAAGCGGGGACGCTGCGGGTGTCCGTGGGCATGCTGGCCGACACGGAAATGGTACGCGGGTTGCGGATTCTCGACAGCGTCTTGCGGCGGGAGACGCCGCAGGACCAATCCGCGGCGCTGTCCGATGCCCGGCTGACGGGGGACCGAGTCGCCCGCAGCTTGCGCGCCGTGCTCGATCAATATGTGGTGTTCCGCCAGGATTGGGAACTGGCGCACATGACCGCTTTCACGCTCATGCTGGCGGAGCGGCAATCCCGCATGGCGACCGATTCGACGCGGTATGCACAACTTCCGCCTGAAACCCCGATGGTGCGCCTCAAGGAGGGCGCTGAACGGCGGCAGCGTAAGATGGGCGAACTGACGGCCTTGGCACAGACCGCGCTAGCCGGCTTGGGGCCGCGGCTGGCGGACACCGAGCCCTTGGTGGCGGCGGCCTTTACCAACGCAGCGGCGGCGGTGGATCGAGCGGGGGTCAAAGAGCGCATGAAGGAAGCCGCCAAGCGGTTGGCGCGGGCCGAGTGGACGGCGGCAGCGCCGCCGCAGGAACAGGCCGCCGAGGCGCTCAAGGTCATTCATGGGGATTTGGTGCGCGCCCAGGCGGACGCGGTGCGGCAGGCGCTGGCGGCGCTCCAGGAACTGGCGCGTGACGACGTCAAGGCGCAGGCGGAGCTCGCTGAACTCAAACCCGGCGGCGGCCAAACGCTGGCGGACCTTGATCCCGCCAAGGCCAGTCTGGAGGAACTGGCGCTGATCCGGCGATTGTCTGATGAACTCAAGAAACGCCGCCATCCGCCCGGCGGCGCGGGGGACCTGACGTATCTGGTTTCCGAGGAAATGGCCAAGCGTCTGCAAGGGGCCGGCGACGAGCAACAGGAATTGGAGGATGTTTTCCTGGCGAAGACCTCGACGGGGCAGTTCAATTCGCCCAATCAGTCCGATCGCGAATCGAATCCCATCAAGCCCTTCGTGCAGGACGAGGTCTATGATCTCATCGGCGACCTCATCGAGGAGGTGGATGACCTCCAGGACAAGTACGATACCTATAACCTCACCTATGGCCTGGGCATACGCGAAGAAGGGGAAATCAAGAAACAGCAGGGCGACATCAATTCCTCGGCCGCCAATGCCTTCACGGGCAACCAGAAGCAGCCGACGCACAACTTTGGCGGCGTTTCGCGTCCCGGTCGGCAGGGGGCGCGGGCGCATGGGCGGGTGGTCGGCGACGAAAGCGTCAACCGGCGCGGGCGCGACCAAGCGCAGGAAGGACAGCTCAAGGTGGAGGATCAGGACGGCTCGTTGACGCAGCGCAAGTCGGATGACCCACAACCGGATGTCTCCACCGGCATTGGTGGGCGTGACGTGGAGGGGGAAGAGCCGCCGAGTTTTAGTTTGAAGGATGCCGGCGAATGGAAAGACGAAATGGCTGATCGCATGAAGGCGCCGGGATCCAAGCAACAGATTGTGGAGCGGAAAGGCAAGCCGCTGGACTTTGAAGTGGCCCAGGCGCTGCGTGATCTGGAAAGCAAACAGGAGCAGATCATCGAGCGGATCAAAGCCGTCAAAAAGGATCTGGACAACCTGTACCTGCCGAGCGACCAGTTGGACGAAATGACGGCCCAGTTGCGGAGCAATCTCGAGCGGCTGGTGGAGAAGCCGGATGCCGAACTGTTTCGCGAGCAGATGGCCACACTCGATCGGCTGCGCGGCGCGCTGGTGGTGTTCAACCGGCCGGCCTCCGAGTTTCAGCCAAGCTTGGCGCGCGAGCAGCGGGTGGGCGGCGACATTCTCGACGAACCGCCCTGGCGCGCGGTGCCGGGCTATGAGGATGCGGTGAAGGCGTATTACGAGAAACTGGCGAATCCATGATGCAGAAAGTTCAGGGAATCGGGTTGGCGTTGTTGCTTGGGGCGGCCGGTTGGTTGGCCGCGCAGGAGGCGCCGCCGGTGCTGCCGAAAGAGGTGAAACTTTTCGCGGCGACGGGCGCGGTGAGCGTGGCCGTGTGTGACGAGCAAGGCCTGCTGGCGGCTGCATGCCGGGGGGCGGTTTCCGGTGTACAGCTATGGAAACTTGATCCGGACGGCGTGCCGTCAGCAGAGGCCGTGACGCTTCCGCCGGCCGTTCCCGCCGGCGCGGGCGCGTTGCAGGTGGGCCCGCTGCGCGTGTTGTTCCATCCCCGGCAGCCGGTGCTGTATGTGTGGCAAGGGTGTGTGTTGCCGCCCCAGGGCGCGCCCGAACGGCAAGCGGCGGACGCGGAGTTCCGGTGTTTGGTCGTATATCGCTGGACGAACAATGCGATGGAGACAGTGGGGAGCTTTGTGGGCGGAACGCATGCCTTCCTCCATGTGGGCGCGGCGGCGTTGGCTGTGGATCCGGAAGGGCGGCGGCTTTTCATGGCGCCGCTGCGACCAGTGGGGGCGACCCGGACGGCCATAGGATGGCTGGACTTGGATGCCGAGGGGTTGCCAAAACAGACGCCGGTGCTCAAGCCGGGAAGTTTGGATAATCGGGGGTTAGAGGAGTTTGAAATGGCCTGGCACCCTTACCGGATGGATGTGCCGGATTTTGGCGACCAGCCGTTATGGTCGCTGGTCGCCCCCTCCGCCACGGTGCTGTGGAGTGGTACGCCCAATGGCGGTCTCTTCATTTTCGATACGGAGAACCGGCGTGCCGCCGTGGCTTACTGCTCCGTGCCGGGAATCAAGTCCTCCGCTTGGACGATGTTGGCGATGGACCCCATCCGGCCGCAGTTTTTCGGCGTGGGACAATACTGGCCGGCGATATTTCGCATGGCGCATGCCGAAGGATACCCCACGCTGCTGCCGGAAACGCGGTATGAGGAGGGGGCGGCGTGCTCTTCAGAACCCGTGGTGATGACGACGGAGCCGCCCCGGGTGGCGGTGGGCGGCGGACGCTCCGTCCATGCGTGGACGTCGGACAAGAACGGCCGCCTGGGTGGGGAGCGCCTGGTGTGGCCCGTGCCGTCGGCGGAGGTCCGCGCCATGGCATGGTCGGTTCGTTTTAAGACGCTCTATGTTCCGGCGGAGGGGCTGCCGTGAGGACGAAACGGCTGTTGCGAGCGGGGTTGATGGGAGGGCTGGTGCTGGCCGGCTGGCTTGCCGAGGCCCGCACCATCGTGTTGGACGCCCGCCAGTTGGAACGGGCGGCGGGCTTGGAAGCCTCTGCGCCGCGGCACGGTTGGGCAATGACTCGCGAGGGGACGCACTCGTGGGCCAATGTGATACACGCGGGGCTCCTAGATTTGACTCGGGGCCGTTGTTTCCTCTTTGCATTCTCGCTGGCAGATATTCCGAAGGGCCATCGCATTACGCATGCCGAACTCGTGTTGCCCATTTCCACGTGGTGGGGCACGGAGCCGCGGTTCTATCTCTGGCGCGTGTTGGCGGAATGGGGGCATGGCGTTTGTTGGGACTATCGGCTGGTGGGCGACAAACGCTTGGAGTGGACACGTCCTGGTGCGGCCGGCATGGGATCCGATCGGGCGGCGCGACCGACGGCGATCGTGCGATTAACGGAGGCGGGCTCCGTGGTGATCAACGTGACGGAAGACCTTGACCTCTGGCAGCGCGGCGCAGCGGCGCAACAGGGCTGGCTGTTGTCGGTGGAGGATCCCGACGTCACGATTCGCTTTCCCTCGCCCTTGTACAACGAGGCCAGCTCTTGGAAACTGCGAATTTCCTTCGAACCGGAGGCGATGCCATGAAGCGCGGGGGAAAGCGTCAGCGTAATCTGCCGTGGCTGGCGGCCCTCTGGTTGGTCGGCACGGCGGTGGTCTGGGGGCAGACGCCCACCGACGAGGGCATGGTGACGATGAAGGTCGGGCCGGATGAGGAATGGCTGCGGCCGGGCGTGAGCGCCGTCACGGCCATTGCGAGGGACGGCACCAAGATTCCCGCCACAGTGGTCGGCGTGGATGAAGCGTCGAACCGAGTGGTCCGTTTCCAGCGGCACGCGGAGGAAACGTGGTATTGGCTCTACGATCCCGAAATGGAGCCGGACGTTTCTGATCAGGAGCTGCTCGGGCGGCTCCAGGATGCCGTGGATGTGGCTTTTTACGTGCGGATGAAGCAAACAGACACCGCCGTGCCGCCCGAATCGCCTGCATGGATCCCCGGGTACCGCGTGCGGTATCGTGTGCGGCTCATCGGCGATTATCTGTCCTCGCCGACTGAGACGGTGATTGTGCGTTTGCCCACGGGCGGCTGGCTCAAGCCTGACGGCACCGATGTGTTGGTGACCACTGCGGTGGGGCGACGGCGGCCGGCCATTGTGCTTAGCCATGATCCGCAGGGGGATACGCTGGTGCAATTCCGCCGCCACGAAGGGGAGCGTTGGTATTGGGTGTACGCCTCGAATCCCGAGGCAACCGAAGTGGATCCCGCGCTGTTGCAACGGATTGCGGACGCGAGGAAGGCAGCCGAAGAGACCGCGCTCCGGAAGATGGCGGCGCTGAAAGTCGCCGGGGAAAGGGTCGGCATATACCGCAACAAGGCGCTGGCGATTGAAAAGGAGCGGGACACGGAGAAACGGGCTCAGCAGGAGCGTGCTGAGTGGCTGAAACTGCTGCCGGAGCGGGAAACGGCTGTCAGCAACGCAGCGGCGCGCGTGGCGGCGGCGAAGGACAAGGCGGAGAAAACGGCGGCGGAACTTGCGCCACTGCAAAAGCCGGCCAATGAAAAGACCGCCCGCGCCGTGGAGATCGAAAAGCAGGTGGCGGCCGCGCGGCAGGCGCTGACGGAAGCCGCGACTGCGGTGGAGGCCGCCAAGCAGCAAGGCGATCAGGCGGCGGTGGCGGCGGCGGAAAACGCGCGGGCGTCGGCGGAAAAGAAACTGACGGCGGCGGAAGAAGCGGCGAAGGCCGCCCAAGAAGAAGCTCAGGCCGCGCGCATCGCGGCCGAACCCGCCTTGCGGGCACAGGCGGATGCGCAAAAGGAATTGGCAGACGCGGAAGCGGCGCAGACGGGTGCGCGCAACGCCGTGGCTGAGGCGCAAATGCGGATCACGGAGCTGGAGGGCATGATTTCCAAAGCGCAGGCGGCGGCCGCTGCGCTGGCGCCGGAAATCGAGCCGCTTCAGAAGGCGGCGGAAGAGGCCCAGGCGGCGGCGGATCGGGCTGCGGCGGAAGCGGCGGCCGCCGAGCAGACCCATCTAAAGCTTGCGCTGGAAGCGGACCCGCGGCTGCATCAGGAAGGCTTGACGGTGGAATTCCGGGAATGGGCCGGTGACGATCTGGGCCGTTGGGCGGCCGTGGTGGAGGGACTCCAGCAGTCCAGCAATATCGTCGGCAGCGCGATCGCTCGGCAGGTGTTGCACGTGGGCAATCCCTTCCAGCCCTCATCGCCCCGGCGTTTTGCGGCCTCATATCGGGGGTTTCTGCAAATAGACACCCCCGGCGTATACAGCTTCTTTGTCAACAGCGACGATGCCGCGTTTCTCTTCATCAACCAGTACAAGGTCTATTCGCGCGCGGGATTCAACCGGCCCATTACCGGCGTCCACAACATCTATGCCGTTGGCGCGGACATTCAGTTGGAAGCCGGCGTTTATCCGTTTGAGGTCCATCACGTGGTTGGAAACACGCCCGATGGACAAGGCCTTTGCGCGCTGGCCTGGCTGCGGCCGGGGTCGAAGCAATGGGAGTTTGTGCCGCCGACCGCTTTTCGCCATGCGGCGATCGGCGCCGTGACGGCGGTGGAAGCATGGGACGGAGGCCCGCTGGCCGTTTTCGATTATGGCGTGGATGACGCGTTCACGGCCGACGGTTTGACGCTGTACTTGGTGCGTTTTGAGGCGCAGCATGGCGGCATTGTTTCGGATCACGTCGAATGGAGTTTTGGCGACGGCGCGAGGCGCAGAGGCGCTTCCGCGACCCACCTGTATGTGCGGCCGGGCGACGTGACGGTGACGTTGAAGAGCCACCCGAAAATGCCGGCTTTCCAGAGGCGCTGCCACATATGGGCGCCGCCCACACCTTCTTCGCCGCATTCGTTGGCGCGGGCCGTGAGCGTGCTCAACCAGACGGACCTATCGGCGCTGGGACGCCTGTTGCTTGACGACATGTATCATTTTCTTCTGATCTGCGGACAACCCGAGCGCTGGCCGGCGATGGAGCGGGTGTGCCGGGAGCTGCTCAAGGACGCGAAACTGGATGTGGCGTATCGAGCCGATGTGCGCGCGTCCCTCATGGAGGCGATGGCGCGGCAGGGGCGAGGTCGCGAGGCGTTGGCGGAACTGGATGCCGCGCTGGCGGAAATGAAAGGGGTGCGATCCGCCGAGGCGCAGGTTCTGATGGGCGCCGCCAATGTGGCGTGGAACTCCCTGCGCGATTTGGCGGCCGCGGAAGGATTCTATGCGCGGGTGATTCGGGAAAATGAAAGGGCGCGCCTGCCGTTGGTGCGGCGCGCCGCGGTGGCATGGGCCGACATGTATCTGGAGGCGGGGGACACGGCCAAAGCGGCGGCGACCTATCGGTTGGCGGCGGGCTTGGGACGAGGCGGGCCGGGCGGCGAGCGGCTGACGGACGCCGTTACCCGCGGCGCGTTGCTCCGGGTGGCTGAGCAGCAGCTCAAGAGCGGCAATCCACGGCAGAGCCTGCGCCTGCTCCGCCGTATCGAAGAAGAATTTCCAGAACAGAAGATGGAAGGGCTCTATCGTTTCCTACGAGCAGAAGCGGACCGAATTGGCGGGCGCTATGACGCAGCCGTGCGGAACTACGAGGCGGTGCTGGAAATGCGTCAATGGGCCGGCTATCAGCCCGCGGCATTGGCAGGACTGGCGGACACGTATCGGCGCATGGGGGACGAAAAGCAGGCGCTGGAATGGTATCGGCGGACGGCGGAATCGTTTCCTGCGTTCTTCGAAGAGCGGCAGTTGAGCAACACCGTGGCGCTGCTGGAGAATCAGTTGGCGCGGCGCGAGGCGCAGGGGGAGGGTGCCACCAATACGCCGCCGGTTTGGACGCCCTTCGCGGGTTACATGCAGGATTTCGAGGGATTGGCCGGGCAGACCAATCGGTTGGGACGGGCCTATTTGTTGCCGGCGATGGGGCTTGTCGGCCCCCATGTGGCCTTTGTGGACGCGCAAAGCGGCACTGGTGTGGAATGGGACTTGGATGGGCTCAAACTGCACCTCCAGAACATTCTCGGTGGCGGGAAGGTCTGGCTGGAGTTCTGGTATCGCGATACGGCCGGCATTTCGCCTGAAATTCAGCCGCGAGTGCGCGCGTGGATGGCGACGCTGGCGCCCGGCGCGCATCCCAATCACGCAACGGACGCTCGAGAGGTGCGGCTGGAGCCGACGTTTGGCCGTTGGCGCAAGGTCGCGACGCGATTGAATCTGCCGCAGACGCAGGACGCCGTGGCAAAAATCGTGCTGGCGGAACTTGCCGGTTTGTACGAGGTGGATGGGGTGAGCGTCCGCCCAATCACTGATCGGGAAGAAGACGCGTTCCTTACTTTTGTGGAAGGAGTGGACCCGCAATGACGGCAAGAAGCAGGGTCTTTCTTTGGTTGATGGCGGCGGTGGGGGTGGTCTGTGCCGAGGAGATGCACTCCAACGGGCTGGGCGGGGGACGGTGGAGTGATCCGGCGGCGTGGCGTCAGAAAAGGTTGCCGGCGCCGGATGATCCAGTGGTGATCGCTGCGGGGGACCGTATTGTGTTCGACGTGGCAGATGACGCGGCGGTTCATTGCCGAGGACTTTTTATTGATCCGAAAGGCGCTTTGGTCTGGCTGGCGGAAGAAGGACGCAAGCGAACGCTGCGCGTCGCGGGGCCTATTGAGAGTTACGGGGCTATTCGGCTGGACGTCGAGCGAGTAACCGGCGCGGAGCTGGGATTGGAACTGGTGGCCAACAATGCCGAGGAGCGGGCGATTCGACTTCGCGAAGGCAGTGCGCTGGTGATGGCCGGATCGAAGGCCGCCAGTGATGTCCCCTGCGTCGTGCTGGCGTCCATGCCGCCGGCTGAATCGGAGCGCGCCGCGCCGGCGACGGTAACGACGGGGCCGGGCGTGACGCTGGACATTCGTTTCACTCGGGTGCGGGATGTGGTCGTCCGGGCGGAAGGGCTCGACAACACCGGCTTCAAGGCTAACGAGCGGGCCTCATTCGTTGGGAACCGATTCGAAGGCATGGCCCGGCTGGAGCTGGTGAACTGCGACACGCCGTCCATACAGCGCAACACGTTCGAGACGCGCCTCGATGAGACCAACACCGTGGCGATTACGTTGACGGGCTGCAAGCTGGTGGACGCGCGGGACAACCGCATCCTGGGGCGCTACCAGACCGGATTGTCCATTCAACAGGACGTGGACGCCGCGGTCAGCGCCACCGTGATTTCCAATTGCCAGGTCGGCATTGCATGGCAGGGCCAGAATGCCATGCTCAAAGGCGTCACTCTGGCGGCCTGCGAGCGGCCGGCCCGTTTCAGTGGTCTCTCGGGCGTGCTGCAGGATCTGGCGGTGGCAGGCGGCCTTCTGCCCATCGAAGCGGGCAATTCCACCCTCCAGTTCACGGACGCACGCTGGGAGGCCTGCGCCACGAGCGCGCCGGCGCTTTACCTGAACGCATCGTCCGCGACGCTGCTAAACACCACGCTGAAGGCGGAGGATGTTGCCGTGGGCCCCAATCCCCCGGCGGGCGACTGGGTCTGGGCGATGTACTATTTGGTGGCAAGAATCAAGGGCGCTGTGCCGCCGGGATCGGTGGTGGACTTGCGGACGGCGGCAGTATCCGGCGGTCCGCCGCCGGGCCGGGCAGATCTGAACGTGCGAAACTCGCCAGCTCCGATACGCGGGGCGGATGGGCTGACGCCGTTGCCGGCCACGCAGCGAGCCCTAGTGGTGCGGGCGTGGGCCATCGGTGGGGACGGCAAGACGCAGGAGGCACCGTTCTATGAGTTGAACATCATGGCGCCTGGCACGGAGGGGCAGCCGCCACGGGTGCTCAAATCGCAGGTGATCCAGCCGTCGGCGGACTGGTATCGCGCCGAACCGGATGCACCGACGGCGGCATTGGAGGTGGCGCTGTGATGAAGAGGGCCGTGTTTTTACCCAAGGCCGCATGGGCCAGGTTGATTTTGGCGTGGCTCTGCGGCGCGCTGTCCCTGGAGGCGCTGGCGCAAAGGCGGGTGACGTTCCCGCCGGCGGAAAGCCCGCCGCCGCCACCGGCCAAGACGCCGCCGCGCACGGAAGCGGGCGGAGAAGACAACGGCCCGATGCCGTGTCCGGGGCCGACCCAACGCAAAACACAGGACCGCGTTCCGCCGCCGCCGACTACGCTGACCGTGATGTACAAGGTGCGGTATGGAGAGAAGCTGCAATACGTCTACCCTGACGGCCGCGTGCAGGATTTTGAGCAGTGGGAAAGCTACAAGAACGACGGCTACCAACTGGTCACGCACACCAGCCAGCGGCTGGGGGACGGCAACAACTACCAGTATGGCGTGCAACCGCTGGCGAACGCGAATTTCGACCCCGTGGACATCCCGCTGCTTTACATGACGGGTGACTACGATTTCACGTTCACAGATGCCGAGGCGCAAAGTCTGGCGCGATTTCTCTCCCAAGGGGGTACGATCCTTTTCAACGCGGCTCGGGGCCAGGATGAGTTTTCGGTGGCCGTCTTGCGCGAGATGCGGCGCGTGGCCCCCCGCCGGAACTTCATGAAGATTCCGCCGGATCATCCCATATTCAACAGCCGCTACCGGATCAAACAGGTCATGACCATGATCAACGGCGTGCAGTCCATGCAGCCGCCGGAGGTGTACACCTTGGACGTGGGCACCCGTGGCGCGGCGATCCTGGTGCGGGACGGGATGGGCGCCGCGTGGAGCGGCGACGGCTATCATCCCGCCGGCCGGCACATCGTGGGCGAGTCCGCCATCCGGCTAGGCGTGAACATCATGGCGTATGTGCTGGGCAGCACGGAATACGGGCGCTTCCTGGCGCAGCAATTTCCCCGCTATGATGCCGCCACTAGGCCGGGCGACGTGGTCCGTTTTGCGTTGGCGCGGTACGCGGGCAGTTGGGACGTGAATCCGGCATTGCAAAACAGCCTGCTCAAGGGACTTTATGACAACACAGGCATTGACGTGGACTTTGCGCCGCGGGTTGTGGATTTGGGGTCGAGCGATATTTTGAACTATCCCTTGGTGATCATGACGGGCCACTACGACTTCGAGTGGTCCGCGGCGGAACTCGAGGCGCTGCGGAACTATCTATTGCGCGGCGGCATGCTGTTTGCCAGCGCGGCGGCCGGGTTCAAGCCGTTCGACGAAGCGTTTCGGCGCGAACTGCGCAAGGTGTTTCCCGACAACGCGCTGGTGCCGCTCCCGCCGACGCATCCGCTCTTTGCGGGCGGCTGGAATCCAGTGGAGCGGGTGGAATACACGCCGGCGGCGCTGCGGGAGAATCCCGATCTGCAATATCCGGAGTTCTATGGTCTGCTCATCGAAGGCCGCGTGGCCGTGCTCTATACGCCGCACGATGTTTTCAGTGCCGTCAACCGCGAAGCCAATGCCTACGCGCGCGGCCTGGTACCCGAGGATGCGCTTCGCGTGGCCATTAACGCCTACACCCACTGCTTGAGCCACTGAGTCAGGAGATGACGGTGAACTGCGTGTCCGCGCGGGGGCTGTGCAGGGCGCCGGGTGTTTGATAGGCTTGTGGCCGTGAATGCGGAGCCTGTTCTGTCGGAAATCTCAAGGGCACTGCAGGCGTGCCGTTTGGAAGCAGTTCTCATTGGCAACGCGGCGGCCGCGTTGTAGGGCGCGCCGGTGACCACGCTTGACTTTGATTTTTGCTACCGGAAAACGCCGACCAATGCTCGCAAACTAAAGGCCTTGGCTCGCGAGCTGGGCGCGGTCTTGTCCATGCCGAGCGCACCCCTCTCCGACAGGGTGCGACTGGAGCGTGAGGATATGAGTTTGCAGGTGGATTTCTTGGCGGAAGATGCCATTGGTGTGAATTTTGCCTTCTTGCGATCCGGGTCGGCTGTGTTGACGGTTGGCGGCGCAACCGTGCGAGTGGCAGATTTGCGGCACGTGGCTGCGATGAAGCGGCGTGCAGGGCGTCCCAAAGACAAGGCGGCATTGTATGCAATCGAAGCGACCATTGAAGAGCAGCGCAGGGTGCGAAAAAATCGCCGGGCGCACTAGAAGACGGCGGCCGCCGACGGATCCCGAGACCTTGCGAATGATTCGGCGTCTGCTGGCGTTGCCCATGGAGCGACGGATGCATTTTCTCCGTGTCCGGGTGCCGGGCGGTGGCTCGTGTGTTTGAAAGGCCGTGGAGGCGATGAGGTCTTCGGGAAGCCAAGGCGGCGGATACGTTTGCCGCCAATCTTGCATGGAGAATGCGCTCAGGTGCGGTTATAGTTTTCCAGAATTGAATTTTAAATTTTAGAGGGGAGGAGACCATGCCGTTTACGTTGCCAATTGGAGCAAAGGCGCCGGATTTCGATCTGCCGGCCACGGATGGGAAACGCTACAAACTGTCGGATTTTGACGATGCGCCCGTGTTGGTCATCTTCTTTACCTGCAACCACTGTCCTTACGTGATTGGATCGGATGAAGTGACGCGACAGACCGCCCTTAAGTTCCAGCCGCGCGGCGTGCGGTTTGTGGGGATTAATTCGAACAGCAAGAACACCTATCCGGAGGATGATTTCCCGCACATGGTGCAGCGGATGAAGGAACACC
The DNA here is from genome assembly GCA_938031185.1 of uncultured bacterium. Taxonomy (GTDB): domain Bacteria; phylum Verrucomicrobiota; class Kiritimatiellia; order CAIKKV01; family CALHGX01; genus CALHGX01. The sequence goes on from CALHGX010000026.1 coordinate 34,945, forward strand.
GGTTTCCGTGGGTCTATCTGCATGACGAGACGCAGGACGTGGCGCGGGCCTATGGCGCGCTGCGAACACCGCATTTTTACGTTTTCGATCGCGCCCGGCGGTTGATCTACACTGGCCGCGGTGTGGACAATCCACGGGATACGTCCAAAATAACAGTAAACGACCTCGAGCGGGCGCTGGAGGAACACCTGGCCGGCAAGCCGGCAAGTGTGCCCGTGACCAATCCCATTGGCTGCAACGTCAAGTGGGAGGGGCGGCCGGCGCACTGGATGCCGCCGGAGGCGTGTGATTTGGTCTGACGCCACGATTCGGCGACCGCGTATCCCGGCACAGTGTGTGGGGGGCATGAAGAGAATGGTCCATGTTCTGTACGATGCGTTCTTCCATATGATGCCCGGTCACCGTGTCGGCAAGCACATTGTCGTGGGCGGCTACCGGCTGAGTTTCGGGCGCTACACGCCCGGCGACTGCTTCCACCCCAACGGGCTGTCATTCCTGCAGGCGGAACTGGCCGGCGAATTTGAATTTCGCTTGCTGAACGCGCCATATCGAACCGCCTCGCTCTTCGATGCGGACATTCTCTTCATCCCGGCCCCGGACTATCCGTTTTATGAGGGGACATCGCCTTATCGCTGGACCCCGGAAGATGTGGAAGCGGTGCTGGAGTTTCTCGATCGCGGCGGCGGTGTGATCCTGTTGGTGAATTCCTTCCTTTCGCGGCCCGATTTCTGGGAGGAGAACTTTGACCTTGAACGGGTCAGCGGGCTCTTCGAACGCCTGGGGGTGAAGTGGGACCCCAACTACATGTCCGATGAGATGAAGATCGAGCGGGCACAGGCCGGCCCCTTTTCCGTGGGCTATGGCCAGGGCGGCCGCGTGCTGGGTGGGGGGCACGCTGCCCGACGGGGTGACGCCGTTGATCACCTATGGCGACAACGTATATAGGTTTACGGCCTCCGTCGGGAAGGGCGTGCTGGCGGTCATCGGCGACGCCGGCCTTGTCAGCAACGGTCTGCTCTGTTTTCCGGGGTACGACAATGCCGCCTTTGCGAAGGACGTGTTCCGACGGGTGACGCCCGCCTGGTGCGAAACAAGCGCACGCCGATGGGATCTTACGCCGTATTTTCATATCAGCAGCTCGCCCAGCCCGAGGGGGTTGAACGAAGAGATTCTTCGCAATCTGCGTCCCAATGCAAAGTGGGAGGTGGATCGTCACTACCGCCACCTGACATGGGAGGGCGAAGTGCTGCGCGCCGCCGATGAGGCTGTATGGGAACGGCTGCCGGTGCCCCTGACGCAGTTGAAGGCGGCGTCGGTCAAAACCATGTTGCCGGCAATTCGGTATGACGCTGATGAGCCGGGCACCCCCATTCCAATTGAGCTGCACATAGAGGAGCGTGCGGGGGCGGGCCGGCGGGATATTGTTGTCATGGGCCGGGCCCGTTCACAGAACTTGACTTGGAAGGACCTGAGCCAAGACGCTGAGCGCTTCAAGCCAGCAGGAGATGTGGAGCAGGTCAACACGGTTTTTCGGATGACGGTGGTGTTTGACGGTGCGGGAAAGCCCTTTGGTGCTCGATGGAATCAAGGGCAGTTCCTTTATGCGCGGAACAAGGCGTCGTGGCGCTACGGCTACGAAATCATTCTGGCCAGCGCCAGTGGGGCGATCGCTCCACGGGTGGAGTGAGAAACCGGATTCATGAACAGCCGGGAACGAGTGCTTGCCGGGGCGAAGCGGCAGCCAACGGATCGGCCGCCGACGGGCCTGCGTTGCACGCCGGAAGCGTGGGCAGCGTTGCGCCGTTATCTGGGCGTCGAAACGAATGAAGATGTTTTGGATGCGCTGGACATCGATCTGCGCTGGGTGTCCCTCCCGTTTATTGGGCCGCGCGAGCGGTCCGCCATTCCGCTGGCCACGGAGGCACGGATTTCTGGGGCTGCCATACCCGCAAGGTGACGAACATTTCAACACCTATTTCGAGTTCGATTATCATCCGCTGGCCGGGGCGCGGACCGTGGAGGACGTCGAGCGGCACGACTGGCCCTGTCTGGATTGGTGGGATTACGGCGCGTTAGCGGGGGCCATTGAGATGGCAAACCGCAAGGAACCGCGGGCGATCATGTTTTTTGCCGGCGGCGCCTTTGAAACGCCATGGTACCTGCGCGGGCTGGAGGCGTTCTTGCTTGATCTCTATGAGAACCCGGACCTCGTGGAGGCAATTTGTTCCCGCGTGGAGCGGTACTACCGCGAGCGGGCCTTGCGTGCTATCGCGGCGGCGGGCGGTCGCATAGACGTCATTGGCAGCGGCGGCGACATTGGCACGCAGCGCGGGATGATGATCAGTCCCGACGTATGGCGGGAACGGATCAAGCCGCACACGGGGCGACTCATCACGACGTTCAAGCAGATGGGGCTTGCGACTTTCTACCACTCCTGTGGCTCGCTCGTGCCGGTCATTGGCGACCTGATCGAGTTGGGGTTGGACATTCTGGATCCCGTCCAGGTCGGGGCGGAGGGCATGACGCCGGAGGATCTGTTTCCGCAATTCGGGGGCCGGCTTTCTTTTCACGGGGCGATTGACGAGGTGGGGCTATTGCCGCATGCCACGCCGAAGAAGGTCTATGAAGAGACCACCCGGATCATCAGGATTCTCGGGCGGAACCATGGGTTTATTGTGGCGCCTTCACATGCCGTGCAGGGCGACACGCCGCCGGAAAACATCGTCGCCATCTACGACGCCGTTCGTGATTTTCGGTGGTGAGAGACGGCGCATCGGTGGGGCGCGAGAAGGGCCAAGCGGCAACCAACCGTGCGCGTCCGAATGGTGCCCGGGGCGGGGCTCGAACCCGCACGGGAATCTCCCAAGGGATTTTAAGTCCCTTGCGTCTGCCAGTTTCGCCACCCGGGCCGCCCATGGAACCAGTGCCGATACCATAAGAGATTCCGAACGTGGAATGGAGTTTCTTTTTTTGACGTTCTCATCCCTGCGATTCGGCATGACAGGGGTCCCATCCCTTTGCTACCCTGCACGGGAGAAATGAGGAGGTTCCAGATGAGACGCATGCTCCTCTTCTGCACGGCGGCGCTCGGCGTTGCCGCCGCGGCGTGGGCCAAACCGTACCTGTTTGAAGGCGACGGCTCGGACGAGCCGGGCTTTGTGCCGCCGATCGAGGCGCCGCCGCCGCCTCCTCCTCCGGCCAACATGGCCTCGGGCGAAAACTACATCCCGTATCCCGGCCCCCCTGTCACGCCGGTGGCCCGCTCGGAAAAAAAGAATCCGCCGACGCCGCCGATCATGTTCACGAAGCTGCGATCTGATCGCGGGATGATTGACTGGAACTCGCGGCCCAACGATCTTAACAATCTCCTCAAGAGCATGAAGGAGATGATTGACGTCAATTTTGCCAGCGAGATCAAATCGTTGGACGAGGTCAATCTGGATCCGGAGCAGAACCCGATCCTATACCGCTGCGGACACTTCCGTTTTCAGTTCAGCCCGCGGGAGCGGGAAAACCTTCGCAAGTATTTGCTCAGTGGAGGCATGTTGATTCTGACGACCGGCATGGGGTCGAAACCGTTCTACGATGCCGCGCGGGCAGAATTGGAGAAGATTTTTCCTGAAGTCCCGGTGCAGCGGCTAAGTCCCGACCATCCGATTTTCCATGCCTACTACGACGTTAGCCGCGTGGAATACCGCCGCGGCGTTCGTCAGGCGGGCTACGCGGGCAACGAGCCGTGGCTCGACGGCGTGACCATTGATTGCCGAACGGTGGTGGTGCTGTCTCGCTGGGGACTGGACGTGGGGTGGGACGCGCTCGAGGACGACTCATTGCAGGCGTACTCCACGGAGTCGGCCCGCCGCATCGGGATCAACCTGCTCTCCTATGCCACGGTCCAGCGGGCATGGGCGAAGCAGGCCGGGCGGGCGATGCAGTTCGTGGACGCCAGCCCGTCGTCGGCGGGGAAAATGTTTGTGGCGCAGGTGATTTACGACGGCGAGTGGAAAACGCGGCATGCTGGGCTGTCGGTGCTGCTCAACCAGTTCAATCGCAAGACGGAGATTCCGGTCAAGTATGCGGTGCAGGAGCTGCGCCTGACGGACCCCAAGCTGTTTGACGCCCCGCTGCTGTATATGACCGGGCATGAGGACTTCCGCCTCAAGAGCGAGGAGGTGGCCGCATTGCGGCAATACTTGCAGAAAGGCGGGCTCCTTTTTGCCGAGGCGTGTTGCGGTCGCAAAGCCTTCGATGCGGCGTTTCGCCGGGAGCTGGCAAAGATCATGCCCGGCGCGGCGCTTGAGCCGGTTCCGGCCGGGGCCCCGGTGTTTTCGTTGCCCAACAAGCTGACGGCGATGGGCGTGACGCCGGCGCTGGCGGCGCAACTGGGCAATCGCTTCACGGTGCCGCCCACGTTGCTGGCCGTGCAAAAGGATGGCCACTATGCGGTGATTTTCAGCCCCTATGGACTGGCCGGCGGATGGGAACTTTCGCAAAACCCCTACGCCTTGGGTTATGACGATGCCGGCGCGATGGCCCTCGGAGAGAACATTCTGCTCTATGCTATCACGCAGTAAACCCCGGATGACCCTCGCCGGACGCGCGCTGGCGCTGGTGTCTTTCTTTGTTTGCGGCGCCGCCTTTGCCGATGTGGAGGAGGGCTGGACCGCGCTGTGGTCTTTGCATGAAGCCGCCACGGCGAAGGGGAATCATGCGGTGGTGGCGGACGCGGCGGACCGGATGGCCGTGCAGGCGGACAATCCGCTGGCGCCGGCGGCGCGTGCGCTCGCCGCATGGCATTCGATGAAGGCGGGGCGTCTCGACGAGGCGCGGCGGCGATGGGAGGCGCTGGCGGCGGCGGAGGCGACCGATCCAGCCGGGCGGGCCGCGCGGGTGATGGCCCAGCGCTGGCTAACGCGGCTGGATCGGGAAGACGTGCGCGCGGCCCTTCAGGCTTATTATCGCCGCCATATTCGCTACCCGGATTCGTTGAAAACGCTGGCCGCCTTGCGAGAGGCGCCGCGCTGGTCGCCAACGGATCGGTGGGGGCAGGCATGGCGGTATGAGGCGATGGCGCTGAAACGCCTAGGCAGTCCGGCGCAGCGGTACAACTTGCAAAGCCCCGTGCTGGGACGGGATTCGGACCTGGCGGCGGCGCTGGAGCGCCAGCTCGAGGGCCCGCCGCTGAAACCGGCGACCGTGATCTCTGCCGGTGCCGGCGGGCGTTCGGCGGTCCGTTTCTTGGCGGGCGCGGCCGAGGAGCCTGTGGTGCTGGCCGAGGGGGCCGATTACAAGGGCATGACCCTCGCCTATCTTGGGCGGACAAGGGTATTGTTGAGCGACGGCGATCGGTGGTGGTGGTTGCCGCTGCCGGGCGGAGGACGCTAAATGGCCGAGGGAATTGCGCACTTTCTCAATCCCCAGGAACTGCAGCGATTCGGGCGGATGGCTTTGGAGTCGCGCTATGTGGTGGAAGGATCTCTGTCGGGTCGGCATCGGAGTCCCGCCCGCGGCGCGAGCACGGAATTTGCCGATCACCGGGCGTACATGCCCGGCGACGATCCCAAGCGGCTGGACTGGAAGGTTCTCGGCCGTACGGACCGGTATTACATCCGGCGCTATCAGGACGAGACGAATCTGCGCGTATATCTGGCCGTGGATCGAAGCGCCTCGATGGCGTACACCTCCGGGACGCTCAGCAAGTACGACTACGCCTGCCGTCTGGCGGCGGCCATCGGCTATGTGGTGGTCAAGGCGCGCGACTCGGTGGGGCTTTATCTGTATTCCAGCCAGATTGACGCGCAGACGGGCGCCAAGAACTCGTTCAGTCACCTGAACAACACGCTGCGGCTGCTGCAGCGGTACACGCCGGGGTCCACGACCGATACGGCCAGCACGCTGCACCGAATCGCCGACTCGGTGCATCGCCGGGCGCTGATCGTGCTCTTTTCCGATCTGCTGGATGACCCGCCTGCGATCATCAAGGCGCTGGCTCATTTCCGCAAGGAGCATCATGACGTGATTCTTTTCCACATCCTCGATCCGGCCGAAATAGACCTGCCGTTCAAACAGGCCGCGGAGTTCGAAGACATGGAGACGGGGGAAAAGATTCTGGCCGATCCCCGGGCGCTGGCCGAGGAGTACCGCAAAGCCTTTGCCGCATTCCTTGAAGAATATCGCAAGCCGTGCGTTGAAATGAACATTGATTACCGGCTGGCGCGCACCGACGAGCCGGTCGACCTGTTCGCACGGGCGTATCTTGAGGAGCGGCGGCGTCTTTCGCGTTAGGGCCGGCGGCAACAGAATCCTATGTGGACTTTCCTCAATCCGTTGTTTCTGTGGGGCGCGGCGGCGGCCTTGATTCCGCTGGTGCTGCACCTGCTGCGGCAGCGGCGAATCGTTCGAATGCGATTCAGTTCGGTGCGGCTGCTCCGGCTGGTGCAGAAGAAGTCTTCCCGGCGGATTCGGATGGAGAATTTGCTCCTGTGGCTGTTGCGCACGGCGCTGTTGCTGGTGCTGGCACTGGCCTTTGCGTTGCCCGTGTGGCGCTCGGAGGCGGCGGGACGCTGGCTGGGCGCCTCGCACCGGGACGTGGCCGTCGTGCTGGACGCTTCCTACAGCATGCGGTATGCCTCCGGCCAGCGCAACGTCTGGGAAGAAGCGCAGGCGGCCGCCGCCACCGTGATCGAAGGACTGGGCAAAGGCGACCGCGTCTGCCTCTTCCTGGCTGGGGACGACACAACGCCGGTCCTGGCGCAACCCTCCGGGGACTTGGAACTGGCGATGACGGCGATTCGGGGGCAGCAGGCCGGCACGGGCTCCTCGCGCATTCGGCCGGCGTTGCTGGCGGCGCTGACGGCATTGGCGGACTCGGGCTATCGCGAGCGCGAGGTGCATGTTTTCACGGATGGGCAAGCGCTCCCGTGGCAGGATTTCCTGCAAGCCACCAATGAAACGCCCGATCGCACCGCCCTTGCCGGCGAGGACATCACCTTCTTCGTGACACTGCTGGGCGCGCCGACGCCTCAGAACACGGCGCCGATTGAGGTGGAGATGGTGCCCCCGCTCCTGAGGGCGGGGGCGCCGTCGCGGCTCCTTGTGCGGGTGGCGCACCGGGGGCCGCCGCGTACGGGGGCGGTTTCCCTGCTCATCAACGGCCGCGAGGTCAGCCGTGCGCCGGCGGCGTTCGACGAGGACCGCGTCACGGAGGCGACGCTTCCGGTTCCGCCGCTGGAGCCTGGGGCGTATGCGGCCGAGGTGCGAACACCGCCCGATGCGCTGGAAACGGACGATACCCTTTATCTCGTGCTTCGGCCCCGAGCGCGACTGGAAGCCGTTTGCATCGGCTCCGCGTCCGATGCGTTCTTTCTTCTCAAGGCGCTCAATCCGGCCGAGGACGCGCCCGGCGCGATTCAGGTCCGGCGGATCGAACCGGGCGCGGTGACAGCGGCCGAACTACGCGGGGCGGCCTGCGTATTCTGTTGCAATGCGGTGCCGTTGTCCGGCCAGGCCGTGCTGGCGCTTGAGGACTACGTCCGTGACGGCGGTGTTCTGGCGTTGTTCCCCGGCGACCGGGCCGCGCCCGCCGATTACGACATGTGGAGTTGCCTCCCAGCCAAGCCGGCGGCGATTCGGGACGTTGCGGCAGCGAATCGGAGCCGGACCATCCGCCTGCTCAAAACCGACAGTCCTTTCTTCGCCTCCCTGCGGCTGCCGCCTGGCACGGCGCCGGTGGTGCAAATGCGGCGTGCGATTCAGTGGGGGCCTCCGGCGCCGGAGGCCGTGCCCTTGTTGGCCTCCGGCGCAGACGACGTGTTTCTCTGGCAGCGATCGTTCGGACGCGGACAAACGCTGTTTTTTGGGACGACGGCTGATCGGTCATGGGGCAGTTTTCCTCTTTCGCCGATGTTCGTGCCCATCCTGCATCAAATCGTGCTCACGGGGGCCGGACTGGGCCGCGAGCCGTTGCACGTCGTGTTGCGAGACGGTCTGGCACTGCGAGATCTGGTGCCGCCCGAACTGGCCGAACACCTTGCTTGGCGAGGACCAGACGGGCAGGATGTGGCGCCGCAGCTGTTGCGGGAGGAGGACCGGACCACTTGGCGTTTCGACGAATTGCGTGCGCCGGGGGTTTATTGGGCAGCGCGGGGGGAGGAAAGAGCGCCGGGTTTTGCGCTGAATCTTGATCGCCGCGAGGCGGATGTGCGTCCCGTGGCTGCCACAGAATTGCCGAAATGGACGGGCCTACGCCGCCTTCATGTGGCTATGGACCGCGATGAGTTGTTGCGGAAAATAGAGGAACACCGGCGAGGACGGCCCATGACGGAGGCCTTGTTGTGGTTGGCGCTTGTGCTGGCCACGGCCGAAGTGATCTTGGCCAACCGGATGGGCCGCAAAACGGCGCTGCTGACGGAGCAAATGCCGCGGCTGCTGTCCGGCCGCGTTCGATCGCGCGCGACGGCGTGAAGAGTCGCGGGAGCCGGCATGGTTTTCTATTTCGATTCGCAGAGATAGGATGAAAGGATGACTGCTGCGAACCACGAGCTGCCGTCGCAGGCGGAGACGGCAGACATCGAGACCTCTTCCGACGAGTATGCCACGCGGTTCGCGGGACCAGCGGGCGTTTGGATGCTGGGCATACAGGAACGAATCACGCGGCGGATGCTGGCCGACCTTGACGGCGGCTCGATTTTGGACGTGGGCGGCGGCCACGGGCAACTGGCCGTGCCGCTCTACCATGCCGGCTACGATGTGACGGTGTTCGGCAGCGCGCCGTCCTGCCGGCGGCGTGTGGAATCCATTCTGGACGGTCGGCGAGGACGTTTTGTCACAGGCGCCGTCATCGCGCTGCCTTTTCCAGACCGGGCGTTCGATGCCGCCATTTCGTTCCGGCTGATGACGCACTGCGCGGCGTGGCGGACGCTCATTGGCGAGCTTTGCCGCGTGGCCCGGCGCGCCGTGGTGGTGGACTACCCCACTTCACAGAGCGTGAACATAGCGGCGCCCGCGCTGTTTGGCGCCAAGAAGCGTATGGAAGGAAATACCCGGACTTGGACGCTTTTTCGCCATGAGGATATCATGAACGCGTTTGCGGCGGCAGGGTATGTTCTGGCGGAACGCGACGCGCAGTTTTTCCTGCCAATGGTGCTGCATCGGGCATTGCGGTGCCGGCCGCTCAGCGCGGGGTTGGAAGCGCTTTTTCGGGTTGGAGGATTGACGCGCCGCTGGGGTTCACCGGTGATCGTGAAAATGGTTCCGGCGCAGAGGGCGGCATGAAGGGCGGAGACCATGTGCGGTATATGCGGATTTAGCTGGCGCGACGGGGAACTGGTGCGGCGGATGGCCGCCACGATGCGCCACCGCGGCCCGGATCAGGAGGGTTTTTTCGAGGCGGACGGCGTTTCGCTGGGGCACCGAAGGCTGAGCATCATTGACCTCAGCGAACATGGGCGGCAGCCGATGGCCTCGGAGGACGGCGCGGTCCGTTTGGTTTTCAACGGCGAAATATACAACTTCGAAGCGTTGCGCGAGGACTTGATCCGCCGCGGGCATCGCTTCTGCAGCCGCGCCGATTCCGAGGTGATCGTGCACGCCTACGAGGAATTCGGTGTTGAGACGCTGCATCGGCTCCGGGGCATGTTTGCCTTCGCGTTGTGGGACGCGCGGCGCCGTGCGTTGTTTCTGGCTCGCGATCGCATTGGGATCAAACCGCTCTACTTTCACTGCGGCGGCGGCCGGCTGGCCTTCGCGTCGGAGATCAAAGCGCTGTTGGAGTGGCGCGAGCTGTCCCGCGAGCTGAATCCGCAGGCGCTTTTCGACTACATCGGCTATGAATTCGTTCCCGCCCCGGAGACGATGTTCCGCGACGTGCAGAAGCTGCCGGCGGGCCACTATCTGTGGTTCGAGAACGGCGCGGCGGAAATGCGCCCCTATTGGGATGTTCGGATGCGTCCGCCCGCGCGGCCGCTCCGCTACGACGAGGCGGTAGAGCAGGGGCGCGCGCTGCTCGAGGCCGTCGTCAAGAGCCATTTGGTGAGCGACGTGCCGCTGGGCGTATTTCTGTCCGGCGGACTCGATTCCAGCGCGATTGTGGCGATGATGCGGCGGCACATCACGGGGCCGCTGCGCACCTTTACGATCGGCTACCCCGACAAGACGTTTAGCGAACTCGACTACGCCCGCCTGGTGGCGGAGCGGTTCGGCACCGAGCATCACGTGCTCATGATAGACGACCTGCGGCAGGAGCACATCGAACGCGCGTTGCGACACCTGGATGAACCGATGACGGATCTTTCCGCCGTGCCCCTGATGTTGGTCTGCGAGAAGGCGCGCGCATTCGTCACCGTGTGCCTGAGCGGCGAGGGCGGCGACGAAAGCTTTGCCGGATATGACCGGTTCAAGGCCAGCCGCATCAATCAGGCCTATGGCCTGGTGCCCGATCCCGCCCGGCGGCTGATCTCGCGGCTGGTTTCCGCCCTGCCCGATCAGCCGCAGAAGAAGGGGGCCGTCAATCTGCTCAAGCGGTTCGTGGAGGGGGCGGACCTGCCTGCCGACGGCCATCATCTGCGATGGCAACACTTCAGCCGACCGGCGGAAGACCGCCGGCTGTTTGCGCCGGAAACCCTTGGATCGGTGAATCCCGATCGCTTTCGCCTGCTGCGCGAGCATCTGGCTCGGTGCGACGCGACCGACCGGATCAATCGCGAAATCTACCTCGATTTGCGTTTTATGATGACCGACAGCGTGCTGATGAAAGTGGACAAAATGAGCATGGCCAGTTCGATGGAAGTGCGGGTGCCGCTCATAGATCACGAATTCGTGGAATTTTTCGCGAAACTGCCGGGAGCGTGGAAGCTGAAGGGGCTGCGGACCAAGCACATTTTCCGCTCGATGCTTGAAGGGATTCTGCCCGACCGGATCGTGCAGCGGGGGAAGCAGGGGTACAGCTTGCCGGTCAAGCATCTGCTGCGCGGCTCGCTCAAGGACTACATGATCAGCCTGCTGCGGGAGTCGCCGATCATCCGAACGCATATGAACAGCGGGCATGTGGAACGCCTCATGCAAGAGCATCTGGCCATGAAGCACAATCACAACCACGTTTTGTGGGCGTTGATGAACGTCGCCATTTGGGATCAGCAGTTCCATCGCTGAGGAGGGGCGCTTCAGTGGCCTGGAGGCGGCAAGGCGGAAAAGGGATGCTGTTCTGGGTGGCCGCCATGCTATGGGGCGCGGCCGCAGCCGGCAACACGCCGCCCACGGCACGGCCGACCGTGATGATTCTGGTGGACGAACAGGCGCTGGGGGCGGGCCTTACGGCGGAAACGGAAACCGCGGCGGCCGGGCGGCTGGCCCAAGCGGGATTTCCTGTGGTGGATCGGGATGTGGCGCGTGCCCGTCTTAGCGCCCAACGCGAGGCTTTGCGTCAGGCGGGAGACATCGAAGGCGCGGCGGCGCTGGGACTGGAAATGGGGGCAGAACTGATTCTTGTTGGCGAGGCGACGGCCAAACCCTCTGTGCGGTCCCTGACCGAAGGGCGCCTGCGATCCTATGACGCGGCGGTCACCCTGCGGATGGTTCGCGCGCGCGATGGACTCCATTTGGCGTCCGGGTCAGGGGAAGCGTCGGCCGTCGGACTGGACGATGTGACGGGCAGCAGCCGCAGCTTGCGGCTGGCGGCAGACCGCGCGCTCGACGCACTGCTGCCCCGCTTGGAACAAGCCTTGAATCCATCGGCTGAACCGGCGGCCAAAACCGCGGAGCGCCTTTTTTCTCTGACGGTTTCCGGGCTGGACGAGACATGGAAATTGCGGGCCGTGCGCGAACGTTTGCGGAACATGCCCGGCGCGGTTGATCAGGTGGTGCAGAGGATTTATAGTCAGGGCGAAGCGGTGTTCAGCTTTAAAAGTTCGCTGTCGGCTGAGGATTTGGCGGGCTATTTGATCGCGCGACCGCCGAAGGGATTGACCTGGCAGGCCCGGAATATGGCGGCGGGACGGCTGACCCTTGAGGTGGCGGAGGCGGCGGGAAGGGGTGGATCGCCATGAAGAAGGGATGGCGGGGCTTATGGCTGGCCGTGGCGGCGATGGCGAGCAGCGCTGGTGCCGTTGTGTCTTCGGAGGCCGCGTTGGAGCCCGAGGCGCGCGTGCTGGCGACGGCCTATCTTCGAGTTCAGGCGGCGCGGCAGATGTTGGCGGCCGCCGCGGAGATTTGCAAGGGGGCGCCGGAATCGGATGCGGCGGAAGTGCGCGCCCTGATGCAGGAGTGGGTGGCGAAGCAAAACGAGACGGCGAGGCGCGCGCTCGAAATGCGCTTTGGGACGGACGCCCGGGTGCGATTTGAAGCGTTTGTGGCGGACTTCACCACGGCGGAGAGCGAAAGGGATCACCGGTATCTGGCCGCATTGGCACGCGAGAGCGGCGCGCCGGCGCTGGAGGACTTTGCCGCGTTCAAGCGATGGATTGTGGAGACGGCGCTGCGGGACGATGTGCGCGCCGGCGCCAGGCGTTTGGCGGAAGTTCAGACTTGGCTGGATTTGCGACAAGGCGGGAAGAATCCACCTTCGCTGGCGGTTTGGTTGAAAAGGGACGAGACACCGTCGGTTTCGCTGGAGATGGCTGAAGCGCGAACCGACGGCGGGGGCAGGGCTGCCGTCGCGCCGGGCGGCGACGCCGGGGCTTTGGATGCATTTGCCGCCATGCGGCGCGAACGGCGGGAATGGGCCTTGAGCGCGGCGGCCGAGGGCATGCGGCAACTGGCGGAGGAGCGACGGGCGGCAGAAGAAGCGGAAGCGGCCCGCCGTCTGGCGGTCGCGCATGCGGAGGCGGAGGCGGCCACGCGGCATGCGCGCCAACTGGCGCAGGTGGAGCGGCAGGCGTACGAGCAGCGGCAAGAGGGATGGAACGACCGGCTCAAGTCGGCCGTCACGATGGCGCTGGGCACGGCGGGGAATGCGCTCTTTGGCGGCATCGGCAATAGCGCGGCCCAGTGGGCGGTGCGGGTTGTTTTTCAGTAGGAACGGAAGGGGAGGCGCGAATGAATCCAAAACTGAACGAGCTTTTTTCGCGGCGCAGTGTGCGGGTGTATGAGCCCCGGGAAGTGAGCGAGGAAATGCTTCGGGATTTGCTCGAGGCGGGCATGGCGGCGCCGTCGGCCGCGGGCAAGGACCCATGGCGATTCGTGACGGTGAGGGACCGCGCCACGCTGCAGCGGCTGACCGAGGGACTGCCGAACGGGAAAATGCTGGCGCAGGCGGGAGCGGGGATTGTGGTGTGCGGCGATTTGACGGCGGCACACGGGCAAGAGATGTCCTACCTGCTACAGGATTGCAGCGCGGCGATCGAGAACATTCTGCTGGCGGCATCCATCCTCGGGCTTGGCGCCTGTTGGCTGGGGGTGCATCCGCGGCCGGAGCGTCAGGCGCATGTGCGCCAAGTGCTCGGCATTCCGCCGGAAATTGTGCCGATATCGGCGCTGGCCATCGGGTGGCCGGCCGAGCGCCCGCCGGCGCGAACGCGGTATTCGGCCCGGTATGTTCATGCCGAGAAGTGGTGATTCATATCGGAGTTGAACGCGGCAGGCGCGTTTTGTCGTCCGAGTATGTCGGCGCTTGACTTCGCCCGGCGGCTGCCGCTAGGTAGGTGTCCTCGGAATGAGGCGGAGGGGTTGTTTCTGCAAGGGGCAGAGAGGGAGGCGACATGTCCAAGGCGGATATCGGTCTGGTCGGTTTGGCGGTGATGGGGGAGAACCTGATGCTGAACATGGAGCGGCACGGGTATACCGTGGCGTGCTTCAACCGCACCGTCAGCAAGGTGGATGAGTTTATCAACGGGCGCGGACGCGGCAAGAAATTCATCGGCTGCCATTCCGTCGAGCAGCTTGTGGGCGCGCTCCAGCTGCCGCGGCGTGTCATGCTGATGGTCAAGGCCGGCAAGCCTGTGGATGAATTCATTGCGTTGATCGAACCGCTTCTCTCGCCGGGAGACATCATTATAGACGGCGGGAACAGCCATTATCCGGATACCATTCGCCGGGCGAAATATCTGGGGGAGCGGGGCTTGTTCTACATCGGCACGGGCGTTTCCGGCGGCGAGGAAGGGGCGTTGCACGGTCCCTCGATCATGCCGGGAGGCCACTCGAAGGCTTGGCCTCACGTGAAGCCCATCTTTCAGGCTATTGCGGCCCGGGCGCCGGACGGTTCGCCCTGTTGCGAATGGATCGGCAGCGACGGCGCGGGGCATTTTGTGAAGATGGTGCATAACGGCATCGAATACGGTGACATGCAGCTTATTTGCGAAGCCTATCACCTCATGTCGCACGGCCTTGGCATGACGCCGGACCAAATGCACGCGGTGTTTGCCGAGTGGAACAAGGGCGTGTTGGATTCCTATTTGATCGGCATCACCGCGGACATCCTGGCGGTCAAGGATCCGGAAACCGGGCGGCCGATGGTGGATGTGATTCTGGACGCGGCGGGCCAGAAGGGCACGGGCAAATGGACATCGCAGGCGGGGCTGGATTTCGGTGTGCCCATTCCGCAGATCGCGGAGGCGGTATTCGCCCGGTGCATGTCGGCGCTAAAGGAAGAACGCATGGCGGCTTCGGCCAAGCTCAAGGGGTCCACGAAGCGCTTCCGGGGATCAGCTGAGGCGTTTCTTCCGACGCTGCATGACGCGTTATATGTGGCGAAAATTTGTTCGTACGCTCAGGGGTTTCACCTCCTGCGGGTGGCCTCTGAAGAACACCAGTGGGACTTGCGGTTTGGCGAGATCGCGCGCATCTGGCGCGCCGGCTGTATTATTCGCGCCCGGTTCCTTGATCAGATACGGGACGCTTTCCACAAGCGCAGCAAGCTGGCCAACCTGCTGCTGGATCCGTATTTCCGCCGGGTGGTAAACAAGGGGCACAAGGCGCTGCGAAAAACCATCAAGTTGGCGGTGGATTTGGGTGTGCCGACGCCGTCCATGAGCGCGGCGCTGAACTACTACGATTCGTATCGCAGCGAACGGCTGCCGGCCAACCTGTTGCAGGCGCAGAGGGACTATTTCGGCGCCCACACCTATGAGCGGACGGACAAGCCGCGGGGCGAATTCTTCCACACGAATTGGACGGGCACCGGCGGCAAGACGGCGGCTTCGACCTACACGGTCTGAGCGGCGCCTGGCGCGGCAACGGCGGTTGGGATCAGGCGGTACTCGTCAATGATTGCCTTGGCGCGTTGGGGATCGGGCATGCCGTCGGCCTGAATTTCGAATCCGTCCTGCCCTGCGCTGGAGACGGCGAGCGAGCCGACGCTGGCGAGGCGCTCCAGCAAGCGCTGGCGGACCTGCACGTTCCGCACATCTTCGTGCCAGACTTCCGTGACCAGTTTTGACAGCAGACCGCGCCGCAGGATGGTGCGCCGGTTGGTGATCGTGAGACGAACGGCCCGCGTCCGAAGCCACCATACGGCCAGTAAGAGCAGGCCGAGTCCGAAAGCGCCGATCAGCAGCACCGAGCCAAGAAAGCCGAAGGGGTGATGGCCGAACATGACGGGATGTTCGTCGTAGAATGCCTGCTCCGGCTCCTCCGGGGTCCGCCGGGTCGTCGCATCCGCCGCCAAGCGGGGCAAAGCGGGGCGCGGCACGATGGTCTCGGCGCGGCAGGAGGGGCATTCGATGCGCAGGCCGGCCGACCCCGGTTCTGCCTCGAGCGGCGCGCCGCATTCGAGGCAGACAAACTTGATCACACGCCGGTCGAACACTTGCAGCCCCTTCTTCAATTCAACAGGCGCTCTTCAAGCGCGGCGTAGCGACGGAGCATGGGTTCATATAAGGCCGTGATGGCGGGGTTGGGCGTTATTACCGTGGCGAAGTCGACCGGTTTGGCCACCACCTCCGAAAACGGCACGAAGGAGCCGCGGTGGCACTCCCATCCATGTCGTGCCCGATAGGCAGCGCCCAGGGCGGCAGAATTCGGTTGATCGCCGGCATGGACCGGCACGCCGAACACGTCAGCCATCACGCGTAAGATGTCGGAATTGGCGGAAGCGCCGCCGGTGGCTAGTATGCTGCGCGCGCATATGCCGATTCGTTCCGCATGCAGCCTCATCGAAAGGAATTGCCCTTCCACGACCGCGCGAGCTTCCGTTTCAGGCGAAAAAGCGGATCGCGGCGTGTCATCCGGGCCGAAGCGGTGGATGCCTGTTCGGAGGATGGGAGGAGTGATCTCCGGTTCCTTGATGAAGAAGCCGATGTGGCCGCCGTTGCCCGGCGGCGCGGCGCGCAGGAGTTCGGAAAAGCGAGTCCAGGATCTGGCAGCCACGCTGTTTCGAACATCTTCGCGCGTCAAGGAGCCGTTCTTGTAGCAGATGAGAGCCATGTAGCCGTCCGGTTCGATCGGGCTGGCCAAGATATGGCCCTCGGACGCAGACGGCTTTGGCTCGCGCAGCGAAGCGAACAGCGTGTCGCTGGTGCCGAGGCTGATGGCCACGTCGCCCGACTCCCGCAGCAGCAAGCCGGCAAGACTGTTCGGATTGTCGCCCGAGAAGGCCACCGCCACGCAATTCGAAGAGAAACCGTAACGTCGCACAAAATAGTTGTGCACGGTGCCGATAACCCGATGAGAGAGGGTCAATGAACCGAGTTTTTTCTCCAGTGCCGGCGCCGTCGCCTTCAATGCCGCCGGCGCCCAAACGCGTTGGCGGATGTCCATCAGATTCATTCCGGACCCGTCGCTTACATCAATTGGGGCATAATCGCCAATTAGAAGGGAGGCCATGAAGGAGCTGACGAGGGCGATGCGTTCGGTTTGGGCATAGCGTTCGGGCCACATCTGGCTTATCTTGGCAATTTGATTGCCCGTGAAGCGTTCATAGGCACGGGAGCCGGTTAATTCGGCCACGGCTTGCGGTCCGCCGAGAGCTTTTTCAAGTGCGCGGCATTGGGCGGTTGTGCTGGAGTCCATCCAGATGGGAGATTCGTCCATGACGAAGGCGCTGGCCAACTGGTCGCGCAGGGGCAGATCCGGGTTGAGTCGGCGCAGCAACCGCTGTGCGCCTTTCCGCCAGTAGACGCTGCCGTGCTGTTGACCGGAACCCGAAATGGCCGCGACCAGTTCAAAAGGGAAGCCGCTCTTTCTCATGCGATCGAAAAGGCGGTCTAACGCGGCGGCCCACATTAGCGGTGGAGCGGTCACCGTCAGGCCGTCCGGTCCCCGGTGCACTCCCCCTTCGGTGTGATATCCGGGCAGATCCGTGTCGTAATGAACGTTCCATTCGCCTGGGAACGGCGTCAAGTCACTGTTGATGGCAACGGCTTTGAGGCTTTGGGTGCTGCAATCCAAACCGAGGAACAAAGATTGGCTGTTTGGGTTAGTATGGTCCATGACGGTTCCGCTCTTTTGCTTTGGCGGACTGATAACAGAAACGGCCTTGCGGGCGCAAGCGGCATTGCGCTTTTCGGGCCGCGACAGGATTGCGTCTTGAATGAATTAGGATAGCGCAAGAAAAAAGTCTTGCATCAGGTGGCAAAAGGAACATGCTGTACTTTAAGTTGAACAACAAGCAGGAGGAAGGCATATGCCGAACATGGCGAGCATACTGAAGAGCATGATGGGGCGTGTGGGGCGCAAGGAGGCCAAGGCGCTTCTTACGCCGCTTCACGGAACAATCAAACACCTCCGGAAAGATCTGGTTTCGATAAAAAACCGTTTAGCCGAGCTGGAACGCATGGCGGATCGGTTGACCAAAGCGGGGCTTGTGCAGCCGCAGCGGATTGGCGATGAGGCGGGTCAAACGTCTGGGGATGTGTTCACGGTGCGCAGCATGCGTAACCTCAGGAAGCGGCTGCGTTTGCCGCGGCGAAAATTCGGGATTTTGCTGGGTGTTTCGGGACAAGCCGTATACAACTGGGAAAAGAAGTCCGGCCGCCTGCGTCTTCGGCATGCGACGCGCGATGCGGTGCGGCATCTTCAGAAACTGACGCCTGCGCAAGCCCGAGAGGAATTGGCGGCCATCATGAGCAGCAAAGCGCGCGGCCGCAAGACCGGCAAGCGCAAGAGCGGCAAAGCCGGTCAGCGTTCTTGATCGTCTCCTTGATGCTTTTCAGATCAGGGACGTTCTGCTAATAAGGCCCTGGAAGGCAAGTGGCGTTCTCAAGCGGAGCGCAAGGGGGGCCTCTGAGAAGGCGGAGCGCCAGAACGCAAGTGGGTGGCACAACTCGCCGCTGGCGTTTGGTCATCGTGGACGATCATCCCATCGTTCGCCAGGGTCTGGCCCAACTGTTGAACATGGAGCCGGACATTGAAGTGTGCGGTGAGGCGGGGTCCGGAGCCGCGGCGTTCGCCTTGCTGGTGAAAAAGCGTCCCGACGGGCTGCTGCTGGACTTGTCGCTGGACGATTCCAATGGGCTTGACCTTCTGATGCGCATCAGGGCGCGATTTTCCCAACTGCCGGTGCTGGTGTTGTCCATGCACGATGAAAAGTTTTTTGCGGAGCGCGTGTTGCGAGCCGGCGCTTCGGGGTATATAATGAAGGGGGCGGATGCGGCGGAAATCGTGCGGGCGCTGCGCCGGGTGCTGGCGGGTCAGATTTACCTTAGCGAGCAGATGAGTTCCCGGCTGCTGCATCGTCTATTGTGCATGCCGAAGGCGCAGGATTCCATTGCGGCGTTGAGCGACCGGGAGCTGACGGTGTTCACCATGATTGGGGAAGGGCGAAGGCCGAGGGAGATTGCCGCAGCCTTGCGCTTGAGCGGCAAGACGGTCGAAAGCCACCGGGCGCGCATCAAGGAGAAGCTCAATCTGCACAGTGCCGGAGAGTTGATGCAGGCGGCGTTGCATTGGGTAAGAGAATCCGGCGGAGCGGTTGGAGGAACCCGGGGGCAATCAAGTTCATGAACATGCGGCGATTGTTGCGATGGGGGGGTATTTGCGTGGCGGCCTTGGGATGGGGCTTCATTGGCATTGGCTGCGCCCGGCTGCAGCCGGTGTCGGAAGTGCGGGCGCGGCTTTTGCCTTCAGGGGAAGTCGAATACGAAGGGCGCGCCATGCAGGTGGAAACGTTTCCCGGGCGACTGCGTGCCGCCGGCGCGGGCAGCGCCACCACCATCTATGTGGATATTCCCGAAAATGCATCGCAGGAAGAGCTTTCACGCATCGTCACGATGCTGCACCGCGCCGGATATGTGCGCGTCTTGTTCGTTACTCCCCGCCACACGGAAGTCGAGTGAGCGTGTGGCTGGCGGTTGCGGCGTGACGGGCCTCGCCAGCGAAACCCCTTCGCGTACGCGAATTACCGCTAGTGTTTTGGGCACATACATGCGAGTTTCCGGCGGCAGATGCGGGGCAATGTCCTCAAATGACCTTCCGCTGTGACGTCGCAGCAGCGTGGCGACGCGGGTCGCGCCTGCATTGTAGGCCGCCAGCGCCAGCGGCCAGTTGCCGAAACGTCCGTGGAGCTCTTTGAGCAGACGGGCTGCCGCCCGGGCCGATTTGGCGGGGTCGTAACGTTCGTCAAACGGCAATGACCGCAATCCCAGGCTTTGCGCGGTGGCAGGCATGAGCTGAAAGAGCCCTGCGGCGCCGGCCGGACTGCGCGCGCGGGGGTCAAAGGACGATTCCACTTCCGCAAGCCATACGAGGGAAGACGGAACACCTTCTTCCGCGAATATGGGCTTGAGCTGAGGCACGAGCTTGCCGGCTCCAGGAGGCGGCGGACGGGAGCGAATCTTACTCTCCCATGTGCGGGTGTTCAGCATCTCGACGGTTCTGCGACGCTCAACAGCAGGGGGCACTGGGGGCGGGGGGGATGGCGGACGAACGAGCGGCGGCGGCTTGGGCGCGGGCCGGGCAGGGGGCGGACGGATCGTTGGCGGCGGGCGCGGGGCCGTGGGGCGGGGTGGGGCCGATGGGACGGGGTATTTTCGAACAATCTTTTCGGCCATGTCGAAATAGTCGAGCCGCTGTCGAAACCAGGCGGCGTAGTTGCGGAGCGTGGGCACGGATTCGAGAAAGTTCAAGGCGCCTTCCATTTCGTCGCGCATCCAGGCCATGTCGTCCAGCGAAAGACTGTGGCTGGCTTCCTCCAGCAGGTTGAGCGCCTCCGACCAATCCATTTCCAGAAGGGTTTCTCTAACGCTGTCCACGGTTTCCGCCGGCAGGTAATCGGACAACCATTCCGCGGCCGAGCGGACGATGTGGTCTCTCGGGGATGGCCATTGGGCGGTGGCGGATTGTATCGCGAGCCAGCCGACGAGACCTGCGGCGAATACGATACGCCGGTTCATGGCGCCCCTTCTTTCAGTACGGCTTCCGCGATGCGTCGGTTGGCGCGGGGAAAAGGATAGTTGGCCAGCTCATCGGGACGGACCCACCGTACCGCCGCCACGTGGAGGGGGCGCGCGCGACCGGGCAATGCCTGGCAGGCGAAAGCAGTCAATGTCACGCGTAGATGACTGTAGTCGTGGCGGATGGTCAGGTACGGCCGGATGACGCGAATCGAAAGTCCGGTTTCCTCCAGAATCTCACGGCGCGCGGTTTCCTCCAGCGTTTCGCCCTGCTCCTGCTTGCCTCCGGGAAACTCCCAGAGTCCGCCCAGCATCTGGTCTGACCGGCGGCGGGTGATAAGGATGCGCCCGTTGCGCCAGATCACGGCAGCGGCGACGTAGCGATGCGGAACCGTTGTCTTGCGTCGTTTACGTGGCAGGCGGTTCTGGTGGCCTTGATAGAACGCGACGCAGGAAGGTCGAAGCGGGCAACGAATGCACAAGGGATTTCGGGGAAGACAAATGACGGCACCCAGTTCCATCAGCCCTTGATTGAATGATGAGGCGTTCACGCCGCGCATGACATCCGCCAGTCGGCGGGCGATGGTTTGCCGGGCGGAGGCGCAGCGAACGTCCTCACGCAGGCCCCAGAATCGGGCGGCAATGCGAAGCACATTGCCGTCCACGGCGGGAACCGGCTCTCCAAAGCAAATACTGGCGAGGGCGGCGGCGGTGTATTCGCCCACGCCGGGAAGGCGATGCCAAGCGATGGCCGATGTCGGCAGCCGGCTTTTTGTGTTGGCGTGGAGCCACTTCGCGGCGGCGTGCAGGCGACGTGCACGGGCGTAATAACCCAGGCCTTCCCAGACGCGCAGCACATCGTCAGCTCGGGCTTCGGCCAAAGCTTTGACCGATGGGAATGCCTTCATAAAACGGCGGAAATAGGGCGCCATTTGGTCCACTCTGGTTTGCTGCAGCATGGTCACACCGACCCAAATGCGATAGGGCGTGATCCGCCGGCCCCACGGCATAGGACGACGGTGCTTTTGGTACCACCGAATCAAGGCCTTGGGCCATGATGTCGTCTTGATGGGTGTGGCAGGCTTCATTCCAAGGGGCGGCCGGCGAGAAGGTTCTTGTACAAGCGGATGGTGGCGGCGACCGTCTCGCGAATGTGCAGACGGGTTTCCACGCTGTGCCGGGCTGCGGCCCCCATGCGGCGGCAGTCATCGGGGTGATCAGCGAGGAATTGAATGGCCTCGGCCAGCGCCGAGGGATCGCCGGGCGGAACGACTAGGCCGGTTTGTCCGTGCAGGACCTGCTCGGGCAGGCCGCCGACATTGCTCACCACCGCAGGAACGCCTTGAGCGAGCGCTTCGGTGACGGCTTTACAAAACCCTTCGCTGTGCAGCGAGGGGGCTGCCACCGCGTGGCATTGCCCAAGCAGTGCCGGCGCGTCCGCACGCCACCCGGTTAGATGCACGATAGAACGGAGGGCCGGATCGGCGGCCAGGCGGCTAATTCCAGGGTCGCGGACTTCGCCGATCAGCAGGAAATGAATGAAGCCGTTTTGCGGGAGCTTCATACCGGCTTTGAGGAGGACATCCACGCCTTTCACCGGACGCATGTTTGCGGCGCAGCCCACCACGAAAGCCCCGTTTGGAATGCCGAAGGCGCTCAGGGGCGCCGAAGGAGCGGCGACGAACCAGGCGGGATCTTGGCCTTTGTGGATTACGACCGTTTTTCGGCGCGGCACGCCCATGGAAATCAGGTATTCCTGGACGGCCTTCGAGAGGCAAACCACGGCATCCAAGCGAGGATTGAGCGTTGAGAGGCGACCAGCCGGGTCCCATCGCCGCAAGTGACCGAGTGTTCCGCAGTAGCCGATTTTGCGGATGGGCAGGCCAAACGAGGCCAGCAGGCCATTGGTCAGGGGGCGGTTGTCGAAAGCGTGAAAAAGATCGAACCGTCCTGTCCGCATGAGGCGACGCAAGCGGAGGGCGGCGTGAAAATCAATGCGGCTGCGGTATTCGATGTGTTCGACATTAAAGCCTTCCTTTTGGAGCGTGGCGACGTATGGAGAACGGAGATCGCCGGTCAAATGGAAGGAAATGCCAGCGTCACGGAGTCCGCGGAAGAGGCCGGCTTCAGGAAGGTCGGCATTTCGCGCAAGCAACAAGACACGCATGAGTTGTTTCCGATCAAAGAGGATCGTTGCAATGGGTTTGAGTGATGATCAGGTTAGCGGCTTCAAGCAAACTGGGAACCTGATGCTCGGGTGGTAATGTTGGGTCGGAATGGCCGGATGAGCCGATGCCCGTCACCAGAATCGGTCTTGCGCCGACTTGCCGAGCAGCCTCAATGTCGCGCCAGGAATCGCCCACGAAAAAGACCTGCGAGGGATCGAAGCCGAAGTCCCCTGCGGCGCGCAGGAGGAGTCCTGGCTTGGGTTTGTGGCAATCGCAATCGTCGGCGGTTCGATGGGGGCAGTGATAGATGCGTTCGATGCGGCCGCCGTGTCGTTCTATTTCTGCCAGCATCCACTCGTGCAAGCGCCGCAAGCCTTCTTCCGTCTGCAGCCCTCGCGCGATGCACCCCTGATTGGTGACGACGATAATGCGGAAACCCGCTTCGGTCAGCAGCCGCAATCCCTCAAGGGCTCCGGGCATCCACACCCATTCATCCCGCGTCTTGGTGTAGTCCTTGCGATCCACGTTGATCACGCCGTCGCGGTCGAGGAAAACGAAGGGGCGGGTGGCGGAAGCGGTGGTCATTGTTTTTCGCTCGTCGGTTTCAGGCAAGAGACGCACTCCTTGACGCCGATTCATGCTAGCAGGCGCGACGGGTCGGTCAACTCTTTGCGGCGGTCGCGGAGCCAAATGCCGTTGCATCGCCGGTGCGACAAGGGAAACGCTTGCACCGTCGGACAGACGGGGCTAGCCTGCAGGCCGGTTTCAATGAGGATGCTGCCTGGAGTGGGCTCCTTCGAAACTGAGGCAGGAGGAGCAAGACATGCGGATTGTGGTGACGGGAGCAGGAGGGCGTCTGGGGGCGCCGGTGTGCCGGCAACTGATGGCGGACGGCTTTGACGTGCTGGCGGTGGATCGGCAATATCGCAGGGATTTGCCGGGTCGTTTCGAAGTGGCTGACCTGCTTCAACACGACGCATGTTACAGGCTCTTCGAGGGGCGGGATGTGATCATTCATCTGGCGAATCTCCCGGCCGTGGAAAGTAACGCGCCGCAGGTGGTTTTCATCCACAACATGACAACGAACATGAACGTTTTTCAGGCGGCGGCTGATTTAGGGGTGCGGCACGTGGTGTTTGCCGGCAGCATTCAGGTCATGGACGGAGCCCCCGGTTCTGACGGGAAGCCGCTGGTGCCCCCGTATTTGCCTTTGGACGGCGAGGCTCCGAGGCACACGGATAATCTGTACGGCTTGAGCAAGGCGTTGAGCGAGGAGGTGCTGGAATATCTCGCCTTGCGGATGGGCTTTGCGGCCACCATTTTGCGGTTGCCGGGCATTTCTTTTCCGAAGCAACTGGCGGAAGGAAACAGGGCGTGGTTTGATCGCAAGAAGACCGCGCGAATGCGGGATGCTTTTGCGCTCCTGCATGTGGAGGACGCGGTTACGCTGATGAGCGCGATTGCCGGCGCGGTCCCGAATGCGGGCGCGCGACGTTATTTGCCTGCTTCGCCGGTGGATGTGGCGGGGTTGACTATTACGGAAATCGTAAAGGAGTTTTTTCCCGAGACGCCGTTGCGCCGGCCACTGGAACAAATGGAACAGCTTGTGGACCCCACGCCGCTCGAGCGCGACTTCGGCTGGCGCGGTCGGACGGTCATACGACTGTGCGAACGGCCGTAAAGGCGGGTATTCGGGGTCACCCATCAAAGGATAGCTGTCAATAGACATAGTTTCCCCTCCCCGCCGCCCCGCGGCGGCGGATGTGAGCTATGATCTGCGTTTCCACCTTCCGCACTCGCCGATCGTCTCGTCCCGTTCGATCCCGAAGTCCTTGCTTCCGGGTTGGGTTTCGGCTCGAAGCCGTTTCGTTCAGTCACCCATCTGGTTCTCGCGGCCCGGCCCGAAGGCCGGACCGCACATCCCACGCTCGCGGGTCCAGCAAACCGTCGGTGCCGTTCGACGTCCATTCGGGGAATTCACAAGTCGGGGTTCCCGTCCGGCGGCGCGAACGCCGGCGAACGGCCCAGCCCACTCACGGCTCGTCGAACAGTCGAAACGGAACATCAGGTCAATCCTCGAAGCGGAAGGGAGGCGGCGGGGCCCACTCACATCTGAAGGTTATACCAACCCCTATTCGGGCTGCCCGCCGCCGCCCCGATTATCCCACCAGTCGTTTCACATCGAAGTTCACTCCATCGCGCAGCAGGAAGAAGCACGCCTTCGCCAGCTTGTTCGCCACCGCTTTGATCGCTACCACGCGTTTGGTTTTCGCCGCTTTGCGCTGATACCACGCCCGCAATTCCGGACTGTGCCGCACCGCGAAGTTGGCCGCCTCGACATAGGC
>CALHGX010000027.1 GCA_938031185.1 uncultured bacterium
CATGCGCTCACGCGAAAAATGTTCCAAAACGAAGGCACGGTTGGCTTGCCCCGTTTGCTTTCGCAGCTCTTCATCCTCCATGAGCCGAAGAAGCGCCAAAGCCAGAGCGGTTGGATCCTTCTGAGGCGTGAGGTTGTGCTCATGATCAGCCAGGCGCACCATTGTGCGAAGAAAGGGAAGCTCCGTGGCCACGACGGGCAACCCCGTCGCCATCATCTCCAGCACGGCGTTTGAACAACCTTCCTTCTGCGAGGCATGCACGCCCACATCGGCCGCGTTCATCAAGCCGGCGGTGTCAGCCACATAGCCAAGGAGACGAACATATGCTTCCAAGCCCAACGTTCGAATCAACGCCTCGATCTTGCGCCCTGTCCCCTGATCCTCCCCGGCAAGGGCCAAAACGGTTTTCGGTCTCTTATTTCCCCATCGATCTACTACGAGCCGCCACGCTCGAAGCAATGACTCGTGATCTTTCTCCTCGCGCAAATTGGCCACCATGCAACAAAGCACCTCGCCGAGGTCAAGCTGGAGTTGCGCGCGCCAAGCCGCGCGATCCAACAAGGGAGGAGCCAACTCCACTCCATTCGGTATCACATGTACGGGTTTGATGTTTCCAACCGCCGTACGCATCGCCTCTCCGCCAATATCGGAATTGGAGACCCAGGCCGAGGCCATGCGGGCCGCCAGTCGCACCGCATAGCGCCCATATCCCTGCATATCGGCTCGCCGTTGACTCCACACACAACAGCGAGCGCCGGTAAACCTCCACAGCAAACCGCAGACGATATTGGCCGGTGTCGTGTAGGACAAAATAGCGTCCGGCCTCAATCGTCTTAACCCATGACCGGCAAGGGCAAGCACGCGCAGCCTTTTCCCCCAATCCCATGGCCAATCCATCGGCATGACACCAGCGTCAAAACCAAACCGCGAACAATGCTCCTGCACCACGCCTTGGTCCGGTCCAACAAAGGTGATTTTTGCCCCCTCTTCTTCTTTCAACCAACGAGCCAGAGAAAGTGCTTGCCGTTCGGCGCCTCCCATGTGAAAAGAACCCAAAACAATCACTATGTGCCGGCCCCGCAAAAGGCCACCTGCGCTGCCGCTGTATTGTGAGCCAGACATCGCCTCAGGGGATGGATTGTGCAACATGGCTGGTTCGGGGAGCGCGGCCGCGGTTCTGCCTCAGCCATTCCTCCAGCACAAGCAGGAGCCACAATGCGCCCCCAAAATTCTGGCTCAAGAGTCGCCGAATAGCAGCGGAATCAAAATAGGCATGAAGCTCCGAGTCCATTCCCGTCAACCGAGCCTCCACGATCTCCCGCCAGGCGCCTTTCCGCCCCATCCACTTCTTCAGCGGAAGGCTGAAGCCCTTCTTGGGACGACGGAGGTAATCCGGCGGATACCACCGCGCGATAATTTCCTTCAGCAGCCGCTTCCCCTGCCATTCGCCTCTCTCATCTCGCCCGATATTGAAATGCGCCGGAATGGTGGCCGCAAATTCCATGACCTTGTGATCCGCCATCGGCGTCCGCACTTCCAGGCCGTGCATCATGCTGGCCACGTCGACCTTCGTCAAAATATCGAACGGAAGATAGACTTGGATGTCGATATATTGCGCCATGTGGGAGGGGCCATATCGTCGCGCAACACGCAGCACGCGCTCGAACGTCTCAGGGGGCCAATATATGGCCGTCCGCCATTCCGGACGCCACAACCGCATACGTACGTCCCGCGAAAGGCATTCCAAGTACTGAATCCACTCGCGAGCAGGAAGGCGCCCCGGTGCCTCATAGCGCCGGGGTAATAACCTTGATGCCAACGGAAGAAGGTGCCGTTTCCATCCCAATCTCGTTCGCACCAACTTCTCACGCTGGCTCCACTCTTCCATCCACTGCGTATAGCGATCGTACCCCGCGAACGCTTCGTCGCCCCCGTCGCCGGAAAGGACCATGGGAACAAATTGCCTCGCGGCCTGTGAAACGCAAAACGTCGGAATCGCCGAGCTGTCTCCGAACGGCTCCCCGTAATGCCGCACAAGGCGCGGCAGCAACTCCAACGCATCAGGTGTGATGATCTCTTCGTAATGCTCCGTCCCCCATCGCCGAGCCGCGACTCGCGCGAATTGCGCTTCGCTGAACTCCTCGTCCTCGAATCCGATAGTGAACGTCCGAACCGGTCGATCCGTAAGCTGGGCCATGTAAGCCACAATGGCGCTGGAATCCACGCCGCCAGAGAGAAACGCCCCGAAAGGGACATCGGAAACCATGTGAGCCCGCACGGACTCGCGCAGGACTGCATCCAGTCCTTCGGCCCACTCGTCTTTGCTGAGCCGGTTGTCGGGACGGAATGCCAAACGCCAATACGCCTCGGGTTTGGCCACCGCGCCCGCGAATGTCACGCTCATACAGTGCGCCGGCGGCAGTTTGCTCACTTCCAGCCAAATGGTATCCGGCGCTGGAATGTACTGAAGCCATAAGTACTGATCCATGGCGCGCATGTTGAGCGTAAAATCCAAGAACTCGACGGTCTTCAGCGCATTCAATTCAGAAGCGAATGCGAATCCGGTGCGCGTCCGCGCATAGTATAGGGGCTTGATGCCCAAGTGATCTCGCGCCAGGAACAGGCGGCGTTTCCGGAAGTCGGCAATGCCAAACGCGAACATGCCGCGAAATCTCTCCACGCACCGCTCGCCCCATTCTTCGTATGCGTGCAGAATCACCTCGGTGTCAGAGCGGGTACGAAAACGGTATCCCAGTCGTTCCAAGCGCTGTTGCAACTCACGATAGTTATAGATTTCGCCGTTGTACGTGATCCACACCTGATCATCTTCGTTGCTCATGGGTTGGTCGCCGGTCTCCAGATCAATGATCGCCAGGCGGCAATGTCCGAGGCCTACGCCTGCACGCACCCATTGATGTTGACCATCGGGACCGCGGTGCGCCATCGCGGCCGTCATCGCCTTCAGCGACCCGGGTTGCACCGCGGCGCCGTCAAATCTCAATATGCCCGCAATGCCACACATTCCCGGTTCTCCTGGTTGCGCCGGCGAGCGCGACGTTCGCAGGCCTCAGTGAGTTTGTTGTGCTGCCGCTCAAACTCAAATTCCGGATACACGCTTAAACAATTGGACTTGTGCCATTGCAGGCGCGACCGCACCGCCGCGATTGCCGCCGGCAATTCGGCAATGTCACTGATGCACTTGCCGCAGCCTCTTCTTTCAAGTAATTCAACACAGGCCGGCGTCCGATTGGAGATGACGGGCACGCTTACCCGCAAGCATTGAAACATCTTCCCCGAGGACCATCCGGCAAAAGCCAGGTTCCGCGTTTCGTTCACATAGAGCGCCACGCCAATGTCCGCTGCCGAGAATACTTCATCTGCCGCTCCCAGCGGCAGCAGTTCCGTCGAAATGAACACTCGCCGCTCCAATCCCAGCCGCTGAATCTGATCGCGCAAGGGCTGAGGATTACCGAAGACATGAAGCACCAACACGGCTTCGGCCGGCCAAGCCGAAACCGACGCGATCAATTCATGCACTGCGTGGTGGCGCGTTGTGCCGCCGGCATATAACACGACACACGAGGAAGGCGAAAGATCATACATTCGATGGAACAGATCGCTCCGTGCCGTCTTCGGCAGCCCCAAAGCTGAATTGGGAATAATCAATACTCGCTTCGGGTCGAGGAAGGCATACTCGTCCAGCAAGAATTGCCGCCGCACGGCGTCAAAGCTCACAACGAAATCCGCCGCGCGGATGTGTCGTTTTTCCAAGCGTTTCAACCGTCGCTCTAATAAGGTCCGCACGTCCCCTTCGCACAGCAGTTCCTTTTGGTAGTAGATGAGAATGGCATCTTTGCGCCGCCGTCGCGCCGCCATCGCGAGGCTCGGCGGATCTGCGGCCACCCAGATGTCATGATCGTGGCGGCTCAACCAGAAGGCCATCCATTGGAAATAAATGCTGCGCCATGTTTGCTCGAGCGAAACGCGCTTCCGAACCTGCCAACAGAGCCAGTTAAACCGCCAATGATATGGAATCGGCCGCATCACAATCTTCCCCGCAAGCTCCGACGGCAAGGGACCAGCTTTCTCTCTCCCTGACGGATAATAAAGCGTTACCCCATACCCCCGCCGCAGCCAACATGTGGCTGCATTGAGGTACGCCTGCTGCACGGCCGGATTGTCATACCACACGCATATGGCCACTTCCTTTCGCACGCTGCCCCCCAGCGACAACGGCGCCGCCCGATTTTCCCGCCCCATGCGCGCCCCGTCGTGCAGCGCGCGAAAACCTCGCCGAAACAGGGAGAACAATCTCATGGTGGCTAGAACAGCGAAATCAACGGCCCTAGCTTCTGCTCCTCTACCGCCAGCTTTAGAGCGGCTTCCGCCATCATTTCCACCCGTTGCCGAAAACTTGCGCGCGGTACCCAGCCCAGTTTCGGCCGGGCTTTGCTCACATTCCCACATAATGCGAGCACCTCTGCCGGCCGGTTACAACCGGAATGGCTAACGACCAAATCCTGGCGGGCTAAGCCCCCATCTCAAAGGCAAACCGGCAGAATTCGCGCACCCAACGCATATCCCCCGTGGCGATGACATAGGCATCCAGGTGCTCCCGCTGCCCCATCAGCCGCATCGCTTCCACTGGCCCCCGGTATCGCTAGGCGTCCAAACTGATTTCCGCGTAGCAAAGGTTGCTCCCCAACGCGGCGCTTTGCGGTTGGAGAGAATGCCATTCGTTGCATGAAGCCGTAGGCTTCACGATATTCAATCACCGGATGAACGCAGCGCACCTTGGCGCACGTACATGAATTTCTCGGATGAAACGGCGTCTGTTCATTTGACGGCAGGGGACTGCTCTCATGCCTTTCGCCGCTGGATGCCCGATAGAACCGACCGTTTGCGCAAGCGCCGCAAAAAGTCGGCGTTATCCTGCCACGTAGTCCCTGTAATCAATGCCTTCTTCAGCGGCCTGTTTTCCCCTGTCCGCCCAACGCTCAAGCAACCGCCTGCCCTATAACGGCCACGTTCCAGTCACCCGGAGACAATGCTTTGTCAGGGTTCAGAAAGGGGCACAAGAGCTTAGCGGCAAAACCTGTTCTCTCCAGAACCAGCCGAAGTTCCTGGGGAAACAAGAACCGCAGGGGATGGACCTCATCAACTTCGGCCTCAATGCGGCCGTCTTTCAAGCTCAACACCTTGTAGTGGACGTTCACGCGCTGCGCCACATGGTCCACTTCCGGTTGTGCAAAACGCACCACTCGCTCGCCCGTGGGCCCGGGCATGATCTTGAACCGATTCGTTGGCGGATCCCGCAACACCCCCAGTCCGCACCACGCGTCGAAAATGAGAAGCCCTCCCGATGCTAAATGCCGCCGTGCTACGCGCAGCGCCGCCAGAAGGTCTTCATTTTCCACCATGTAACTCATCACAGCAAACATGGAAATCACGGCGTCAAAGGTCTCGTTTAGGTCTAACGCGCGAATGTCCTGACAATGAAACACCGCCGGCATTCCCTGTCCGTGTCGCTTTGCCTCCGCCTTGCGGGCCGCCACAGCTAGCATGTCAGCCGATCGGTCCACCCCCGTCACCTCGTACCCTCGCTGTACCAACTCCAGGGCATGTCCTCCCGTGCCGCATCCTAGGTCTAGAATTCTTTTCACTGGATGCGCCGCGAAGCGGGTAAACATCGCTTCGAGAAAATCACATTCCTCCGCATAGTTTTTGTCTTGATAGACCAGGTCGTAAAATTCCGAGTATCGTCCAAAAACGTTCATCAGGCCTCCCGTCTATCAAGGGCAGCGGCGGCCGGTTATCCGGCCCCTATTTCTCGTACAGCTCCGCACACTTTCTCGATCTCTTCTTGCGTCAATCCGCTTCCCGACGGCAAATATAGGCCATGCGCCGCCAACCGGTCTGAGACTGAAAAGTCACCCTCAGGCCCACATCCCCTCTTTCGCAAGGAGGGTTGTCGGTGCATTCCTACAAAAAACGGCCTTGTTTCAATTCCTCGTTCGTGCAAAAGGCCGATCAACTCGTCACGGGTCCGGCCAAAGCGGGAAGGGTCAAGCAGAATCCCGTTCATCCAATGAACATGCAGGCCCCCAGCGGTGGTTTGTTGGAAAGAAATCCCCGGTATTCCTTGCAAGTCTTCCTTGTACCGCTGCGCGTTGCGAATCCGCATGGCTCGGTACTCGTCGGCCTTTTCTACCTGGGCCAGGCCGATGGCAGCGTGTAGATTGGACATGCGGTAGTTGAATCCCACATCATCATGCACATACGACCTCGGGGCCCGCAGAGGGAAGCACAGATTCTTGAAATAGCGGCAGCGATCCGCCAATTCGTCATTATCCGTCACGACCATGCCACCCTCACCAGTCGTCAGATTCTTGTTGGCAAAGAAACTGAACGCCGTGATGTCAGCGAGCGCGCCGGTCTTTTTTCCGAAATACTCCGCGCCGTGAGATTCGGCCGCATCTTCGATGACCGCTAGGTGGTGTTTCTCCGCCAGCCGCCGAATCGCATTCATATCGCACGGGTTTCCAAAGATGGAAACCACCAACACGGCCTTCGTGCGAGGCGTGATTCTTTCCTCAATACGGGCGACATCGATGTTCCATGTTCTCTCATCCGCATCCACAAATACGGGCCGCGCACCGGTGTAGGCCACAGCGAAAGCCGTGGCGATCATGGTAAAATTTGGAATAATTACTTCATCGCCTGACCCAAGGCCCAATGCAACAACGGCCAGGTGTAACGCAGTGGTCCCGTTGCAAGTGGCCACCCCGTGTTTTACGCCGCAATAGCGGGCGAAAGCTTCTTCAAACCGCGTGACATACTTGCCCGAGGAAGAAATCCAGCCGCTGGCCACCGCATCGGTAACGTAGTTCAATTCGTTACCGGCCAGAAGAGGAACACACACAGGAATCATGGGTCAAACCTCGTTTTGTCCTTGTCGCCCGCGTACGGCCCCTGTTTGACCTCAATCATTTCCGTCGGCTCGAGCATCGTGAAGCCGTGCCCGCCGGCAGCCAGGAGGATAACGTCGCCTGCCTCCAGAATGCGCTCGCCGACCGCCTTTCGCTGGTCGTCGTAGAAATCAACCCGTACTCTGCCGCTCTTGATAAAGAGCACTTCCTGGGTCAGAACAACCTCGCGGTGCACTTTGTTGTGCACATGCGCCTGAATCCGGTAGCCCGCCGGGCGGTTCATGTATGCCAGTTGCTGAGAAAAATCAGGGGGCGAGAAAAAAACAATGCCCTCCTTGTGAAATCCCGCCCGCACAATGAGCGCCAACATCCGTTCACCGACAACGATTTGCTCCACCATGGCTTCCCCCCTTGTCAGGCGTGAACATAGGGCCGTCTTTGATCGGCTCGACCAACGTCTCGCATTCCCGATTCCGCGGATGCTGCGGCACGTCCTCCACCGTCCACTTGCGAAGCCATGCAGGCAGAATATCGTTGCGCATGTAAAACGTGTTGAAACCGTAGATATTGGCGCCAACCAGCGTGTATCCTTTGCGTGCCGCCGGCTTGGCCGTCGCGGCCGGAGACGCGCCGTGATATTCGGGATGCTTGCCGGTATAAACATACGATTCATCATACGGCGCCACGCTGCTCCGACGGCCAAACTCGATGTGCGCCTCCACCACCACGATACGCGGCTGGACGCCATCCAGCGCCGCCCACACCCAGTAATCGTGGCCGTCTATGTCGATGGACAAGACGTCCACTTCGCCTTCCATCCCTGCCTCGCGCACGAGCGTGTTTATGTTGTCTTTCCCAACCATAGCGGAGATAAATTTTGACGGGGCTTCGCATGTGGCGGGATGGCAATTATGCAGTGCCGAGGCCGCCGCAATTGCCTCGCTATTCCCATCAAGGCCGAGCCCCCAAAAACCCCAGTTGAAGATCACATTCGCCACGTTGCTGTTCGCGCACGCGCTCCCGCATCCAATGTCCACAAAGCGTCGAGTGGCCAGCCCGCCGGCGGCCAACAGGAAAAGGAGCACTCCATCTTCGTCAAACCGGGAAAACACCCTAAATCCCGCCGTCTCGATACGCAATCGCGAAGGATTTCTTTCCATCTCGATTGGCCATTGGTCGAAGCGCGCAATCGTTGGAGCAGATGGACCTCCGCTGTTGTTCGGCGCTTCACATATTCGTCGGCCGCATGCCGCACGTCGTGCAGATCGGCCTTCACCTCGGCAGCCACACGCCAAGCCAGCCTGTAGGCGAACATTCCAGCCAATTTCCGCAACATTGCCCACCGTCCTTTCTAAAACAGTCTCCAAGGAGACCTAACTGCTTGCCGGGAGTCGGTAGTCCCAGTAATCCGGCTTCAGCACCCACTCCAAGAGCGCCGGGTCGCGCCGCACCTCACGTTGATGATACAGCGTGCCGCGCAAAGAGGCAAACATCGTCCTTCGGTGCGCGCACGAATACGGTTTGCCACGACTCTCGCGCCACGCGTCAAGCCAAGCGACAACATTCCAGCGCAATTGGCCCAAGGCGGAACGCGCTTTCTCAGCGAGTCGAGGGCCGGGCAACTTAACACGCCCTCGCCGGATGGCGGCATATGAATTCGATATGCCTTGTAAATAAGCGCGCCGTTCAAAGTACTCGATCGTCAACCGTTCCGCCGGCACGTAGTGGCGAACAAGCGCAGAGGGGTGGTAAGCCGCTTTCATCCCCAAGGCGGAACACTTCAAGGCTAACCCGATCTCCCCATCGCCGCGGAAGCGCCTCAGTTTCCAAGGCACTGCGTCAGGATGGAACCCCCCCGCTCGCAGCAAGCTTTCTCGCCGGATGGCAAAGTTTAGGCCCCATACGTAAATGGGGTCCACCAAACGAATCCTGGCGCCCCAGCCTATCAGGCTTAGAAAACCACACCGCCAACCTTCGTCGGACCGAAACGTAAAGGCCTCTACCCACTCCGGCGGGGAAAATTCAAATTGTGGAAGGCATGGCCCCGTGACGAGACTGACGGACGAATCTTCAAACGTCTCCAAGATCGCCGACAGCCACGAAGGGGCGGCCACAATGTCGTCGTCTACAAACACGAGCAAATCACTTCGCGCCTCTCGCGCTCCGCGATGTCTGGCCGCCAGGAGTCCGGGCACTTTCTCTTCGACCAACCGCACCCGTTGGTCAGCGCCTGCGGCCAAGAGCGCCGACAGGGCAGCACCTTGTTCCGGCCCGTTGTTAACCACAATCACTTCGTACCGCGAGCGCGGCGCGTCCTGCTCCATCACTGACGCCAACGCCCGAGCCAACAATTCTTTCCGCCCGCAGGTGGGCACAATCACTGAAATCTCAACCTCGGTGGCCGCCATTGGATCGTCCACTTTCTTCCGCATGAACCTCAGGCCAAGCCTCTCGATTCCCGGCAACGTGCTTCACCGGCGTCACCTGCGCCGCATAAAGATTGGGGAGGATGTATGAAACGCCGGTTTCGAGAGGCCAAACGCACTCCTCCACGGCTTTCCGAACTCCTTTCGCCCAACCGTAATCATGAAGCGCCACCCAGCCATGAGGCCGAACCTTCGGGAGCCAGTCCCGCAGGTCCGTAATGACAGCATCATATTCGTGGCAACCGTCAACAAAGAGCAAATCAATCGCGCCTGCCTGAGCATGTCGTGCCACGTCCTGTGAGCGGCCCTTAAACGCACGAATCCACCGACGAAACCGTTCGGTGTTTGCCAGCAACTCATCGTAGGTGTCACGAGGGCCTTCGGACATTCCCTCATTAGCCCAGGTGTCCACGCATACCAGAATTCCGCGCCGTTCCGACGCGGCGCCCGCAAGGACGCACGAACTCGCCCCAACATACGAGCCGATCTCCACAATCCTGCCCCCTCTCGGAATCCGTAAGCCCAGCCGATACAGAAGCATTCTCTCTTCTAGCGTCATGTGCGTAGGGACGCGCAGGCTGGAACGTCCGTGCCGAAGACAGAACCGCAAAAAACCTGGCGGCCAGGTCTTCTGTTTTCCCAATAGGGCGCGGACGCTCCACTCCGCCGCCATCCACAGTGCCGGACTACTCACGACGCAGACACCGGTAGAGCACGATCATTGCCAAAGACGGCACGGCAAACCGATCCAGAAAATCGTGCAGCCAACGCAGCCGAGCGGGATGTCGGCAAATCAGTCGGCGATGCACCCACGGAACGGTTAGAGTAATTCCCTTTCTCTCCACGATATCGAACCCGGCTTCCAGGAGCATATTTACGCTTTCCCGAATCGGTCGCTCACCCGGGTGATTAACGACACTGTCAGTGCGGTCCAGCCGTCCTGCCGTCAACAGCGTCCACCGCGAATTAAGGTGCGCGAGATTCGGAATCGAAATAATAAGGTTCCCGCTCGGACGCAAGACTCGCCAGATTTCCTTAAGCGCTGTCCGCTGCGCCGTAAAACCAACATGCTCGATAACGTCCAGCAGCACAACAACATCAAACGCGCCGTCCGTATACGGCATGTTCAGGATATCGCCTCGGCGAACCGTCTCGCTCTCATAATTCAAATCCAGTCCTTCGATGCGGCGTCCCTTCGCTCGATACTCGTCTACCAGCACGCCCTCGCCACATCCTGCATCGAGAATGGCCGCGCCGCGGGGCAACATGTCGAGCCATTTCCGCACCCAGCGCATTTTCGCAAGATAGGTCGGCGCATACGCCCAGTTGAGGTCTAATTTCCTATGGTAATCCCCCCTTACGGCATATTCCCATCCCCTAAAGCATCCGCCCTTCGCAACCTTCTGAGTGGTGTTCATTTGCCTTGCTCACCCATGATCCGGCGCTTCTCCGCCCAGCGATGCATTCGCCCTATTCAGTCTTTCTGAGCGATGTCTTCGTAATCCCACCACTTGGGAGCCAAATCACACCTGTTGCAGCCCCGGTATCCGCTTAAGGTTCCACGGGTATTTCCACCCCCTCGGCAAGTCCTTCAGGGCTTGCAGGCAAAAAGCCAGCCCCAGCATACGGAACCAGGTAAAGAATACGCTGCTCTCATCGCGCAACGATTCGGTCTGCGGCGACCAGCCATAGCGAAAAGGTGTACCCCTACGAAACACCCAACCGCCATCCGCATTTGCGTTGCCAAGAACAGCCGCCAAAGCAAGCCTCAAAGAAATCTGAACCTGAGCCTCCATTCTCGGCGCCAAAAGTGAAAAACGGTAAAGAGGATCTATGCTGTCAATATCCTCACAGGCACTTGAACGCCAACTCACCCCAAACCCACCAGTCACGCTTTGTGTCCGAAGTACATTATAAACGATTCGGTCGGCATACGGCACAGCCCGACGATCGTAGCAATGCAAGAGCCAAAAGTGGTAACCTGCTTGAACCCCTTGCGAAAGAAGATCGGGGGTGTTGAAGGAATGCCCGTAAAGGCCCGTTGCCGGGTCTTGATGTTCGTCTATTTCATCCAGCAGGACATCAACCAACTCCCCAGCCCAAGCACACCCTTGCCAGTCACGGGCATACTGAAGGGCCACTCCTATGTTCTGAAGTTCATTGCTTGTATTTGCCACCCGTGTGCCCCAGTTCCTGCCGCGAATGAAACTGCGAAAATCATCCGCGTTGCGAACACATCTTAACACCCATTGGGGTTCGTACCGCGCCACTCGGCCGTGCGTCGCGAGCGCCATCACACAGTGTAATGTCAGGTGCCGCCACCCCCACCAGTCTTCTTGTTCTGCTTCAGGGCAAGCGATCACGGGATCGAGGAAAAGGCCGTCTTCCTGCTGACATTTCTCAATGAGAGCGAGTTCCTCCGACAGCCGTTCGTCCGACTGCCCAACCAAATCCTTCAGAAGTACTGCTGCAACCGTGCCGTAGACGGTTGGCCTGTGGCGACTAGCTGCATATCGGTAGCCCAGCAATCGCCCCTTACCATCCACTACACGCTGCCTTTCGACATATCCTAGTGCCGCTTGCACTAGATCTTGTGCTGAGGTATCCACGTTGTAAGGCACCGGTAGCACATCCTCTTGCTGTGCTAACACGGGACACCAACGCTCATGTCGCACGGCCCTAAGCATTTTGCGCTTTAGCCAGCGTCGGAGCTTGAGAATTCCGCTCACAGCTCCTCCACTTTCACGCTACAAGCCAGCGCCACCACACCGTCTGCCGGGGTTAGTATATACCCCGTTCCATATATGTCGCTCGGATGCACATCGAAAGCCACGCACCGCGTGATCTTATCCACCAGATGGTTCTGGTGCGATCCGAGAGAAACCGTCACCCAGTAGCGCCCGGGCGTAAGATGAGGCATATCCAGCGTGAACTCAACGCACCCTGCGGCGGGCAGCCGATGTGGGGGAGGAAAAGCCATATACGAGTTAAACCCGCCAACCCTTACGCCTCCTGCTTTTTCCAGGGCTATACCACACCCTGCAAGCGTTGGGACCACATTCCTCGAATTGTAACGAACCCTGAGTCTCGGATGATGCTCCTGGAAAAAATCGGCACACAGCTTTCCTGCCGCGTCCAAGACGGCCACCTCTTCAATGATCGCCGCCATGCCCGGCTGCCTGTTAGGGTGATTCCGTCCATCCGCGAAAGCTGTCATGCACTCGATCGTGTTTTGCATGTAGACTTCCACAGCCACCGCAGGCTCTCCCGAAAA
Source organism: uncultured bacterium (assembly GCA_938031185.1). Taxonomy (GTDB): domain Bacteria; phylum Verrucomicrobiota; class Kiritimatiellia; order CAIKKV01; family CALHGX01; genus CALHGX01. The sequence goes on from CALHGX010000027.1 coordinate 12,630, forward strand.
GGCCACTCTTCCACGTTCAAGAACAAGACAACGCCCGCATAAACCTTGTATGGTGGCCATGTTGTGACTGACCAGCAAGACGGTCCGCCCTTCTTTTGCGACATCTCCCATTTTGCCGAGGCATTTTTTTTGAAAAGCCGCGTCTCCCACCGCCAGCACCTCATCCAGAATCAAAATCTCCGGCTCCAGGTGTGCGGCGACGGCAAAGGCAAGCCGAACATACATGCCAGAGGAGTAGCGCTTGACAGGAGTATCTATGAATCGTTCCACCTCCGAAAACGCCACGATCTCATCGAACTTGCGGTCAATCTCCGCTTTCCGCATGCCCAGTATGGCTCCGTTGAGATAAATGTTCTCCCGCCCCGTGAGCTCAGGATGAAACCCCGTGCCGACCTCCAGCAGGCTCGCGACCCGCCCCCGAATAATGGCCCGCCCGCTGGTAGGCTCCGTTATGCGGGAAAGCATCTTGAGCAACGTGCTCTTCCCGGCGCCGTTCCGTCCGATGATCCCCAACACCTCGCCTCGTTTGACCTCGAACGACACATCCCGCAACGCCCATATTTCATCGAGAGAATCGTTTCTCTCGGAGGATCCCGAGCGCCCGGAGTTTCGCGTCTCTGCGAGCGCCGCGCCAAGCCCCTTCTCGCCAATGCGGCTCATATGAGCCTGCGGATCGCGCCCGCGCAGCCGCTGCCACAGCCGCTCGGCAAATTCACGAAGGGTCGTCGCTCCAATCTGCCCCAGCCGGTATCGCTTCGACAGCCGGTCAACAGTAATAATAACGTCACTCATGAGAACCAGGCTGAATGCAAATCCCTTTTCGCGCAGAGACCACCGAGCACGAGAAACCCCTTGGCCTTAAATGCCTCAGGGGGCATTCGCGGCCATTCCGTTAGTTTCAACCAAAAGCGATTCCCCAAGAACCGCCGCCGCTGCCTCAAGGCCTGACTCCGTCGGCTCCAATACCATGCATTTCCGACAACCGGACTCCAGTAGCGCCGGCCCAAGTTCAACGTGAACAGCGGTGGCCCCGATAACACGGGAAGTGACTTCATCAATGTCCCCTGAACTATCTCTCCATATCTCCGCGGCCTCGGCGCGAGCTTTTCGTCTAAATGGTATCAACGAACGTGCGTTCGGCGCGGCTGAAGGCGGCTAGCGCGGTGACAAGGAGCACAAGAGTGATCAAGACAGACAACGCCACATAGTCCGCCGACACGGTGCCCACTCCCAAAAAGGCACACCGATACGTTTCCACAATGCTCGTCATGGGGTTGAGCGCCACCACGCCCCGCCACCGTTCCGGAATGGTCGAGAAAGGGTAGATCACCGGCGTCGCATACATCCACAACTGCGTCAGAAACTGGGAGAGATACGAGAAATCACGATACTTCGTGGTCAGCGCCGTTATCCACAACCCCACGCCCAACCCGAGAAGTGCGCTGTGAAGCAAAAGCGCGGGCAGAAGCAGAACCGCCCATCGCACGTGGATTGCCGCGCCAGCAGCGGTGAAGAACTTGAAATAGAAAAGAAATGCCACAAACGTTGCCAATTGAATGCCAAAAGCGAACAGGCGCGAGATGACCACCGAAAGCGGAACAATAAGCCGAGGAAAATACACCTTGCCAAACAAGCCGGCATTGGAAAGGAAGGTGATGGAAGTGCCTCCCAGACACCCCGCGAAATACCCCCACGCCAACGTGCCGCACAAGTAGAACAGCATCGGCGGCAAACCGTCCGTTGAAATACGCGCCACCTTGCCGAAAACGACCGTGAAAACCAGCGTCGTCAACAGGGGCTGGACGATGAACCAGAGCGGGCCGAGAATGGTTTGTTTGTACTGGGCTAGAAAATCCCTGCGCACCAGCAAAAAGAGCAGATCGCGATAATGGACCAGCCCTTGCCAGTCGATCCGCAGCCAGCCGCACGTGGGCTGAACCACCAGTTCATAGGCAGAGTCGGTTTTCATGATGGGAGGGGGGATGGGATATTGGTTATTGGGTTATTGGGAAAACAAAAGACCAAGGGCTACGGACGCTGCTTGCGCCTTTGCTTTCCCACACGCTCGCGAATGGCCTTCAACTGGCGCACACACTCCTCATCGCGAGGACGTCCCATCGCCTCCTTCGCCTTGATCAGTCCATCCAGAGAAAGCACGCGGCACAATCCTGAACCTAACTCAAGAAGCTCGCTTTGCTCCTTCACCGCTTGGTAGTCCCCAAGACCTGCTATGGTCCCAAGGCAATCCAATTGTCCCCAGTCAGTATCGAGATAGAGATTCTTGAAGCCTCGTCGGCACGTATCGGCATTCAACACCAGCGGCAAACGCCGAGGCGTCATCCGGTGGACCGGATGAAGATCGGTCAATGCCGCCCCCAGTTTGAGCAAATTCTCCGCTGCCATGTCGCAGCATATGTCCAAGTCCATGGTAAGCAGGGGACTCCCATGCGCCACCGCCGCAAAACCTCCGACAACAACGAAGTCCACTTCGGCAGACAGCAGCCGCGCAAGAATGCCCGAGAGATCAGCCACTTCTCTTCTCCACGGCGCGCCGCAGGGCCAGGGCGGCACGTAAGGCCCGCTCGTGAACCGCCACACGCCCGGCGGGCGACCGTCGGAGCATGGCCTCAATCAGGGACATGTCCGTCCCACCCAACCGCGCTGCTTCCCAAGCCGTAGCGCGACGCCGACGCCTCGCGGGAGGGCTCGATGACTGTTTCCTTTTCCTTGGATTCATACGAATCTTTTCCTTAGGGCCGCCCCTCACAGCAAACTCAGTCCTCGGCAGCCCCCTTCGAACGGCGGCACAAGGACAATGCTTTCCGCGTGGTCTTCGCCCCGAAGATATCCGCCTGATGTATTCACTCCACCCCTGCTAAATTCGCGCCTGGCTCCGCACCACACTCCCAATCTCCAACATTCCCCATCTTCCCCGGTCTGTGGTCCGTTGTCCGTGATCTATTCTCTTCCCCAATCCCTAATAACCAATACTCCCCCCTACCCTTCGAAAAATCCCTTTACCTGCTGCACAACGTACGCGGCCTGTTCGTCCGTCACTTCGGGAAAAATCGGCAGCGCCAGCGTTTCCCGCGCCGCCTTTTCGCTTTCGGGATAGTCCCCGGGTTTTCCGCCGAGACGAGCAAAGCACTCCTGCAAATGCAGCGGCACAGGGTAGTAAATCTCCGTTCCCACCCCGGCCGCCTTGAGATGCGCCATCAGATCGTCCCGACGCGACACGCGGATTACGTATTGGTTGAAAACATGGCGATCCTGCACTACCGCCGGCAAAACGATCCGCTGCCCGACAAGTCCCGCTTCCATAAAAAGGCGCTCATATCGCTTCGCGTTCGCCTGCCGTGCAGCCGTCCATGCGTCGAGACACTTGAGTTTTGCCGTAAGCACAGCCGCTTGTAGCGCATCAAGTCGAAAGTTTCCGCCGACCATCTTGTGGTAGTACTTGGGCTGCATGCCATGATTACGCAACGTGACGAGTTTCGCCGCTCGCACGGGATCATTGGTCACCACCATACCCCCATCGCCAAAACAGCCGAGATTCTTCGACGGGAAAAAGGAAAAACAACCGTAGTGGCCTATGGAGCCGGCTCGCCGTCCCTTGTACTCCGCGCCGATGGCCTGACACGCGTCCTCGATGACGATGAGGTTGTGCCGCCGGGCCGCATCCATGATCGGATCCATTTCGCCCGTCTGACCATACAAATGCACCGGAATGATCGCGCGGGTTCGCGGGGTGATCCGCGCCGCCAACAGGTGAGGGTTGAGATTGAACGTCACGGGGTCAATATCCACAAACACCGGCGTGGCCCCCAGCCGAGCAATGGCGCCCGC
>CALHGX010000028.1 GCA_938031185.1 uncultured bacterium
CTCGGGTTGCGCTCCCGCAGAGCCCTATCCCGCCCGTGCCGCGACCACCCTCTCATGCGTTCTCCTCTTGTCAAGCCCCGCCTCGCAGAATCCCAATTTTGATCGCACACAAACTGTCACCTTTTGCTCGCACCACGACACCGTTTTCAATAGCTGGGGTGTCCAAGAAGAAAAGCCTTGGACGCCTTCACGGCTTCAAGGATGCATCTCAAGGGAATCTCTTCTTCTACCTCGCAACAATTGCCTCTGTAAAGCGACCGCTGGCACTGATTCTTGAGAACGTCAAGAATCTCGTTTCCCATGACAAGGGTCGAACATGGGGCACGATCAAGGCCACCCTTGAGGAAATGGAATACAAGGTCTTTCACAAAGTAATCGACGCACGCGATTACGTGCCGCAACACCGGGAAAGAATCTTCATTGTCTGCTTTGATCGGCGAGTATTCGGCGATGCCATCCCATTCCAGTTCCCAGCGCCCCCCGAAGGAGTGAAACCGAAGCTTGCCGACATTCTAAGCAACGACAGCCCCGCCAAGTACACGCTGTCAGATCATCTATGGCAATACCTCAGGGACTATGCCGACCGGCACAAGGAGAAGGGAAACGGGTTTGGGTTCGGTTTGGCGAATGTGGATGGCGTGACGCGCACTCTCAGTGCACGCTACTAGAAGGACGGGTCTGAAATCCTCATCCCTCAGAAGGGCAGGAACCCGCGGCGTCTCACACCGCGCGAGTGCGCACGGCTGATGGGCTTTCCTGATGAGTTGCCAATCGTCGTTTCGGACACGCAAGCATACCGCCAATTCGGCAATGCTCTTGTTCCACAGATTGCTTCAGAGGTTGCGAAGCGCGTGGTTGACGTGTTTCGTTGGCACATGGAGACAAAGGGGCTTTCGCAGTTCAAAGCGGTAGCACCGGCAGGCGGCGCACCGAACCACAAACAGGAGGTCCGTTATGTCGTCGCCGCTGGTTGAACGCGCTGTGATTGATGCGCTCGACAACAACAACGCGTTGCTGAAGTACATTTCACCAAATGACACAGGGCTAACTGGCGGACACCAATGCGGCTACTACCTGCCGAAAGCGGCATGGAAGGCATTTACTCCGAACCCGCCTGAGCGTGGTCGAAACTCGGATCACGCGGTAGAAGTGCTATGGCAGGACGGGCGAAGAACCGAATCGTGCATCAAGTGGTACGGCGTAGGGACCCGCAGTGAGTATCGAATCACACGCTTCGGGCGCGATTTTCCCTTTCTGACCGCCGACAATGTTGGTGACTTGCTGGTCCTGATTCGAACGGGGGAAGCGTCTTTCCACGGGTATGTCTTCGATCTGCCCGACGATATTGCCGACGTGCAGGCAAGTCTCGGCGTGGAGATCATTGGTACTTGGGGCCTGTACGAGGGGTTGGCGCGCCCACCGGAATCCGAGGATGACTGCATCCACAGGCGTTTCGCAGCATTCGTGGCACCCCTCAAAGACTTCCCGAACACGGGGGCTTTCTCCACAGCGACACAGGAAGCAATTCTTGCGTGTGTGAAGTCGTTTGTCGCACAGACGCCTGACAACCGCCTCATGCTGCTGATGGATCGTGAATACGCTTTGTTTCGGATGGTTGAACGTGTTTTGTGCCAAGACGAGATATGCCGGCAGTTCAAGTCCGTGGACGATTTCCTTTCCACTGCCGCACGGATCATGAACCGGCGGAAATCTAGGGCTGGTAGGGCGCTTGAAAACCATGTCGGCTATCTGTTTCAAGACGCCCGAATTCCCTTCGATGCGCGTCCGGTTGTGGACGGTCAACCGGATCTGTTGATTCCGGGAAAGGCGCAGTACGAAGATCCCCGGTGGCCAGAAGATCGGCTCTACGTTGTGGGGGTGAAGACTACGTGCAAGGACCGCTGGCGACAGGTACTGAACGAGGCTCGGCGGGTGCGCCGGAAACACATCCTGACCGTGCAGCAAGGCATCTCGGCAAGACAGTTGACGGAAATGCGGGATTCAGGCGTCTCGTTGGTCGTGCCCCAGAAACTGCACAGCATGTATCCAGCCGTTGACAGGATGCAGGTCTTGACGGTGCGCCAGTTTGTGGACGCAGTCAGGAAGACCCTGTCATTGCCATCATGACCGATGTTTTGACAGTGGAACAGCGCCATAGGTGTATGTCCCGAATACGCGGCAAAGACACCGGTCCGGAGATGTGCGTTCGTCATTTGGTCCACAGAATGGGATATCGCTACCGTCTCCATGTAGCCGGACTTCCCGGCAAGCCTGATATCGTTCTCGCTCGCCTTCGAAAGGTGATTTTCGTCCACGGCTGTTTCTGGCACATGCATCGATGCCGTATGGGAAGAGTGCGTCCGTCAACGAATGCCGACTTTTGGAAGGCAAAGCGTGAAGGCAACCGGAAACGGGATGCGCGTAAGCGCCAAGCACTGAAGAGGGCGGGATGGGGAGTATTGACGATTTGGGAGTGTGATCTGCGCGCCCCGGACAGGGTGGCGAAGAAACTCCGCACATTTCTCGATGCGTCCATTCTGCGCGAGCGCACTGCAGACGCAGTGAGACGATGCGCCTGCCGAAAGACACGATGGGGGCGCAACGAAACATAGGAGCAATATCATGACGGCGACACGAAGAGGGAAGCCCGCCAGACCGGCGGAGAAGGCGATTCAATTCAAGGTGCAGTTGCGCTATATCCGGCCGCCGATCTGGCGGCGGGTGGTGTTGCCTGACAATGCCACGCTTGGCGACCTGCACGGGGTCATCCAGACCGCGATGGGCTGGTACAATAGCCACATGCATAGCTTCCGCATCGGCGGCGTGAACTACACCAGCCGCTCGGCGTCCCAAATGGAAGACATGGACATGGAGAACGAGGAGCGCGTGCCGCTGGCCGAGGTCGTCACTCGCGCCAAGCAGAAGTTCATTTACGAGTACGACTTCGGCGACAGTTGGGAGCACGAGATTGTCGCCGAGAAGTTCCTGCCGCTCGATCCCGCCGCGAAGTATCCCGCCTGCCTCGGCGGGGCACGCGCCTGTCCGCCGGAAGACTGCGGCAGTTTCCCCGGTTACATGGACATCCTGAAGGCGCTGAACGCGAAGACGCCGACGACGGAACAGGAGGAACTCCTCGAGTGGGTTGGCGAGGGGTACGATCCGGAGCGCTTCGATCTCGACGCCGTCAACCGCCGCCTGAGCCAGCAAGGCCGCCGCTGAGAAGGCGCGGCGTTCACGCCGAGCGTCTGACGAGGCGCTCGGCTTCCAGGAAGACCGGATCGACGGGGCCGAGAAACGGCCCGGCGAACGGCTCAATGGCGAGGGCGGGTTTGAAGTCCGTCGAGGTGCCCTGACCATACTTCGCTCGGAGCGGAGCGACGAGCGAAGTAGGGCCGGCAGCGTGATGACCGCTCCGAGCTACGTATGGCAAGCCAGCCGTTGAATGGCAACGAGATACGGTACAACCGGCCTGCTGAAAAGGATCACAATCGGCTCCATCAACTGGGGGTACGGTTCAAGCGAGCGCCAGTCACCCCGACCATTTGACAAACGGCTGTTTGGAGGAGGGACCAACCGTTTTCATCTTGATTCTCAGGCGCTTACACCGCAAGCGAGGACCGGTAGGGTTCAAACAGGATGGAGAGGCGATGGGACTTGTGAACCGTACCGTCGTCGGGGATCAGCCGGCGAGGATCAGTGGGCGTTGTGGAACTTGTCCATCGCAAGTTCTCCGGGACCCGCAATGGACAACAGGCCAAGCCATGGCGAAACCTCGTCCTCAGGTTCGCCCCGCACTCCGAATCAACCAAGCAATTGCGGCTAGCACGCATCCCGCTGTGCAGATCGTCTGGTTCGTCGGTAGGTCGGCGGCGAACGAGACGGCGAGGCCACCCATGGTAAAGACCGCCGCAACCGCGCCGGCCAGGGCTAGGACAGTCTGAATCCGGCGGGCAAGAAGGAGGGCCACAGTGGCCGGAACGACCAGATAGCAGAAGACCAGCAATGCGCCGGCCACTTTGGATGCCGTAGCCACAACTAGACCCAGCAGGAGGAAGAACAGCATTTCCCACCGGGTCGGCTTTACGCCCAGCACGGTTGCGGCGTCACGGTCTAGAAACGCGTAGAGCATCGGGCGCAAAAACAGCAGCAGTGCGGCCAACGCCGGAACCAGCAATGCCGCGATGGCGAGCACGTCAGACGGCGAAGCCAGAATCAGGTCGCCGTATAGCAGCGCCTTGACCTCGTGCAACCCCAAGCCGCTACGGGAAACCAGAAGCACGCTTACACTCGACGCGGCAACGAACAAGACGCCCATGAATGCGTCACGGGGAATCCGTCGGCTCTCGAACGGCAACGCCAGGATGGCCACCGCCGCGAGGGTGAGCGAGAGCGCCCCAGCGATCGGAGGCAATCCTGCCAGTAGCGCACCCGCGATCCCGCAGGCCGCCATTTCGGCCAGAGCTATTCCAATGAAGACGACGCGCTTCAGAATCACGAATACGCCAAACACCGCGCAGATGACGGCGACCAGCAGGCCGGTCACGATGGCATAGGGGAACGCGGCGACCAGATGCGCGAGGGATTCAAGCATGGGCACCCCTCCCAACGCTCGATGTTCCCCCCAGCAGGTCGCGTGCTTCTTCAATCGTGGCGAGACAGGCCCGGCCGTGATGGACCACGCATACCGTGTCGGCCAGAGCCGCCGCCTGTTCGAGGCCGTGGTGCGCCATCAGAACTGTTTTGCCTTCGTTGCGCGCCATGGCAACGAGGTGTGAAAGCACCTCTCGCTCGGTGTCCTCGTCGAGTTCGGACGTCGGCTCGTCGAGCACGAACACTTCCGATCCGCTGACCAGCGCCCGCGCCAGCATCGCCTTCTGTTTCATCCCCCCGGAGAGCTCGCCAAAGGTCTTGGACTGATGCGCGGAAAGCCCGAAACGCTCCATCACGGACCGTACCCTTGCTTTCTGCTCAAGCTGTGGCCGCCGCCACCAGCCGAGTTCCGGGTAAAGGCCCATCTCGACGATCTGCCGCGTTGTCACCGGATAGAGCGGATCAATCGCCTTCTGCTGTGGCACGTATCCGGCCGGTTTGCCCCCGAAAAGCGTGCGAATCTGACCGGATCGCACGGGCAGCAATCCAAGGATGGCGCGGAGCAAGGTGGTCTTGCCCGCGCCATTGGGCCCGACGAAGGGCAGGAGGATTCCCCGGGGAATATCTAGGCAGACGTCGTGGATTACTTCCCGTCTGCCATAGGCGACGGAGACGTGTTCGCATCGAATAATGGGTGCGGATGTTGTCATGTCAGTACAGATAGGGATTTCTTGGGCGGGACACATGCGTGATGTGTTCGAGATCGAGGAGGATCACATCCCGTCCGTCCCGGTTCTCCAGTTTGAAGACTCCTTCAGCCTTGATCCATGTGTCGTCCGGGTTGTTGGAGGGCAGTTTGCCCACCAGCAGAATGGCGGCGGGCACGGCATCGGCTACGCAACAACTGATTACGAAGCGATAGAGCAGACAGGTGTTCGGCCCGAACTCGGCAGCAATCTCAGGCACATGCTTGATCATGCCGTCCACCGCGATGCGGCGTCCGTTGTAAAGCTCGGCGTTCCGGCAGAGGTCAGCCAGCGTGACGGACGGGACGCCGCTGGAAACCGCTTGCGACGCCCATTCGATCAGCGGCGCGCTCGGCGTCCGATCGAAGCCATTCAGCCCCGTCCAACGCTTGTCGAACGCCGCCCCGTCGAGCGCCACGCCACGGGTCAGGGGCAGGTACAACAGCGGCGCAATCAGGACTGCCCAGCGCAACGCCCCCCCCAGATCGGTTCGAGGGTTCTTACCCGTGCGTCCCAATTCGATAAAGCCAAAGGCCAACACGGCCAGCAGGCCAACGGCCGGCAACAGGCCGAACTCAGGCCGAAGAAAGTCCTCGTAGCGCCTGTTTGCAAGCAACCCGCTGAGCGCCCAGAACCATGTGCCATACAACAGGACGCGGGAATAGCGGCCGGCAAGAGCGGAGAGCGCCTTCATGGCGTGAGCCCCCCGGTGAACTCGAAGAGCGCCGCCGCCGCGCCTACAGCCAGCAGGATCAACGCAGACAACGCGAGAATAGCTCGGCGCGCGAATACACTGCGGTACATCAGCAGCAATTTCAGATCGAACATGGGGCCGATCAGCATGAACGCCAACTGAGCCGGCATGGGCATCAGCCCCCGGAACGACGCCGCGATGAACGCATCCGCCTCCGAACACAGATTGAGCAGGATCGCCAGCAGCATCATGGCCAACGAAGGCGCAAGCGGAAGCGCCGCTAAGTCCAGAACCAGCCGCCGCTCGATCCCCGTCTGCGCCAGGGCTGCGATGGCCGCGCCGATGATCAGGTAATGCGCCACGGCAAAGAAATCGTCGGATGCGTGCTGGAGGGCCGCGATCAAGCGCGGCGACAGCCGACGGCCATGCGCTCCGCAATCATGGTCGCACGCGCAATGGGGGTGTTCCCCGTGGTCCGCATGTCCGCCGCGGCCTGTATGCGGATGAGCTTGTCCCTCCTCCAACAAGGCCGGCCGGTTGCGAAAAAACCGCCCCATCAGGAGCCCGACGCCGACAGCGATGGTGTAGCCAGCGCCGAGTCGGGCTGCGACTATGGTCCAGTCGAACTTGTAGGCCAGCAATGTCGAAGCGCCAACGATCGGGTTGACGATCGGGCCGCCCAGCAGATAGGCGACCGCCGCCGACAACGGCAGGCCCTTGCAGGTCAGCCGTCGGACCACCGGCACCACCGCGCACTCGCAAACCGGCAGAACCGTTCCCAATCCCGCCGCGACGTAGGCGGCCGCCCACGCTCGGCGCGGCAAACACGCGGTCAATCGTTCGCGGCTGACGAACACCTCGATCAACCCGCCCACACAAGAGCCGATGAGCATGAACGGCAGGGCTTCAAGGACAATACTGAGGAACACGAGCGCGAACGTCCGGACGAAGGCGGACCCAGCGCCGATAATCGGCGCAGCCAGGAAAACCATGGTCAGAAGCGCCAATCCCAACCTATTCCACGCAACGGGTCGAGGAGACGGTTGTAGACGCACGGGATCGCTCAGACTCCCTAGATTGGCGCGAGCCGGTGCAGGAGAACGCTTCAAGGGGCGCCTCGCTTTTGCAGAGCGGCGAATGCCTGACTGGCCCGGAACCAGACAAAGGCGCGGAGTATAACCGTCGGCCCGGTGGCCGTGCGCGCCCAGGTCGGCGCGGCAATGAGTAGTCCCGCCAGGCCGGACGCGATGCTGACCGGCATGGCCCACCAGGACGCAGAACCCGTTGAACGTGCGAAACCACGCGCCGCCGCGAGAACCACGCCCATCACGGTATCGGGCGAAAGTGTGCCGCGGCACCGTAAAGCATGATGGCCAACCCCACCAGCAATCCGAAGAACGGCAAGGGCCCTTGGCGACTGACGGCGAAGATCAGTCCCAGCGCCACCCCCGCAAAAGCCGAGCGACCGATGGCATCCGCGAAAAAAGCCATGCGGAAATTGACCACCTGCACCGCCATCGCGACGGGCATCGGCGCGATGAGCACAAACCCCATCATCGCCCGCAACAGAGCGATCTTGCCGGCTCGTGGGGACCGATGGCCGCCGTGCAACCGCCGCGCGGGACGGAGACCCTGCGTCCTCCAGGGGCGAAACGCCGACCAGCCGGACAGCGACGCGGTCGAACACGACCGCGTCATCGTCCCGGCTTCGGATCTCCGGACTAGGGATTGACCCCGAGCGTGGCACGCAGCGTCTCCAGGTTCTTGCGCATCGCCGTTTCGTAGTAATCGAGCGGCGCATCCGCCGGCCCCAATGCAACGGGATCCAACACTGCGGTTGGAATGCCGGCCTCCCTGGCAAGCGTTTGCCCGACCTTCGGCGAATACTGCGGTTCGGTGAACACGGCGCCCGCCTGCTTTTCGCGGATGAGCCTGACCAGCTCGAGCATCTCCGCCGCCGACGGCTCCTGTCCGTGCGGCTGGGTCACGGCAACGATTTCCAACCCGATGTCGCGGGCGAGGTAATCGAACACGCCGTGGGGCTGAACGACCCGGTTGTTCCGAAGTTTCTTCACCTCCGCGGCCATGTCGTCGGCCAGAACGTTCATCCGCGCGGCATAGGCCTTGGCGTTTTTCTCGTAAACGGTCGCGCCGTCAGGGTCGACCTTCGCAAGTCCCGCCGCGATGTTCAACGCCAGTTGCGCCGCCTGACGCGGACTCGCGAAGAGATGAGGATTCGCCCCCTCGCCCTCACGCTCGTGCTCCGCCTCGCGATCCTCGGCAGGTTCATCATGATCGTGGCCGCCGGCGTACGGCAACAGCCCCTCGATCCCCTGCGAGCTGTCCACCACAATCAGCCTGGGATTGGCCTTCCTGACCGGGGCGCCGAGGAACTCCTCCATTCCGAGGCCGTTCACCACCAGCACATCGGCCCGCGCCATCTTCTGCATGTCCTGCGGGGTCAACGAATAGTGATGTGGACAGCCCAGCGAGGCAGGCAGCAGTAACTCGACCTTGGCTCCGGCATATCCCGCCGCCACGTTTCGCGTGATCTGGCAGATGGGAAATGTTGAGCAAAGAATGTTGACATCGCCGGCAAAACCCAATCCCGCCCAGACCGCGGCGAGACAAAACGACAGAACCGATTTTTTTCGCATTTCTTGTTGATCCTTTCTCTACATGCTGAGTCGCTGGACGATCAAATCCATCAGCGCCGGGTAATCGCTTGCTGCCGGCTCGCCGCCGACCGCGTTGGCGACCACGACGACGCGGGCGCCGGTCTTGGCCGCGAGTTGGTTGGCCGCCTTGGTGCTGTAGAACGGCTCTTGGAGAATGAGTTTCACCCCTTCGGCCTTCGCCGCCGCAGCCAGTTCGGCCAGATGCGCGGCGGTGGGGGGAACACCCGGCTTGGGCTCCAATTCGCCCACGATCGTCAGTCCGAACCGATTGGCGAAGTAGACCCAGCTCCGGTGGTAGGTCACGATCTTCCGTCCTCGCAACGGATGGAGAGCCGCCACCCAGCCTCCCGCCTTGGTCTTATTGGCGGGTTCATCGAGGAAAGCAGCCAGCGTGCCGTCCTGCGTTTTCGTCCAAAGGGCCTCCGCGCCCACCGCTTTGACCAGTTCGACGCCGAACATCCGCTCGTCCAGCGCCTTTTGGAAGGCAGCGGCGTTCGCGCGGAATGCGGCCGCGTCTTCAGGACGAAGCTGCGCCAACCGCTCGGCGATCGCGCCGGCAATCCGCCGCCCGTTCAGGGGGTCGAGCCAGTAGTGCGGGTTTCCCATCGGATGCACGTCGCCCATGGCGCGGGTGATCGGGGCCTGAGGCACATCGAGAATCAGCGCACTTTCCGATACGTCCAAGTGCCCCGGCGCGCCCACGCGAATCCGGTTGTTTCGCGAACCGTCCAGGATGGGCTGTTCCCAGCCGATCTCCAGTTCCAGCCCGATGCGAATCCACAAGTCCGCGTCGCGGGCCTGCAGGATGACGCTGGGCTTGGCTTGAAGCATGTGCGGGTCTTCCTTGCCCGTGCAGATGCCGCGGACATCGGCCTTGTCCCCGGCCACAGCCTTGGCGATGGACGCCAAGTCCGATGTGGTGGTCACGATCTTCAGGCGCTCCGCCATGGCCTCGGTTCCGAGGCCTAGCGCGGCGCACGTTGTAACGAGAGCGATAATAGTCCTCACGATGCTTTCTCCTGATTCACTCGGTTCGGTTAAAACTTGTGCGCGCCGTGAGCGCCCAGCGAGATCATCCACTGAACGTACACTTCCGTGACGTCCTCTGTGCCATCCGTGGTCTCATAGGATCCCTGGTTGGCTTGAAGGCGGATGCGCGAAAACTCGGACGGCGTGAAGTCGAGCATGATGCCGACCCGGTCGCTTGCCCCGAAGCTTTCGGTCCTGCCGTTCGGGAGTTCGGAATCGTTCGTGAGACCGACCTGCTCCCAGCGGACGCCGGCCCGCCAACGCGGCAGGACGCCGTAAACTGCCTGAACATAGTAGCCGTCCTGCTTGTCCACGCGATGGTTGCCGACGAACTGCGGAGCCAGGTCATGCGCAACCAGTTCCAAGTCCTTCTTCCGGCTGAAGTACTCGGCTTGCGCGACGAAATCGCCCTGCCCGTACGGTCTCGGAGCGTTATACTTGTACACCACATCGCCACCCCAGAATGTACTGTCGCCATCCAGCCAATGATCGGCCAAGCCGTCCGCGTTGCCGTCGTGTTCCTCCTGATGTTTGCCGGTTGCCGCGAAGGCCCCGAATTGCAGCGCGTGGTTGCCGCGCAGGTTCGGACCCACCTTCACCCAGCCAACGCCCAGACGCGGACCGTCATGCATCGGCAGCGGCTCTTCGCCGTGATAGGCAAACATGTTCTCGTTGTCGCCCTGGAACGCTTCCACGCCCGCAAGCAGATAAAACGGCGTCGGTGCCAGCCATGAAAGCTGAAGCCCCTTGTCGTTCAGTCCGTGATCGCCCAGGGTGAGTTTGTAGATCAGCGGTTGATCCGTGAAATCCCAGGCATGGGCATGCTGGGCGTTGAGGTAGCCGAAATCGCTGTAGAACTTGCCGCCGCGGAGTTTCAGTCCCCACGGCAGGCACGTCGTCTCGATTTCGGCGGTTTCCAACTCCGCGCCATCCGTGTCAATGGCCGCGATGGCCGACCCCTTGAAGTACGGGTCCACCTCCGCCGAGAACTGCAGCTCCACGTGGCGCAGGTTGAAACCCTCGGCCGGACCACCGTGGTCGTGTCCCTCCTCGCCGTGCCCGTGGGTGTGGCCGAATCCGACCGTTTCCCCGATCACATGACTGATTCCTTCCTCGGAATCGTCTTGGTGGTAGTACATGTCCACAATCGCCGAGACATCGGGATTGAAGGATTGAAAGCTCCGCTGGAAGCCGGAGCTGCTCGCCGGCTGGACGGAGGTTTGGGCGAAGGCGTATCCGCTCGTCATAGAAGCCGCGATGAGTGGAACAATGCAAAGCGCAAGGTGCTGATTCATGACAAATCTCCTATTGATTGGTTGAGTCGTTGCATGCGCCGGTCCTCACACGAGGGCGGGGCGGGTAGAGAACCGAACGGTTCAGCGGAACGACTCAGGCAGGAGGACCACAGGAGAACGGCAGGGTATGCGCCGCCCGGCAGATCGCGTGTGCCGCGGGCAGCGGAAGGCTTTCCACAATCACGGCAACCGTAACCGGGCCGACGACAGGAACAGTGACGGTAAGGGGTATGTGGGCAAGCTGACAGATGGAGCAATGGTCGGCGTCGTGCTGCTGCGGTTCGGACTGACCGTGACAACATGAATGGTCGTGACCCGAAGCCAGCGAGGCCATGTGCGCCGCCGGCACAACGAGCATGCCAAGCACAAACAGGCCAAGAGCCAGTATGTTAATACGTTTTCGCATGCGGTAAGCCAGATGCTCGCATAACGCGGACAAGAGTCAAGCTGCTATCGGGTGGTGCGGTTTCTGCGGCCAGCCGCGCCGAACTGGAGGAAGAGAAGACGCGCCGGAGCGTGGTTCGGAGCCCTTTTTCCGGGTCGGGGCCGCCGGGAGGCGGCGTGTGAGCCTGTGCCGGAGCCTGTCCGCGAGCCCGTGCATGAGCCTGTGAGCCTGGCTCATGAGTCTGCCCGCCGGGTAGCGGGTTCAGGCGCATAGTCGCACACGTCGTTCGGCGAGCGCGATAAAAAGTTGCGCCGGCCCAAAGAAAACGTTCAGGATCGGGCCATCTCAGACCATGAAAACCGGTTTCTCCTACGTCTATATGCTGCGAACCGAAACTGATCCGCCACACGTTTATACCGGTTTCACGGAGAACCTCGATGCGCGCCTCGCACCACAACTCCGGGATCGATCTTCACACCGCCGCCCTCTTTCTGTAGCCGCGGGCGTTGACCGCGGCCTTTGCCAAGACCCACCGCACTCGCCCCAAATTCGGCGCCCTCATCGCCGGCGGCTACAGATGCGGCTACGGAGGCTTGCAATACGCCGACCGCGTTCTACCATTCACATCCCCATGCACAAGCATCTGCGTCGTCTAAATCGCATATTGATTCCCCAAGCCGTCTACTTCATGACGACGTGTGTCCGGGACCGCATGCCTGTCCTCGCCTGCGAGCAGGCCGCATCCATCCTGCGCGAGGAATGGGCCTCGGCAACGACCCGACACGGATGGCGCATCGGCCGGTATGTCATCATGCCCGATCACGTGCATTTCTTTTGCGCGGAGCAAGCGGGCGGGGCTCGGCGCAGGTTGTCTGAATTCATGGCGTTTTGGAAGGAATGGACGGCAAAAAAGCTTGTTCGTTCACGGCTTATCGAGCCGCCGGTTTGGCAAAAAGAATTTTTTCGATCATGTTCTGCGAAGCGGCGAGTCCTACGCCGAAAAATGGACCTGTGTCCGTAACAATCCGGTGCGGGCCGGATTGGCGGCGCGTTGGGAAGATTGGCCATGGCAGGGTTTTGTCGATTTCGATTCGCCCCTGTAGCCGCAGCCGCGCTCACCGCGGGCGGCTACAGATGCCGCCCTCGCCGCGCGCGCTGTAGCCGACGGCGCTGACGTCGGCCTGTAGCCGCGGGCGGCGACCGCGGCCCACAAAAGAGGCAGCGGTCAGGGCGAAAGGCGGACGCGATAGTAGAGCGCCGGGCTCGCGTCTTGTTCGATGATGTACTGGTTCTGTGGGGGCGTGGCGGGGATGCGCCCGACCTCAAGATGCCAGGCGGGCGAAAGAAGGTTCGTGCTGCACAGCACGTCATAGAAGCGCCCCGCAACACTGGACCACACCAGAACCACCTTGCCGGAGAAGGGCGCCCGCAACAGGTCTTCGACCATCAATCGCGAACTCGAATCAATCGGCGACGTTTCCGCCAGCCGTTCCTCCTCATCGCTCATGCCGTCTCCGTCGGTGTCGCGGCGGGTGGGATCGGTGATGTAGCCGTCCAGGCCCGGAATCGCTTCTTCGCCATCACTGAGTCCGTCGCCGTCGGTGTCCCATCGCCGCGGATCGGTGATGTAGCCGTCCGCGCCGGGGATGACCTCCTCGCCATCCTCCAGCCCGTCGCCGTCGGAATCGCGGTGGTTGGGCAGAAGCCCAGCGGCCCACTCGCCCCAGTTGCACAGGCCGTCGCGATCGCTGTCTGCGATTTCGTACTCGAATACGCGCAAACCCTGCCCATCGATCGCGCAGATCACGCGCCGCTCGTCAGCCCACACTCGTTGGAAAGGATGCAGTCCGGAAATGTCGGACGGGAAGGAGGCGGCCTCCACGAGTTGCGTGGGATCCGCAACCTCGAAGGCGGCAAGGCCGCCCGGACCGACGGTAAAAGCATACGGCGAAACCGTCCAAGCGTCGTATCGGGCTTGTGCCGCGTTTTGGACCAGCAGCGCCGGGACAGACGGGTTGGAAAGATCGAAGACCCTGAAGCCCAACGTGTCCTAGGCGACAAAGGCGGTCTGCGATTGCACATGCTCGCGAACCGACGCACCCCCTGGGGAGTTGGCCGTGCCGAGCAAGGTCAGATTCATCGGATCAGTCGTGTCGTACACTCGCAGGCCGAAACTCGGACCGAAGACCGCGAGCCGTCCCGGCTCGGCTTTCAGGTCGGTCACCGTTTCCACGTGCGGGACGCTCGAGAGCAGCACCGGCACCGCGGGATTTGTAATGGATAGAACGGCGATGGCCTGGCTGCCATGGTACGGCACATAGACGAACAACAGGTCGCCGGCCAGCGCGATCGGTTCCGCGCCATTTGGGAAGGCCTGATCCGAAACCACGGCGGGAGCGTTCGGATCGCCGACATCCATGACCATCAGCCCGCTCATGAAGCCTGTCAAGAACAACCACCGTCCTCTAACCGCGAAGTCGCTGAGGGCGGGCATATTTGTGGAAGCCCGCGCCTGCGGCTGGTCGGGATCGGAAATGTCCACCATGTGCAACCGCTGACCGTCAATCGCATAGACGAGGTTTGAGGCCATGGCCGTTTCACGGATGGCGGTGGAACCGGTCCAAAGCCCGCGTGGGCGGAGATGAATGTCCAGGATGGGTTCCGTTCCGGAGGTCGGATCGAGGCCGTAGCGTACTTCCCATCCGTCGGGCAGGCCATCGCCATCGCTGTCGAACACGAACGGATCGGCGCCGAGGCGCAGTTCGTCCAACGTGCTCAGCCCGTCGCCGTCGGCATCGCCGTGGGGCACCTGCGCCAGCGAGCCAAAAGTGGCGCGTTCCCACTCGTCGAGGAAACCGTCGTGGTCCGCATCCGGCGGGAGCAGGGCCATCAACCGCATGCCCCCAAAAACGTCATTGCAGATGACGGCATTGGAAGCGATCCCGACGGCGTTGATGCGCGCCGCCGGCGAAGACTGACGCCAGGTGGACGCATGCACGAGGTTCGTTCCGCCGGAGATCGAGAGCAGCGCGAGGCCCTCGTTTTCGAGCGCCGCGGCCACGAGCTCGCCGCGCATGGCGGCGTCCACGACGTCGGAAAACTCTTCGAACGACGCGGCTTGCACGATGCGTGCCGGCTGATCCGGGTTTCCGAGATCGAAGACGGTAACGCCGTTGAAGCCGTTGGCGGCGACGAGGCGATCCCCGTCACGCCGGAGAGACTTGGGGTTAAACCCTGAGAAGTGCTCCGAGCGCACGACCACCGGCGCCGCGGGGTTCGACGCATCCACGACGCAAAGGCCGCCGGTTGCGCTGAAGGCATAGACACGCTGATCGGCGCCCCAGCAGCAGACCTGCACGTCGCCCAGCGGCAACGCGCCGACGAGAACGGGATCGGTCGGGTCGCTTGCATCCAGCACATGCGCCGTGCCGGCCCAGTCGAGCACCATGGCCATCCGCGAGGCTTCATCGGCCTGCAAGTCGCGTACGCCGGACGAGAACATCGTGTCCCACCATCCCGCCCAGACCAGATTCGTGGGCGTACTCGCGTCAAGGCAGTGATAGAATCCCCACGCGTCGATGGCATGAACGACACCCTGCCCCGTCGCCGAAGCGTTGCTGACCCCGTCCGCCGGTGCGGTGAACAGTATGGCCGCCGAGTTGCTGACCGTATAGGGGCCATAGGCGGCGAGTGCGACATCGAAACCGTCCCACGCGGAGACGCGCAACCAGGCGTTGGTTGTGTTCTCGATCAATCGCGAGTCAAGATCGGCGACGGCATTCGTCATGCCGGATGCCCACGAGAGCCAGGTCATACCGCCATCCAAACTGGCCTCGATGGCGTAGACCAGCGGATCGCCGTCATCATCCGCAGCGGTCCAGGAGGCCGGCACGATACCCGTTAGGATCGCGCCCGGCGCCGGCGCCGTGAGCGCCACCGATGGCGCGTGCACGGATCGCGCTCGCGACCAGATCGTTGCGCCGCCTGAGCCGATCACAACCGATTGAGCGCCGTCATCCCAGGGCAGTTGGACGGCATATACGCCCTGCGTGGCCCCGCTCCCGTCGGTGTCCCACACGGGATCGAACGTCGTTTCCGCCAGCACCAAGCCCGCTGCGCCACGCAGTTCCGCCTTGAAGAAACCGCCGTCCACGTGTGGGGGCGGCGGCACATCGGTCAACACCCTCACGGTGGCCTGCGTCACGGCATACGCGCCGGGGGCACCGGCAATCCGGCCGCGCAACAGCAACGCGCCGTCGAACAGGCCGCCGTTCAGCGGCATGGGTTTGCCGCCGAGCGCGGCCTTGTGGAGGGAAATGCCTTCCAGCGAGACGCCGCCGCGCGTGTACAGGGTGCGCATGAAATTGGTGTAGCTGACTTGGTCAATCCAGACATCCGGCGGCGCTTCGCCGTCAATGTCCACATACATGATGTCGTATTCGCGGTGCGTGAAAGTCGCATGGTGGATGGCCTGATCGGTCGCCAGATCATATCCTTGAATGGGTTCATGACGCGGGCCGGAGGGATGGTCAAGGTTGTAGCAGTGCCCGATCTCGTGGGTAAAGATGCAGGGGTTCTCGACCGGACGCCAGCCGCCGCGATCGGCCGTCCGCACGATGTCGTCGGCGACCAGACAGGTCGGGCTGCCCAAATCGGTCAAACCGGCAGCGCCCATGGTGGCGCTGAGCCAGAGGTTGGGAACCAGCCCAACCACCGCGTCGTACTGCCGTGAAGCGGCGTGGATGCCGTAGAGCATCCGCTCCACGGTCCAAGCCGACAGCGCGCCCAGCGAAGAGGGCGGCTCGACGATACGGCAGACGGGGGCGACGCGGTGCTCGACATGATCGAACGGGAAGAGCATGCGGGCATGCGCCATGCCCTTGGCGGCGGTCTCCTGATGCAGGGCGGAGGCCGGCGCGTTGGGTTGAAACGCTTCGACGACGGCGTTACCGCCGAATTCGATGGGGACGAACAGCACCCGCCATGTGGCATCGCCCTTCCGGCTGCGAAACTCGGGCAGCACCGTGGCCTCCAGGGTGTTCGTAAAGGTGGTGGCGCCGCCCCCAGGTCGCACGGCGGCTCGCAGCGCATGCACGCCCGGCGCGCCGAGAATGGGCATCTGCCCGTCGCGGCTGTAGAAGTTGGCCGAGTTGCCCTGGCGCGCAGGTATTCGAGCAGGGACTCGTGCGCCAGGTGGCACAGGTCCTTGAGCAGGTCACGCTCGAGGCGGAAGTAGGGACGCAACATCTTGGGGATGCCGAAGGTGAAATGGCGGTGCGGGACGGGAAACAGGATCGTCTCGGCATGAGCGCGCCGAAAAGCTGGACCTTCTTCTGGTGGCAGGAGGGACAGAACCAGCGCCCCTTGCAGGAGAACGCCAGCAGATACTCGTGCTTGCAGTCGTCGCAGCGCGCGCGGGCGAAACCGCGTTCCAGATCGCCGCAGTCGAGGAGCTTGTTCACCACCTCCGGGATGACGGGGCGGAGGAACCCGTACCGGGGCTGGTAGCGCTCCTCGTAGCCGGCGAGGAACGCGTCGAAATGCCCCGCGAGACACTGCCACAGGGGCGACTACCGGGACCGGCGCGGACGATAGACTTGCTCCACCATGCCGCCCAGTGTAGGGAAGAGGGTGCTTGGCAAGAGATCTGACGCGCAAGTGGCGATGGGTTGCCTGGGCAGCAATTGCCTGCGGGCTCATTTCAACGATGATCAACGCGTTTCCAGGCGAATGGGGCCGCGTCTAGACATTAGACAGAAAAAGTTGACAAGGATGAGGCGGTGGGGAGAATCGCGGTAGAAAGCGACGCTGCTTGAGAGGTGGTGGAGGGTTGTCGGATGGCGTTCATCCGATCGGAACCGTCTGCGCTGTGCTATCATCAAAAGACGATGGCATGATGGGCGAAACGTGCTGGGAGAGCGGACAAGTGTATAACGTCTAGACACGACCCCGAACCTCCGCGGCACGCGCCAGGATGGTTGTCGCGGAAAGGGCGAAATGGTATTCTGTCCACGTGAACAAAGCCCACACCGTCGTGCACCGCATGTCGGACACTCAACGGGATGACGTTGTCCCCGGAACACCGGCAGAGCGAATTGGCTTGGTCTGGCCGTTGACCCGTGAAGTTGCGTCGTTGAGTAAGCGTTACGATGTTGAACGAAGACTACAAAGACATGTTGCAGGCCTTGGTCGACGAGAAGGTTAAATTCCTTCTCATCGGTGCCTACGCACTTGCCGCCTATGGGTATATACGCGCGACGATGGATATCGACCTCTGGGTCATGCCGGCACCTGACAACGCCGATGCCGTGATTCGCGCCATACGCCGCTTCGGCGCGCCCTTGGACAACCTAACCAAGGCCGATTTGGAGAGAGCCGGAACCGTCTTTCAGATCGGTGTTGCGCCACGGCGCATCGACATCATCACGTCGGCATCCGGCCTCCGATTCGGGGAGGCTTTTTCGCGTTCCTTGGCCGTCAACATCGAGGGGATCGAAGTGCATATTCCTTCGATTGAGGACCTCATTCGCAACAAGCGGGCGTCTGGTAGAACCAAGGACCTGGCTGACGCAGAAGCCTTGGAGGGGCTGAGGAACTCCGAATCGGCTCCCCGTGAACTGACCCGGTAGGTCAGTTCACGGGTGCCACACCACCGGTCATGCGGGTCCGCAACCGGCGGTTCCGCACTCTTTCGCAATAAAGCCGCCATGCTCGCCAAAGGGCAGACGGCCCGCCCGGAAGACCGCATCAGCCCCGAGGAAGAGATCAAGGATCCCTATGTGCTGGAGTTCCTGGGGCTCAAGGACGAATACTCCGAAACCGACCTTGAAGAAACCCTGATTCGGCGCTTGGAGACCTTCCTTCTGGAACTCGGCGGCGATTTCTGCTTTGTCGGCCGCCAGAAGCGCCTGGCGCAAGTGTTGGCCAGCCCCGTCTCGGAGTTGGAGCACATGGAACGGGAATTGCTCGTGGGAAAGATTTGACATGTGAACGAGAGCATCCAGAAGCTCGAAGGGCTGCTTCGCGACCAGGGGCCGAAACCGCCGGGCGGGGAGAATATTACCAGCATCAAGAGTATTGGCGACACCGGCGCCAGTATCCTGCTTTCGACGATCGGCGACATCGCGGATTTTGCCGATGAGGGCAAACTGGCCGCGTATTTCGGCATTGCTTCCCGGGTCAGCAACTCCAACGAGACGGAACGCGGCGGTCTGATCACCACAAAGAGTTGCAAGCTGGGACGCACGGCGCTGGTGCAGTGCGCCTTGATCGCCGCCCGCTATAGCCCCTATCTCCAGAGCTACTACCGGCGGATGGGGCGAGGGGGACGGGCAAGGCGATCATCGCATTGGCCAGGAAGTTCCTCGGCATCATCTACAAGACGTTGAAGAACAACAGGATATTCGAGGGCTTTCCTCGGTTCGTTCTGGCGAACGGCTGAGGATCAACAAGAATGATGAAGTGGCCATTCATCATAGGAGGAGCCGGAGCCGTGGATTGTGCGCAGGGTGAGGCAGTGCTCAGCCAGCTTGCGTGGGGGCGTTGCGTCGGGCACACCATCGCCGGCCTATGGCTTTTGCTCTTCGCCGGCGCTGCTTCTCCTGCGGTCGCGGAGCTCAACTTTCGCCGCACGGTGCTGGACCCCCAGTACTTCGCCTATGAGTGTGACGTGGGCGACGTCAACGGCGACGGTCAGAATGACGTGATTGCCGTACAGGAGGGGGCTACCGCCCTCCAAGCATTCCTTGCTCCCGACTGGAACCGCGTCACACTTGTGACGTTTTCTGGCACTTACCGTTGGCCCCGCGCGGACGACTTCAAGGCTGCGGACCTGGATGGGGATGGCGACTTGGACTTGATCAACCGACTCGGAGCCGGCCCCTCGGACGATGGTGAAGGGCGCGCGGTATGGTGCGAAAATGTCACGGGCGGAACCTCCTGGGTTGTGCGGGTCATAGGCGTCAGCCTCTCCTACGTCAAGGACATCGTTGTGGCGGACTTTGATCGCGATGGCCGTCCGGATCTGGCGTATCGCGAAGACAGCCGGACACAGCTTTGGTTCCAAGATCCAGGGGGCGCGTGGACAGAGGTTGTGCTCCATCACCCACCGCATGAGGGCATGGAAGCTGGAGACCTCGATAACGACGGCGATCCAGACCTCGTCCTCAACGGTTTCTGGTTCCCTACGCCCGACACGCCCGCTGCCTGCCGCGTTGCAGGGAACTACACCAACAAGATCATCGATACGGTCTGGTATACCCAGACTGGCGACTGGACGGCGAATTCCTGCAAGGTTGTCGTCGGCGATTTCGATGGCGATGGTTCGAACGACGTCGCCTTCTCCCAGTCTGAGCGCGCGGGCTATGCCGTGACCTGGTACCGGTCGTCCACCCCTCTCGTTGATGGGGCCTGGAGCAGCCGTCCCGTGGTCACCGTGGACTATTGCCACAATCTGCTGGCGGCCGACTGGGATCTGGATGGCGACGACGACCTGCTGGTGGGCGGCATGGTCGGTTCGCTGGACTGCGGCCTGAAACTAATGCTCAACAACGGCAACGGCGCGCAGTGGTCCGTGCACGTGATCCAGACTGACGGCAGCTACAGTGCCGAGATGGGCGACATCGAGAACGATGGCGATTTGGACATCGTTGGCATCTACCATTGGAACTCAGCTCCGACATGGATCTACCACAACAACGCCGCCGGACCGCCGAGCCTTGATTTCTGGTATTACCTGGAAGCGTCTGCGAGTCATGTTCGGACCTTTGGTCTCGACGCGGCGGATGTGGATAGCGACGGCGACCGCGACCTCGTCAGCGGCCCCTACGTGTATCGCAACCCCGGGGGCGCCATGACGGGGGCTTGGACCCGCCTCACGGCTCTTCCTGACGGACACTGCTTCATGGCCATGGATGTGGATGGCGACGAGCGGGCCGACTTGCTGGGTCTGCAGGATAACCCGGCTGAGAGCCGGATTGACCTCTACTGGATCGAGGCGGCTGATGCGGGGGCTGGCTCCTGGGCTGCACCGGTTCAGTTCGGCAACATTCCTCGCAGCGATCACGCCGAGGGCTTCCAAGGCAGCCGACGGGCTCAGATCGTCGCTGGCGGCCGCGAGGAAATCGTGATTTCAACGATGCAGGGGATCTACTGCTTCGAGATTCCTGCCTCGCCCGACGCGGGTTCGTGGCCTCGCACGTTCGTTTGCACGAACGACTCCGACGAAGGAATCGGTGTCGGCGATATCGATGCTGACGGCTTCTTGGATATTGCCTTCACCAGCGGGGGCGATAAGGCAGTCCGATGGGCGCGAAATCCCGGCACCGGGACCGGCCATTGGCTTGTCTTCACTATCGGAAGCTTTGCCGAGGCCGACTGGCCGGATCGCTGTGCCGTGGCCGACCTCAACGGAGACGGCCGCGCCGATATCGTTGCGACGGAGGAAAATTCCGGCGCAACGGCCGACGCCCTTGCATGCTGGTGGGAGCAACCTGTCCCCAGCCCGACTAACAGCGGCTGGACGCGGCGCACGATCGCGACTCAGTACACCATGAACAGCATGGACGCCGCGGATTTCGACATGGACGGGGACATGGATCTGTCTCTCGCAGAGCACCGTGGCACAGAGCGCATCCAGGTGTGGGAAAACGACGGCGCCGGCGTCTTCGCTGTGCATGAGGTTGGAGCCGGGCGCGAGAGCCATCTCGGCGCGCGGGCGTTTGACCTTGACGGCGACGGCGATTTGGATTTAGCCAGCATTGCTTACGACGACTACACCAAGTTGCACGTGTGGCGCAACGATTCGCCCGCCGGTACGCCGACGGTCGCCCGGCCGGTGATCACGCCGAACGGTGGAGTTTTTGACGAACCCGTGGCTGTGACGCTTTCCTGCCCAAGCGCTGGTGCGGAGATTTGGTACACTACCGACGGCTCGATGCCAACGAATCACCCCGGTCTTTCGCTGCTCTACGTACAGGAGCCCTTAACCGTCACTACGACCGTGACGATCAAGGCGCGAGGATTCAAGACCGACCATACGCCGAGCACGGTCGCCTCGGCGGCATTTGTCGGACCGCAGGTCAGAACGCCGTCCATTACGCCCCCCGGCGGCTTCTTCTTCGGGACGCAGGCCGTTGCGATCGCGTGCGCAACAACGGGCGCAGTGATTCGTTGGACACGCGACGGCTCGGACCCAGATGAGGCAGACGTGGCCTATAGCGGCGCGCTGGCGTTGACAAACTCCGCGGTGGTCAAGGCGCGTGCGTTCCGCAATGGTTTGACCCCAAGCGTTGTTGCCGCGGCGTCATTCGTCCGTCAGCAGTTCGGCGCGGTGGCGCACTGGCGCCTGGACGAGCGGTTCGGAACGACCGCCATGGATGCCACCGGCAGCGGTCGCACAGGCTTGGTGGTCGGTGCGGTGTGGACGGCGGGAATCAAGGACTATGCGCTTGCCTTCGACGGCGCAGACGACCGGGTCTACGTCGGCGCGTGGGATGTCGCGGGGACGGCCCTAACGATTTGCACGTGGGTTCGGCTCGACCCGGCGTGCCCCGATAACGACGCGCGCTTGGTGTCTAAAGCCGTTGGCAGCATGGAGGCAGATCATAGTTGGATGTTATCGCTTACAAGTGTTGGAGCCGACCGACGGCTGCGCGCGCGGTTGAAGACCGGCGGAAGCACGACGACGCTGATCGCATCAAGCGGCTCTTTAGCCTTGGACGCTTGGCACCACGCAGCGATGACCTACGATGGGAGTTCGCTGCGGCTGTTCCTGGATGGTGCGGAGGTTGGCAGTACGGCCAAGAGCGGCGATCTTACCGCTAGTCCAGGGGTTGAGATATGGCTTGGGGCCAACCCTCCGAATTCATATGCGCCGCTGCGCGGCCTGCTGGACGACGTGCGCATCTACAACGTCGTCCTCGATGGTGCGGCGCTGCAGGCGGTGATGAACGAGGCGCCGACGAGGGCGAGGCCGGTTTTGCGGAGCATTTCCTCTGGTGCCCAGCCGCCCGAGTGGGTGCTGCAAGTGGAGGGTGAAGTTGGCCACTACTACGTGCTACAGGGGAGTCCGGATCTCGGTTCGCCGAATTGGAGCGATCTTGCCACGAACGCTGCGTCTGAGCCCGCCTTTTCGGTGGTATTCACCTCCATGTGGCCCCGCGCCTTCTTCCGGGTCTTGGGACGCTGAACGTCTTGCGGGAGGGCGGCTAGCCGGCATATTGCATGAGTGTGTTGAGGAATGAGCAGATGGCGGGCGGTGTGGCGGAGCTTTGCCCACATCCGGCCCCTGGGCGACCAATCACCCCCCTGGGCCATTCTCCATGCCGATCCATTCAGTCCTCTCGCTCCCTCGCCATCCTCCATCCGGTCATGCAATACGCGGGTTAGTCCTTGCATGAGCATGGCTCAAGGGAGGGTGCGCTGTCCTCGAGCTTGCCTGGTTCATTGTTTTTCGAGAAAGTAAGACCCCGATGAAAGCATGGCGGCAGTTTTTTGCGATCTGGCGGCTGACGGTCGTCGAGTTGGCGCGGGATCCTCTATGTGTGTTGCTGACCGCCACCGCCATGATCTTGACGGTGCTGGTGCCGCCGATCGTCTCCTTTCAACTCGGCGAAGAGACTCGCATGGCGCGCGACGGCGCGCTGGCGTTTCAGCTCGTCTTCGGATTGCTGCTGGCGGGGCTGGCCGCCTCCAGCACGCTGAACCGGGAACTGCGGGAAGGGACAGCCGCCGGCATCTTCTGTTTCGGCGTGCCCCGCGGCGTCTTCTTTCTCGCCAAGTTTGCCGGCGTGGCCACCATGGTCGGTTGGTTCGTGTGGTGCCTGATCCTTTCCACCGTGATCAGTATTCGAACCGCGCCCCGCTATTTTGAAACGGATTTCTTCACGCTCAACCTCTTCATATTGGCGCTGGCGCTGGCGCCGCTGGGCGCGGCTGGGCTGAATTTTTTCGCGCGCCGTCCGTTCTGGTCGTCGGTCCTGCTGCTCCTGGGCGCGTTGCTGCCCTTGCCGCTTGTCGGCGCGGCGTTTCGCCCCTCGGGCGAAAGCTGGGGGTTGCCTCTGCCGCTGGACTGGCAAACGCTGCCGGCCAACCTGTTGGTGGCGGAAGCGCTGCTGGTCTTGACGGCGCTGTGCATGATGTTGGCGGCGCGCTTGGACGGGCTGCGCACCATGGCGGCGGCTGGAGTGATCGTGGCGCTGGGATTGATGGCGGACTACTGGCTCAGCGGGCTTCAGGGCCATCCGATCGCCCATCGTCTTGTCAGTCTGCTGCCGAATTGGCAGCATTTCTGGATGGCGGATGCCTTGAGCGGCGGCGGCCGGGTGCCGTGGGCGTATGTTTTGCAGGCGGCGGGATATGCCGGGTTGCTGTCCGCCGGTTTCCTGGGCATCGGCGCAGCCCTTTTTGCCGCCCGCGAGGTGTGAGGCGATGAGCGAAACTGAAAGACCGCACCATGCGCCGGTGATCGAAGCGCGGGGTTTGTCCAAGACGTTCCGCGATTTTTGGGGCCGTCCAAAGATTCGGGCGGTAAACGGCGTGGACTTCAGTGTGAGCGCGGGCGAAGTGTTCGGTTTGCTTGGGCCCAACGGATCGGGAAAGAGCACAACGATAAAAATGATTTTGGGACTATTGCGCCCGACATCCGGTGCGGTCAGGGTGTTTGGCCGCGATCCCGGAGACGTCAGCACCCGGTCGAAGTTGGGATACATGCCGGAGGAATCTGCGCTCTATCGGCACCTGACGCCACGCGAAATCCTTTCCAGTTTTGCGCAACTGGCGGGTGTGCCTCCCGCGGAACGCGCCGAACATGTCAATACGCTGCTGCGCCTCGTCAATCTGCAGGATGCGGCAGACCGGCTGGTGGGCGAGTTTTCCAAGGGCATGGCCCGCCGGGTGGTGCTGGCCCAGGCCTTACTGGCCGATCCGGACCTTCTTCTGCTCGACGAGCCGACTTCAGGACTAGATCCGCTTGGTTGCCGCCAGGTCAAGAACCTGATTCGGGATCTAGCGAACCGCGGGAAGACGGTTCTTTTGTGCTCTCATCGTCTGGCGGACATGCAGGATGTTTGCGGGCGGGTGATGATTCTGGCAGGGGGTGAAGTGTGCATCGAAGGCGCCGTGGCCGATCTGCTGTGCCGGCCGGAGCGATGTCGGATCACTGTGCCGCGGCTTTCAGATGAAGCGTTGCGGCAGTTGGTGGAAGCCGTACGCCGGATTGCCGCCGCCGAGCCGGAGGTGGATCGGCCCATGCGGACGCTGGAGGACTTGTTTCTTGAAGTCATCGAGCGGCGGTTGGTCGCGGGCGACGCCAACTCGCCGCCGAAGGGAAGTCAGGTGCCGTGAACATCCTTCGGGCGATCAGCGGATTGACCTGTCGCCTGGTCATCCGTTCGCGATTATTTGCCTGTCTTTTTTTTCTGCTGCTGCTGGGCGTGGTGGGCCTGCTGCTTACCATCAAAGGGGACGGCACCCCGGCGGGACAGGTTTACGTGTTGCTGCGGTATGCGCTGGCCTACATTCAGGGGCTGCTTTCCGTGGCCACGCTTTGGACGGCTTGCGCTCTGACCGCCGGCGAAATCGAGGATCGAACGCTGCAAATGACGTTGGTCCGAGCGGTCCATCGCTGGCAAATCTGGTTGGGGAAGTGGATGGGGTTGCTGGTCGTGAATGCCGCGCTGTTGCTGTGGGGGAGTGCGCTGATTTTTGGCCTGGTGCAGTGGACGTTGCGCGACAATCTTGAATGTGAGCAGTTGCTGGCCGTTCGGCGCGAGGCTGTTCGACTGGGCGAAGAGGCGGCTTCGCTGCGGGTGGTGGCGCCTGGTGAGCGGACCGAGTGGCGATTTCGCGTTCTCGGGCGGAGCGTATCCACAGCCGCGCCGACGCTGGAATACGTGTGGCAGTCGTCCGACCCGGAGCGCCTCAAATTGACGGAAGGCAGGTGGGAGTTCCGGGCGGAAGGCGGCATGCCGATTTCGGTGACGGTGACCAATTTTACGGGGCGGCGCGGATGGGTGCGCGCGCCGGTCGGCATGACGGCAGGCGCATCCGAGATGACGGTGGCTTTTGAGAATAATAATCGGCGGCATCCCGTCACATTCGTTTTCACGCCTGAGAATCAGCCGGTGCTGCTGATGCCGGCGGGGACACTGACGGGCAATCTTGGGCGCGCGATATTCGTCTTGTGGGCCCGTCTGGCTTTTCTGGCGGCGCTCGGCATCACCGTGGGATGCCTACTCTCAACGCCGGTGGCTGCGTTTGTGTCGTTTTCTTGCGTTGTGGTGCTGGCTTTTTCCGGCTACATCCGTTCCGTTGTGGCCACCGGGGTGTTCTATGTGCCGCATGAGGGGGGAACACCTGAGATGGGGCCTTTGGACGCAGGGATCCACGCCCTGTTCCGGGCGGTGGAATGGGTTATTCGCCCGCTGACGGGGGTGGATCCGCTGACGCTGTTGGCGGAGGGGCGGCAGATTGCGGGCGCGGCGGTGGTGAGCGCGGTTTTTTGGCAGGCGGCCGTTTATGCCGCAGTCTTGTGGCTGGCTGGTTCCTGGCTTTTCTCCCGCCGGGAAATTGGCGCGGTAGCTTGACAGGCTGAGAGCCTTATTTCCCGGCAGGGCCTACGGATCGAGGTTTTCCAGCATGCCGGTCTGAAAATTCAGCCGCCGGTAATAGCAGTTTCGCGGTTGCCCATGCTGATTTTTTGTGTGGCAGATGCCGCCGCGCCGCGGGCGAACCCGGTAGAGCAGCGAGTTCTGTTCGCAATTCACGCGCACTTCCACCAATTCGAACGTTTCACCGGAGGTCTTGCCCTTCTCCCAGAGCTCATTGCGGGATGTGCTCCAGAAGATGGCGGTTCGCTCGGCCACGGCCTTGCGTAACGCCTCCTCATTGGTGTAGGCGAGCAGAATCACCTCGCCCGTGTCCGCATGCTGGACGGCAACGGGAATTACGTTCGGGCAGCGGTCGGCCACCTTGCGT
This sequence comes from uncultured bacterium, assembly GCA_938031185.1. GTDB lineage: Bacteria > Verrucomicrobiota > Kiritimatiellia > CAIKKV01 > CALHGX01 > CALHGX01. The sequence goes on from CALHGX010000028.1 coordinate 26,394, forward strand.
ATCTTACCGAAATCCAGCTTCAGCTCGCGGCCTTCTTCAAGCGGGTTCATGCGAAAGACAGCGCTTTCTGTGTCGGCGCATGATGGGGGCATCCGGGGCCGGGTTCAAGCGAAGGCGCGAAACGCCAACGTGGCGTTGTGCCCGCCGAAACCGAGCGAGTTGTTCAAGGCCGCTCGGACCTTGAAGGGGCGCGCCGTGTTCGGCACATAGTCCAGATCGCATTCCGGGTCGGGCGTTTCGTAGTTGATGGTGGGCGGCACCATGCCATGGTAGATGGCCAGCGCGCAGGCGATGCTTTCCACGCCGCCGGCGGCGCCGAGCAGGTGGCCGGTCATGGATTTTGTCGAACTGACCATGACCCGGCGGGCTTGTTCCATGCCCAGCGCGGTTTTGATGGCCGCGGTTTCGTTCTTGTCGTTCAAGTCCGTGCTGGTGCCGTGGGCGTTGATGTAGTCCACGTCCGCCGGGGTTAGGCCGGCATCTTTCATGGCCAGCATCATGGCGCGGGCGGCTCCTTCTCCGCCTTCGGCGGGAGCCGTGATGTGGTTTGCATCGCAAGTGGCGCCGTAGCCGGCCAACTCGCAGTAGATCCGAGCTCCGCGCCGACGGGCATGTTCCAGTTCTTCAAGGACCAACATGCCGGCGCCTTCTCCCATGACGAAACCGTCCCGGTTGGCGTCGAACGGACGGCTGGCTTTTTCCGGCGCGTCATTTCGCGTGCTCAAGGCCCGCATGGAGCAGAACCCGGCCATGCCGATAGGGGTAATCGTGGCTTCGGCGCCGCCGCTTACCAGCACATCGGCCTCGCCCCGCTGAATGACGCGCAAGGCGTCTCCCAGGCAGTGCGCCGCGCTGGCGCAGGCGGACACCACGGAGTAGTTGGGTCCTTTGAGGCCATGCTCGATGGCGATCAAGCCCGCCACCATGTTGATGATCATTTGAGGAATCATGAACGGGGAGCAACGATCCGGCCCTTTTTCCATCAGGACGGTGTGCTGGGCCTCGAGCGTGCTCAGTCCTCCGATGCCCGATCCGGCGATGACGCCCAAGCGCGTCGGGTCCTCCGCCTTCACGTCCAGGCCCGCGTCCGCAATGGCCATGCGGGCGGCAGCCACGCCGTAGTGGCAGAAGGGATCCATGCGCCGCTGTTCCTTCTTGGGAATGAAGGCGTCCACATTGAAATCCAGCACTTCGGCGGCAATCTGCGAAGTCAGAGCGGAGGCATCGAAGCGCGTGATGCGCCGCACGGAAGAATAGCCGGCCGTCAGGCGCTGCCAGAAGGTGTTCAGCTCGCACCCCAATGGCGACACCACGCCCAACCCCGTCACGACGACTCTGCGCGTTTCCATACCTCTCTCCTTGCGCTTGGGGATTCTTTTGGAAGAAACGGCGAAGGGGAGAACGAACCCCTCCCCTCCGATCGCCGACGACGGCGCTTTAGGAATCGAAGCCTTTGCCCTTCAAGTAGTCAATGACGGCGCCAACCGTCGTCAGCTTTTCCGCGTCCTCGTCCGGGATTTCGGCGCCGAATTCCTCTTCAAAGGCCATGACCAGTTCCACCTGATCCAAGGAATCCGCGCCCAAATCCTCCACGAACGAAGCCTCGCGCGTGACCTGTTCGGCGTTGACGCCCAACTGCTCCACAATGATATCCCGCACCTTGTCTTCCAATGCCATGGCTGCTACTCCTTCTGTTTCCGGTTCCCTACATCACCATGCCGCCGCTCACGTTCAATACCTGCCCGGTCATGTACGAAGACGCGTCGCTGGACAAAAACAGGACTGCCTCCGCCACATCCTCGGGCCGGCCAAAACGGCCGGCCGGAATGGCCTCCAACATCTTACGGCGTATTTCTTCGGGCAACGCCTCGGTCATCTTGGTTTCAATGAATCCCGGCGCCACCGCGTTGACGCGGATGTTGCGCGAGGCCAACTCCTTCGCCGCGGACTTGGTCAGCGCAATCACGCCCGCCTTCGAAGCCGCATAGTTACTCTGGCCCGCGTTGCCGATCAAGCCAATTATCGAGGCGATATTGACGATGACGCCGTTTTTTTGGCGAATCATGAGCTTGGAAGCGGCCTTGGTGAAAAGAAATGTGCCCTTGAGGTTGATGTCAATCACCGCATCCCAGTCTTGCTCGCTCATCCGCAGCAGGAAGGTGTCCCGGGTGATCCCGGCGTTGTTCACCAGGATGTCGAGGCGGCCCAGAGCGTTGTTGGTGCCGGAAACCACCGTATCCACGGCGGCCGCCTGACTCACATCTGCTGCGAAACAGGCGGCTTTTCGTCCACGGCTTTCCACCGCGGACGCCGTGTCCTTGAGCCAGTCGGCCTGCAGGTCGCAGAGGGCTACATCCGCGCCATTTGCGGCCAGCTTTTCAGCAATGGCACGCCCGATGCCCCGGGCCGCCCCCGTCACCAACGCGACTTTTCCGTCCAACACTCCCACCATGCACCCCCACTGTTTTGCCGCCGTGAAACTGCAGCTTGCAGGGCGGCGGCGGCCTTCTCCCAGCTCGGCCGGTCCTGAATACTATGGGTTGAGGCATCCTTGTCAATGCGCTTGATCAATCCCGCCAGCACCTTGCCCGGCCCGCACTCGACATATTCGTTGACACCGGCTTGCCGGAAGGCTTCCACGCAGTCGATCCACCGGACGGACGATGTAACTTGGCGGACCATCAGTTTGCGGATTTCATCAGGTGCGCCGTGCGGCCTGCCCAGCACGTTCGACATGACCGGCCACGCGGGCGGGTGAAAAGGAATGTTTGCCAGAAAGCACTCCAGTTTCTCCGCGGCGGACTGCATCAAGCGCGAATGATACGCTCCGGCCACATTCAGCAGCACGGTGCGCTTGGCCCCAGCGGCCTGCGCCATCTTATCGGCCTCGGCAATGCGGCTTTTTTCGCCTGACAGCACCGTCTGATCCGGCGCATTGAGGTTGGCGATCTCGACCCCCGTCTCTCGGGCGACACGTTCCAAAACATCCGGAGCGAGACCCATGACGCTGAGCATGGCGCCCGGGCGCTCTTCGCACGCCTCCTGCATGAAACGGCCACGGGCCTGCAAGACGCGCAGGGTATCCTCGAACGACAACACCCCGGCCGCATGGAGGGCCGTCCATTCACCCAAGCTCAAGCCGGCCCCGCCGTAAAACTCCAAGGAAGGGGCTGCCCGGCGCAGCGCCTGAAAGCAGGCCAGGCTGACGGTGAAAATGGCCGGCTGGCAGTTGTCCGATCTTGTCAGGGCCTCGATCGGTCCCTCGAAACACAATTTCGCCAGATCCAATCCCAGCACGTCTCCGGCGCGGGAAAAGAGAGCCCGGATTTCGGGATCCGCCTCCGCCAGATCCCGTCCCATGCCGACCGCCTGCGCTCCCTGTCCCGCAAACACCACCGCGCGTTTTCGCATGACGAGCCCTCCCTTTCTACCACCGCAACACCATGGCGCCCCAGGTGAAACCGCCGCCGAAGCCGACCAACAGGACGACATCGCCCTTGCGGATACGGCCGCTGCGCGCTGCCTCGTCCAGTGCCACAGGGATGGAGGCGGCGGACATGTTGCCATACTTTTCCAGATTGACGTAGACCTTTTCGGGCGGCGCCTCCAGCCGTTCGCGGATGGCTTCGATGATCCGCATGTTGGCCTGATGCGGGACGATGCAGGCGACGTCGGCCACGGTCATGCCGCACTGGTTTAGCGCCGCGGCGGCGGCGTCCGACATGGCGCGCACGGCATGCTTGAAAACTTCCCGGCCCGTCATTTTCATGTAATGCAATCGCTTTTCGAGCGTATTTGCCGAGGTGGGATAACGACTACCACCGCCGGGGAGTTGCAATAAATCGGTCAGCCGTCCGTCCGAGCCCATGACGGTGGAAAGGATGCCCCGTTCCTCGGGGCCTGCCGAGAGGACCACGGCGCCTGCGCCGTCTCCGAAAAGCACGCAGGTGGCGCGATCCTGCCAGTCCGTGATGCAACTCAGCTTTTCGGCGCCGATCACAAGAGCGGTGTGTATGGAGCCGGACGCGATGAATTGGCGGGCGGTTTCCACGCCGTAGAGGAAGCCGGAGCAAGCGGCCTCGATATCGAAACAGACGGCCTTATGCGCTCCGATCAGGTTCTGGACGAAGCAGGCGGTATTGGGAAAGGGCATGTCAGGCGTGACCGTGCCCACGATGATCAATTCGACGGCCTCCGGCGCAACGCCGGCGGCGGCCAGCGCGCGGCGCGCCGCCTCGGCGGCCATGTCCGAGGTGGCCTCGTTGTCTCGTGCGATGCGGCGTTCGCGGATGCCGCTGCGGGTGACGATCCATTCGTCGGTCGTGTCCACCATGCGTTCCAAATCGGCGTTCGTCAGCACACGGTCTGGCACGTAGGCGCCTGTGCCGGTGATGACCACACGCCGCGGAAGACGGGATGTCTTGTGAGCCGATTTCATTCCAGCGCTCCCAACTTGGCGATTTCTTTCACGATTTGATGGTTCAAGCGGTGTCCGATGGATTCTTTGGCCACGCGAATGGCATGATAAATCGCCTTGGCCGTGGATGCGCCATGGGTGATGATGCACACGCCGTTGACGCCGAGCAGCAGCGCGCCGCCATGAAGTTCCGGGTCCATGCGGTGCTTCATCTTGCGAAGCCCTCCGCGCAGCAGCGCGGCGGCCAGGAGCCGTAGAGGATTGGCGGTTAGCTCCTGTTTCAGCCAGTGGCCGATCGCCCGCGCGGTGCTTTCCGCGGTTTTTAGAATGATGTTGCCGACGAAGCCGTCGCAGACCACAACGTCTGTTTCGCCTTCGAACAGGTCGTGCCCCTCCACATTGCCGCGGAAATTGACCGGCGCGGCTTCCAGGAGGCGGAAGGTCTCTTTGGTGATCTCGTTGCCCTTGCTGTCCTCGCCGCCGATGCTCATCAGTCCCACCACGGGCCTAGGCTGGCCGAGAATCTCCCGGGAATAGACCGAACCCATGACGGCGAACTGGGTCAACATTCCCGGCGTGCAATCCGTATTGGCGCCGGCATCAATCAGGACCAAGGGCCGTTTCAAGGTCGGCAGAACCGTTGCAATGGCCGGCCGCATGACGCCGTCTAACGTCCGCAGTTTCAGCGTGGCCGCCACCACCACGGCGCCGGTGTTGCCGGCGGAGACCATGGCGTCGGCCTCGCCTGTCTTGACCATGTCCACGGCCCGGCTGATGGAAGAGTCTTTTTTCTTGCGCACGGCCAAGGCGGGTGTTTCCCCCATACCAATGGTCTCGGAGGCATGATGCAGGACGATGCGAGAGGACACGTCGGGGTGGCGGGCCAGTTCCTGCTCCACCACGGACCGGTCGCCCACGAGGATCAGGGATTCGACCTGGGAGAATTCCCGCGCCGCCCGAACCCCGCCGGCGACGATTTCTTTCGGGGCGAAATCGCCCCCCATGGCGTCTAAGGCAATACGCATGGCGCGTTACTTGACCTTGACCGACGTCACCTGCCGCCCGCGATAGTAACCGCAGGCCGGACAGACGCGGTGAGGCCGGTGGGGCGCCCCGCATTGGGGACAGGGCTTGCTGGCCGCTATCGCGCCCTTGATTCGGCTTCGCCGGGTACGGATCCGGCTCTTCGAAGATTTTCTTTTCGGTACAGCCATTGGTTCCCCCTACCTTGCCTTCCAGCCGTCGAGCGCGCTCCAGCCGCCTTCATCCCGCCGCTCGCAACGACACGCTTCGCGGTTCAAATTCGCGCCGCATCCGGCGCAAAGCCCCCGGCATTCAACCCGACAAAGCGGGTACGATGGAAGCGCGAGGATCATAGATTCGCGAATGTCCGCCGTCAAGTCCACGCATTGAAAGCGATCCGGCACCTCGATGGCTCGTTCGAACTGCTCGTCCGTCACCACCTGCTCAAAGCTTTCCCCGCATCGTGAACAGCGGACTCGGAAGCAGGTTTGCACCCGTCCGTCAACCAGCAACTCCCTGTGGACCAGTTGCGCGCGCAGGTTGTAACGGACTGGGGCAACGGGTTCCAGATCCGGATCCGACGCCCAATCGAACACCTCCGGCGGCTCCTCGCCTTCGAAGAAGTCGCCTTCCGGCGGGATTTTCCATGGCTCGATAATCATGCCGGATCATCCGTTGGCGGCGCCGTCATGTTGAGAGAAGGCGGCGGAATTTCCGACGCACGTGCGCCAGCACCGGGGCGGGAACGAAATCCCGTAAATCACCGCCGCGTTCCGCCACCTGCCGGACCATGCTGGAGCTGATGTAGCTGCAGGTTTCTTTCGGCATAAGAAAGAGCGTTTCGATGTCCGGCGCCATTTTCCGGTTTGTCAGCGCCATCTGGAATTCGTACTCGAAATCGGAAAAGGCCCGCAGCCCTCGGACAATCACCCGTGCATGGCGTTGCTGTACAAAGTCCACCAGCAGACCGTCGAAAGGTTCCACCTGGACGTTGGGCCATCGGGCGGTTGATCGGCGCGTCATATCGACCCGCTCTTCGAGGGAAAAGAGCGTGTTCTTGGCGGGGGTGGCCACCACGGCCACAATGAGGCGGTCGAAAATACGGGCTGCGCGCTCGATCAGGTCCACATGCCCGAGCGTCAGCGGGTCAAAAGTGCCCGGGTAAATCGCCAGATGCCTGCTGGCGGAGCCGGTTCTTTTCGTCTTTTTCATGTTCTGTCCGTTCCGGCGTTGGCGCGCGCCTGAAGAGGCGCACGGCCGTCCCGCCATACCGTCGCTCGCCGATCAGTTCCCAGCCGGCGACAGAAGGCGCCTGTTCCTCGACGGATTGTTCGAGAACCACCCGTCCCTGGTCGATCAGCATAGGATTGGCCAGTAGCGCGCGCAAGGACATAGTCGCCCATGCCGGGCGGTCGGCCCGGTGATAAGGGGGGTCGGCGAACACAATATCGAAAGGTTTTTTTGGGCGTTCCCGCTCGATAAAGCGGATGGCGTTGCCGAAGGCGGCTCGCCATGAACGGCCATCCGGCTGGTCGTTTCCCGGCCCGCACAACCGCTCGACGTTTTCGAGAAGCCGAAGATAGGTGGGGCGGTGGCTTTCCACCCAGCAAACATGCGAGGCGCCACGGCTCCAGGCTTCCAAACCCACCGCACCGGTGCCGGCAAACAGATCAAGGAAGCGGCAACCCGGGATGGCGGCGGCCAGGGAGGAGAAAAGGGCTGCCCGCACCTTGTCCTGCGTGGGACGCGTTTCCTGTCCCGGCGGAGGCGCCACCTGTCGCCCCCCTAGTGTTCCGCCTGTGATGCGCATGAACGAGACTATAACCTATTGACGAAAGAACCGCCACTGGGCCACCGTTGGCCTGACACTGTATTGCCTGAAGCTTGACTTGCCCCCGAATATGGCGTAAATGGCGCCGTGAACGCCCGGCTGCGGTTCGGAAATAAGCCGCAGGCTCTGTGCGGAAGGCCGGCATGAACTTCAAGTGCATGCCGGCTGATTCTTCTACTTTATGGAAAAGGAGAATAAAGTGCCCACGACATTAGCCAACGAGTTAAACGAGGCGATAAGAAAAGAATCGTCGGATGTCTTCGAGATGCTCTCCTCCCTCGGGCGGGAACTCTACTTTCCCAAGGGTATTTTGACGCAGTCAGCCGAGGCGCGGCAAAAGGCCTCGCGGCACAACGCGACCATCGGCATCGCCAAGGAGCACGGCGTGAGCATGCATTTGCCGTCCGTGATGAAGCGGCTGGCGCCCCTTTCGCCGGACGACGCACTGCCCTACGCGCCGTCTTTCGGCTTGCCGGCGCTGCGGACGAAGTGGCGGGAGCACATCCAGGCCGTCAACCCTTCGCTCGCAGGCCGGTCCATCAGCCTGCCGGTTGTGACTGGCGGTGTGACCCACGGCCTCAGTCTGGTGGCCGACCTATTTGTGGACGCGGGCGATACGGTGCTGGTTCCCGAACAGATGTGGGGTAACTACAACATGGTGTTTCGCGTGCGGCGCGGCGCGCGGATGGTGAAGTATCCGTTTTTCTCAAGGGCCGGCGGGCTGGACACCGAGGGATTCGCGAGGACGGTGGCTGCGGAGTCAAGCCGCGGGAAGCTGGTGGTGTTGCTGAACTTCCCCAACAACCCCACCGGTTATGCCCCCACGGAGGCGGAGGCGAACGCACTGGTGGCGGCCTTGACGTTGGTCGCCGAGAAGGGGTGTCGCGTGGTGACGGCATGCGACGATGCCTATTTCGGTCTGTTCTATGAGGCGGAAGTCATGCGCGAGTCCGTCTTTGCGCGGCTGGCCGGCCGGCATCCCCGGCTGCTGGCTATCAAGCTCGACGGCGCCACCAAGGAGGATTTCGTCTGGGGTCTACGGGTGGCATTCATCACCTTTGCCGCCGGCAGCGCGAGCGTGCATGACGCTTTGGAGAAGAAAGCGGCGGGATGCATTCGCGGCACGATTTCGAACTGTTCGCATGCGTCGCAGACGGTGCTTCTTCAGGCGATGAGCGATCCGGGCTATGCGGCGGAAAAGCAGGCCAAATTCGAGGTCTTGCGCGCCCGGGCGGAGCGGGTGAAGGCCGTGCTCCGTGATGCGCGCTATTCGTTGGTCTGGACCCCCTATCCATTCAATGCCGGCTACTTCATGTGTTTGCGTTTGCACAAACTGAATGCGGAAGCTTATCGGCTGCGGCTGCTGGACAAGTACGGCATCGGGGTCATTGCCACGGCGCCCACCGATGTTCGCGTTGCCTTCTCCTGCGTGGAGGAAAAAGACATCGCGGATCTCTTTGAAAACATGTTCGAGTGTGCGCGGGAAATGAGCGAGAAGCCCGACGAAACCATTTCGGTGCCTGATTCGGCTTTTGAAGAATGAGGGCAGGGGATTCTGGCGGACCGACGAAGCCGGGCAGAGGCAGGCGCGAGATTACAAAGGCGGATCGGTGGCGCGCCTAGGCGAGCCGACTGCCGGGAGGACGCCGTCATGACAAACAGCAACGTTCTTTCCGAGCGATATGCAACCGCCGCGATGAACCGAATTTTCTCCGAGCGCGGCAAGATCATGGCCGAGCGCGAGCTGTGGATCGCCGTCATGCGGGCCCAGCAGGAGATGGGGCTGCCCATTCCCGAACAGGAGATACGGAAATTCGAGGCGGCCAAAGAGCAGATTGACCTCGAGCTTATTCGGGAAATGGAGCGGCGCATGCGTCATGATGTGAAGGCGCGCATCGAGGCCTTCGTGAAGGCCGCCGGAGCGGCGGAACATATCCACAAGGGCATGACGTCTCGCGATCTGACGGACAACGTCGAGCAGATGCAGATCAGGCATGCCGGCCGCCTCGTGCTGGGAAAATACACAGCCATTCTGCGGCGGTTGTTGGAGCGCGCGGAGGAATTCGAAGGCGTCGTGCTCACGGCCCGCACGCATCATCAACCGGCACAGGCGACCACGCTGGGGCGCCGCTTGGCGATGTGGGCGGAAGAGCTCCTGCACCACATCGAGCGCTTTGAACAGGCGCTCGCGGGCTATCCCCTGCGGGGGCTGAAAGGTCCGGTCGGCACCCAGTTCGACATGCTTACGCTTCTCGGCGGTGTGGAAAAGGTCAAGGCGCTCGAACAGCGGGTGGCTCGGGCGCTGGGGTTCCGTGTGGTGTTGGACGCCCCCGGGCAGGTCTATCCGCGGTCGCTGGATGGCGAAATCATCAACCATTTGGCGCTGTTGGCCGCCCCCTGCGAGAATTACGCCAAGGGCATGCGGCTCATGGCAGGACACGAGTTGGTGACGGAAGGGTTTCAAGAGGGGCAGGTGGGATCGAGCGCAATGCCCCACAAGATGAACACCCGGAGCTCGGAGCGCATTTGCGGCCTGGCGGAACTGATCAAAATGTATGCCGATGGCGCGTCGCGGCTGGCGGGCGATCAGTGGGAGGAGGGCGATGTCTCGTGCTCCGTAGTGCGACGGGTGATCATGCCGGATGCCTTCTATGCCTCGGACGGCTTGTGCGAGACCATGTTGACGGTTTTGAAAGAGATGGGGGCGTATCCGGCGGTGATCGAGCGGGAAACGGAGCGATACCTGCCGTTCCTGGCCACGACCGACCTGCTGATGCTGGCGATACAGGCCGGCCTCGGGCGCGAAGCCGCGCATGCCGCGATCAAGAAGCACGCCGTGAGCGAGGCGCTCCGCCTGCGGGCCGGTGGAGCGGCGGAGAACCGGCTGATCGAAAGCCTGGCGAATGATCCCCTGTTCCGGCAGGCCGGCATCACGGAGGCGCGGATGCGCGAGGCCCTCGAGAACAAGGCCCGCTTTATCGGCCGGGCGAGGGAGCAAATTGCTCAAGTGCGGGAGAAAGCCGCGGCGCTGCTGGCGCGGTATGCGACGGAATCAACCTATCAGCCGCAGGGCATCCTCTAGCCGCAGGCGGGGTGCAGGGAAAGGGCGGTCGAAGAAAGCCCAAGGGGGGAAGCCGTGCTGTCCAAAGTGCTGATCGCCAATCGTGGAGAGATTGCTGTGCGCGTCATTCGGGCCTGTCGCGAAATGGGGGTCCGGACCGTGGCGGTCTACTCCGAGGCGGATGCCGGCGCGTTGCATGTGCGCCTGGCGGATGAGGCGCACTGCATCGGGCCGGCGCCCTCGACGGATTCGTATTTGAACGGGGCGCGCATCATTGAAACCGCTCAACAATGCGGAGCGCAGGCGATTCATCCAGGTTATGGGTTCCTCTCCGAAAATGCCGATTTCGCCGAAGCATGCCGCAAGGCCGGGCTGGTTTTCATCGGGCCGCGACCGGAGGCGATCCGGCTCATGGGCGACAAGGTGGCGGCTCGGCAGGCCATGCGCAAGGCCGGGGTGCCCGTGCTGCGCGGCGAGCATTGTCAGCGGACCGGCAAGAACGACGTGCTGCGCGCCGCCGATCGCGTCGGCTATCCCTTGCTGATCAAGGCCACCCACGGGGGGGGCGGCAAGGGCATCCGAATCGTGGAGGATCCGGACGCGCTGCTCCCCGCATGGGACGCGGCCCGTGCCGAGGCGCTTGCCGCCTGCGGGTCCGATGCGTTGTACATGGAGGCGTTTATCCCTGGGGGGCGGCATATTGAACTGCAGATACTGGCGGACGAATACGGCCATGTCATCTGTTGCGGAGAGCGGGAATGCTCCGTGCAGCGCCGCCATCAGAAGCTAATCGAAGAGGCGCCCTCGACGGTCGTTTCGGCCAAGCAGCGCCGGCATTTGGGCAAAATGGCGGTCAAGGCCGCGCGTCGCTGCCGCTACACGAATGCCGGCACCTTGGAGTTCATTTCGGATGGAAAGGGGCGGCTTTATTTCATCGAGATGAATACGCGGATTCAGGTCGAACATCCGGTGACGGAGGCCATTACCGGCGTGGATCTGGTCAAGGAACAGATTCGCATTGCGGCGGGTATTCCCCTGCGGCTGAAGCAGGAAGACATCCGTCTGCGTGGCCACGCCATCGAGTGCCGGATCAACGCGGAAGATACGGAGCTCGACTTCCTGCCGTCCCCGGGGGGCGTGGAGGAGCTGACGCTGCCCGGCGGCCCCGGTGTTCGCCTGGACACGCATGTGTTTGCCGGATACGCCGTGCCGCATTACTACGATTCGCTCATGGCCAAGCTGATCGTTCATGCCGACACGAGAGTCGAAGCCATTGCTCGCATGTTGCGGGCGCTGGATGAGTTTCATGTGCGCGGTGTGGCCACCAACGTCCGGTTTCTCAAGGACATCTTGCATAGCGACGGCTTTCAGGCAGGAGAATATTCCACGGACCTCGTGGCGCACATCGTGGCGCAACGCAGGAAACCGCGTCGGCATCATGACCTGCGGGAGGTGGCGCGACGCTTGTGGGCCGCGTTGCGGCACCATCCGGACGAATAGATGGGGCGCCGGCCCGGCGCCTTCGGCAAGGGGTTTTGCGGAAAACGGGAAAAGAAGAGGCGATGAAACCGGCAGCGTTTCTGGATCGGGACGGCACGATCATCGAAGATCGCGGCCATTTGCGTTCGCCCGCGGAGGTAGTTTTCTATCCGGAAACGGTTCGCGCCCTGCAGCGGTTGCAGGAGCATTTCGATCTCTTCATTGTCACGCATCAGCCGGGCATCGCGGGCGGCCTCGTGAGCGAGGCGGAGGTGGAAGAGGTCAACCGGCACGTAGCGACGGAGTTGTTACGCCAAGGCGTGCGTATTGCCGCGGTCTATTGCTGTCCGCATCGCCGGGAGGATCGCTGCCGCTGCATCAAGCCGGAACCCTTCTTTCTTGAGGAGGCGGCCCGGCAGTTTGGTGTGGACCTGAAGGCCTCCTTCGTGGTGGGTGATCATCCGCACGATGTCACGCTGGCGCAAAACGCCGGCGCCCGGGGGGTGTACGTGCTCACAGGGCATGGGCGCAAACACCGTGCGGAGGCGCCGGCAGGCGCGCCGATCGTGCCGGGCATTTGGGAGGCGGTGGATTGGATCTTGGCCTTCCGCCACATGCGGCAGTTGGAAGAGAAAGCTCCTGGCTTGCTTGATGAGGCTGCTCGGGCGATGCGCGCGAGCGGTATTGTGGCGTTCCCAACGGAAACGGTCTATGGCCTGGGCGCGGTGGTCTTTGACGAAAGAGCCGTGGCCAGGGTCTTTGAAGCCAAGAATCGCCCCTATTTCGATCCGCTGATCGTTCACGTGAGCACTGTCGCCCAGTTGGCGGAGCTGGTCACCACGATACCGAAGGCGGCGCAGGAGCTGATCGGGCAATTTTGGCCCGGGCCGCTGACCGTGGTGGTGCCGAAATCATCGCGCGTATCGGATCTGGTGACGGCGGGCCTGCCGACGGTGGCGGTTCGAATGCCGCGGCATCCGCTGGCCTTGGCCCTGATCACGCGCGTTGGCGCTCCAATCGCCGCGCCGAGCGCCAATGTGTTTGGTCATTGCAGTCCCACCACGGCCGAACATGTGCGGGCGACGCTGGAGAGCAAGGTGGACTTCATTCTCGATGGCGGGCCATGCGCGATTGGCGTGGAATCCACCATTGTTTCCTTTGCCGACGCGGAGCCCGTCCTTCTTCGGTCCGGCGGGGTGCCGGCGGAAGACATCGAACGGCTGATTGGTCCTCTGAAGCGATCCCCAGGGTCGGGAACAACCGCCGGCATGGAGGCTCCCGGCATGTTGCCGCGTCACTACAGCCCACGCACACCGTTGCGGCTGCGGCCGGCGGGCGCGCCGTTGAGGAGACCCCGGGCGTCCACCAGAACGGGGTTGCTGGCTTTTCGGCCCGTGGCGGACATGGATGGCTTTGCCGCGGTTGAAATCCTTTCGCGCGACGGCGATTTGCGGGAAGCGGCCGCCAATCTCTTTAGCGCCTTGCGCCGGTTGGACGAGCAGCATCTGGACGAAATTTGGGCCTCGCCGGCGCCAAGCGAGGGACTGGGCCTGGCCATCAACGATCGCCTTGCCCGCGCCGCAGGGGTGTGTGTGACGGAGCAACCGCAACCATAAAAAGGAGGAGCACATGGAAAAGAAAGCGCTTGTAGCCATCGTAATGGGCAGCCAGTCGGACTACGAAACGATGAAGGAAGCGGCGGGCGTGCTGAAGGAGTTTGAGATTCCCTACGAGGTGCGGGTGATTTCGGCGCATCGGACACCCGAGGTGGCGCGCGAGTTTGCGATGACCGCCGAGGAACGGGGGCTCAAGGTCATCATCGCCGCCGCCGGCAAGGCGGCGCATTTGGCCGGCGTCCTCGCCTCGATGACCATTTTGCCGATCGTCGGCGTGCCCATGGCCACCAGCGATTTGGGCGGCCTCGATTCGTTGCTCTCGATGGTGCAGATGCCGGCGGGTATTCCCGTGCCAACGGTCGCGATCGGCAAGGCCGGCGCCAAGAACGCCGGCCTGACCGCCGTGGCGATTTTGGCGCTTTCAAACGGGGCGCTGCGCGATCGGCTGGCGGCCTATCGCAAGCGGATGGCAGAAGAGGTGGTGAAGGCCGATCGGGAACTGCAGGCGTAGACGGAGAGCCGCGGGTAGGTCGCGAAGGTGGATGGGGAGAACGATTGTGTGGCGCCCCGGCTTTCAGAGTGACGCCATGAAGCGCGTCGCGGTGTTGCCCGCCATCGTGCTTATTCAGAGCTGTCTCGGCGGCGTGTACGCCTGGACCGCCTTTGTCCCCGCTCTGACGCGGGATCACGGGCTACGGATGAGCCATGCCCAGTTGGTGTTTGGCCTGGCCATCCTGACGTTCACCGTCGTCATGGTCTTCGCTGGACGGCTATTGACGCGGTGGGGACCGCGCTTGATGGCGCTCGTCTCCGCCGCGTTTTTTATTGCCGGCCATCTGATTGCTGCCGAGGCGCGAGGTCGTCTTCTTGGGTTGGTTGTTGGCTACGGCCTGGCTGCCGGGGCGGGGATAGGGGTCGGTTATGTCACGGCGCTGACCACGGGCGTGCGCTGGTTCCCCCAGCACAAGGGCCTTGTGACAGGCGTGGCGGTGGGGGGCTTCGGCCTGGCGGCGCTGGTGCTGGCCGAATTGGTGAAGAAGTGGACGACACTTGGATGGGCCGTGGGCGATATGTTTTACGCGATGGCGATATTTTATGGGGCCGTTGTGACGGTGGGGGCGCTGCTCTTGTCCCGCCCGCCAGAGCAGGGAGCGGCGGCATCGGCGCCCCTAATGGCGACGAGCCAATTCCTCGCCAGCAAGGCCTTCCGCGTTTTTTGGGGTGGGATATTTTGCGGAACCTTTGCCGGCCTGCTGGTGATCGGTCTCCTTAAACCGATGGGGCTTGCGGCCGGGTTGTCGTGGCAGGAAACCACCCGGGGGATTGGCGCCCTCGCAGTGGGCAATGTAGCGGGGCGAATGGTCTGGGGCTGGCTTTTCGATCGGATAGGGCGGCGGACCATCCCCGGTTCGCTGATATTTCTGTGCGTGGTTATTGCCGCGTTGATCGGGGCCCGTTTTTCCGCGCCCTTTTTTGTGGTAACCGTCGCGCTGGTTGGTTTCGGATTTGGCGCCTGTTTCGTGGTGTACGCCGCGCAGGTGGCTGCGCTCTATGGCGCGGAGCAGGTCGGCCGCCTCTATCCGCTGGTTTTTCTGGGTTATGGCGTGGCCGGCATCGCTGGCCCCTACCTCGGCGGACTGCTGCACGACTGGACCGGCAGCTACACGGCCTCGCTGGCGCTAAGCGCGGGCATCGCGGCTTTGGGGATCATTTTGACCCGCCCGCTCCTCACTCAGGATCTGGTTTAGGCGCTTCTTGGCAGCGGGAACAGCGAAGGTCAAACCGCGCAGTGATGCGCACCTCGGTTTCTTTTTGCTGGTCACGCGCTTGGCGGCGCACGCGCGCAGTTATGCCGCCCGAAGTCTGCACGGGCATCCGTGCCCAGGCGCGGAGCAAGATCGGAAAAGCCGATTGCGGAGTGGCGTGGCAGGGTATAGGTTTTTCGGCCTCGGTTTTTACGAAAGGGCTCGCCATCACTCGGAGGGCATCATGTTCAACGGCCTGTTCGGTATCACGCATTTGTCCGAAGCGCAGACGAGGTCCATCACTGCCGAAAACGTTTATGGGGAGAAGGGACGCGGCGGCATGGCGGAACTCAGCACGACGCCGCAACCCGAGGTGGTCCGGATCGGTCAGAAATGGGACGGCCCTCATAGCTGCTCGCGCGATTTGGGCCAAAAATGGAAGGTGCGGCCCTGCATCACGCTGCCGCAGCGCAGCACGACAACGCTGATGGATGTGGACGGGCCGGGGACGGTTCAGCACATTTGGATCACGACGGCCGTGCGGCGGCAGCGGGATTTGATTCTGCGGATGTACTGGGACGGGGAGCCGACCCCGAGCGTGGAGACGCCGCTGGGCGATTTCTTCTGCAACTCCTGGAAACGCAGCACCAACATTGTCGCGCTGCCGATCAACGTCAACCCCTCCGGGGCGCTCAACTGTTATTTCCCGATGCCTTTCCGAAAACACGCCCGGATTACGGTGGAAAACCGTGCGCCCGAGGACCAGGGCGGTTTCTTCTATGCCATCAACTACGCGTTGGGTCCTGTCGGAGAGCAGGAAGCGTATTTCCACGCGCAGTTCCGACGGACCAACCCCCTGCCGTACAAGAGTGACTACGTGATTATGGACGGCATTCGAGGGCGCGGACACTACGTCGGCACTTTTGTGGCTTGGCAGCAAAACAGCGACGGGTGGTGGGGCGAAGGAGAATTCAAGGCCTTCATCGATGGGGACAAGGAGTTTCCCACCATTTGCGGCACGGGCACGGAGGACTATTTTGGTGGCGCATGGGGTTTTGGAGCTAATTTCACGGCGCCTTTCCTCGGCTATCAGGACGTAACCACGTTGGAGCAGCCCGGCCGAGCCATGGGGCGGCATGGCAACCGGCACATCATGTACCGTTTCCACATCCTGGATCCGATTCGATTCCGCGAGGATCTTCGAATCGCGTTGCAGGCGATTGGCTGGCGCAGCGAGGGGCGCTACATGCCGCTCCAAGACGACATCGCCTCGGTGGCCTACTGGTACCAGACGGAGCCGCATGCGCCATTCCCCCCGCTGGGGGACCGCGACGCGCTCGAGATCATTTGAGGGCTACGGAGAAGAAGGACGAGTTTTCCCTTGCCGCCCTGCCTTTGATTTGGGCAACACGCCTCAAGAAGTGCCACTACCCCCAGATCTTTAGCGATCTGGCCTCTCAGAGCCGTGCTGTGATATACACGGAGCGGCCATGTAACCTGTTTCACGTTGCGCAAGGGAACAACGGGCCATGATGGCGCACAGCACGGAGATTCCGCGCGAGGGGGGCAAGGAATCAAACCGCGCCAACAGCATCAGACACTGCAAGGCGTCCGTGTACATCACGGATACCATGCCGCCCCTCACTGTGCACAAGACCACGACCGCCGAGGCCAGGAAGCAACCGTGGGCCGTGCGTTCCTGTCGGCGCGCCGCGAGCAGGCCGACAATGATGACCGCGACAATCGAGCTCAGAATAATGGCCGTGTCCAATCCCGATAGCGCGAACATGTGGCCCCCTTTTCTGTACGAACCGGCGCGGGTGCTTTTTGCCGTCCCGTGGCTGGGGATTGGCCCGGCCCGGGGGCACGCGGCTCGGCGCATTGCGTCTCACTACCCATCCGAATCGGTTGTCAAAGGCATTTCTCCGCGACGGTGGGCGGATGCTGGACACGGGGGGCGGTGTGACCTATGATCCGGCCCGTTGCAGCAGGTGCCCATGAGCCACGCCGTCGGATTCGACAACGAACGCTATCTCCAGCAGCAGACGGAAGCCATTCTCGAGCGCGTCCGCCGCTTTGACCGCCTCTATCTCGAATTCGGCGGCAAGCTTCTCTTCGATTACCACGCGGCGCGCGTGCTGCCGGGGTATGATCCGAACGTCAAGATGCGCCTGCTGCATCAGCTCAAGGATCAAGCCGAGGTGCTGTTGTGCATCTATGCCGGAGACATTGAGCGCAAGAAGATGCGGGCGGATTTCGGCATCTCCTACGACACCGACGCGTTGAAGTTGATGGACGATCTGCACGACAACGGCATCGAGGTCACGGCCGTGGTCATCACCCGCTACGACAATCAGCCGGCGGCCGACCAATTTCGCAACAAGCTCGAGCGGCGGGGCGTGCGGGTGTTCCTGCACCGTGCCACGCGCGGCTATCCCAGCAACGTGGACGTGATCGTCAGCGACGAGGGCTATGGCGCCAATCCCTTCGTGGAAACCACCAAGCCGCTGGTGGTGGTGACAGCGCCCGGCCCCGGCAGCGGCAAGCTGGCCACCTGCCTGACGATGATGTATCACGATCATCGGCGGGGCCGCAAAGCGGGCTACGCCAAGTTCGAAACGTTTCCCATATGGAATCTTCCGCTCAAGCATCCCGTGAACATGGCCTATGAGGCTGCCACGGCCGACCTGGGCGATGTGAATCTCATTGACCCCTTTCATCTGGAAGCCTACGGCACGGCGGCCGTGAACTACAACCGCGACATCGAGGTTTTTCCCGTGCTGCGGAACATCCTGCAGCGCATTACGGGCGGCGATCCGATTTACCGCTCGCCGACGGACATGGGAGTCAATCGAGCCGGTTTCGGCATCGTGGACGACGAAGTCTGTCGCCGCGCGGCCTGCCAGGAAGTCATCCGGCGCTTCTTTCGCCATTCCTGCGAATACGCGCTGGGGCTGGCGGATCGCGAGGCGGTGCGCCGCACCGAGCGGTTGATGCAGGAGCTACAGGTGCGTCCCGAGGACCGCCGCGTGGTCCCGCTTGCGCGCCGTGCCGCGACAGAAGCCGCCCAAACCGGCAAGGGCAGCCACGGCATCTACTGCGGCGCGGCGATCGAGCTGCACGACGGCGCCATCGTCACGGGCAAAAACTCGCCCCTCATGCATGCCGCCTCCAGCGTGGTCCTGAACGCCGTCAAGCAACTGGCTGGGATGCCGGATCATCTGCACCTGCTGCCGCCCACGGTGACGCGTTCGATCGGCACGCTCAAGCGGGACATCCTTGGCGGCAAGACCGAAAGCCTTAATTTGGACGAAACGCTCATTGCGCTCAGCATCAGCGCGCTTTCCAATCCCGCGGCGCAGGCGGCCATGGAGTGCCTGACGCGGCTCGCCGGCTGCGAAATGCATTCAACCCATCTGCCTACGCCGGGCGACGAAGTGGGGTTGAAGCGGCTGGGCATCCACGTTACCAGCGATCCGTTCTTCCCCACCCGCTATCTGCACATGGACTGAAAGAGTGGCGCGGATGCGCGGTCACCAGAAGGTATAGGCACTCACGCCGATCACGTAGAGTCCCAGCAGCAGATTCGTGATGACGTGTGACCAGACGGCGGCCCACACGTCGCGCGTGCGAGCATACAGCCAGCCATAGATCGCCCCCGCCAACAAACCGGCCAACCACCGATCGTGCTCGAAGCCAAACACCAGCGCGGTGGCCCAGAAGGCGCCCCAGCGAATCGGGGCCGGCTCAACCTTCGTGAAATTCGGCCGGATCATCCACCGATAGAGGAAGCCTCGCCAGAAGAACTCTTCAATCGGTGCGATCACGAGGGCGGATCCCGTCAACCGCGCGATCGTGAGCGGCCAGCCGCAGGCCGACGGCGCGAATGGCGAGGACACCGTCACGGCAGGCAGGGCCCCAAACGGACGGATTGCATAGCGCCCATACCATTCCCGCCAGGACGAGGCGCCTTGGAAGTCGCCCGTCTCCGGCAGGACCCAAAGGGCGAAAACGATTGTGCCGACGAGGGTGGCGGGGCCCCACGTTGCGAAACGCGGCGCGGCGTAATAACGCCAGGGCCGCAGCCACAAGAAGAGGGCGCCGGCCAGCACGGTCTGCAGCGCGTAGCGCATGGCTGGCGGAGGCCAGGGCGCCATCATGACGGCAATCCAGGCGGCGAAGGGCAGCGCATGCGACCGCACGGCTTTCCATGGTGTTGGTTCCGGCGCCCCGGGCATGGGTGGCAGGTTACCAAGCCGCGACGGCGCTGCCAAGCCGGGCGGACGGCGCTCCCCGGGCCAAAAGAATCAGCAATAATCAAACAACCGTCCAACATGCGTCTAACGCCGCGTCCGCAGGATCGTAACAAAAGGATCAGATGATGCATGGAAAGCACTTCCCGGTAGTACGGCGATCGGTGCCTATTGGCCGGGAGGCCCTCCAACGCCGACGGGAATGGACGCGCCGCATGTTGGACCGCGAGCAAAACGCTTCTCACGAGCTGGAGCAACTCCCGTTCGGGCCGGGCGACGTCACGGCCGGCGCCGAAAACGAAATGCTGGCCGTCGTGCACGGTCCACGGGAACAGGTGGACCTGGCCCGCACCCTTTCCGGATCGAACTATTTTCGCAACCTCGCCCGGCGGGTGGCCGCCGGCGATGCGCCGCCGCGTCTGGCGAGAGAAATTGAGGCCTTCCTCTCTGATAATCGCGAAGCGCTGTGGGAAAACAGTTGGGTGTATTTTCCCGAAGCGCTGCTCACGCCGTATGCCCGCCGGGTCTTGGACGAAGACCTTTATGCCGACAAACGGGAGCGGACCACGCGCCGCTCGGATGTGGACCGCTTCTTCATGCACCATAACGGCACGCCTTGCGTGCGGGTGCCCGTAAGCTATCTGCTTAAGCTTTCGTTGGCCGACGCCCTTTTCGCGCAAGGCGAGCCGCCGCCGGCCCTCCGGCGCGTTGGAGAACGAGCCATGGGGCATTTTCTCAATGACAACACCTCGCCGGAAACCTTCTCCTTCTACACGGTGGACGACCAAGCCGGTCTTGGACGGGCGATGGCCGAGGAGACGCTGCGTCGTTTCCTCATGGTGCAACTGCTCGCGCAATACGCCAACGAGAAATTCGAGCTGCGCTCCCGGGGGCAGGAAACGCGCATCTGCATGGAGCCCCACACGCCGGTGCGTCAAAAACGGTTGAACGAACTGGTGCCGGATTCCTTCTACCGCGATTTGTTCATGAGCCCCTGCCTGTCGGGCTGGGATCGCGGCGAAGAGAAGCATCAATACATGATTTTATGTCATGAGGTGCTGTCTCGCAGTCGCCTGCACACCATGGCCAAGCTGCGCGAATGCGGGATTCTGCCGCGAAACCTGGTGACGCTGCCGACAGTGTCCAACACAAGCCTGGCCAACAATGGCACACATATCACGCTGGGCAGCCGCCGTCTGACGGCCTGGATGGCCGCCGGCCGGGACGCCTTCACGCCGGAGCGGGAAAAACATCTCGGCGATCTGACAGTGAAAATAGTGGAGCATTTTCTGCCGTTGTTTGTTGGGGCGTACACGGCGGCGCCGTACCGGTATGATTTCCACGATTTTCATCCCGAAACGGTGCTCGGGTTCCTGCCGCACGAGCTGGACTTCACGCATTTGCGGATGCTCTGGCGGCGGTGGAAGGGCAAGGCGGACCTCCGGTTCTTCGGCATGGCGCTGACGCCATTCGGCCCGCGGCCGCTCGATCGTTTTCTAGGGGCGGCGCTGGGCTTGCGGGGGGATTGGGTGCCTGACCAGCGGCTGATTGACTACCTTGTGGCGCCGCTCAGCACGGATCATCATCCGGCGCTGGACGGCACCATCGGCAACGACCTGCGTCTGAAGAAAGATCTGGCGGAAATGGGGGTTTTCGACCCGCGCATGGCGTTCTATGCCCTTTACCGTCAGCGTCTTTTCCAGCGGATGGGGTTCTGCGGATTCGAAGGCCGCCACTACAGCCAGTTTTCCAGTCTTGCCACCGACATGGCGGCCGCAACGGACCTGCAGCGGCTGGTGACGGCGCTGGCCTATCGTTACGCACTGGCCGACACCGTCACCCATGCCGACATTCCCGACACGCCGGAAGTGGAGAGCGAACGCCGGCAGATTTTCTTTGGCGCCGCCATCGGCCTGCCGACTTTTTTCGTTCGCGCCCGCACGCCCAACCGCTTCTTGAGTCGTCTGTTGAGCCGCACAGCTCGCACGCGGGACAGCCATCGTTATCCCGGCCGCCTCCGCGTCTATCACGTGGAGTACCGGCGGGCCCTCGTGGCTTTACTGGAGCAGGATGCGCCCGATCTCATCGAGGCGTTCAAGATGCGCGACACGATCAGGGATTTGAAGGACCGCATCGAGCCCGGCTCCTCCGCTTCGGCGCTCAGCCGACTGCTCCGCGGGATCCTCGACGAGGCTGGCGTTCGCACGCCGTTGCGCGCCTCGGCTGAAACCTTCAACACCGCTGCCGAACGTTACTACCGGCAGACGCTGCAGCGGGCGTTTTTCGCGGAAGCGCTGGATGTGTTTGCGCGTGATCTGCGGGAAGCCGCCGCGCGAGCCGCGGCCGGTCAGGAGGACGACCTGGCCGCCATCCGCTTCGCCCTGAACGGCGAGGATCCCGTGGCTTTCTTTGAATCCGTTCGCAACCGCGTGCAGGCGGGGCAGGCCTCCCAATCGGTGCTGCACAAACTGATTATCCTGGCTCTGGCCGTGGTCCGGCATCACGTGGAAAGGAACAGTTTGCGATCGTGAGCGCGCATCAATTCGTGGAACGCGGCTCCGGCCGTCTGGTTCAGGAACGATTTACTGGCGATCCGCTGGTTTCGTTTTTGTACTCGCGTGTGCGGGAGCAACCGACATGGCTTTTTCGGGCGCTCACGTCCGCCCGCCTTTGCGACATGCTGGCGATGCTGCACTTCGATCTGAAGCCGACCGATCCGGCGCTCATGCGGAAGCGACTTGGCGCCCGTCTTGCGCTCGACTGGGCCGAATGTTTTGATCCTCCGGAAACGCTGGACACGGCCCGCAAGGTTTTCGAGCGGCGAATTCGATATTGGTCGTGCCGCCCGATGGACCCCGACCCTTCGGCGGTGGTTTCGCCGGCCGACGCGAAGATGCTTCTCGGATCGTTGCGGCCCGGATCCGGGCTGTTTCTCAAAAAGAAGTTCTTCCGTCTGGACGAGCTGCTTGGCCCGGAGAAAACACGATGGGGCCAAATGTTCTCTCAGGCCGACTACGCGATTTTTCGGCTGACGCCGGACAAGTACCACTACAACCACGCCCCCGTATCGGGCGTGGTGGCGGACTTTTATGAGTTGGACGGCGTGTACCAGTCCTGCCATCCGGCGGTACTGGTGGCGCAGGCGACGCCACATTCCAAAAATCGTCGCGCGGTTACAATTGTGGATACGGACGTGGCGGGCGGCACGGGCGCCGGATGGGTGGCGATGATAGAGATTGTGGCGCTGATGATCGGCGACATCGTGCAATGCCACAGCCGCGAGCGGTACGAGAATCCCGTTGCCATGCGGCCCGGCCTCTGGCTGGAGCGGGGCCGCCCGAAGAGTCTTTTTCGCCCGGGCAGTTCAACGGTGGTGCTGCTGTTTCAACCCGGCCGCGTTCGATTTTGCGAGGACCTGCTTGCGCACCGGGGCCGGTTGGACGCCGACACAATCTACCGTAATGCGTGGGGCGTGCCGCTGACGGAAACGGACGTGCCGGTGCGCGCCACCATTGCCCATGCTGTTCCGAAGGCGGCGCAAGGGCTGACCTTATGACGGCATGGCTGATACCGGCTGGGCTGGCCCTCGTGCTGGCCGTGCTGTTCGCGTGGGCGTTTGGTCGTCTTCCGCGGGCGGAGTGGCAGTTTCTTGCCGTATGGCCGCGAGAGCAAAACGACGATGGCAGTTGGCGCGGCGTCAACGTGACGTACTATGGAGTCTTCAACGCGTTGGGGGTGGCTGCAGGGACGGCCGTTGCTTTGTTCCTGCCCGCCACGGCGGGGCTGGGGCTTGGGGTACTGGCGTCGAGCATTGGCTTTCTACTGGTGATTTGCGCCCTGGCCTCGCGGCTGATCAACGGACTGGTGGAGGGGCATTGGCACGGATTCACGATTGGTGGAGCGTCGTTTGTTGGAATCGTCTTGGCGCCCTGGCTCTTGTGGGCATTCGCGCGCATCGTGCCGGCGCTGGACGGTGCGGACGGCGTGATGCTGGTCCTGGGCGGGCTGGCTCCGGCCTATGCCTTGGGGGAGGGCATCGGGCGGCTGGCCTGCCTCAGTTTCGGGTGCTGCTATGGCCGGCGGATGGTGGATTTGCCCGCATGGCTGCGCCGCCTGTGCGGCGGCTGGGCCACGGTTTTCACCGGCCATCTGAAAAAGGCGGCCTATGCGCACGGGCTGGCGGGGGAACGTCTTGTTCCGGTGCAGGCATGGACCGTGGTGGTTTCTTCGATGGCGGGACTCCTGGGCATGGGCTTGTACTTGAGCGGGCGGCCGTTATGGGCGTATGTACTGCCGATTGTGGCGACCCAGGGCTGGCGTTTCGCGTGGGAGTGTCTGCGGGCTGACCATCGGGGGCCGGGCCGAATCACCGCGTACCAATGGATGGCGCTGGCAGGCGCGGTCTACACGGCCGTTCTTGGCGGCTGGTGGCCGGTGCGAGAGGCCGTTCGCCCCGATGTGGCGCTGGGCTGGTCGCGCCTGTGGACGCCCGGGGCGCTTCTGTTCATTCAGGCCGTGGCGCTGCTGACCTTGTTGCGGATGGGGCTGAGCACCGTCACCACCGCCCGTGTATGGTTCGGGCTGGTGCCCGATCGCGCGCTGCCGCGTGGCTGCCGGAGCCCGGAAGCGGCAAACGGAGGTTGACAAGGGCGAGACTTGCAGCCTATTATGCCGCCCTTTTGCAGGGGAAGGACTTCCCGTCAGGGCTGCGCCTCGCAGGGCGGCAAGGAAGGACGGCATGGAAGCATATGCAGTAGTGGAAACCGGGGGCAAGCAGTACCTCGTCAAGGCGGGCGACAAGCTGCAAGTGGAGACGTTGGCCGGGGAACCGGGCGCGACGGTCACGTTGGAGCGCGTGCTGGCGGTTTCGGACGGCAAAGAACTGCGCGTGGGTGCGCCGCTGGTGGCGGGCGCGCGGGTTACGGCCCAGATTCTGGCGCATGTTCGCGGTCCCAAGCTGGTGGCTTTCAAGAAGAAACGGCGCAAGGGATACCGCCGGAAAAAAGGGCATCGGCAGGCGTTGACCACGCTGCTCGTGACCGCCGTTTGAACGTGGGGATATTGTCATGGCACACAAACGATCAGGCAGTAGCGCAAAGAACGGGCGCGACAGCCGCGGGCAGCGATTGGGCGTGAAGCGCTTCGCCGGGGAACGGGTGACGGCCGGCAGCATTCTGGTGCGGCAGCGCGGCACCCGACTGCGCGCGGGACGCAACGTCGGCGTCGGCCGGGATCACACCTTGTTTGCGCTGCGCGACGGGGTGGTCCGCTTCGAGAAGGACGGACAACTGGTCAGCGTGGCCGCTACGGCCGATTGAGGGGCGTTTTTTCGCCCGCTGTTTCAAGCTTGTGAAGTCCCGCCGATTTGTTGACGAGGCCGTCCTGTATGTTGCCGCCGGCAACGGCGGCAACGGATGCGCCAGTTTCCGGCGCGAGAAATACGTGCCCCGCGGGGGTCCGGACGGTGGAGATGGAGGCCGCGGGGGGCATGTGCTGCTTCGCGTGGACCCCAATACCGACAGCCTGCTGGCGCTGTATTACTCGCCCCATCAACGCGCCGAACACGGCGGCAACGGTGCCGGCCAGAAGCGTCATGGGCGCGATGGCCGGGATCGCATTGTGCTTGTGCCGCCCGGAACCGAGGTTTGGGACGAGACCCGTACGCAGCAACTGGCGGACCTGGTGCACGAGGGACAGGAGTGGATTGCGGCGCGGGGCGGCCGCGGCGGGCTGGGCAATGTGCATTGGAAAAGTCCTACCCATCGGGCGCCCCGAGAACAGACCGATGGCGATCCCGGCGAGCAAAAAACGCTTCGTCTCGAGCTCAAGCTGGTGGCTGATGCCGGATTCGTGGGGTTGCCGAACGCGGGCAAATCTTCTCTGGTGCGGGCCATCAGCCATGCGCACCCGCGGGTGGCGGCCTATCCGTTCACCACGCTGCACCCGATCATCGGGACCGTGATGTGCGACGATTTTCATTCTTTCACGGTGGCGGACATCCCGGGCCTTGTGCGTGGGGCTCACGAGGGAATCGGCCTGGGCCATCGCTTTCTGCGGCATGTGGAGCGTTCCGCTGTTCTCGTGCTGGTCATGGATATGGCCGGCACGGAAGGCCGCCATCCTTCAGACGATTACGAGGCTCTGCTGAATGAGCTTCGCCTGTACCGCCAGGACCTGCTGCAGCGACCCCGCCTTGTGGTGGCCAACAAGATGGATTTGCAGGAAGCGACAGGCTTTTTGGCGGAGTTCAAGCAGAGGACGGGAACGGAGCCACTGCCTGTTTCGGCGGTGACAGGACAAGGCATCCCTGAATTCAAACGCCGATTGCGCCAGATGATTCGCCGCGAGTACTGACCTCGGCACCCGCCTTGAATCCTAGGTGGCGGATGAAAGCCGCGCCTGGCTTACTCCAGCGGCTCCCGAAAGGGCAGGACGTCGTCCAGACTCCGCACATCCGCCAGAAGCATGACCAATCGGTCCACACCCAGCGCCACGCCGCCGCTGGGGGGCAGCCCCGCTTCCAGCGCCGCCAGAAAAGCCGGATCGGCGGGGTAGACTGCTTGTCCCGCGGCCTGACGTTCGGCGCTCCATTGGGTAAAACGGCGACGCATTTCCGTCGGATCCGTGAGTTCCGAAAAAGCGTTGGCCAGTTCCAGGCCGCCGGCATAAAGTTCCCAGCGTTCCGCGACGCGCGGATTTGAAGCGTTGAGGCGGGCCAGGGCCGCCGCTTCGGCGGGATAGTCCTTCAAAACGACGGGCCGATTCATCGGCAGTTGCGGTTCCACCCGCTCCACCAAGTCGCGGTCGAAGCGATCTGCGTCGTAGGCGGCCACAGGATCCCATCCTGCCCAGGCGCGGAATGCGTCCGCCACCCGCATCCTTTCCCATGGCGGCGTCCATGATATGAGCCGCCCCTGATAGGGCGTTTGCAGCAGGCCTTGAACCGCCTGCACGGCCTCAGCCATCAGCGATTCCATCTCGTTCAGCATGTCAAGGTAGTTCGCCCCGGCACGATACCACTCCAGCATGGTATATTCCGGATGATGAAAGCGGCCCCTTTCTCCTCGCCGGAAGCAGGGGCCGATTTGAAAGATTTTTTCGTAGCCAGCCGCCAGCAGGCGTTTCATGTGAAACTCGGGCGACGTACGCAGGAAATGGTCGCCGGCGGGCTCGGCGTCAATGTGCCGCTCCAGCGCTGGCACGGGAATCCGAACGGGCGTTTCGACTTCGAGGTAGCCCCGGGAAACAAAAAAAGACCGGATCGCCTGGAGCAGCCGCGCCCGGATTTGCAGAACGCCACGCGCTGCGGCCAGCCGTTCGGCTTCGGGAGGGATTCGGTTCAAGAGCCGCACTACTTCTTCAGGACGCGGTCGGCGTATTCGCCTGTGCGGGTGTCAATCTTGATGGTGTCGCCCTGGTTGACGAACAGCGGCACCTGGAGCGTATAGCCGCCCGCGATCTTGGCCGGCTTCGTCACGTTTTGCACGGTGTTGCCGCGGCTGCCGGGCTCGGTTTCTACGATGACTTTTTCCACGAAGGTCGGCAGCGTGACCTCCACCGGGCGGCCGTTATGAAACAGCACTTCAACTTCGCAGTCCTCGTAGAGGAAATACTTCGAATCGCCGAGCACCGAGCCGGGAATGGCGACCTGCTCGAAGTTCTCGTTCATGAAGATGAAATCGTCGCCTTCGCTATAGGAGTAGCGCAGCGTATGCTCTTCCAGGTCCGGCTTGTCGAGGATGTCGTTGGAGCGGAAGGCCTTGGTGATGGTGGAGCCGTCTATCATGCTTTTGAGCCGGCAGTTGTAGATCGCCGCCCCCTTGCCGGGCTTTACGAACTGGAACTCGGTGATCACATACGGAACTCCGTCCATCTCCACCTTGAGCCCCTTGCGCAAATCCGACGCGGTGTACGGCATGACGATTTTACTCTCCTTGTCGCAAAAACGGGCGCCCATACTAGCGCGGACCGCCGGCGCTGTCAAAAGATTTCGCCAACCGGGCCGCCGCATCCGGCCCGAGGGCGAACGACACCCGCTGCACAGCGCCGGTTCCCTCCATGCGCAGCGCCGCCTCCTCGAAAACCGCCAATCCGTCCAGCCAGGCGTTTGCCACGGCCATTCGGCGGCGCATGGCGATCGTTTCCTCCGGCTGGCGGGTCATGAGCGCGAGCGACAACGCGCCCATCGTGCCGCGGAGCGCGGCTCCGGATCGCGAAACGTCCGCCCAAAAGAAGCCGGTGGCGGATGGCTGCGCCAACAACCCTGCGTAACGAGGGTGTCCCGCGGGTTCGGATTCGGGCGAGGACGGCTGAACCAGCTTGCGCAAGCCGCCGAAATTGCTCGCCAACACCAGCCAGCCGTCAGTGGCGAGGGCCGCCACTCGTTCCTCGACCAGGAAACGGCCGTACAAACTGCCGCGGGTGTCTTCAAAGACCAAGCCTTGAAAGGGCCCCAGATGCACCGCCCGGGAAATCAAGCCCCATCCAAACCGCCGATTGATTTCGTCGAGGGCCGCGGGCATGCGGTTCAGCATGGCAAGGGAGTCCTCCGCCTGAACGCCCACCAGCAGGGTGGGCACTTTCAGTCCCCGCATGAACGGCGTCAGCGCCTGTCCCATCGGCCCCCGCAGCCGTCCCGACCATGCATCGCCCAGCAGGGCGGCCCAGACGCGGCGTGGCGCACCGGTCGCGCCGAGGGTCGAGAACGTCTCCGCCACCACGGGCGCGGATCGCCAAGAGGCGGGCAGGGCTTCGATCGGCGCCAGCGCCAGCGCGTCGGGCGCCGCGGCCAGCAGTTTCATCAGGCTCTCGCGGTTCTCCGCGTCGTTTCTCGCCGGGAGGAACGCCGCAGTGGCCATCTGGCCGCGCAGTTCGCGGGCGTCGGCGTGATCCAGCTCAAAAACGATCGGCGTTTGCGAATATCCAAAACCCGCGGGCCAGACGAACCACCCCCAATCCGAGGATCGCGAATCCTGCCGGAGCGCCTGCGCCTTTTTCAGCAGGCCCGATGAGGTCACGGAAGGCATCCACGGCTGCTTCTCCCAGACGTCGAGCAGATGCCGCACGGCGAGAGGGTCTTTTGAAAGACAGGCTAGCAGAAGGCCATCGGCGACCGTCAGCGACACCCGCAGGTCCGGCGGCAGGTCTTTCAGCCGCATGATCCATACGTCCTGCCCCGGCCGAGCCCGGCCGCGCGTCAGTCCTCCGGGCGAAAACAGCAACCGCCACTTCAGGCTTTGTGCGCGCCATCCCAGCCAGGAGGCCAATATCCAAGCCGGTTCGCGCGAGTGCCCCAATTCCGGCACATAGGCCAGCACCGCGAGGTCCTGTCCCAGTTGCGATGCCCATTTCTGCGCCGCCGGTTCCTGCCGCCACTTTTGCGTTAGTTCCTGGCTTGCGCCCGCTCCTGCCAGGACGCTGCAGATTAGCGGATTGGCCATTAGTCCGTCCCAACGCAGTCCCAGTTCCCGATGCGCTGAAACGAAGATGGCGGAGGATGGGATGGCGGAAAAAGTCCGCTCGGGCCGGTGGGGAACCCAGACCAGCCACCAGCCGATGGCGGCCAAGAACGTTGCGAGCAGGCCCCAGAACAGGATGCGCATAGCCGGCGAGCGGGTCATTGTTCCAGGGCTCCGACTAGCTCGGACGCGGAGGAGAAACCGTGGTCGGACAGGTAGGTTTCGATGCCTTCGATCACGTTGAGCGCCGTCATGGGATCGCCGAACGTGGCCGTGCCGACGGCGACGGCGGACGCACCGGCGATGATGAACTCCAGCGCGTCGCGCGCGGTCGAAATGCCGCCCATGCCGATGATGGGCAGGCGCGTGGCCTGTGCCGCTTCATACACCAGCTTGACGGCGATCGGATGGATGGCCGGACCGCTCAGGCCGCCGGTCACGTTTGCCAGCGCCGGCCGCCGACGCTCCACGTCAATCACCATGGCGGGGTACGAATTGATCAGCGAAATGGCGTCGGCTCCGTGCTCCGCCGCCACGCGCGCGAAAACGCGGATGTCTGAGACGTTCGGCGAGAGCTTGGGGATGATCGGCAGCCGTGTGCGGGCGCGAACCGCGCGGATGACATCCGCCGCCGCGGAGGGATTCGTCCCGAAGGCTAGGCCCCCTTCCTTGATGTTGGGGCAGGAGATGTTGATTTCCAAGCCGCGCACACCCTCCACGTCGTTCAAGCGGGCGGCTGTCTCGGCGTATTCCTGCGCGGTACGGCCCCAGATGTTAACCAGCACGGGCGTATCGAGCGTGCGCAAGAACGGCATGTGCTGGTGGATGAACCCTTCCACGCCGGGATTTTGGAGGCCGATGGCGTTGACGAGGCCGCCGGGTACTTCCACAAGGCGCGGGATCGGATTGCCGGACCACGGCTTCAGGCTGATGCCTTTCACCACGATTGCACCGAGCCGGCTCAGGTCGATGACATCGGCATATTCCTCCGCATAACCGAACGTGCCGGACGCCACCATGACGGGGTTTCTCATCCGAATGCCGGCGATTTCGATGGCCAGATCCGGTTTCATCGAGACACCTCTTTTTTTGTTTCGCCGGGCTCATCCCATACGATTTCGCGCGCTTCGAAGACCGGACCATCCCGGCAGACTCGGCCCCAAACAATGCCCTCCGGGCGGCGGAGCCGCTGCACGCAGGCGAGGCAGGCACCCACGCCGCAGCCCATATGGCGGTCCAGGGAAAGCCAGGCCCGCCAACCGCCGACCACGGCCCGTTCGCCCACGGCGCGCAGCATGCCATCTGGTCCGCAAGCATAGAATTCAGGCATGAGGTTGGATGGCCGGTTCCGCATCCAGTCGTCCAGGAGCGCCGTAACCAACCCCTGCCGGCCCAGCGTGCCATCTTCGGTGGCCGCTCGATAATCCCATCCCAGGGCCTCAAAGTCCTCCCGGCAGAGGATGTCTTTGGCCGACGCGGTGCCGGCGAACACGATGCCGCGCTGCGGCAGCTCGCGCGCCAGAAGAAAAAGGGGCGCCACGCCGTAGCCGCCGGCCACCAGCACCGGCATCCGATCTGGCGGCAGAGCAACGGGGAAACCGTTGCCGAGAGGGCCGAGCAAGCTGACGGCATCGCCCGCCTGCACGCGCGTCAAGGCGCCGGTGCCGTAGCCGATCGGCTTGTAGAGAAGCGCCAGTCGGTCGGCTTCCGCGCGAAAGACGCTCAAGGGCCGACGCAGCACCGCATCGGCCAGCCGCGGCACCCGCAAGTGCACGAACTGACCCGGCCGAACGGCCGGGGCGATCCTCTCGGAGGCCAGTTCGAGAACCCGGTAGTTGCCGAGGGCCTTCTGACTGAGCACGCAGGTGTTTTCCAGATGCATGGCCGCGACAATGGACGGACGTATTGGCGGGCAGTCTGAAATTTGATGCCTTTTCGGTCAAGCGGAGAGTTCCATCGCCCATGGTGCGCGCGTGGTGGCGTTCATTGACCGGACCTGCTACGCTGGTTGAGCGTGGCGGGGACGGGGCGCCAAGGACGGCGGATCTTGGCGAAAGAGAGCGAAGACACGAAAGGATTGCGCATGAAAACGCGGATATACTGGTTTTCGGCCACCGGCAATTCGTTGGCGGCGGCGAAGCAACTGGCGGACGAATTGGGCGGGGCCGAGCTGCAGTCCGTGCCGGACGTGCCGGAGCAGGGCGCGGCGCGCGAGGAAGCCCGCGTGGGCATCGTGTTTCCCGTCTACATGTTCGGTCTGCCGTTGATCGTGGGCCGATTTTGCGACCGGTTGCAGGTGCGGTCCGACGCCTACGTGTTCGGCGTTGCCGCCTGTGGCGGCATGCCGGGAGCGGCCATGGCCCAACTGCGGGGCCGCCTGACGGGGCGCGGGTGCCGTTCGCTTCCGGATGGGCCGTCGCCATGCCGGGCAACTACACCCCGCTCTACGGCGCCAAGCCGCCGGAGGCGCAGGCGCGAATCCTCGCGTCCGCCAAAGAAAGGCGCACCGCGTGGCCGAGGAGATCAAGCGAGGCCGACGCGGCGTCGTCGAGGCGAACAACGGGTTTTTCAATCTGATCTTCTCGCGGTGGCTATATCCTCGCATGGCGCCGCGCATTCCCGCCATGGATCGCGAATTCCGAGCGGACGAGAAATGCAACGGGTGCGGGGTGTGCGAGAAGGTTTGTCCGGTCGGGAATATCCGCCTCGAGCAGCGTAGGCCGGTCTGGCAGGGGCGGTGCGGGCAGTGCATGGCCTGCCTGCAATGGTGTCCGCGGGAAGCGATTCAATATGGCCGCCGCACGGCGGGTCGGCGGCGGTATCGTCATCCGGAGGTTTCCGCGCGAGATTTCTTCCGACGGTAAGGGGGCGGGGGTCGGCGGCCTACGGCGCGGCGGGCGCCGCCCGCTCGTATTCCTGTATCGCGCGCGGAAGCAGCGCTTCGATCCGGGCGATGCGTTCTCGGTCCACGGGATGAGTGCTCAGGAACGCGGGTAGGACCGCGCGGCCCGATGACGGCGCGAATCGCTTCCAGAAATCCAGCGCTGCGCGGGGATCATAACCGGCGCGCGCCATGTAGATCAGCCCCATGTGGTCGGCCTCCAGTTCCTGCACGCGCGAATGCGGCAGCATGACGCCGAGTTGCGAACCCAGTCCGTAGGCCTGGAGAATCAGGTCGCGCGTTGCCCGCGAATCCACGCGAAGGGCGTCGCTGAGCACTTGGCCGCCGAATTGCAGCAGCAAGCCCCGCGACAGGCGCTCCGCGCCGTGGCGCGCTACGGCATGGGCCACTTCATGGCTGATGACGACGGCCAGGCCGGTGTCGTCGCGAGCATGCGGCAGCAGGCCGCTATAGACGCCCACCTTGCCGCCCGGCAGGCAGAAGGCGTTGGCCGTTTTCGGGGCGTCGAAAAGGACGAATTCCCACTGGGCGCCCGGGAGCGGCGCGACCGCCGCGATCCGTTCGCCCACCCGGCGCACGGCGGCCCGCGCCTCCGCGTCCTTGCTGATGGGGGTGGCCTGCTTGATCTTTTCGAACTCAGTGGAGCCGAGACGCAGCTCCTCCTGCGGACTGATGAGCAGCAGCTCGCGGCGCCCTGTTTCCGGCACCGTGGCGCAGGAACAAAGAAACAGGAGCGCGGCCGCGCCGATCCATCGTCGTGCGTTCATCCACAAGCGGCTGGTTTTTTGCATAGCCGTTCCTTTCCCTTGAGCATCCCAAACGACGCGCGCCATCGTACCAGATTCGCCCCGGGCCGCCAATTTCGGGGGGCATCTCATTTGGGATTCATTTCTTTCGACGGATGCGGTAAATAGCGTCCGGTTTGAGGAGGGAGCATCCTATGTCCAGGCAAAAAACCGCGAAGACATCCGGGTTGCGCAGCGACGATCTAATCGTGATTGCCGGCGGCGGCGGCTTCATCGGCGGCTCGCTGGCCCGCTATTTCCGCGACCAGGGGTTCAACCGGATTCGCGCGATCGACAAGAAACCGTTACCGGACTGGCATCAGGTCGTGCCGGACGTCGAAACGCTGTGTTTGGATCTCAGCCGCGAGGAGAACTGCCGGCGGGCGTGTGAAGGCGCGGCGGAGGTCTACAACATGGCGGCCGACATGGGCGGCATGGGCTTTATTGAGCGCTTTCGCATCGAATGCCTGCGCAGCATCCTCATCAACACACACCTGATCGAGGCGGCTTATCGCGCCGGGGCCCGGCGGTATTTCTTCTCCTCCTCGGCCTGCGTCTACAACACCGAACTACAGAAGGACCCGCGCGTGCGCGCGTTGCGCGAATCCGACGCCTATCCTGCCATG
This sequence comes from uncultured bacterium, assembly GCA_938031185.1. GTDB lineage: Bacteria > Verrucomicrobiota > Kiritimatiellia > CAIKKV01 > CALHGX01 > CALHGX01. The sequence continues at coordinate 59,590 of CALHGX010000028.1, forward strand.
GCTGAGCGCGGTTACGGATGGGAGAAGCTGCTCTCGGAAATGTTCTGTCAGGAATACTGGGCCGAGCGCGGGCTGGAAACCCACATCGCCCGTTTTCATAACGTGTACGGACCGCACGGCACATGGGACGGCGGCCGGGAGAAGGCCCCTGCCGCTATCTGCCGCAAGGTGATTGAGGCCAAGGACGCGGGCCGCCACACGATCACCATTTGGGGCGACGGCACACAAACCCGCAGCTTCATGTGGATCGAGGACTGCGTGCGGGGCATTGACATGATCACGCACTGCGATGAACTCATCGCCACGCCCATCAACCTTGGGTCCAGCGAACTGGTGAGCATCAATCAACTGGTGGACATCGTCGAGGACATCGGCGGCGTCAAGCTGAAGCGGGAATACGACCTGACGGCGCCGAAAGGCGTGGCCGGCCGCAACAGCGACAATACGATGATTCAGCGAGTGCTCGGCTGGGAGCCTTCGACGCCGCTGCGTGACGGCCTGCGCAAGACCTACGCGTGGATTGAGCAGCAGTATGCCGACCGCAAGGCGGGCAAGCGAACGGTGCGGGATACGATTTGAGACGGCAAGGCTCCGGCGGCAAGGAGGACGAAGGCCCGAGGTCTTGTCCCTTTTGGTGGCCCCGTCAAAAGCGTCGGCAGTTCCGCACCTAAAATAGCGAGATTACGAACCGGCTCCAGCCGTTTCCATCGGCTCGATGACTTGCGGGCGAACATGGGCCGGCGGGGGTGTCTTCCGTCGCCAGAGAATCAATTCGGTGTGATTCTGGCCGAAATACGGCACGACGGCGGCTCGCTCGTATTTTTGTTCCAGCAGGGCGAAGAAACTGTTGCGTTCGGCGTCCGGCACAGGGGTCATGGCGGGGGCCGCCAAGGCCATGCCGTAGCCGCTGAATGCCGCCACAGGCGCTTCGCCGGAACTCAATGCTTCCCGCAGGAGTTCACGGTTCAAGACCCGGAACCGGAGCGCCTGCTCCGTCGGCAGCTCCGGATAATAGCCAAAAGGGCCCATTTCGAACCCTCTTGGCACGGATCGCTGCGCCTGAACAGCCAGATAGGCGTCCTGCGTCAGCAACGGCTTGTCGGGGGGGCAATGCTGCCGGACCCATTCAGCCGCCTCGCGCAACCGAGCCAAATCCGAGCGAGGTTTTGTCCGAACCCAGAAGCGGTCCTGGCCAATGACGAACCACTCTTGATTGATCGGGCTGGAGACGGCAGCCACTGCCGCCAGCAGCAGCAGGCCGGCCATCACCGCGGACGTCATGCGAGGCGCGGGGCCCTCTTTGCCGCCGGCGCACGATGCCATGGCGGCCCAGAACAGTGAGGAAACAACGACGGCCGCCAGCGGTCCCAAGGGCACTTGATAGTCGTCGTATGGGAAGGGGGGCATCCAGTGCAGCAAGCCGATGCATGCCGTCGTTGCCGATATCAGCCCAAGCAGGCGGCCTACCCCTTGGCGTTCCTGTGGATGACGGCTCGCGAGCACTGCCAAATACCAGATAACCAGGCCGGCCACCCCCAGAGCCAACATGGGGAAGTAACCGCGGGCCAAACGCGACAGGGAGCCGCCTCGCAAAAGCCAGATGCTTCCGTCTGCACTGGCGGCACGGGCGATATGCAGGCCCATACCGAAAAGGAATGCTTCTGCGGCGCGGACCATTATCGGCAGATAGACAACCACAAGTGTCGCCGTGCCGGTCAGGCCGAATACAAGCCAGCTCCAGCGGTTGATCCGGCGGCGCTCCCAGAGAAGGTAAAGACCGCCGAAAACCAGAGCCAGTCCGACGGACAGGCGCGTCCCGGCCGCCAAGGCGAGCAGGACGCCCCCAATGGCAGCTGACAAAAGTCCCCACGGTCCGGCGCACAGGCTCAGCGCAAGCCAGCCGCCCGTGAGGAAAAAAGCGGTCAATGAGTAGGTCTTAACGATGCTGGTGAAATAGCTGTGATAGACGTTGCCGGCGGTCAGAAGAAAAGCGGTCCATGCAGCGGCGTAGCGAAACGGCCTCGATGCGAGACGTGCGGCCAATGCGCCGGCCAGCACGGCGCCGGCCAAACCGAATGCCGCGTTGAGCAGCCGTCCGCCGAGCACGCCCCCCCAGTCCCACAGGGGGGTCAACAGGGCAAAAACATGGGGCAGTACCGGCGCTTGGGAGAAATGGAAGTCCTGATATAGGCGGTGTCCCTTCCGCACCATTCGGGCGGCATAGAGATACCAGCCTTCATCCTGATTAAGGTTGCCCAGCCAGACATTCGCGGCGTAGAGCGCAACCGCCATCGCGACCGCCCCTGCCGTCAACCCCGCCCGAATGGCAACGTCCACTCGCCGCATCGCACACACTCACGATCCCGGATGATCCAGCGGCAGCCCCTGTCGGCACAGGGGACAGTTCTCCGGCTCGTAGGTGGCTGGATCCATTTCCAGAAGGTTGAAGACCGGATGGGTGAAACGCGTCTTGCCGCCACTACGATCCACGAGCACCGCCACAGCCGCCACTTTGCCGCCGCGGATTTCGACGATGTCCACCGTTTCCTGAACTCGTCCCCCGCGGGTGATGACATCCTCGGCCACCAGATAGGAAGCGCCCGGCTCTATCCGGAATCCGCGGCGGAGTGCCAACTTGCCTTCCTGCTTCTCTGCGAAAAGCGAGACGACGCCCAGTTCGCGGGCCATTTCGTACCCTACGATGATGCCGCCCATGGCCGGAGCCATCACGCCCGCGACATCCAGCCGCCCGCCCAAGCCTTCCCGCACCCGCTCAATCAACGCCCGGCACAACTGCGCGGCGATGCGCGGATAGCGCAAGACTAACGCGCACTGGAAGTACTGGTCGCTGTGCAGACCCGAACGAAGTTCGAAATGCCCCCGCAGCAAAGCGCCTGTTTCCAGGAACATTTGCATAGCCTCATCCGACGTCATGTTCCATCCCCCTCTTCTTCATGCCCAGTGATTGCAGCCCTGATAACGGTATCCGGAATCCGCTTCAAACGCAAAAGGAAACCATCTTCTGCGCGGCGGCCCGTCAGAGCGACATTATTGCGGCGAGGACACAAAATCAATTTCCCGATTCAAGCGCGCTCCTTGTCGGATGCTCTTTTTGAGGCGGGCGAGCCTTGCAGCATGGGAGCGTGAACGCGCCAGCTGCGAGCATGTTTACAGGATTAATATTTCAGGACGCCTGCGTGAGGACAAGAGCGGGAAGAAGATCATGGAGCCCTCGGGATCTCTCCAAGTCTTTGTTGTGTTTCAAATGCAGCGGCAATGTCTCTTTCTTGAGACATGAAACAAGTTGTGGGCGCATTTCCAAAGTGTCGTTCGTTGGGATTCGAGGTGGTTTCTTATGTCTTCTGTAAAATGGCGGCAAGAGATATGCAAAGATGTTGCAAAACGGGCTAGCTAGATTTTGGTCGGTATGAGGGTTGCTTTATTTTAAGTTGACCTGAGGCTGGTGGACAAATCAGAGGTTGCACAGAGCGTGCATCAAAACCTCAACGCCTCTGGCCGAATGGGGTGCCGAGCGGCAAGGCAAAATGCCGTGAGTTTGACCGCGGCTTCTCGCCGCGGTCCTTTTTTGTTACAAAATGGGGCAGTCTTCGCCAATTGCTCCCATCCGCAAAACGGATATAATTAGTCCATGCCACAGAGGTCGAATAGCCCAGACGGTCTTTGGTGTGCGAAAGGCCGAATGCTCGCAGTTGTCTTGGTGTTTTTGACCAATGCGCTGCCTGCGGCGTTCGGGGACAAGCCGGTTCCGGGGACCGCGACGCACGAAGACGGGTTGAAGGGCGAAGAAGCGCTGTGTGCGGAGGAACGCAGCCGGATTGAGGTCTTCAAGCGGGCTTCACCGGGCGTGGTTTCCGTGGCCAACAAAGCCATCGTTCAGGACTTCTTCACCGCCCGCATCTATGAGGTCCCGCAGGGCGTCGGTTCTGGATTTGTCTGGGACAAGCAGGGGCACCTCGTAAGCAATTTCCATGTCGTTTATCGTGCTTCGGCCATTCGGGTGACGTTGCACGACGGGTCCGTCTATGAAGCGGAAGTCGTTGGCGCCGACCCGGATCACGACATAGTGGTCTTGCGGATCAACGCGCCGCCGGAACGACTCACGCCGCTGCCGCTGGCTTCTTCGCGGAACCTGCAGGTCGGTCAGACGGTCTTGGCCATCGGCAATCCATTCGGTTTTGACACCTCCTTGAGTATGGGCGTTGTCAGCGCGCTGGGTCGCAACATCCAGTCCATGACGGGTCGGACCATTTACGACGTCATTCAGACCGACGCGGCCATCAATCCCGGCAATTCCGGGGGGCCGCTGCTGAATTCATCCGGGCGGGTGATCGGCATGAATACGGCCATCGTGAGTCCCAGCGGTGCCTATGCCGGGGTGGGTTTCGCCGTGCCGGTGGACGTGATTCGCCGGATCGTCCCCCAACTGATTGCTCGCGGCGTAGCGCAGCAGGCGGGGCTGGGGCTTCAGTTGGTGCATCCCATCGTCGCGCAACGGCTGGGCGTTGAAGAGGGGCTGGTGGTGCTTCGCACGCAACCGCGCGGCCCGGCCGATCGGGCGGGGCTTCAGGGCTTGCGGAAGAATCGCCGCGGCCAGATTGAGATGGGTGACATCCTGCTGGAAGCGGCGGGCCGCCGATTGCGGACTGCCGATGACCTCATGGCGGTGCTGGACCAATGCCAGGCCGGCGAATGGGTGGAATTGCTGATTCGGCGCGGCAGCACCCTACGAACAGTCCAAGTGCAGCTTCTGGAACTGAGCGACGTTTCGCTCTATTGACCGGAGGAAGCGGGCGAAACCAAAGGCTCGATCTGGATGGCGCAGGCATGGCCGTTGAGGTCCCATTCGGCTTCGGTTTCCGCCGCTGGCGCGTCCATGAGGCACTCTTGCGCCAACGTTTCCGCACAGACGTATTCCAAGTGAGCTCGGAGCGCTTCGCGAATCGCTTCGTCACCGCGGCAACGTATCCGGATTCGCTGGGTGACCTCCAGGTCCGCCGTCTTGCGCATGTTCTGGACCTTGTTCACAAACTCCCGGGCCAGTCCTTCCCGGATCAGTTCCGGCGTCAGAGTCGTCTCCAGCGCCACAACCCATCCGTCTTCCGCCGCCACCACGCGGCCGGCGCGCGGAACGTGCTCGATCAGGACGTCATCTGGCGTCAGGGTTACCGGCTGGCCGTCTACCGTTAGCGTGATGTCCTCCCCTCCGGCGAGGGCTTCCGCTAGATCGGCGTCGAGTTGGCCGATCAGCGCGGCAATTTTCTTGACGAGCGGTCCCATGCGCGGGCCCAACCGGGCGAAATTGGCCTTGATCCGCACTGTGGCAAAAGCGGATTCCCGGTCCAGGAACTCAGCCTGCTTCACGTTCAGTTCGTCCAATACGATGTCCTCGAGCGACTGCAAGGCGCGCAGCCGGGCTGCATCGCGTGAGGCAATGCTGATGCGCCGCAAGGGCTGTCGCACTTTCAGGTCATGCGCCGCCCGCAGCGCCCGACCCAGCCTCACCACGGTCATGACGGCCTGCATTTGCCGTTCCAACGCCTCATCTCTCCGTCCGGGATCACCGATCGGATAGTCGCAAAGGTGAACCGACTCCGGCATCGTTGGGGCGCGAAGGTTCCGGTAGATCGCCTCGCTTATGAAGGGGATGAAAGGCGCGGCGATTTTGGACAGCTCAACCAACACATGATAGAGCGTTTCATAGGCAAAGGCCTTGTCCTCGTCATCCTGAGATTTCCAGAACCGCCGTCGGCTGCGCCGGATATACCAGTTGGTCAGGTCTTCGATAAAACGGACAAACGGCCGCACGGCCTGTTGCAGCTCGTATTGCTCCATTGCCTGCACCACCTCGGTGGCCAGCGTTTCCAGCGAGCTTCGGATCCAGCGATCCAGCCGGTTCGGGCTGGATCGGCCGGTTCCGCGATCGGGGGTCCATCCGTCCACGTTGGCATAGGTCACGAAGAAACTGTAGGCGTTCCACAGCGGGATCAACAACTGCCGCATCACCTCCTGCACGCCGGCTTCGGAAAAGCGCAGATCCTCCGCGCGAACGACGGGGGAGTTGATGAGATAGAGCCGCAGGGCGTCGGCCCCGTAGGTGTCCAGAATATGGGCGGGGTCCGGGTAGTTTTTGAGCCGTTTGCTCATCTTGCGGCCGTCTTCGGCAAGCACCAGCCCGTTCACAATGACGTGGCGGAAGGCAGCGCGATCAAACAGCGCCGTCGAAAGAACCATTAGCGTGTAAAACCATCCCCGGGTTTGATCGAGGCCTTCCGCAATGAAGTCGGCGGGGAAATGCTGCTCAAAGCGCTCGCGGTTCTCGAATGGATAGTGTGCCTGGGCATAGGGCATGGCGCCGCTTTCGAACCAGCAATCCAGCACCTCGGGCACACGCCGCAAGGGGGCGCCACCCTGCCGAGACGGCAGTTCGATTTGATCCAGGAAGTGCTTGTGAAGGTCCGTGATCCGGCGGCCTGACCATTCCTCCAGTTCGCGGATGGAACCGATGCAAACCGTTTCCCGTCCGTCGCCAGATCGCCAGATTGGGAGAGGAGTGCCCCAGTATCGATTGCGCGATACGTTCCAATCCCGGGCTTGTTCGAGCCATTTCCCGAACCGGCCGTCCCGCAGGTGAGATGGAACCCAATGCGTCTGGGCGTTGGCGGACAGGATGCGGTCCCGGATCCGTTCCACCCGCACATACCAAGCCGAGATCGCGCGGGAAATCAGGGCGGTGTCGCATCGCCAGCAATGGGGGTAGGCATGGCGGATGGTCCCTTGATGGACCAGGTGCCCCTCCTTTTTCAGGCGGCGAATAAGGTCCGGATCCGCTTCCTTGACGCTCCGGCCGGCATAGTCGGAAATTTCTTCCGTGAAACGGCACTCCTCATCCACCGGGCAGGGGGCCGGCAAGCCTTCGGCCTGGCCGACCCGCGCGTCGTCTTCCCCGAAGGCGGGCGCGATGTGCACGATTCCCGTGCCGTCTTCCGTGGAAACGAAATCGGCGCTGATGATTCGAAAGGCATGGGCCGCTCCTTTGTAGTAGGGGAAAAGCGGTTCGTACTGGCGGCCGAGGAGGCTTTGTCCCTTGACGGTCTCCACCACCTGGCCCTTTGCATCGCCTTTGTAGTACGCAGGCAAACGATCTTGGGCGAGCCAGTAAAATACATCGCCATCTCTTACTTTAGTATAGATGATGTCAGGCCTGACGGCCAGCGCCATGTTGGATGGCAGCGTCCAAGGGGTTGTTGTCCAGGCCAGCGCATAGGTGTTCGGCTCATCCTTGAGGGCGAATCGCACCGTGATGGCCGGATCGCTGACCTCCTCGTAACCTTGATTGGTTTCGAAGTTCGAGAGGGGGGTGGCGCAGCGCGGACAATACCAGACAATGCGATGTCCTTCATAGATCAAGTCCTTGTCCCATAAGGACTTGAAAACCCACCAGATGGATTCCATGTAGGCGGGATCCATGGTCTTGTAATCACGATCGAAGTCCACCCATCGGCCCATGCGGGTGACAATGTCGCGCCATTCTCGGGTGTACCGCAGGACGATGCTGCGGCATCGTTCGTTGAAGACGTCCACGCCCATCTTTTCGATGTCGCGCTTGCCGCCGATCTTGAGGTCTTGCTCCACTTCGTACTCGACCGGCAGGCCGTGGCAGTCCCAGCCGAACCGGCGGTCAACAAACCGGCCACGCATGGTGTGATAGCGCGGCACGATATCCTTGATGGTTCCCGCCAGCAGATGCCCGTAATGGGGTAACCCCGTTGCGAACGGCGGGCCATCGTAGAAAACATACTCCTGAGCTCCTTGGCGCTGCTGGAGCGAACGGGCGAAAATATTCTCCTTGTTCCAGTAGGCCAGCACGTCCTGTTCTGTCCCCGGAAAATTCACCCGTTTGTTCACTGGATCGAACATGTTTCGTGTTCCTCCGCCGAGCAGAGCGCTTTCAATGGCGCCGTTTTCCCATACGCCTTGCCGCCTGCCGCACGATTTCGCGAAAAGCCGGCGGACCCTCCTTCAACTCGTGCGATCCGCGCGTGATCTTGCAGAGACTTACGCCAAGTCTTTCCGCCACTGTTCGTTGCGGCAATCCCTGCTCCAAGAGACACACCAGCTCCCAGCGCAGCGCGATTCGCTCTCGTTCGGGTCCTGTTAGAAGCGCAAAAAGCACTTCATAAAGCGTTTTTTCATCACCGTGCTTGGCCAATACGGCAGCCAGCTCGCGCAGGACGAGGTCGGTTCGCTTTCGGTGTTTTGTGTTCATGATCGCCCGCGGACCGTTTGAACAGTGCGTCACGATAAACCAACGGAGGGCAATAATCAACGTCTCGGGCGATCTTCGCTGCAGGCACGGAGGCGATCAATCCAGGTGAAAGAGCAACCCGGATCAAATCGTCCATAAAACTGTCGGGTCGGAGCTTATGGTCACGGGGTGTCCCGGTCAGGAAGGCCTGTCTGTCATTTGGCCGCCGGGTTAGAATCGGAAGCCCAGGTAGCCGCCGTATTCGATGTCTTCAAACTCGAAGTTGTCCAGCCGGTTCCATGATTCGAACGGATAGAAGCCGTAGAGATCGATCGTCAAGCGGCCCGGCAACGGGATGCTCACGCCAAGCAGGAACTGCCAGTAAAGGTCCTGCCACTTGCTTTCCATGCCGTCCTTTCCTCTGGCGTACGGTTTGAGAATACCCACGCCCCCACGAACCATACGGTCCTTGAAAAGCAGATTGATTTCCGGGGTGATCAGGTAATCAACCGTATTCGAATTGCCTGGATTTGGAGTGAAACCCGCCGCCAACTGCCAGAAAGCAGGATCTTCGTGATATTCATAGGCAATGAGATAGGAGACATCGTTCTTTTCTGGGATGTACTCAGGAAATTCGGACCGCGTCTGATGCGCGCGAGCGCCGCCCAGAAGCAGGTGATCGGCGCGGCTGGCGGTGACAATCTGGGATAGCCAAACAACGACGAAAACACGGACCAGCATGGAGTTGGTTTTCATAGGGCGGAATCTTACCCGAGCGGTTTTCGTGCGCAAGCTTTTTTTCTTGTTCTCGCAAGCCTGGCAATGGTATTGAATCCCTTTCAACTCTCATTTGGGGGTGTTGAGGGGACGCAATATGGGGTGGTTCACGAGAAAACGAAAAGACGCCGAGCAACCGGAAACCAAGGAAGAGGTTTTCATTCAGTGCCCCGCCTGCAAGGCCCACATCTACAAAGCCGAGTGGGAGAAGAACTTGGAGGTCTGCTCGCATTGCAATCATCACGAGCGCATGACCTGCTGGGAACGCATTGATCTATTGATTGACCGCGGCACGTTTCGTGAGATCAATCGCCGAGTCACGGCATCCGATCCACTCAAGTTTGCCGACGCCAAGGGCACATATGGCGAGAAGATCAAGGAGACACGGCAGAAAACCGGGCTCAACGAGTCTGTTGTGACCGGGCGCGGGCGGATCAACGGCATCCGGGTGGTGCTGGCCGTCATGGATTTCCGCTTTTTTGGCGGCAGTCTGGCCAGTGGCACGGGGGAAAAGATATACCAAGCGGCCGCCTATGCCCTGAAACACCGGCAACCTTTCATCATCGTCTGCGCTTCGGGGGGCGCCCGCATGCAGGAGGGCATTGTGTCCCTGATGCAAATGCCAAAGACCTGCGCGGCCATAGCCCGTTTGCAGCAGGCCCGAATCCCCTACTTTTCAATCATGACGGACCCTACCACAGGCGGCGTTTCGGCCAGCTACGCCATGGTGGGAGATATACACATTGCCGAACCGAAAGCTCTTATCGGTTTCGCGGGTCGACGCGTGATCGAGGAGACCATCAAACAGAAATTGCCGGACGATTTCCAGACGGCCGAATACTTGATGGAGCATGGGTTCGTGGACCTCATCGTGCCTCGCAAGGAGATGAAGGACACGCTGCACAAGCTGCTGAAATACTGTGTTGCCGCCTGATTTTTTGGTGGGCGCCTTCATCCGAATGGCGCCGGGGAGGATTCATGTATCTGGATTTCGAAAAGCCGATTGAGGACTTGGACGCCAAGATCGCCGAGCTGAAGGCCGCGTCCAGCGGTACCGGAGCAGGCCCCGACCCGCAAATAGAGAAGCTTGAACAGGAGCGCAGCCGCGTCCTGAAGGATCTCTATTCCAAGCTCACGCCATGGCAGACGGTCCAGGTGGCTCGGCATCCCGAGCGGCCCTTGTTACGGGATTTCATCGCCGGGCTTTGTTCAGAGTTTATCGAACTGCACGGTGATCGCCATTTCGCAGACGATCAGGGCATTATCGGGGGATTCGCAACGATCGAGTCACATCGCCTGATGCTGATCGGCCACCAAAAAGGCCGCACCGTGGAGGAGAACCTGCGCTGCAATTTCGGAATGGCCCGTCCGGAGGGTTACCGTAAGGCATTGCGGCTCATGCGCTTGGCGGAGAAGTTTCGGCTTCCGGTGGTGACGTTCATAGACACGCCCGGCGCTTATCCCGGCGCGGATGCTGAAGAGCGTGGACAGGCCGAAGCCATTGCCCGAAACCTGCTCGAAATGGCCGCGTTGCGGACGCCGATTCTCGTCGTGGTGACTGGGGAGGGCGGCAGTGGCGGTGCGGTCGGGATCGGCATGGGGGACGTGATTTTGATGCTCTCGAACGCCGTGTATTCCGTCATATCTCCCGAGGGCTGCGCTTCCATCCTTTGGCGTGACGGCACCAAGGCACCCGAAGCGGCCAATGCTCTCAAAATCACCGCCCGTTCCCTGCTGGATTTGAAGGTGATAGACGAAATCATTCCGGAACCGGCGGGCGGCGCCCATCGCGATCCTCAAGGCACCATGGAGGCCGTGAAGAAGGCGCTGATGAAGCATCTGCGCCGCTTCCAGGGCCTTTCCTCCAAGAAACTGGCGGCCCGTCGGATGGAGAAATTCGCCGCGATGGGGCGGTACCGCTGAACCAAGGAGACCAACGATGCCCAGAAAAACCACGCGAGTTAAGCCGGCCGAGAAAGCTTCATCTCCCCCTGCGCCGCGCATCCCGCTGCGTATCACGGATACGACGCTGCGCGACGCGCATCAGTCGCTGTGGGCGACCCGCATGCGGTCCGAGGATATCCTCAAGATCATAGACGTGATTGACAACGTCGGGTTCTACTCCCTCGAGGTGTGGGGCGGGGCGACCTTCGATGTGGCCCTGCGATTCCTGCGCGAGGATCCGTGGGAGCGGCTGCGGTCGGCGAAGGCCAAGGCCAAGAAAACCCCGTTGCAGATGTTGCTCCGCGGGCAGAACATCCTTGGGTACAAAAATTACCCGGATGATGTGCTGGATCACTTTGTGGCGCTGGCCGTGACCAACGGCATAGACATCTTCCGCATTTTCGACGCGCTGAACGACACGCGCAACCTGGAATATGCCATCAAGGCGGTCAAACGCTACGGCGGCCATGCCCAGGGCACCATTTGCTACACCGTAAGCCCCGTGCACACGGTGGAGGAATTCGTGCGCATCGCCAAGGAGCAGATCGCCATGGGGATTGACTCCCTGTGCATCAAGGACATGGCGGGCATCCTCTCGCCTATTGCCGCCGAGCGGCTGGTGTCCGCCCTCGTCCGGGAGACGAAAATCCCCATTCAGCTTCATTCCCACATGACCAGCGGGATGGCGGTCGCCAGTTATGTCGAGGGCGTGCGCGCCGGCGCGGGAGCGATTGACTGCGCCATTTCGCCCATGGCGGGGTTTTCGTCCCAGCCGCCCGTCGAAACGATGTTGGCGATCTTTGAGGAGACCACCTACAACGCCAGCCTGGACATGGAGGCCATCAAGGCCATGCGCAGGTATTTCCAGGAATTGGCGCCCAAGCGGCGGCTCAGCCACCATCAGCCTGACAACATCATTGACCCTGAAGTGCTGTTGCATCACATCCCGGGCGGCATGATTTCGAACCTGCGCTCCCAGTTGGCGCAGCAGGACGCGCTGGACAAGCTGGACGAGGTTTTCGAGGAGTTGCCGCGGGTTCGCGCCGACCTCGGGTATCCCCCGTTGGTGACGCCGACAAGCCAGTTGATCGGTATTCAGGCCGTCATGAACGTGCTGGCGGGCGAACGGTATGAAATGGTGTCCCAGGAAATCAAGGACTACGTCCGCGGTCTCTACGGGCGCCCCCCGGCTCCCATCAACCCGGAGGTTCGCCGCAAGATTCTGGGGGACGAGAAAGTCATCGAAACCCGCCCGGCGGATTCCCTGCCGCCCATGTTGCCCACCGCCACCCAGGGGGTGGACCCTGCCCTGATCAAGAGCGAAGAGGACATCCTCTCCTATTGCCTCTTCCCGGAACCGGCGCTGGAATACTTCAAGTGGCGCAGCCTTCCTCCGGAGAAACGGCCGCCTTCCCCGGCGGATGTCGAGCTGCAGAAAGAGCGAAAGAACGCCCAGTCCGAGGCGGCGGCCGCCACCAGCGCCCCGCGTCCGTTCCTGGCGCCGTCCGATTACGCTGCGCTGCACGAACTGGTGGGCAAGGTTCGAGAACTGAATCTGACGGAATTGACCATTCGCCGGGATGACCTGGCGCTGGTCTTGCGAGCCGACGGCATGGCGACCCACAAGGAGACTTCATCCGCGGCAGCGCCGGTCAAACAGGGCACTCCGGCTGCTCCGCCGCCGCCTGCGCCGGTCGCTCCAAAGACCGCGGAGGCGGACACGACAAAACCGGCGGCGCCTGAAATTTCCGGCCCCACCATCAACGCGCCGCTCAGCGGAAACTTCTACCGCTCTTCCGGACCGGGCAAACCGCCCGTCGCCAAGGAGGGCGACACGCTGAAGGCCGATGACCCCGTCTGTATTGTCGAGGCGATGAAGCTTTTCAACACCATCAAGGCGCCGTTCCCTTGTCGCATCGTGAAGTTTCTGGTCGAACACGGCCAGCCCGTGAAGAAGGACGCCCCGCTGGTGGTGGTGGAAAAGGTCTGATCCGGGGCCGGCTCGGAGGAGACGGTTCGAACGGAAGCCCGGCCCGGCGTGGGTTGAGTCGGACGCCGGGCTTTGCAGCGGAGAAGGACGCGTTGTGACCGAAAGCCCATTCGAAATCGGCGGCGCGGTTCCAGACGCGGCGCGCATCGTGGAGGAAATCCAGCGCACCGTTGAGGCCAGGCGGCGGGCAGGCGCTTACGCCGATCCCCGTCTGATGCTGGCTGAACAGGCCAATCTCCTGCACCGTTCCCGGGACGCGAATTTTCTCGATCTCTACCTTGCCGGTCTCAAGGATGCGGTGTTTGTGGATATCAACGACTTCGATATTCGGGAGCGACGCCGTTATCTGGCGCCATGGCTGGTCAGATTAAAAAAGGGGCTCTGGAACCTGCTCAAGTTCTACACGTACCGTCTGTGGTCTCAGCAAAACGAAGTGAACGGCCTGCTGTTGACGGCTATCGAGGAAATGGACCGAACATATCGGGCGCGCATAGAGGCCCTTGAACGGCAGGTGGGGTTGCGAGAAGCGGCGTCCAGCGAGCCCCGAGATGCTGCGCCGCCGCCGCAAGCGTCAAACAGGTGAACGCCGCCCGACACGTTGTTTTTGTATGCCCCCGTTTTGCGGATGGCGCCACGCTGGGCGGCGCGGAAACGCTGCTTCGCGCCCAGGCCGAACGGGTCGCCCGCGCCGGATGGCGCGTGACCTTTCTGACCACGTGCGCCCGTAATCACGTCACTTGGCGCAATGAAGCGTCGCCGGGCCGGGAAAGGATCGCCGGCATGACGGTGGTGCGGTTTCCGGTGGATGAAAAACGGGACGTCGCCGCATTCCTTCGCATGCAGGATCGTCTTTCGCGATTCCTGCGGTTGTCCGCCGGAGAAGAGCGGATGTGGCTGGCGAACGGCATCAACAGCACGGCGCTCTGCGAATATCTCCGCCGCGAGGGGGGGGCGGCGCACTGTATCGTGGTCGGCCCGTATCTGTTCGCTCTCACGGATGCCGTCAGCCGCGTTTTCCCCGAAAAAACCCTGCTGTTGCCCTGTTTGCATGACGAGCCTTTTGCCCGTCTGGCCTGTGTGCGGGCGTTGTTCGAGCGGGTGGCAGGGGTTCTGTTCAACTCGCGGCCGGAGCAGGAATTGGCCAAACGGCTGTTCGATATTCGACCGAACGCATCCTGGGTTGTGGGTATGGGGCTGGAGGAGTTTGCGGCCGAGCCCGGCCGCTTCCGAAAGCGTACCGGCGTAAAGGGGCCTTTTGTGATGTATAGCGGCCGGCGGGAACCTCTCAAGGGAACGCCGTTGCTCGTCAACTATCTGGACTTGTTTGTTCGGCGAACCGGCCGTGAGATTCGCCTTGTGCTGACCGGAAGTGGGGCTGTGACCGTACCGCCCACCCTTGCTACTCGCGTGGTGGATCTCGGTTTTGTGAGTGAGGAGACGAAACACGACGCCATGGCTGCCGCGACGGTTTTTGCTCACCCCTCCTGGAATGAAAGCTTTGGCATCGTGCTGTTGGAATCCTGGCTCGCCCGAACGCCGGCGCTAGTGCATGCCGGATCGGACGTGCTGCGCCACCATTGCCGGGTCAGCGGCGGCGGGCTGTGGTTCTCCTGCTACCCCGAATTCGAAGCGGAGCTGGAATTGCTGCTTGGAAACGAGCCGCTGCGACGCGCTATGGGCGCGGCCGGCCGGCGCTATGTGCAATCCGAATACGCGTGGGAAAAGGTCGAGGAGCGACTCTTCGCCGCGCTGGGAAGTCCGCCGAAGTCGGCCGGTCCTCCCGCTTGACGGAGGCTAGCCTTCGCGCCGCTGGTCCGTCTCGGCCGCACTCTCGAGCACTCGCGCCATGCGCTGCAGGGCATGACGGATGGCGTCCATCTCGCGGTGCAGCATTTCAAGGCGCGCCGCGTTCTCCGAACGAATCTGCTCCAATTGATCCCTTCGCTGGCGCAATTCCCGCAGTTCTTCCTCCAGCTCGCGGACACGGTTTTGCGAAGCGGTAATGATCTGCCGCATATGGATGAGACGGATTTCCATCTGCTCGTTCGAGCTGTCAATGTCGAACAACTCCATCCCCTCCGGAATGGGAACCTGTATCTTTTCCGCGCAATCCGGGCAGGTGATCGTCAGACCCGCCCCGCGGCAGTCAATTGCCAGATTCTTGCCGCAGTGCGGACAGTCGAAGACGATGTCTGATGCTCTGATCTCCGTTGTCTCGTTGACCGATTCTTCCGGCATGGACGTGCTCCCCTTTTCCAACACCAGTCTACGTCGCGCGCCGGGCTCTGTCCACAGGAAAGAGAACGGCTTTTGGTGTTGCAGAAGCCTGGGCTGTTGCCTTACAAGCAACGCGTTTTGTCGTGCTGGGGTGCGGTTGTCGCGTTGGCGTGGTTTCAGCAGGGGGAGACACAAGCATGGACGAACAAGAGAGAAACGCGGCGATGATCGCGTCACGGCTATTGCGCGAGCGCTATCTGAAAGATCCGCACCGACCGGGTTACCACTTGATGGTGCCGGAAGGATTGCACAGCCCAGTGGACCCGAATGGCGGCCTTTTCTGGAACGGCCGTTATCACCTCTGCTACATCTACCAGCACGATAAGCGGCATTATTGGGGGCACGTGTCCAGTCTCGATCTGGTCCACTGGCGCCACCATCCGCCCGCCCTGGCGCCCGATCCCGACGATGGGGAGGGCGACGGCATTTTCAGCGGCGGCGCGTTTGTGGATCCGCAGGGCCGTGCCGTGATCTCTTATTGGAAGTTCTCCCCCAAAAGCGGTCTGGCCATTGCCACAAGCACTGATGAGAATCTGGATGTGTGGGTCAAGCATTCCGGCAACCCCCTGATCCCCGAAATGCCGGGCCGCCGCGGTGTGGCCATGGTTCAAGGGGTGGACGGAAAGGAGCATCTGGCCAGCGCCGCGGACCCCTCCGCCATCTGGATGCACAACGGCCGCTATTATGTGCTGACGGGCAATCTGATTGTTCTGCACGAGGAAGGCTTGAAAAAAAACAATCCGGCGCGCCAAGGAGATACGCTCTACCTTTTTACGTCAGACGATCTGATCCATTGGCGCTACGTGCATGAGTTCTACAAGTCGGACCGCCGGTGGACCGCTGCGGACGAAGACTGCATGTGCCCGGATTTCTTTCCGCTGCCCGCGAGTCCGGACGGCGGCGCGCCTTCGGGGAAACATATGCTGCTTTTCATCAGCCACAATCATGGATGCCAGTACTACCTCGGCGACTACACAGGGGACCGTTTCTTGCCGCAGACGCATGGCCGCATGAGCTGGCAGGACCGCGAATTTTTCGCGCCGGAAAGCCTGGCGGACGCCAAGGGGCGTCGAATCATGTGGGCTTGGCTGATCAATCCGCGCGGCCCACGCAGCGCTGCTGATTCGCCGGAAGCGGCGGCTCAACAGGCAGCCGGGTGGTCCGGCGAGATGAGCTTGCCCCGCGTCTTGTGGCTGGGCGATGACGGCACGCTGCGCATGAAGCCGGCGGACGAACTCAAGAGCCTGCGTTACCGGCCCGTCGAGCAGCGGGGGTTGACGGTCTCACCCGATCGTCCGTTGCTGATCGAGGCGGTTCGAGGCCGATCCATGGAAGTTGAGATGGAAACCCACGCGCCGGCGCGTGGAGCCGTGGGGCTGGAGGTTTGCTGCTCCGCGGATGGCCGGGAGCGGACCCGCATCTATTACGATGCGGTCGAAGGCGCGCTGAAAGTGGATACCCGCGAATCCGGACCGCTGCAAGGGACGCGGATCGTGGAATCGGCGCCACTGTCCCTGCGGTCTGGCGAGCCGCTCCGCCTGCGCGTGTTTGTGGACAAGTCCATTGTGGAAGTGTTCGCCAATGATCGGCAGGCCATCGCGCGCCATGTGTTCCCTTCCGAAGGCAGCGATGCAGTGCGGCTTTTCGCGGAAGGCGCCCAAGCTTCAGTGCCGGTCCTTCGCGCCTGGCAGATGATGCCCAGCAATCCTTGGTGAGCGTGAAGAAGCTTCATTTTGCCCCGCCCGATCATTGGGTCGGCGACGTGCATCCCATAAAGACGAGGGGGCGCTGGTATTTGTTCTATCTCCGCGCCGACCCGAATCAGCCGGAGCGCAAGTTCGAGTCCTCGCTGGCCGTCAGTGACGACCTGGTGCACTGGACGCCTGTGACCTTGAAGCATTTGAGGCCCGAAGTCATGCACAGGAATTATTATGTGGTGGCGCCATTCTGGGATCACCGGGCTGGTGTCTATCGCAGCTTCTTCGGTTTGGAGAGCAGCGTCAGCCAGGACTTGATTCATTGGGATCGCGCCGAAGATTTCCGGTTGCCGCGGCTGCATGACGTGTACGCCGAGCAACGGGATCCTTTTGTTTTCTGGGACGACCACGCGGGTTGCTGGCGGTGTGTGATGACATGCGGCCTGCACGGCTTTCCCCGGGAGATGTGCGGGACCATTGGCCTCTTCGCTTCTGCCGATCTGCGCGAGTGGCGTCACGAAGGGCCGTTGCTTCCTGGCGGGTTGTTTCCGGTCATTGAATGTCCCCAAATGTTCCGGCTGGGGTCGCGCTGGTACTTGCTTGGCGCCATCGGCTCGCCACGGGGCGTCGGCGGCTTCAGCTATTGGATGGCGGAGACCTCCACCGGTCCATGGGAGCCAACGCCCCGCAGTCTCGACGGTCCGGACTTCTGCGCCCCGCAGGTGGCAGCGGACGAACAGGGGCGTTGCCTGGCCTTTGGCTGGATTCCGCTTGCGTCCTCCGCGTTCCAGCAGCATTGGGGCGGACATCTGGCCCTGCCGCGAGAAATTTTCCGTTTCCCGGAAGGGGACTTGGGAATGGGTTTGGAGCCGTCCGTGGCTCGGGCGATACGTGGAGGTTGTCTGTGGGAGTCCGGGGAGCCGGGGTTGCGCACCGGCGGTTTGGATCGTCCAAGGCTGGGCGGTGGTGGGGCCGTGTCGCCTCCCATGCCGTCGGCTGGACTGATCGAGCTGTCCATGACTTGGCCTCAATCGGTCGGTTGCGCGCAGGTATGGTTCGAGCACTCGAACATAAGCGTCAAGATTGCCGCGTCGCGCCTGCCGGGGTTGCTGGAAGTCTGGGCTGGCACAACGCGACTGGCCGAAGCGTCCCTATTGCGGGCCTTGCCGAGAGAAGTGCAATGCCTGATTGTTTTTGAAGAGAATTTGATCGAGGTGTTTCTTGCTGGTTCGGCGACCTTGACTGCGAGACTTCCCGCCCCGATAGCGGGAAGTCGGATCCAATGGTCGGCTGCCGACGGCTTCCCTGCGCCAGACATTCGGGTGTTTGAGATGGGCCCGCCTTGCTCCTCCCCTGCGTCGTCGGCCGCCGCTGAAGCGAAGGATCGGGGGTGATTTCACTGGCAACGGAGCGCGGCGTGACCATTTTCATGCCGGTTCCGAGGCCGATCCCCATGGGGATGAAGTGGGGCGCCTGTTGCGGCGGGACCAGCTTGCTTTAGCTGGCGGTTCTTGGCAGCGCGTGGGGACGCACAACAAAGAAGAAGGTGCGAACCAGAAGGAGTGGAGAGCATGCGCGTCGAATGTGGGGACCCGGTTGTTGTGGCCCAGAGCAGGCAGGAACGGCATCCCTGGGGTGAATGGCAATTCCCCGCCATTCTTCGGCCGAGCGCCGAGGAGTGGGAGGTGGTGTTCAGCCGGACGGTGGACGACGCCTCGCTTGGCAGCGCCTCGCTCATCAACCCGCAGGGAGCCTTCCGTTCGGCGGATGACGGACGAACCTGGCGAGAGGTAACGCCGGAGGCCGTGGACTGGAACTCCTCGAGGACATTCTGTCGCCTTCGCAACGGGGACCTGATACGGCTGGAGGTGCCGCGCCCACAGGACTTGCCACGGTCCACGTTGCCGGAACCGCATCTGCGGGATCACGGCTATCACGGTTTCTACGCAATCCGTGACCCATTGCGGATGCCATCGGGGTGGGGTCAATACTATTTGGTGCGTCGGGGCGCTGGAGATCGCGGCTGGCAGCGCGTTCCTGCTGTGATTGATGATCCGGACGAAGGAATCGTCTGTTATGACCCTCCGAACGCGCAGCACTCAGTGGTTTATGGCCGTACGCTGGAACAAGTTCTGGAAATGCCTGATGGTTCGCTGCTGGCTACCGGCTACGGCTGGCGGTTGGGCGCAGATCGAGTACCGCGACCGAAGATGGAATGTTATTGCCTCCGATCCACGGACGGCGGGCGGACGTGGCGATTCCAGGGAATCATCGCCCGTGACGACAACAATCCGCTGGCCGGTTTTTCCGAAATGCAGGCCACCGTGTTGCCGGACGGATCGCTTTTGGCCGTGATGCGAACAGAGTGCGCCAAAACCGGGCCCATGTACAAGGCCCGTTCCACCGATGGTGGCCGTACCTGGTCGCCGCCCGAAGAGTTGTGGCCGTTCGGCGTTCTCCCGCAACTGCTCACGCTGGAAAACGGCGTGACGGTTCTGTCCTTTGGCAGGCCCGGCGCGCATTTGCTGTTCAGTAGCGATGGGAAGGGCGAACGGTGGGAAAATCCGGTCCATCTGGTGGTCGAGTCATTCGAGGGCACGGGGATCAGCGGCGAGGGATACGGATATCAAAAGGGCGAGGACCCGCGCGGCAGGCCCAAGCAAACCCGGACGAGCGGCTACACCAGCCTGGCCGTCTTGGGGCCGGATTCGTTCATGATCGTTTATGATCAGTTCGATTGCCCCAATGCCGAAGGCCTGCCGCGCAAGACGATTCTTGTTCGACGCGTAACGGTCAGACCGTAGGTGTGTGCGGGTAGGGGGCAGACCACGGACAACGAACGGGGAGAGGGAAGAAAAGAGGCTACGGACCGACGACCTTGCGCGGAAGGCGTAGGTAGCGTGTGCCGTCCGTTACGTGCCGAGGTTTCTTGCGCACAGGACGCAGAGAGTGTGAAGGAACTGCTGTTGACCGACAGCGCGGCGTTTGTAGCGATCGAGCGGTATCGTTGGAGTTCGTCTTTACGGAAAAAACGGGGGGCGTTAGGCCGCTTCTCGCGAAAGGAGGAACAAAGGAGGTCGCAAGCCATGAAGAAGCAAGAACATTTCCCGGCAGGAGAGAAGGTCAATGCGGTGGTCTATGCCCACCCAAATGAGTATGCCAGTTTCCCGCAGATCGTTCGAACAGATGAGGAGCTTGTTTTGCTCTTTCAGGTGCAGGATTTGGAAAAACTTCGGGCGATTCCGGAGCATCAGCACTACCAGATGGTGGCACAGGCTCGGTGGGCGGTTTCGCGTAATGGTGGACGGACGTGGGCCGTTCGGGAAACATGCCCGCCCCTAGGGCCGGTGCGCGACATTACCTACAGCAGCGCGCCCCTTAAGGATGGAGGAACCGTCACGCTGACTTTTCACACGGAAGAGCCTCTACAGGCTGTTATCCAGCGAGGGCGGGTTAGTTACCGGCCATACCTGAAGCTCGAACTCGCTCCGGGCGAATCCGCGCATACGATCAGAGAGCTTGGCCCCTTTGCCCGATTTTGGCCGCACGGAATGAAGCGCCTGAGCGACGGCACCATTCTGGCCGCAGGTTATGCGCCCTTCCGCTCGCCTTCGGGGAGGGACAAGACGACAGCGGTTTTTCCGGCATCCTCCGATGAGGGGCGAACGTGGTCAGATCGCTCGCATGTCGAGAACGCCAACGCCTTCGATTTCTCCGAGCCTGACCTTCTCGAAACACGCGGTGGACGGATCATTGCGTTGCTCAGGGCGGACTGAGATCGAATTCCGACCGACCAACGGCCCGAGGAAGCCAGGGTGGGGTACGGCTATTATCTTTATCAAACCGAGTCTTTGGATGGGGGGCGCACGTGGAGCGAGGCCAGGCAACTGCCGCTATGGGGGCATCCGCCGTGGCTGCTTCGCCTGGCCAGCGGCAACACTTTGCTCGTGTATGGCTATCGCCGGCCGCCGTGGGAAATCCGTGCTATTTTGAGTCGTGATGAGGGCCGAACTTGGGATATGAGCACGCTACGAACGGTGTATCGTTTCAAGCCTGGGGCCTCGACCTTCCGGATGGTTCGATCGTGTGCGCTTTTTACGGCTACACAATCACGGATTTGACCGACAAGTCGCCTCACGGCATTTTCGTAAGCGCATTTGATAAGGCATGGCTTGCGGGATGCCTTTGAGATCAGCTGTTACGCGCGGAACGAATGTGGGGCACGGGGGCGCACAGTCTTCCTTGCGCGCCGAAGATCCTTGCGCAGAGCACGAGGACGGGGCGGGCAGGGAAAAGAAAAGCAGGGAAATGGCAGGTTTCTCCTATTGTCTGGCGGGAAAAGCCTTCTGCGCTTCCGCAAATTTCGGCAAGCGAGTAATCACGTCGAGCTCTAGCGCGTCGCGCACGAAGGAGGATTCCACCACGATGATGAACGCCGCGCGGGTCGCATCAGGAAGACCAGCTTGCTGGTAAGACGGGATAAGGTCGAGCATGGTGTCGGCCCAATCTCTGACGTGGCCTCGTGCCTTGCGGCGGAGTCGGGCGAGGCAAACGCCGATCAGGCGCCATTCGCCCAAAAGGTCAATGGTCTGCCGATGGGGCTTTTCCGCGGCCGAGATCGATACGGGGGAAATCAAGGCTGTTGTTACCAGAAGGGATTCGAACAACCAGCACAGATTTCTTTTCATCGGCACAATCCGGTTGTTTGCTTTCAGCGAAAGCATGGGCCCTTGCGCTTGCCTGTATTTCGTATACAGTTGACGCATACATCGCTTTTGGTAACCGCACGCAACTTGAACAATAGGGCAAAGAATAAACCATGAATAAGCAGTATTTCCGGCCGGCCCCTTGGACGATCACTGAAACGACACATGATCCGGCGCTCAATGGCTTTCACGAAACCATTTTTTTCCTTGGCAATGGCTACATGGGTGTTCGTGGAACGCCGGAAGAAGGGCTTCAGCAGGGGGTGTGGTCGGCGAGGGGTACTTATATGCCGCTGGTCTATGACCTCGTGCCGCAGGGCGGAGGGTTTCTTGGGTCCGTCTTGTTCAACGAATGCACGGTCATGATTACAGGCATTGACATTGTGCCGATGAAGGTTCACGTGGCCGGCGAACCGGTGGGGGGAGGCAGTGGGCGCTACGAGGAATACGAGCGGACGTTGGACATGCGGCAGGCTACGGTGCGGCGGCGCTTTGTGTGGGTGGATCGCCATGGACGGCAAACGCGGGTGGACGCCGTCCGGTTTGTGAGCAAGGACAACGAACACTTAGCCGTTTTCCGGATGCAGATCGAAGCGCTGAACTATGATGGGCCGATCGAAGTGGACGCACAATTGGACGCCGCGGACTGTCGCCTGTTGGAGCCCGGCAAGATGGGGGTGGTTGGTTCGGACGGTGCGTATTGGAGCGGCGGCACACTGAAAACCCAGATTGTGGAGGCGGCCGCGATGCGATTGCGTCTTCAGGGGCCAGACGGGAAAACGGCACCGATGAAGAGCGCTTTTCGTCGTGAGGCGCGTACAGTGTCCCGCCAGGTTCGCTTCCACGCGCGAAAGGGGCAAAAGTGGACCGTCGAGAAATTCGTTGCGGTGTGCACCAGCCGCGACCGGGAGACGGGTGAACCGTGGGGCCGGGCGCAGCGACATGCCACGCAGGCCTGGAAGCGGGGCTTTGACACATTGCTGGCGGCGCATGCGGCCGGATGGGAAGAGCTGTGGAATCATTGGGATATTCAGATTGAGGGTGATGCTTCAGCGCAGCAAAGTATCCGGTACAGCATTTTGAACATGCACATGAACTATTCGGGCCGGGACGAACGGGTGAACATCGGGGCCAAGGGCATTTCCGGCCCCGGTTATGCCGGTTTGATCTTTTGGGATACCGAGATTTATCTCATGCCTTATTACCTCTACAGCGAAACGGAAAAGGCCCGCCAGTTGCTGGCGTTTCGCCACGCCACCCTGGAGCCCGCCAAAGAACGTGCCGCGGCTTTCGGAAACCGTGGGGCGCAGTTTCCGGCCAGCACCATTGATGGAAAGGAGCGCGGCGGCAACTGGGAATACAGTCAGACGGAAATCCATTTCACGGCGGATGTGGCCTACGCGATCTGGCATTACATGGAGGTCACGCAGGACGAAAGCTTCCTCTGCGACTATGGCGCGGAGCTGCTGGCGGAAATCGCCCGTTTCTGGGCCAGCCGGCTCTATTACAACCCCCGCCGCCGGGCGTATGTGCTTAACTGCATCACGGGCCCGAACGAGTACAAGGTGATGGTGAACAACAACGCGTTCACCAATGCCATGGTGCAGTTTGCCTTGCGGTATGCGGCCGAAATCTGGCGGCACATGCGGCGAAAACATCCCGAGGTCGCCGCGACGCTCCAACGCCGCCTGAAGTTGACGGAGGCGGAATGCCGCGAGTGGCAACGCATCGCGAGCCGCATCTACCTGCCGCGCGAAGAGCGCCTCGGCATCATTCCCGAGAACGATTCCTTCCTCGACATGGAGCCGGTGGACGTGCGGGCCATTCCCGACGCCATGCGCCCGCTGCACCACAAGTGGCCCTGGATCAACCTC
Source organism: uncultured bacterium (assembly GCA_938031185.1). Lineage (GTDB taxonomy): Bacteria > Verrucomicrobiota > Kiritimatiellia > CAIKKV01 > CALHGX01 > CALHGX01. Next base: position 83,121 of record CALHGX010000028.1, read on the forward strand.
ATGCGCGCCCAGGTGATCAAACAGGCGGATGTGCTGCTGTTGATGTATCTGCTGCATGACCGGTTCACGCTGGAGGAGAAGAAGCGCAACTACGATTTCTACGAGCCCAAGACCATTCATGACTCTTCGCTAAGTCCGTGCGTGCATTCGATCCTGGCTTCGGAAATCGGTTATGTGCGGGAGGCGGAACGATTCTACGAGCATACCGGGCGGTTGGATCTCAACGACGTCAACGGCAACACGCACGAAGGTGTTCACATTGCCTGCATGGCCGGCACATGGATGGCTATTGTCAACGGCGTTGCCGGCATGCGCGTGGGCCAAAATAGGCTGCGTTTTGCGCCGCGTTTGCCGCGACGGTGGCAATCGCTACGCTTTGCGATACAATACCGCGGCCGTCGCCTTTCCGTGGTCATGCGGCCCAAGGAAACAGAGTTTCGGCTGGAAGAAGGGGCGCCGCTGACAATCTGGGTGGACGGGCAGGCAGTGGCCCTCGAAAAGGGTGTGCCGCAAGTGATGGCCGCTCGCCGTGGGCCGCAGCAGCATGGCAAAGCCTAGTCGGCCCGCCGCCCCGAAGCGACCGTGACGTCAGCGAACCGTGCGGCTCCACCTTCACGAAGGCGACCGGCCCGCTTTTTCTGCTCGGCATGCATCCAACGAGCACTATAATGGCCGGTGTACACAGGAGGCAGAAACGGTATTCATATGAAAAAGCGGTATCAAGGGCAGGCGGCAGTTACCCTGGATTCAGAGGCAAGTCCCAAGTTGCTTATCGTCACCGATTTGGGGTTGTTCAAGGCGTATCGGTTAGAGAAAACGCCGCTCGGTTCCCCGCACTTGACGGAGTTGATGACCATTCAGCTCGAAGAAGCCCATCGCCGAATTGTTGAAGCGGTGACGGATATGGCCGGCCAACGCGGCAAGCCGACCCAAACCCACTGGGGGGCGCCTGTGACGGATGATCACAACTTGCGGTTGGAAATAAAGCGTCGCCTGATAAAGAAGATCGCCGGCCATATTCGCCATGTCACACAGGCGACTGACGGCCTGCCCGTTTGGCTCGTCACCCCCCGCGAAATCGGGCATGCGATTACGGAGGAATTGCCCCAGACGGTGCGGCGCCGCATCGAAAAGACGATGGCCGCCGACCTCGTCAATGCTCCGCAAGCCAAGCTGTTGAAAGCGATTGCCGCTGCCTGTCGCGAGTAACTTTGGAAAGGACAAACGCACATGCCAACGCCCTATCGGCTTTCCCGCAAGCTCACGCCGGATTTCGAACGGTTGCGGCGGGTGTTGACCCGGCAGGGCCGACCGGACCGCGTGCCTTTCATCGAGTTTTATCCCGAACAGGCGGCACTGGCGGCCTTGCTGGGGGAGGAGCCGATCTTTGAGAGTGAAACCGATCGCGCGCAGACGGAAGCCTCCTGGCGACAGCGTATCCGGTTTTATCAAGCGTTTGGCTACGACTATGTGGGCATCAACGCCGGCGATGCAGTGTGGGCGCGCCTGAAACGCGCAGAAATGGTGAACACAGAACCGGGGCAGGCGGCACGGGCCTGGGTGGCCGAAAGCGCCGGCGTGATCATGTCCATGGAGGATGTGGAAAGGTACCAGTGGCCGAAGGTTTCCGATGTGGACTTCTATCCATTTGAGTTTGTTGCCCGCGAACTGCCCGAGGGCATGAAAATCATCGCCAGCGCCGACGGCTTTTTCGAGCTCACCCGCGAGATGATGGGGTTTGAGTCGTTTGCCATTGCGCTCATGGAGCAACCGGAACTGGTGCGGGCACTCCTGGATCGCATTGGCCCGCTGGTGCTGAGCGTATTCGAGCAGTTGGTGACGCTGCCCGGGGTCGGTGCGATCCATCAAGGCGATGACATGTGTTACAAGACCGGCCCTATGATTGCGCCGGAGTTGTTGCGGGAGTTTTTCTTTCCCTGGCATCGCAAGGTGGCCCGTTTGGCTCATCAGCAGGGGTTCACGTACAGCTTGCACTGCGATGGCGACAACACGCTGATCATGGAGGATTTGCTGACGTTTGTGGGCATTGACGGCAAGCACGCCTTTGAAGACGCCGCGCGGCCGGTGGAATCGTACAAGCGGCAGTACGGGACCCGACTGGCGCTGCTGGGTGGCGTGGACATGAATCTGCTTTGCCGCGCGACGCCGGAGGAGCTTCGTCCGCGGGTGCGCGAAATCGTGGAAGTTTGCGCCGTCAACGGTGGTTTTGCGATCGGCACGGGCAACAGTCTGGCGACCTACATTCCGCCGGCCAACTTCGTGACCATGCTCGAAGCGGCCCTTGATGTCGGGGCGTGAGGCTGGACGAAAAAACGGGCAGGGCGGCGAGTTCCTTCGCTGCCGGATTTCGGCGCCCAAGGGAAGAAGGAGCCCCCCTGATTACCTCTCTTCGTTGTCCGCGCGAGTCATCCTGCCGCAGGGGCTGCGGCTCTATCGAAGACGCGAGCATTCCGAAATCTCTGCGTCGGCGTTCTTAGGCGGCCTTTTCGTTCCCAACCGACCGCCGAAAACGCTGACAAACCCCAAGAGAGGTGAACGTCGAAATGACAGTTTTTTCGGCCTATATAGAGAGGGCGTCCGTCCTCTGGCGCCCGAAGATCGTTCGGTAGGGCCGTCGGGGATCCCTCGAGCGCAGAGTTTCTTTCGATGTGGAAGGGACTTCTCGCCATGCCTGATGCCTGCTCTGCGCTTTGGGCGAGGTTTGCGAGGTCTGCAGGCTCCGGTCTTTTCTTGCCCTCAGTCGTTCCGGCGGCCGCCAAGCAGGCCGAAACGCATAAGGTAGTAAAGCAACTGCATCAGGGCCATCACCGCGCCGGCTAGATAGGTGAGAAAAGCGGCGTTGAGCACCTTGGCGGCGTCGTCCTGCTCGTGCGCCGTGACAATCCCGGAAGAGACCATCAACCGTTTTGCCCGGGTGCTAGCGTTCCACTCCACAGGCAGCGTGATAACGGAAAAGAGCACGGCAAGCCCAAAGAGGAGCACGCCGAGCTTGATCAACGCCATGCTGCCGAGGAGCGAGCCGAGCAGGAAGAAGATGTAGGGTGCATAGGTGCCAAGCTGGGCGGCCGGGACCAAGGCCGAACGCAGGCCGAGAGCGGCATACCCCGTGGCATGTTGGATGGCGTGACCTGCCTCGTGACAGGCAACGCCGATAGCGGAAAGGGAAGGCGAAGAATAGACCGCGGGCGACAAACGCAG
>CALHGX010000029.1 GCA_938031185.1 uncultured bacterium
ATGCCGCTGATGAGCACGGCGAATCCGCTCTGGAGCCTTTGCGTGTGGGCACTGGCGCGCCTCCCGCTCGGCGGATTGGTCTGGCGGCTGAACGTCTTCAGCGCGCTTTGCGCAGCGGCGGCGGTGTGGATGCTCCGCCGGCTGGTGTCGCGAGTGGTCCGTCTGGCCATCGAGCCGAATACCACGGATGAGGGAACCGCGGATACTGCAGCGGAACTGGCGGGTTTAACCGCCGGTCTCTTCCTCGCTTTTTCAGTTCCCTTTTGGATCACCGCGAATAGAGCCCATCCCGCACCCCTTGATCTGCTCCTGCTTTTCTGGGCGGCGTATCTGCTGGTCGGCCTGGCCCTGCGATGGTCTCTGGGGCGGGCGCTCGGCTGCGTATTTCTTTATGGGGTGGGGATTATCGAGTTCCCCACTTTCACGATTTTCCTGCCGCTTTTCATCGGCTTTTTCATCTTCATCCTTTGGCAAGCCGGTCAGTTGCGGAAAACGGTCGTGGCCCGCCTGGCGCTGGCCGGGGCCGCGGGACTGCTGTTCTCTTTTGTGCCCGCCATTCGTATGTTTCTTTCCGAAGCGTACGCGCTAAAGGGCTATACTTCCTTCCCGCAGGTTCTGTATTTCATGGTGCGCGACCACTGGAACCTGATTCTCGGCAGTCTCCCCAAGCTTTACTGGCTGCTGGTGCTCATGGTGACGGCGGTGCCGTGGCTGATCGTCCTGGCGCTTGGGCGGCGTGGGTTGAATTCGGAAAAGGATTGGGGCCTTCTTGCGCTACACGTCGTTATGATGGCTGTTTCCCTCAGCGTGCTGTTCAACGCGCCGTTTTCCCCGTGGCGTCTGTTGGGGTTGGGACGCCTGCTCGTCACACCGTATGCCTTGGCGGCCTCATGCTTCGGGTATCTGACCGCCTACTGGTTCCTATGGCCCGCTACATGGTGGCGCGAAGCGGAGGAGGGATGGCGCGTGCCGGTCCGGCGCCATGCGGGGCGCATCCTGGCGGGGGCGGCCGTAGCGGCGGCCATTTGGGCCGGCGTTCGTAATATGCCGGAGGCCGACGCGCGGCCCGCCGGCGCAATCAATCGGTATGCCCGTGCGCTGGCCGAGGCGTGCCGCGACCGCGAATGGCTGGTGACGGACGGAAGTCTGGAGGAGAACCTGCTCATCGCGGCTCGCGAAGCCGGCTTGCCTTTGCGACTGATGAACATTCGCCTTGATCAGAATCCTGTTTACGGCCGTTACATTTCCCGGCAGTTGGACAATTCGCGGCTCCAAGCTTTGAGTCAGGCGGGGCTGATTCCTTTGTTGTCCGAATGGCTTAGAACGGATTCCAATGCAACGGACCGGCTGGCGCTTTTTTCCATGCCAGACCTTTGGCTCAGCGCCGGCTTCACGCCTTTGCCGGATCGGCTGGTATTCTTGGGAATGGCACCGGAAACCTCCGTTTCCGTGGACGAAATCTGGCGACGGCACGAAATGCTCTGGAAGGACTCGGTCTTTGAAGAACTCAAGCTTTTGAGGGACGGCAAACACATGCTGTCATTTCTGGCCCGACATCTTCTCCGCCACGCCTCCATGGTGGCGAACAACCTGGGCGTTTTTCTGGAAGACCGAGGGGAAGAAGCGCTTGCGTTCAAGGCCTACCAGCAGGCGCGCCGGTTGGAGCCGGACAACATCAGTGCGCTCATGAATCAGCAGGCCATGCTCGATGGCGGCTATGAGAGCGAAGAGGCGGACCAGATTCGTTCGGACTTTGATCGCCTGGTGCGGCAGGCGAAGGGGCGCTACGAGGCGTGGTCGCTCTCGCGCTACTTCGGCTACGTTCGCTCCCCGGAGGCCTTCGCCCGGCTCGGCATGGCGTGGGCGCTTTCAGGATATCCCGCGCTGGCCTCATCCGGCATACGCCGACTGGCCGAAATGGATCCAGCCGAAGGCGAGAAAGCCGACCGGTTCCTCGCCTCCGCATATTTGTCTCAAGATCGGCCGGAAGAAAGCGAGGCGCTATACCGGCGCGCCCTTGAACGAAATCCTGGCGATTCTGAGGCCTTGCTCGGGCTGACCCGGGCGCTGGCCGCGCAGGGCCGCTTCGACGAGGCGGTGGCCCATCTTGACCGGGCCGTCGAGGCGGGATGCGATTCGCGACGGGCTTTGCTGGAGCGGGCGGGCATATCATTCCTGCGAGGCGACCCGGCAAGCGGGCGAGCGCAGTTGGAGGCGTTAGCGAAGCAGGATGATCGACCCGAGGTGCTGGCGGCGCTCGTGGAAATACTGGCGCGGCAGGGCGATCTTAAAGCCGCTGAGCGCTACGAAGAGAAGCTGCGGGAGTTGAAGGAACCGAATGTTGTAGCGATCGCCGCTCGAGCGTTTGCGGCCTTGGCCCGGGGAGATCGACAGGCAGCGCGTCACCTCTATGAACAAGCGCTGGCCCTGCGCCCGAATCACATTCGTTTGCTGGAGATCCTGCTGCGTATGGATCTGGAAGACGGGCGGACCGACAAGGCCGTGGAACGCGTGCGCCGCTTGTTGGCGATAGACTCCGGCCACGCCTTTGGCAACTACACGCTTGGCTGGCTGCAGTTGCGGCGAGGCGAATATGCCTTTGCGGAAACCTCGTTGCGAAAAAGCTTGGAGCGACGCCGTTCGTTCGAGGCGCTCAACGATCTAGCTTGGGTGTTGCAGGAACGCGGCGCATTGGAAGAAGGCGAGCGGTTGGCGCGCGAAGCGCTGGCAATGAGGGAGGATTCGCACGCGCCATGGGACACACTCGGCGTGATCCTGCTCAAGCAGGGACGATCGGAGGAAGCCGAAGCGGCGCTCAACCGCGCGTCGGCCTTGGCCCCATGGGACTTGAATGTCCAGGTTCACATGGCCTTGCTGTACGAACGGATGGGACGGCGCGAGGAAGCGCTTGATTTGTGCGCCGTATTGCTGGATAAAGGGGCCGAAATGGCGCTAGAGTCCAGGCAGGAGCTTCATCGGCTTCGACAGCGCCTGATGGCCGATCGGTGATGCACCCGTGACTGCTTACGAGGAGTGCCGTCGCCTGCTTCGCGAGAAGGGGCAGGATCATTTGCTGGATTTTTGGGCTTCGCTGGATCAATCCGGGCGTGAGCGATTGCTGCGGCAAATTGGCGGCCTGGATTGGAGCGCCATTGACGCCATGCGGGCGTTGCTGCCCGGCGCATCGGCTCGCGAACCCGCATCGTCTGCGGGAGCGGAGGTTACGCCCGCCAAACCGGAAAAACTGTCCATTTCCGACCGTGCCGATCTGCGCGCGGCGGGTGAAGCGGCGCTGCGGGCCGGACAGGTTGGCGCGATTCTGGTCGCCGGCGGCCAAGGCACGCGTTTGGGGTTCGAAGGGCCCAAGGGAACGTATCCGATTGCGCCGGTCAGCGGCGCGTCTCTTTTCGAAGTCCACTCTCGCAAGGTGCTGGCCCTGAATCGGCGCTATCGTGTCACAATACCTTTCTACATCATGACAAGCGAGGAGAACAACGCCGACACGAAGTCTTTTTTTGAGGAACATGGATATTTCGGGTTGCCGTCCGGCGCGGTGCGGTTTTTCACGCAAGGCCGATTGCCGGCGTTGTGGCCGGACGGGCGGCTGGTGCTCGAGGCGTCGGACCGGTTGTTTATGGGCCCCGATGGCCACGGAGGGATTCTTTCGGCGTTGGAACGGTGGGGCATCCTTGAAGACATGCGACGCCGCGGTTTGACGACGCTGTTTTATTTCCAGGTGGACAATCCTTTAGTGGAAATTGCCGAACCGGTGTTTATTGGCCTGCACGTCAAACGAGGCGCGGACATATCGCTGAAGGTTTGCGCCAAGAGGGGCCCGGAGGAGGGGTTGGGTGTCGTGGCGGAAAAGGATGGGCGGTTGCACGTCATCGAATATACCGAACTCACGGACGAACAACGTCATCGCCGGGATGCGGCAGGCGAGCTGGTTTTCAAGTACGGCAGTGTGGCGATCCACGTTTTTTCGCTGCGTTTTCTGTCCCGTATGGCTGATGTTGGGCTTCCGCTGCATCTGGCGTTCAAGAAGGTGCCCTATTGCGGGCCCGATGGCGCCCCCATCAGGCCGCGCGAGCCGAACGCCTACAAGTTCGAACGATTCGTTTTCGATGCGCTACCGTTTGCGGGCCGGGCGGCGCTGATGGAGTTCGATCGCGCTGAAGAGTTCGCTCCTCTGAAGAACGCGGAGGGCGCCGATTCGCCGGCAACGGTTCGCGCGGCCATGTCGGAAAAAGCGGCCCGTTGGTTTGCGGCGTGCGGGGTGGCGGTGCCCCGCGATGAAGACGGCCGCTTGAAGTGGCGGCTGGAAGTGGATCCCTGCTATGCAGGCAATGCCGCTGAGCTGCGGGCGCGTTTGCCGCGAGGGTTTGAGATCAGGGCGGACACTCTTCTGGCCGTATAGGGCGTCTTGATGACATCGCTGCTTCTGGTAATGGGGGCGTTTCTGGTGCTCGCGACGGCCTTGTGGTATGGACGTTTGTGTCGTGACCTGCGTCTCCTTCAGAACGAAATGCGGACGACTTGGAACCAACTGCGCGAGGCGTTGCAAGCCCGTCGTGAACTGGTGCCGTATTTGATTGCCGCGTTGGATTGCAAGGACTGGCCGGAAGCGGAAGTGCTCGGCAACGCCTGCGATCTGGCATCGAATGTTTCCGGTGTGATGGAAACGGCCGAAGCGGAAGCGCGCCTGGATGCGATCCTGGAGCGCTTGCAGGCTCGTGTGGAGGCGGCGCCGTCCGGCGCGGGATCACCCGCCGGGCGCTGGCTGCGGCAACTGCAGTCGGCGAACCTCTACGTGAGCATGATGGCCGGATCGTACAACCAGCATGCGGAGGCGTTCAATCAGCGGCGCCGCAGGTTGCCGGCGGTGCTGGCCGCTTGGTGTGCCGTGGACACGCCGGCGGTGCCGTACCGTGCAGCGGAATAACCCCGCCCGCCGATCTATCGTTGCACCCGCCCGGAGGCGTCGCCGCCGGCCAGTTTCATGACTTCGGCGCGCGTCACGCGGTTGAAATCGCCGGGAATCGAGTGTTTGAGGCAACTGGCCGCCACGGCGAATTCAAGCGCCTCGCCGCGCGTCGGCAGCGACCGCAGCCCGTGAATGAGCCCGCCCGCGAAGGCGTCGCCAGCGCCGACGCGGTCCACGATGTCGGTGATTTCGTACTTGCGGCTCAAAAGAAACTGCTGCCGGTCGTGCAGGCACGCGGACCAGCCGTTGTGGCTGGCGCTGCGGCTTTCGCGCAGCGTGATGGCGATCAGGCGCAGTTGTGGGAATGCCGCCAGCACGTGTTCCGCCAGCGAACGATACTTGGCGGGATCGAGCGCGCCGCCCTCCACCGCCACGTCGCTGACGATGCCCAGCGCTTTCTGGCAGTCCTCCTCGTTGGCGATACCGATGTCCACGAAGCGGACCAGTTCCTTCATCACTTCGGGGGCAGACTTGCCGTATTTCCAGAGATTGCCCCGGTAGTTGAAGTCGCAGGAGACGGTCAGTCCGGCCTGGCGAGCCGCCTGCACGGCCTCCAGCGACAATTCAGCGGCGGAGGCGCTGATGGCCGGGGTAATGCCCGTGATGTGGAACCAGTCGGCCCCTTGGAACGTTTGTGCCCAGTCGAAATCGCCGGGTTTTGCCAGCGCCATGGTGGATCCGGCGCGGTCGTAAATCACTTTCGACGGCCGCTGATTGGCGCCGCCTTCAAGGAAGTAGATGCCGATGCGGCCGCTCTTGCGGACGATGCGGCTGGTGTCCACGCCGAAGCGCCGCAGCTCGGCCACGCAAGCGTTGGCGATATCGTTGTCAGGCAGGACAGTGACAAAGGCGGCGTCCTCGCCAAAGCCGGCGAGTGCGACGGCGACATTGGCTTCCCCACCGCCGAACGTCGCTTCCAGGTGGGCCGATTGCAGCAACCGCTCGGCGCCGGGCGATTTCAGGCGCAGCATGATTTCCCCGAACGTAATGACTTTGGCCGCCATGGTCTGGTCTCCTTCTTCTTTCAATCGTAGATACGGCCTTCGCGGTAGTCCGCCCAAGCCGTTTCGAACCACAAGTCGGAATCCGGGATCGGTCGTCTCGGAACCCATGTATGCCGGATGTTTCCGGCGGCATCAGTGCGGGTTTCCAGGACCTGCTCGCGGAACGCCGGGTTTTCAGGTGTGAAGCGCCAGGTGTTGTCGAGCAGCGGATGGAGGGGTTGCCCCGCGGGATCGAGCGCCAGGGCGGACCCGCGGCTGCCGACGCCGTCGGCCACGGCGTGGCGGATGGCGTCGAGATAGAGCAGGTGCGCGAAGCAAAGGTAGCGCGTACGCAACGCTTCCGCGGCATCGGCGCCGTTTTCGTAGCGTGTTCCGGACACGCGGAGCCGCTCCCATTGGTCGCGCGCTTCACGCACGGCCCGTTCCAGGGTCGGGAGACCGCGAACGTGGGCGCCGGCGAGCGACATGCGCTGCTGCAGCGCCGCGCGATCCTCCGCCCATGCCGTAGCCGCGTGCCGGGAAACGGCAAGCCAGCTCAATACGTCCGTGATGGCGTCGGTGGCGGCTTGCATGGCCTTTTTGCGGTTTAACGTCGCGACCCGACCGCGAGCGGCGATATACTGGGCGGCGCGGAACCCGCCGACTTGGCCGGAATTCAACGCGGATCCGCCCGGGCGATAGACGCCATGTGAACCGTTGACTTCGCCGATGGGGAAGAGCCGCTGGATGTTGACCGACTCCCACCAATGGTTTGCAGCGAGCCCCCCGTTGTTGTGTTGGGCGCAGACGGCGATCTCCAACGGTTCGGTGGACAGGTCTATGCCGTGTTCGCGGTACAATTCGATTGCGCCGGGATTCATGGCGCGCAGGCGTTCGAGCGGAGCGCCCTGCAGGGCGCGCGAGCGTGTGAGATAGTCCCGGGCCTCGGCGCTGAGATCGTCGAAGGAAAAGCCCTCCGGATTGCGCCGGAAGTCGAGGAAAACCCGTCGTTTCTTGATCTCGGTTTCGATGTAGACGAGGATGTCAATCAAGGAGGATCCGCCAGCTGCCTTGCGGGCGTCGAACGGCCACTGGTACCCTTTGAGGAAGACCATGGAATTCATGGCGCCTGCGCTTTCAAAGGCGGGGCGGAGAAATTCGCGTTCGTCGCTGCGGCCGTCCGCGGCCGTGCTGATGAAGCGGGGCACGACCTGCATGTAGGTTCCGGACACGTTCCAGCGAAAACCAATGGAGGCCAGGCCGTATTGGGATTCCGGAAGGCTCTGCGCGGCCGCGCCGGCGAGCAGCGCCAAACCGATGGCGCCGGTGTGGACTTTCGGATAGACGCTGGTCCGATACAGGCCGCCCGGGCCGCCCACCGCGAACACGGTGTTATCGGCCAGGTAGACTTCCAGATTCCCGCGCCGGTCCATGGCCAGCACGCCGGCTGCGCGCGAACGCCCACCGTCTTCCACCGTCAGAAGGGATACGGCCACACGCGACTCGCGCACACAAATCTTGCAGCGCCGGACTTCCGCAATGAGCGCGCGGCACATTTCTCGGGAAGTGTAGGGGCCGATGGAGGTGGCCCGCTGCCGGGGATCGTGATCCGTCTTGTATCCCACGAACTGGCCGTACCGGTCTTGCGGGAACGGCACGCCGAGGTTGACCAGGTTCATGAACGCGCGGGGCGACAGCGCGGCCTCGACCAACGCGAGGTCTCCATGCATGCTGCCGCCGGCGAAATAGCTCTCGGCCATCGCGCGCGGCGAATCGCCCTCGGCGCCGCACAGCCCGAGCTTGTAGTACGTCTGCTTGTCGCTGCCGGTGTTGATCGAAGTGCCCATGTCGAGGCCTTCAGTGAGTATCAGCAGGTCGCGAACTCCCTGCCGGTGAAGCTGCACAGCGGCATTGAGGCCGGCGGCGCCGCTGCCGACGATCAAGGTGTGAACCCGAATCACGGGCGCCATCACCCGAGCGCCGTCCGGCGCGCGACAAGAAATGCGGGAACGTCTCATGGTCTCTCTTTTCTCCTCTAATCTAACGGCTCGCACAGGCCTTGCCGTCGGTGTCCGGGAAGAGGACGTCCAACGGCATGGCATCGGGATGCGCCACAAAATCTTTTGAAGACACGGCAACCATGCCGGACGGCATGGGGAGATATTTCGCCGAGGCGGAAACCAGAATAGTCCCTTCGGGATCGCACAAGGCGCCCTCTGTCAGGACCAGTCTTCCCCGGGCCGATGTTACCCAGCCCTCCACTCGAAGGCGGAGGCGAGGGGCAATGGGATGATGAAACCGGGCGGTCATTTCGGCGGCGACACAAGCCCGGCGCAGCCGGGCAATGGCCGCCCAGGTCATCACTTCATCGAGAAGCGTCATGGCGATACCGCCATGCACGATGCTTCGGTAGCCCAAATCCGCCTCGCGTGCCGTGTGTTCCAGCACAATGCGGTCGCCTTCAATTCGTGATCGCAGATGGAGGCCATGCGGGTTGTTTTCGCCGCAAACGAAGCAGCTCCGAGTCCACGGCAGCCATCCGGATGTGGGCAAAGGCGCGCTCATGGAGAAAACAATTTATTGCTTATTTTTTGACGAAGACTCAAGCCCAAATCACAGCCTGGGTGGGAGCGGACGGGTAGATCGTGCCCCCCTGGGAAGCGACATAACGCGGTTTGAGTTTTCGGACGGCGAACACTAAACTGGATAATTAGAGACCGCATTTCCGCCCCTTTGTGGCGGTGAAGGACATTCGGCGGTGGAACGAATGAACAGTACGACGCCCACCGAAAACAGGGACCATCAAAACCACGTCCCGCCAGACTACTTGCGGGACGAATCGAGGCTCATTGGATATGCCGAGCGTATTTTTCTTCCCCGCGATGTTGAAGAGCTTTCGACTCTGATGAAACAGGCGCGGAGGGAAGGCCGGTTGGTGACCGTGCAAGGCGCCAGGACAGGGGTGACGGGGGGCGCGGTGCCACAAGGCGGATGGATCATCAACCTCAGCCGAATGGATCGCGTGCTTGGCATGAGAAAGACCTCCGACGGTTTCCGCGTGACGGCACAGGCTGGTTTGCGGTTGGCCGAGTTGAATGCAATGATTCGCAAACAGGATTTTCGCTCAGCGAGTTGGGATCACGAGGCCCTGGAAACACTTGAAGCTTTCCGGCAGGCGCCGCCGCACTTCTTCCCGCCCGATCCGACGGAGCAAACGGCCAGCATTGGGGGGATGGCCGCCTGCAACGCGTCAGGCGCGCGGGCGTTTCTCTACGGTCCGATGCGCGGCTTTGTGGAGGCGGCCTTGATTGTGCTGGCAGACGGAGATCGGTTGGAGCTGCGGCGCGGACGGGAGCAAGCCAACGGCCATGTGTTCTCGCTTCGAACGCTTGGCGGCCGGGAACTGGCGGGGTTGATTCCGGGGTATGAGATGCCTCGAGTCAAGAACGCGGCGGGTTATCGCACAGCATCCTCGATGGACATGCTGGATCTCTTTCTGGGCGCTGAAGGCACGCTGGGTGTTGTGGCGGAAATCGAACTGCGTTTGATTCCTGCGCCGCCGTTTCAGTGGGGGGCGATCGTTTTCGTTTCCGGGGAAAAGGCCGTCTTGCGGCTGGTGGAACAGGCGCGTGCCGAGGACCGATACGGTCCGGCGCCCTTGGCGGCGATGGAATTCTTCGACCGTGGGGCGTTGGCCTTGCTTCGCGCGACAAGGGCGGAGAATCCGGACCTGGTACCCACGCCGGAGTGGCCGGCGGAGACTGGAGCGGCCCTCTATTTCGAGTGGCACGGATGGGAAGAGCCGGCCATGGAGCAACGGATGATGCGTCTGTCGGAGCGATTGGCTGCGCTGGGGGAAAGCGAAGAGGCAGCGTGGATGGCGACGACGGCTCGCGAAATGGACCGTTTGAAAGCCTTTCGCCATGCCGTGCCGGAGGCGGTGAATCGTCTCATTGACGTGCGACGGCGGACGGAACCCGCCTTGACCAAATTGGGCACGGACATGGCCGTTCCGGATGAGCATTTGTCGGATACACTGGCGATGTATCACGCTGACCTGGAAAAAGAACATTTTGAACACGTGATCTTTGGACACATTGGTGACAATCATCTGCATGTGAATATCCTTCCACGCTCTTCGGCGGAATATGATAAGGGACGCGCCATATACCTGCGGTGGGCGGAGCGCATCGCCTCCTTGGGTGGCACCATTTCGGCCGAACACGGGGTGGGGAAGATCAAGACGGCGCTGCTCCGTGTCATGTACGGCGAGGAAGGCGTGTCCGAGATGAGGGCTGTGAAACGAATCTTTGATCCCGAGTGCCGGCTGAATCGTGGTGTTTTGTTCGTGCCCGACGAGCCGGCAGTGCCCTGACGGGGGTTGAGGAAGGGGTTGCGGACAGGAGAGCGAAATGAAAGCGATGCTGCTCACAGGGCTGCGGCAAATGGCGTTGCGAGATGTTGCGGCGCCAGCGATTGAGAACGATGGGGATGTTCTCCTGCGGGTGATCATGGTGGGCGTCTGCGGATCGGATGTGCACTACTACGAGACCGGCCGGATCGGCAGTCAGGTGGTCGAATATCCGTTTGTTGTGGGTCACGAGTGTGCCGCGGTGGTGGAAGCGGTCGGGGCGCGCGTCAGCCGGGTCAGGCCGGGTGATCGCGTGGCGGTGGAGCCGGCGATTTCCTGCGGCGATTGCGACCAATGTCGGATCGGGCGGTCGCACACCTGTCGGCGGCTGAAGTTTCTGGGGTGCCCCGGGCAAATGGCGGGGGCGTTGTCGGAGTTCCTGATCATGCCGGAGTCCTGCTGCCTGCCCATCCCGCCGGCGATGACGTTTGAGCGAGCGGTGTTGTCCGAGCCATTGGCGATCGGACTTTATGCGGTGCGGCAATCCGTTCCGATGCGGGGGGCGCGGATCGGCGTGCTGGGCGCGGGGCCCATTGGCCTCAGCGTGGTGCTGGCGGCGCGCGCAGAGAGCGCAGAACGGATTTATGTGACAGACCTGCGAGCTTGTCGGCTGGAGGCGGCACGAACGGCGGGGGCGCAATGGACCGGATGGGCGGAGGACCCAGGACTGGTGGAGCAGATATTGGAGCGGGAACCGCTTGGCCTGGATGCGGTTTTTGAATGCTGCGGCCAGCAAGCGGCGGTGGACCAGGCCGTGCGCTTGCTCAAGCCCGGCGGCAAGCTGATGATGATCGGCATCCCCCGCGAGGAGCGGATTTCCCTGGTAGCCCATGACGCGCGCCGAAATGAGATACTGTTTCAAAACGTGCGGCGGCAGAACCACTGCACCCAGGATGCCCTGGACTGGCTTGCGACAGAGCGAGTGAACGCGGACTTCATGGTGACGCACCGTTTCGCATTCGAGCAGACGCCCGCGGCGTTCGATCTTGTGGCCGGGTATGCTGATGGGGTGGTCAAAGCCATAGTGCGCGTGGGGGGCGCATGACGAACCGCCGACGCGGCGGGACCGATGACCGGCTCAAGTCGCCATGATTGCGATGAATGCGACCGGTAAAATGTCCGACGAATGTGTGGACTTTCCGCTGCCCGCTGCGCGACTGGATGCGCTAAGGCTTCTGAACAAGGCGCGTGCCTGGCCGCCCGCCGGAAGCAACGTCAACCTGCACCTTCATTCCTTCTATTCGTTCAACGCG
>CALHGX010000030.1 GCA_938031185.1 uncultured bacterium
GATCATGGTGGCGGATCTTATCGGCCCGCCCGATCAGGGGCCACCTCCGGAGGTGGCCCCTGATCTCCTTCATCCGCCTCCCACTCACCACCCCCAGCTTCACCACAGGAGGGGGGTCACGATGTACCTGTCCTTTCCCAAGAAAGTCTGTGTTCCTAATGGACGAAAACAACGCCGATCAGCTACAATGTACGCGTTATGTTCTTCGTGGAAACCAAGGCCCTCGGGGGCCGTGGCGGCAGACGCACCGCCGCGGTCGCCCTGGGCATGATGTGGATGCTTGTCCATTGCTCATTTGGAGCATCCCCCGCCAATCTCCCCTTGGCTGAACTCGAAGCGAAACTGCGTCAGATGCAGCCCTCGCGCGTGCCTCTGGAAGAAATGGCGGGACCAGTGACGCGCGACTCCGTGGACCCTCACGACATCGTGCGCCGGGAGTGGCTTGTCCTGACGGCCCCCCGCCCTGCTCCGGCACCTTTTCCCCGCACCAGCCAACTGGCTGCAATGCCCTCGGATCTTCTGCGGGCCGTGCGCGCGTCCGTCCGGGTGATCACCCCGCGTCAACAAGGCGCCGGATTCCTGATCTCGGCACGTGGCGATGTCGTCACGAGCTACCACACCCTGATCGGCGCGGAAACCATAACGGTGCAAACACTGGATGGGAGATTGCGCCGGGTGGAAGGCGTACGGGCCTTTTCGGCGCTCCACGATCTGGCCATCTTGAGAATCGCCGGCGAGCATTTTGACTTCCTCCCGCTTCACGCGGCGCCGCCCGAGATGTGGCCCACCTCCGCGCGCGTGCTCGGGCACCCCCGTGATCAGCTCTGGTCCGTCACCACCGGACGTGTGCTGCGCACCCGAGTGGATCAGGGCGTGCCGGTATTGCACCTTGATGTGGCGTCAAAAAGAGGCGCCTCCGGCGGGCCCATCCTTACCCCGGAAGGAACGGTATGCGGCATCATATCCTGTGCCGCCACATTGGCCGACGGATCGCAGGTGACCGTGGGTATCAGAGCCGACGTTGTGCAGTCGTTGCTCGCCCGCCCAGAAGCTCCTATGCCACTGGACGCGTTTTTGGCGCGGCAGCGCCACATTCAGGCCACGGCCTTCTTTGCCCTGTTGACTCGTTTGAGCGGCTGGTCGGCGGATGAAATGGAAAAGAGCCTGTCGGCCATCCGGCTCTCCGCCGCGACGTCGCTCCCCCGCGCAGCCGTGATCGTCCGCCAAGCCGGCACCACGGCCGCGCCGGCCGCGCAATTGCTGCTGCTGCGCGTTCTGGCGGAGCAGGGCGTCGCCTTTCTCGACCCGGCTTCCGACGCCCGCGCCGGCGCTTGCGACTTGCTCCAGGCCCTGGACGGCTACCTGGACTGCCTGCGCGAAGCGAACCGTCTGCACGGGCGCTCGCTCTCCGACACCGCAGTGACGATCGAGCGCCTGCTCCAGCGCAACCGGTCGGCCCGGCAGGCCCTTCGCGCGGCCGAAGCGGCGTTCGCTCGGGAATTCCGGCGCAACCCTTGGCCCGGCAAAGGGCTTGCGCCCATCGAGGCGGATCAGTCCGCCTGAACACAGAGGCCACAGAAGGAGGCCATTTCATGGGCCCACAGACTCATGCTCGGTTCTTCTTGTGGCGCGACGCCGTCATTCTATAATGACGCTGGAGGAAAGAAATGAAGCCCGCCGACATTATTCGGGTCAACGTGGCCAGCGTCTCGCTGTCGAACGTGGGCTTTGTGGTGCTTCTTCGGGGGACGGAGGACGCGCGTGCGCTGCCGGTGTTCGTCGGAGCCGCCGAGGCGCAGGCCATCGCGGTGCACGTGGAAGGGATGACCGTCCCCCGCCCCCTCACGCACGACCTATTCAAGAAGGTGCTCGACTGCATGGAGTGCCGCGTCATGCGCGCAGTCGTGACGGATTTGGTGGACGGCACCTTCTACGCCGTGCTGACCATCGAACGGGACGGCGTCGCCACGGACGTGGACTCGCGCCCCAGCGACGCTATCGCCCTTGCCTTGCGTTGCGGCGCGCCGATCTACGTGGCGCGCAAGGTCATGGATCAGGCCGGCATTGTGCTGGAGGAACGATCGCGGGGCGAGGCAGAGGCAACCCCGCCAGCCCGGTCGTCCGAACCGTCTGGCCTTGAGGCCCTTCACGCCCGTCTCGCCAAGGCGGTTCGCGAAGAGAATTACGAAGAAGCCGCCCGAATCCGGGACGAAATCAAGCGCCTGCGCGATCCGCACAAGAACTGAAGCCTTTTTCGTTGACGCACCTGTCGCCCCCCCCTAGTCTCACCGCGCCATGACCAGTTCAGTGCTGATCCCCCTGTCGTTCGCCGCGGCGTATGCGCTTTTCGTGGTCTTCCCGCGCCGGCGATCGGCCGCCGCGTGCGCCGCTGCCGCCTTGCTGGTGGCCGTCGGCGCATTGAGTTGGCGCGAGGCCGTCCTTGATCATGTGCAGTGGAACGTCATCGGCCTGTTTTTCGGCACGCTGGTGTTGGCCGAGCTCTTCATGATGTCCCGCATGCCCGCGGTCATCGCCGAACGTATCGCAGATCGCACCCGCACGGTGCGGGGCGCGATGCTGGCCATTTGCCTGCTGTCCGGGCTCATTTCCATCTTTGTGGAAAACGTGGCCGTAGTGCTGCTGGTCGCCCCGGTGGCTTTCAGCCTCGCGGAACGCCTGCGAATTTCCCCGGCGCGGATCATCATTCTCATCGCCGTGTCGTCGAACCTGCAGGGCACCGCCACGCTGATCGGCGACCCGCCCAGCATGATTCTGGCTGGCTACCTGAAAATGTCGTTCAACGACTTCTTCGTCTACCATGGACGACCGGGTATCTTTTTTGCCGTGCAAATCGGCGCAGCCGCCGCACTGGCGGTGACCGCATGGCTCCTGCGCGGGCACCGCGAGCAGGCCCGGTGGATTCCGGTCGAGACCGTGCGGGCTTGGACACCGACCGTCCTGATGCTCGCCCTGGTCCTTGGACTCGCCTCCACCTCCACGTTCGATCCCGACTTCCGCTGGCTGGCCGGCACCATGACGCTGGCGCTGGCCTGCGCGGGCTTGATCTGGTACCGGATGTCCGCGCGCTGGGGCTCCGCGCGCGAACTCATCCGCACATTGGACTGGGACACCACCTTCTTCCTTATCGGCGTATTCGTTCTCGTGGGTGCGCTCAGCGAGTCGGGATGGCTGGATCGGCTGGCGGCCCTCGTGGCCGCCTGGAGCGCCGGCAGTCTCCTGAGGGCCTTTCTTCTCTTGCTCGCCGTCGCGGTGCTCGTATCCGGTTTCGTGGACAACGTCCCCTTCCTGCTGGCGATGATCCCCGTGGCCCAAAAGGCGGCCGATCAACTCGGCGCGCCAGTTCCACTGTTTCTTTTTGCGCTGTTGATCGGATCCTGCCTCGGCGGCAACTTGACGCCCATCGGCGCCTCCGCGAACATTGTCGCGGTGGGCCTGCTGCGCAAGAAGGGATATCCCGTGTCCTTTGGCCAGTTCCTGCTCGTGGGCGTGCCGTTTACCGCGGCGGCCGTTGTCGCCGCCGCCGCGTTTGTCTGGGCAATCTGGGCCCCTTGAGCGGGGGCAAGGGAGGGCTTGATGATTCACCAGTGGTTGGCGCAGGCGGTCGAGTGGAGTGTACGCATCGTGGAGTTCTTCGGTTATCCGGGGGTCGTCTTCATGATGTTTCTTGAAAGCTCGTTTTTCCCCTTTCCCAGCGAACTGGTGATGCCGCAAGCGGGCATTCTCGCTTCTCAGGGCAAAATGAATCTTTTTCTGGCCATTTTCATGGGCATCCTGGGCAGTTGGCTGGGCGCACTCCTGAATTACTATCTGGCCCTTCGGCTGGGACGCCCTTTCTTTCTGCGCTACGGGCGTTACCTGCTCTGCCCGCCGGAGAAGTTCGCGCGAGTGGAACGCTTCTTTCGGACGCACGGGGAGATCGGCACCTTCACAGGCCGGTTGGTGCCGGTTGTGCGACAATACATCTCCTTCCCGGCGGGCTTGGCGCGCATGCACATGGGCCGCTTCCTTTTCTTCACGGGGCTCGGGTCGGGCATCTGGGTGACCATCCTCGCCGTCATCGGATACGTAGCCCACCAGAATCGCGAGATGATCGCTACATACTCCCGGGAGTGGACCTTTCGATTGCTAATCGGGTGCGCCGTGCTGATCGCGGTGTATATGTGGCGCCACCGCCGCCGGCGGGCGGCCGCTCCGCCTGCTTGAAAGCGCGCCTTCTCGTCCGCTTGCCACGCATCCGCGCCAAATTTCGAATGCTGGACTTTCCTGGCCAAACCTGCTAACACAACAACGTTTCCTTGGGAGGCGCCATGTCGTTTTCAGTTGATGCGACGACTTGCCAGAATTTAAGGGAAAGTTTGCGCTGGGAGTGGCTCGAAACAGACGGCGGGGGCGGTTACGCGTCCAGCACGATCCTCCATTGCCACACCCGGCGCTATCACGCCCTACTCGCGCCCAACCTTCCTGATCCGCCGGGGACCTTCGTGCTGCTTTCCAAATACGAGGACTCGCTGGTCTCCGAAGAGCAGGAGTTCTTTCTCTCGATTCACCGCTACCCCGGAGTCTACTTTCCCCACGGCCATCAGTACCTGCGGGGGTTTCGCCTCGATGAACACCCTTCCTTCTCTTTTGCCATCGGCGAGGTCAAGCTGCAAAAGGACTTCATGCTGGTGGAGGGTCGGCGGATGTCCCTCATGCGATACGAGCTGAAGGACAGTCCCCGGCCCGTCACGTTGCGCATCAAACCCTTGCTGGCATTTCGCGGCTTCCACGAGCTGCGGCGAGAAGACCTCTTCTTGCAGGTTCGCACGTATCCCGCGCCCAATGGTTTCAAGATTCGTCCCTACAACGGATTGCCTCCGCTGGTGGTGCAAACCAGCGTGATGGGTGAATTTTACCCCGCCCCGCTCTGGTTTCGCCAGTTCGAGTATTTTGTGGAAGCCGAACGAGGCTTCGATAACCATGAGGACTTGTTCCACCCCGGCGTTTTCGAACTGCCCCTCAAACCACGGCAGGCCGTCGTGCTGGCCGCCGGGCTCGATGAAATTCCGAATCCAAGCGAGCTGCCGGACTTGTGGGCCGCTGAATTGTCGCGTCGCCGCCAGTGCCGCCGTCAAACCGCCGCGATCCGCGTCGCTTGGGCTCCGGCCAAGAAGGCGCTGCCGGTCCTGGCGTTTGCCGGCCGCCAGTTTCTCGTTCACCATCCGAACGGCCGGCCCGGCATCATCGCCGGCTTCCCGTGGTTCGGCGAATGGACTCGCGACACGCTGATCGCCCTCCCCGGCCTAACGTTCTGCTGCGGACGAAATGATGAAGGCCGCGCCATCCTGGTGGCCCTGGCAACGCACGAAGCCAACGGTTTGCTGCCCAATTTCTTCGGTTCCGACCCGGAGCATCATGCGTACAACTCGGTGGACGCCTCGCTCTGGTTCTTCCGCGCCATTCAACATCTTTTGGAACACACGGGCGACCTGGAGACCATTCGGTCGGCCCTTTGGCCGACCATGCTGCGTATTCTTCGCCGGCTGATGGAAGGCACTATTCATGATATCCGCATAAACGGCGATGGACTACTCCACGCCGGCAACCGCCACACGCAACTGACCTGGATGGACGCCATGGTGGATGGGGTGCCCGTCACGCCGCGGCACGGGTATGCCGTGGAGATCAATGCTCTGTGGTACAACGCCTTGTGTTTCGCCGAGGAGCTGGCCTCCCGATTCGGCGAGCCGCTGCCGTGGAGCCGTGATCTCGTTTCGCAAGTCCGCGACGCGTTTGTTCGCATGTTCTGGCTGCCGCAGGAACGGCGCTTGGCAGACGCGGTTTCGGACGGCAAGCCGGATGTCTCCGTCCGCCCCAACCAGTTGTTCGCCGCGGCCCTGCCCCATTCCATGCTCGACAGCGATCAGCAACAGGCCGTCCTTGAATCCGTCCGTTCCGAATTGCTGACCCCCTTCGGTCTGCGCACGCTGTCCCCGCGCGACGTAAGCTATCACGGGCGCTACGAGGGCGGTCCGGCCGAACGAGATCGCGCCTACCATCAGGGCACTGTCTGGCCTTGGCTGCTCGGCCCATACACGGACGTGTTGCTGAAAACCGCGCCCGATCCTGCGCTGGCGGCCGAAGAACTGATGGAAACGGTTCAGCCCCTTCTCGATTATGCGCTCGAAGGCCAGGGGCTCGGACATATTCCCGAGGTGTTCGACGGCGATCCGCCCCACCGCCCCAACGGCTGCATCGCCCAGGCATGGAACACAGGAGAACTCATCCGGGCGCTGCGCCTATGCGCGAATGCAGTGTCCGCCCGCCGACCCGCGCGGCGCGTCCGCTCCGCCTCCGCTCGTCCGCGAAAAGGAGGCCGCCGGAGATGAAGGTTCTGATGCTCGGATGGGAATTCCCGCCGTTCATCAGCGGCGGCTTGGGCACCGCCTGTTACGGCCTCACGCGGGGCTTGACGCAACGCGGCGTGGAAGTGCTTTTTGTCCTGCCGCGCGTTCGAGACCCCCAGCGCCGATCGCACGTGCGCATTCTTTCCGCCGCGCAGACGCCCATCCCCCACCGCCGGGAAGCAGCCGAACGCGCGCTGCCGCGCATGCGCCGCCTGCATATCCGCACCGTCAATGCGCTGCTCCGTCCCTACATGGACGATCTCGAATACGCCCGCACGCTGGTCGAAATCGAAAAGCGACTGCCGCCGGCGGACGATGCCGCCGCCACCGTGCTGGACATTTCGGGCGAATACGGACGCAATCTGATGGCCGAAGTGACGCGCTACAGCTTGGCGGTTGAACAAATCGCCCTCGCCGAGACGTTTGACATCATCCACGCCCACGACTGGATGACAGTGCCAGCGGCCATTCGCGCGCAAGCGGTCACCGGCAAGCCGTTTGTCTTCCACGTGCATGCTGTGGAGTTTGACCGCAGCGGCGAGAACATCAATCCGGATGTCTACGCCATAGAGAAACTGGGCATGGAATCCGCGGCGCGCGTCATTGCCGTCAGCTACTACACCCGCAACCGCATCCTGAGCCGCTATGGTATTGCGCCGGACAAAGTGACCGTGGCGCACAATGCAGTGTCTCGTCAGCATGCCGAGGAAGTGTACCACTTGGAGCGCAAGAAGACCGGCAAGACCGTCCTCTTCCTCGGCCGCATCACCTTCCAGAAGGGCCCGGACTATTTCGTGGAAGCCGCCGCCCGCGTCCTGAAAAAGATGCCGGACGTGACGTTCGTCATGGCCGGAACGGGCGATATGCTGACCCGCATGATTACGCGCGTCGCCCAGTTACGCATCGGCCGCCAGTTTCATTTCACGGGCTTCCTCCACGGCGCGGACGTGGAACGCATGTATGCCCAAAGCGATCTGTACGTGATGCCCAGCGTCTCGGAACCCTTCGGGATCTCCCCGCTCGAAGCCATGCTGTATGACGTACCCGTCATCGTGTCCAAGCACTCCGGCGTCTCCGAGGTGCTCACCCACGCCCTGAAAGTGGATTTCTGGGATGTGCAGGAGATCGCCAACAAGATTCTGGCGGCGTTGAACTATCCGGCTTTGACGCGGGAGATGATGCGCAACGCCCGGCGGGAACTGCGGGCTCTACATTGGGAGGCTGTCGCGGATCGCATCATTGCCTTGTATCAAAGCTTGCTGGGATAAAAACAACTCATGCCCTCCATCTGCTGCTATTTCCAGGTGCATCAGCCGTTCCGTCTCCGGCATTACACCTATTTCGACATCGGCGCCCGCCACGACTACGAAGACGAGGCAAAGAACCGCGATATTCTGCGCAAGGTCGCCGCGAAATGCTATCTGCCTGCGAATCGGCTCCTGCTGGATCTCCTCCGCCGCCATGAGGGCCGGTTCCGGGTGTCGTTTTCGATCAGCGGTGTGGCGCTCGACCAGTTCGAACGATATCATCCCGAAACCCTCGAGAGCTTCCGCCAGCTCGCCGAGACAGGCCATGTGGAGTTCCTCAACGAAACATACCATCACTCGCTCGCCTTTCTCTATTCCCGCCGCGAGTTCCTTGACCAGGTCAAACTCCATCGCGCCCGCATCCGGCAGCTGTTTGGCCAAAACGCCACGGCCTTCCGCAACACGGAATTGATTTACAACAACGACGTAGCCCGGGTTGCCGAAGAGCTCGGATACCGCGTCATCCTCGCGGAAGGCGCCGACCGCATCCTCGGATGGCGCAGCCCTAATTTCCTTTACCAGCCGGCAGGCTGCGTGAAAATCAAGTTGCTGCTCAAAAACTACCGGTTGTCGGATGACATTGCGTTTCGCTTCTCCAATCGGGACTGGCCTGAGTACCCTCTCACCGCCGACAAGTTCGCCCGCTGGATTCATCAGATCAACGCGTCGGGAGAAGTCATCAACCTGTTCATGGATTACGAGACGTTCGGGGAGCACCAGTGGGAGGACACGGGCATTTTCGAGTTCCTGCGCGTGCTGCCGTCCGCCCTGATGCAACATCCCGATTTCCGCTTCGAAACCCCCTCCCAGGTGGCCCGGCAGTATTCGCCCATGGCCCAACTGGATGTGCCCCGCTTCGTATCCTGGGCCGATGTGGAGCGGGACTTGACCGCCTGGATCGGCAACGACATGCAGAACGACGCCATTCGTTCCCTCTATGCCCTGGAGAAAGACGCGCGCCGAAGGGCCAACGCCGCCCTGTTGCCCGTCTGGCGCTCGTTGCAAACCTCGGATCATTTCTACTACATGTGCACCAAATGGTTCGCCGACGGCGACGTCCACAAGTACTTCAACCCATACGCCTCGCCCTATGACGCGTATGTGAACTACATGAACATTCTAACGGACTTCGCCCGCCGGCTGCGACCGTCCGGAGGAGGTCCGCATGACAGCGCCTGAACATCGCTTTCTCTTCGAGGTCAGTTGGGAAGTCTGCAACAAAGTGGGCGGCATCTACACGGTGCTGGCCAGCAAGGCCCGCCACGCCGTCGGCGAATTTGGCGACCGCTATTGCCTGCTGGGCCCGGACCTGAAGACCAACCGCGAATTTGAGGAGACCGAGGAAGAAGCCTGGGGGCCTCTCCGCGAGGCCGTCGCGCTCAAGGAGCTCCCCTGCCGTTTCGGCCGGTGGGTCATTCCCGGCCGCCCGCGTGTGATCCTGGTGGATTTTACCCGCAAGTACCACAAGGACCAGTTGCTCTTTCAATTGTGGGAACAATTCGGCGTGGACTCAATTTCCGGCGGCTGGGACTACGTTGAGCCGGTCATGTTCAGCTATGCCTGCGGCGAGGTCATCGAGTCGGCCTTCAACCTGTGGGCGCGCCCGGCGCGAGCCGCCGCCGTCGCCCAGTTCCACGAGTGGATGTGCGGCGCCGGTCTGCTCTGCCTCAAGAAGCGCGTGCCGGAAATCGGCACCATCTTCACGACGCACGCCACCATTCTTGGCCGATCAATGGCCGGCGACGGCGTGGACATATACTCAGGCATGGAGAATATCGCGCCCCAAAAGGAAGCCGCCGCCCGCCATATTGCGGCCAAGCATTCGATGGAATGCGCGTCCGCGCGCGAGGCGGATTGTTTCACCACCGTCAGCAGCATCACGGCGTCCGAAGCCACCGCGTTTCTCGGGCGCAAACCGGATATCCTGCTGCCGAACGGCCTGGACATGGACTCCATTCCGGACTTGGTCGCCGACCGCGCGCCCGCAAGCCAGGCGCGCGCCCGGTTGCTCGAATTGGCTGCTCGCTTCCTGCGCAAGCCGTTTCCGCCCGAGACGCGCCTCCTGTTGATCTCCGGTCGGTACGAGTTCCATAACAAGGGCATTGACGTGTTTCTCGAGGCCCTAGGCCGGCTGGAAAAGGAGCGACGGTTCGATCGGCCCGTTCTGGCTTTCCTTTTCGTCATGGCCGGACATCGGGAAATTAACCCGGCCGCGCTGGGCGGGGCCGAAGAGCGTCCTGCCGGCCTGCCGCCGATTGCCACGCATCGCCTGATGCACGAAGCCTCGGACCCCATCCTGGAAGCCTGCAACCGGCTGGGGCTGAAAAACAATCCCGAAAACGCGGTGCACGTCATCTTCCTGCCGGCCTTCCTCGACGGCCACGACGGCCTGCTGAACATGACATATTATGAAGCCCTGAGCGCCTGTGACCTTGGCGTGTTCCCTTCGTATTATGAGCCATGGGGCTACACACCGCTCGAAAGCGCGGCCTACGCCGTACCGACGATCACCTCCGATCAAGCCGGCTTCGGCGTCTGGGTGCGGGAGTCGAGTCAAGAGGACCACGGGGTGGTGATCCTCAACCGCCGCCGCAAGGACATGGCCTCCATCGTCAACGACCTGGCGGCGACGCTGCTCGAGGCGGTGAATGTTCCCGAAGGCGAACAGGGCGCACGACGGCGCGCCGCCCGCGCCATCGCTCTGCGCGCCGGATGGAACGACTTCTTCGCCCACTACCGCCGCGCTTTCGAACACGCCCTGAACGCCGCCGCCGCGCGCATGGCCCTGCTCGGCTCCGCCGCCTACCGAGAAGAGATGCGCTTCACCTACGCCGGCACCGCTTCGCTCCAGCCGCATTTCCGCAGCCTGACGGCCATGGTCAGCCTCCCGCATCGCATCGAGCGGCTGCGGGAATTGGCCCATAACCTTTGGTGGACATGGCATCCCGAAGCGCTGGACCTTTTCGCCCTGCTCGATCCACGACGGTGGGCCGCTATGAGGAATAACCCCGTCCGTATGTTGGAAGCCGTGGATCCGGCGCGACTGGAGGAGCTCGCTGCAAGCGACGGCTACCTGCAACTCTACGACAGGGTTCTGCGGCAATTCGACGACTACATGAAGGAAAGAGTCTCACGCGGCCGTGCTTCCCCTATTCGGACCACGGCCCCCGTGGCTTACTTCTGCACGGAGTATGGGCTGCACGAAAGCCTGCCGATCTACTCCGGCGGCTTGGGGGTCCTGGCAGGCGACCACCTCAAGACCGCCAGCGACCTCCACCTGCCCATGATCGGCGTGGGGCTGCTTTACAAGAACGGATATTTGCGCCAGCGCATCGCTAAGAACGGGTGGCAGGTCGCCGAATACCCGGAAAACGATTTTTGCAACATGCCCATCCATGCGCTTCAGGACGACCAGGGCCGTGACGTGCAGGTGACCGTGGAACTGCCCGGCCGCCTCCTGTACGCAGCCGTCTGGGAGGTCAAGGTGGGGCGTGTGCCGCTTTACCTGCTCAGCACGGATGTGCCCGCCAACACCGTCCAAGACCGCGCCATCACTGCCCGGCTCTATTGCGCCGACCGCCGCATCCGCGTGGAGCAGGAAATCCTTCTGGGCATGGGCGGCGTGCGCCTCCTGCGCCGGTTGGGCATCACTCCCTCCGTCTACCACATCAATGAAGGCCACTCGGCCTTCCTTCTGCTCGAGCGAATTCAAAACCTCATGACCGAGGAAGGCCTCTCGTTTGACGAGGCCCGCGAAGCGGTCCGCGCCAACACGGTCTTCACCACCCACACTCCGGTGGACGCCGGCAATGAGCAGTTCGACAAGGACCTGATCGAGTACTATTTCTCCGCATGGGTTCAGCGCACCGGCATTTCCTGGGACGCGTTCTGGGAATTAGGGCGAAAGGAACCCGGCCCGGACAAGCCGTTTTACATGACCCTGCTCGCTCTGAAGTTGTCCCACGGGCGCAACGCCGTCAGCCGGGTTCATGGGACCGTCGCCCGCGAGATGTGGAAAAGCGTCTGGCCCGGCTTTCACGTCTCCGACGTGCCCATCGCCACAGTTACCAACGGCGTCCACACCCCCTCCATTGTCGGCCGCGGCATTCGGCAGGTGTTGGACCAATACCTCGGCCTGGGATGGGAAAACAACCTCGCGGAAACCCGTCGCTGGAAACGAATCCACGAGGTACCCGACGAACTGCTTTGGAAGGCCAAGTGCGAGGCCAAACAGGACCTGATCGCGGCGCTGCGTCAGGACGTTTCGGAAAATCATACTAAGTACGGCAACGGATCCGTGAAACGGGAACAGATTCTGACCGGCATCAACCCCGGCGCGCTGCTGATCGGCTTCGCGCGGCGTTTTGCGCCGTACAAGCGGGCCGACCTCATTTTGAGCGATCCCGACCGTTTGAGTCGCATCCTCAACCACCCCCAGCGGCCGGTGTATGTGGTCTTCGCCGGCAAGGCGCACCCCAATGACGGCCTGGGAAATGAAATTGTGAAAAAGATGATCGACGCCCTCAAGGACCCCCGCTTCCTCGGGAAAATATTCTTCCTCGAGGATTACGACCTCGGTCTGGCCCGCTTGCTGTTGCAGGGGGCGGACGTGTGGTTGAATACGCCTCTTCGTCCGCTCGAGGCCAGCGGCACCAGCGGACAGAAGGCCACCGTCAACGCCACGCTCAATTTGAGCGTTTCAGACGGCTGGTGGTGCGAGGGCTTCGACGGCACCAACGGCTGGACCATCGGCCCGGCATTGACCGAGTACGTCCCCCCACTGCCCGACGCATCAGAGGAAGACGCCAAGTCGCTGTATGCGCTGCTCGAGGAACGCGTCGTGCCGGCGTTCTACGAGCGGGGCGGGGACGGGCTGCCGCGCCAGTGGCTTGCGATGATCAAGCATGCCTTCGAAACGATTCCCCCTTACTTCAATTCCCACCGCATGTTGCAGGAATACGCCGAGCACTTGTATCTCCCCGCCGCGGAACGCGGCGCCGTGGTCTTCAAAGACCGCTTCAAACTGGCGCGAGAGCTGGCCGATTGGAAACGAAAAGTTCCGACCCGTTTCTCTTCGTTGCGCCTGCTGGATGTCAGCCTCAAAGGCGTGCACGGGGACAATGTGGAAGTAGGCCGCCCATTCCGTGTGACGGTGCGGATGGATCCCGGCGCCATGTCGCCCGACGAGATCATGGTGGAGATGCTGTTGGGCCGTCGGGATGGCACTGACATCAGGGAGCCGGCAGTTTGTGTTCCGCTGCGCCTGGAATCCTCGGCCGGCAATGTCCTTACCTTTTCCGCCGAACACGCCATACCAGCCAGCGGCCAGCATGCATACGGCATTCGGGTGTTCCCCTGCCGCGAAGGCTTGGCCTCCAAGCACGATGGCGAATTGGTGGTTTGGGGTTGATCGCCATGATGCTCCGCGTTTCCGGCCGCCGCTCGCCCCGTCGGCCTTCTCATGGCTGGCGTCTTGTCATGCTCGGTTCGCTCTGCGTGATCCTCGCCGCAGAGGCTCAGGAAGCCTTGTGGAACACGGCCACACTCCAGGCCGCTCTGGATCGTCAGGGCTTCGGAGTCGGCCTCATTGACAACGTGGAAGGGCGCCGCACTCAAAGCGCGTTGGCAGATTATTGCCAGGCTTACGGACTCGGCGAGACCGAAGCCCGCGCCTATCTCATGGCCTCTTCCAATAGGACTTGGGCCACTCACACCATCACGTCGAACGACTTCGTAGCACTTGGCTTCGCCCCGCAGGATTGGCTGGAGGCGTCGGCCGTTGAGAGAATGGCCTATACGTCACTGTTGGAATACCTCTCCGAGCAGTACCATGTAAGCCAACCTTTTCTCAGAAGACTGAACCCGCGGGTGGGCGATTGGGCTCGCCCCCCATCAGGCACGGCCCTCACCGTGCCCAACACCACCCTCGAACGCCCGCTGGTGCCGGCCACCCTTATCGAAATTGATGCGAACCAATACCGTCTCAGGGTGTTCGACGCCACCCATCGCCTGGTGGCATCCTTCCCCTGTTCGATCGCGCGAACCGCGGCTGCCGTGCTGTTCGGAGAATGGCGCATTGTCGCTGCGGCTCCGAATCCGATCTACGTGTTCGATCCGGCGAATTTTCCTGATACTCCGCGAGCGCAGGAGATCGGCCGCAAACTCATCCTGCCGGCCGGACCGAACAATCCGGTCGGCGTCTACTGGTTCAGTCTGAACCGCCCGGGTTTCGGCATTCACGGCACGCCCAGTCCGGAGACGATCGGCCGCGCGGAATCGCGTGGCTGTTTCCGGCTGACCAACTGGGACGTGCAGCGACTGTCCACCATTGTCGCCGTGGGCACGCCGGTGCGTGTCATCTATTCGGGTACGACAGCCGCCTCGCCGGATGAACGCCGCCCGCCTCTGTAAAACCCGTCATACTCACCACAAGTCCACTCTCCGCGCTTGACGCCGGCGAAGGCTGATCGTATCCTGCCTCCGTAACCAACGGAGGTGGTATGGCGATGGCGGGTCAATCCCAGCCCACGCTGGGCGGGTGGTTGCTTCATGTCCTGCGTGAGGCTGACGGCGCCTTGTCCCTGGAGGAAGCGCTCCACGCAATCATGGACAGCGTAAAGACGTATTTCCCCGTCCAAAGCATAGCCGTCATTCTGGCGGACCTGGATACGAAGGAGTTGCGCATCAAGACGGGGCGGCAGATCAGTTACTCGTTCGCAAAGACCTTTCGCCGGGCGGCGCCGGGGCCGCACGTCGAACGTCTCCTGCTTGAACAGCAACCCATTCTCGTCAATCACGCGAGCAGGGATTCGGACCTGTACAAGGAAATCAAGCTGGAACACGACTTCGACTCGGCCGCTCTGGCCCCGATCATCCGCAACCACCGCGCCGTGGGTTACCTCATGTGCGATCGGGCAGACATGACGCCCTTTGACGAAGCCGATCTGCTCCATTTGCAGGTTCTGGGCTTGTTGATCGGAAGCCTAATGGCAAAATTCGATCTCCTGAAGGAGCGCCGCCAGTTGTCCCAAACCGACGACGCCACAGGCACGCTCAAGTATTCCGTGTTCATCGCCGCCATGACCACGGAGATTCTCCGGTCCAGAACCCACGACTATCCCTTGGCGCTGGCCTTGATGGATGTCGCCGCTTTTCGCGTCTATGTGGACACCTATGGCATTGACCGAGCCCATGAGCTGCTGGCCGAATGCGCCTCCCTGATCAAACGGCACTTAAGGGAAACGGATGCGCTGGCTCGTTATGCGGCGGATCAGTTCATTCTGTATCTGTCCGGCGTCACCGAAGAAGAGGCGCGGCGGATTATCGAACAGGCGCAGCACGACATCCGCCGCCAGGCCGGCGCGGGTGCATCCATCCCCATCGAGGCCAACGCTGGCGTTTTGTTCTTGCGAACGGACGCCGCCAAGAAACGTCCGATCCAAGACCTGCTCGGCGCGCTGGGCAAAGCCCTTGTCCATGCCCGCTCCGCGGGCCCTGGCGGATTGCAGATGGTAACGCTGAACTAAACCGGAGGTTTTCACATGGCCCACACCCCCTCCTCCGAAAGCCGGAATATCGCCGTATTCTGCGACTTCGAAAATATCGCCCTGGGGGTGCGCGATGCGAATTACTCTCACTTCGACATCCACAAGGTCATCGAACGACTCCTGCTCAAGGGCAGCATCGTGGCCAAAAAGGCTTATTGCGATTGGAGCCGTTATCGAGAATTCAAGAACATCATGCATGAGGCGGCCTTCGAATTGATAGAGATCCCCCACGTTCGTCAGTCTGGAAAGAACTCCGCCGATATCCGGCTGGTCGTGGACGCGCTGGACCTGTGCTACACAAAAACGCATGTGGACACGTTCGTAATCGTAAGCGGTGACTCCGATTTTTCCCCTTTGGTCAGCAAGCTCAGGGAGAACGACAAGACCGTCATCGGAGTCGGCGTCAAGAATTCAACTTCGGACCTGCTCATATCCAACTGCGACGAGTTCATCTACTACGACGATCTGGTGCGGCCCCCGCCGGATGCCACCGAGCGCCGGACCGGCAACCGGCGCGCTACTCCAAAGACCCAGCCGACCGCCCCGCCCGCCGGCGACCGAAAACAGGAAGCGTTCGATCTGGTGCTCGAGACCTACCAGGCTTTGCTTGAAGAACGTGGCGCCGGCGAACGCATCTGGGGCTCCATGATCAAGCAGACGCTCAAGAGAAGAAGACCCGGTTTCAGCGAATCGTATTACGGCTTTAAGTCTTTCGGCCAGCTCCTGGAAGAAGCGGCCGCCCGCGAGCTACTGACCATCGAACACGACGAAAAGTCCGGCGGATTTGTCGTTCGCACGCCTGCGCAATCATGACGGGCCCATCTGCCGGACGGCCAAACGACGAAAGCGCAGAAAAAGTCTTGCTACTTCACCCCTTCTTTGGTTATGAGTCCCCGTGATGTTACGATAAACATCTGGAGGGTTTCAATATGACGCTTCGTTCCAAAGCCGGACGATGGCTGCTCGGCCTTTGTGTTCTTGCGCAAATCACGGCCTCGGCTTTCGCATCGGGCCGCTCCGCCGTAATGGTTTTTCCCGCGCGTCATCGTATGGTCCGACTCATGTTTGACCTGTCACGCATCGAGTCGTTGCAGTTGGTATCCTACGCTTCATCCCGCGCGGCGGACGGGGCAATCCTTTATTTCTGGACAGGCCGTGACTGGGCTGAACTATCTCTTGCGGATTATCATGCCGGCTCGTTCCTTCGCGGGACGCCTGGCCAAGTTGTTCTCATCGGCGATGCCGCGACGTTGCCTCCTGCTCTTTCAGGCGATCCCGCATGGGCGGCCAGCACAGCAAGGTTCTCCACTTTGGACACCACCACCTTGCTCAACGAACTGGGGCAACTGTTTGGTTTTTCTCCAGGGAAATGGCGCTGGCTCGCAGAGCGCTACCGCTTGGAAATAAAAGACTTGAATGCCGAGCGCCGCCGCTACGGAAGATACGGCCCCCCCCGCTCCAAACGGAGCGACGGCCCAGGCGAGCAGGCGATCCCTATGCCATCGCCCATGACGGAAATACCCCCCACGGAGCCATCCACCCCGTCGCCGAAGACTGCAGAGATCCTGCCGCTTCCGGCGCAGCCCCTTCCATCTCCCTCGCCCATGGACAAGTAGTCCGCGATGCGGCAAGGAGAAGAGACCTATTCCCTGACCTGCCCGTCGCCGTGGACGACGTACTTGTAGGTCGTCAGCTCCTCCAGCCCCATCGGGCCGCGCGCGTGCAGTTTGTCCGTGCTAATGCCGATCTCCGCACCCATGCCGAACTCGCCGCCGTCAGTGAACCGCGTCGAGGCATTGATATATACCACGGCGGAGCCAACGCCTTGAGCGAACGCCCTTTGCACCGTCTCGTTGGACGAAACCACGGCGTCCGAATGATTCGATCCATACCGGTTGATGTGGTCAATGGCCGCCGCCACATCCGGAACCACCCGCACGGCCAGAATCAGATCCAGGTATTCGGCGTTCCAGTCCTCTTCTGTCGCAACCCTCATGGCAGGAACAATCTCCCGGGCCGCGTCATCACCGCGCAATTCGACGCGTCTTTCTTCGCCCAACCGCTTCCACACCATGGGAAGGAACGTCCGCGCGATTTGCCGGTGTACCAGCAGCGTTTCCATGGCATTGCAGACGCCCGGCCGCTGGCATTTGGCATTCTCGCAGATCCTTAACGCCATGTCCAAATCCGCGTCCGCATCCACGTAAACATGACAAACGCCTCGATAGTGCTTGATGACGGGTACGCGGGCCACATCCACCACCGCTCGAATAAGCCCCTCTCCTCCGCGTGGAATGATGAGGTCCACCCGCCCCTCCATCTGAGCCAACACCCGGATGGCGTCCCGATCCGTTGTCTCCACCAACTGCACGGCGTGAGGAGGCAGCCCCTTGCTGCCGCCCGCCCGCCGAAAAACGTCCACAATAGCCTTGTTTGACTCCAAGGCTTCTTTCCCCCCTCGCAAAATCACCGCATTAGAGCTCTTCAAGCAAAGCCCCGCCGCGTCCGCCGTCACGTTGGGACGGGCTTCATAGAATATGGCAACAACCCCGATCGGCACGCGAACTTTGAGTATCTCAAGGCCGTTCGGACGAATCCACCGACTGATGATCCCACCGACGGGATCCTTGAGACCGGCGACGTCGCGCAGCCCTTTGGCCATGCCGAGTATTCGTGATTCCGTCAGACGCAGCCGATCCAACATGGCCGCCGAAAGGCCCGCCCCTGCTGCGCTTTCCATGTCTCGGGCGTTAGCTTCGCCGATGCGATCTTTCGACGCCTCCAGTTCATCCGCCACAGCCAACAAGATTTGGTTCTTCTTGCGCGTGGTCAGCAGCGCCAGTCGGCGGGCAGCCGCCACGGCTTGATCCCCGATCGCAAGCATTTCCTCATGAAGGCCCATGGCTCTTTCTCAATCCACAATCGAAGGCACTATGAACGTTCCGACGTCTTCTCCCTGCATGATGCGCCGCAGCACACCGCGTCGCCGCCCATCGGCAATGACCACGCCGCAGCCCGCCCGCGCCACCGATTGAGCAGCCCGCAGTTTGGAGGCCATCCCCCCAACCGACAACGCCGGCCCCGTATGGGTTTTCACGGCGCCGAACACTTGCTTCGTAACTCTTTCCAGATACCTGACCCGTCGGGTGGTACCGTTCGGGCCTGGGACCCGGAATCCATCCACCGTGGTCAGCATGATCAACAGGTCAGCGCGAATCAACCGCGCAACCAGCGACGCCAACAGATCGTTGTCGCCCAGCTTGATGTCGGCCCGTATTTCCTCGTCCGCCACTACGTCGTTCTCGTTCACGATCGGTATGACAGCGTGACGGATCAGATTTTCCATCGTTCGCCGGGCGTTGGTGAGGCGGATCTTGTGGTGGAAATCGTCGTGCGTAAGCAGTATCTGCCCCACCTTGCAACCGCGGGCGGAAAAGAGCTTGTCGTAGCGAGCCATGAGGCGCGACTGGCCAACAGCAGCCGCCATTTGGAGGTCCGGCAATTCCGTCGGCCGTTTCTTGAAACCCAGCGCCTCCGTGCCCGCGCCGATGGCCCCCGACGTCACAACCGCCAGCTCAATCCCGGCCTTCCGCAAGGCCGCAAGATCCGCCACCAAGGCGGCAATGCGCCGCCCATCCGGCCGGCCCGTTTTCTGAATGAGAACCCGGCTGCCGATTTTCACCACCACGCGCCGGGAATCAGCTATCGCGCGGCGATAGCGAAGCGAATTCCTCATCCTGCCACCCCTTCCCTCTTACTGCCGGGAACCTTTACCAAAACGCTCCCTCAAAGTCGAGACGCAGCTCCTGTCTGTGCCATGCGGGCACAGATGACCTCTCCGCACTCACGAAAAGGGAAGAGACTATGGACCAGGAAGTTCCTCACAGGCTTCGCCCGCGTCTTGCCCCGTAGAGGCGCAAGACGGCCGGCGCAACGTCGGTTATGCAGCGCGCATGACGTTTCAGAAAATCAGCCCCGCAGCCCAACGCCAGCAAAGGGACCGGATTTATGCTGTGTGACGGCCCGCCGCCTTCTTCAATATGACCGTGGTCGCTGCTTAATATCAGCAGATTGCGCTTTCCATCCGCAAAACGAAGCACGCTCTTGAAAAAAACATCAAACTCCGTCAGAACGCGGCGAAGATCCTCCGGCCCGCCTCTATGGCCGACGCGATCCGGCAGAAAATACTCGAACAACGTGAAATCATTCCTTTTCGCCACCGCCATCAGATGCGTTGCCGCCCGCCCAGGGCTGATGGGCCGGAACGGCCGCGGGAGAGTCTTTCTTGTAAGATCGTGATATACGGCACGGTTGCGCCGGAGATCGCTCAGGGTTCGAATCGCGCCCACGCTCAACGCAGCCACCGTTGTCACCGAATGATGCGGCCGCAGCCGTACTTCCTCCGCCTTCTCGACGGCATAAGCGTTCGCGAAAGCCACCTTGAATCCCCGCCGGCTAAGCCGCCTTAGCAGATTGCGGCGCCTGATGGGGGCACAAAGGGACGGCCCTGGAAAACCCTGCACATGACGGCCCAGCAACTGGCCGGTATTGATCCCCGTGAGCAGCGCGGTCTGCCCTGACGCGCTTTGAGGCAGCCCACCGATGCCCATGCGCGCGTCCAGCGGAATCGCCCATCGGTCCAAGGCCAAGGCGAAATGCGGGCAAAGCCCCAACCGTAAAGGGTTTCGCACGGGGTCGTCAGCGCCGAGTCCCACGCCGTCTATCAGAAGAAAAAGTGTTCGAGGCCAAGGCTTCATCCGCGCCAATGCCGTTCCCCCTCGCCATTCAGGCGTCCGGCTTCAGACACCCAGCGCCAGTCGCATGGCCAGCCGTTCGGGAAGACCGGCCTCAATGACTTTTTTCTGGGCAGCGGCAATGTCATAGGGCACACGGCGCAACTCGACGCGCCGCGTCGCCACGTTATACAACGCGTAGGAGGCTCGTGGATCTCCGTCCCGCGGTTGCCCAACGCTTCCCACGTTGATGAAATACTTCTTCCCGAGGGTGATGGCAGTCTGATTGCCGTTGCATCGAACCACACGCCCTGCCTTCTCGAATATTACAGGCTGATGCGTATGCCCATAGAAACACACCGCCGTCGTCTGATAGTTGAAATTCGACTCGGCCTCCAGTTCGTCGAACACATAGCCCCACTTCTGAGGCATGTCGAGCGTGCTATGCACCACGGTGAATCCGTGAATCACCCGTACGAGCTTCAAGCCGCGCAGGTAGGCCACATCCTCCGGGGACAGACGACTCCTTGTCCAATCCACCACATTCGCGGCCAAAGGATGAAAATCCCTGATGCAGTCGTCATGCGAGCAATAGTAGTCGTGATTGCCCATCACGCCGACGGTGTTCAGTTCACGCAGACGATGCAGGCATTCAGCCGGATTGGCGTTGTAGCCCACCACGTCTCCCACGGAAACAAATTGCGTCGCCCCCTGCGCGCTCGCGTCCTCCACAACGGCAGAGAGGGCTTCCCAGTTCCCGTGAATATCACCGAGGATTGCAAAAAGGCCGTCTGGCATAATGATCTTGCCCAGTTCGCGGGTCACAAGTGGAGCAGAAGCGCGGCCAGCGCCAAGTCTTCTCTTGACGTAATTTTGATGTTGCCCCAGGAAGACATGACCAGATGCACCGGTTCGCCAAGCAACTCCACCGCCGCCGCTTCATCCGTGACCGTCTGGCGTTTCTTCACCACAAAATCGTACGCTCGGCACAGCAGGTCTCTGCGGAACGTTTGCGGTGTCTGCACGGTCCAAAGCTTCGATCGGTCCACTGTGTGGTGAACCACCATGCCACGTTCAACCGCCTTCACAGTGTCCGTCACCTTCACCGCCGCGACGCCGGAGGCGTGTTTTCTTGCCGAATCCACTGTGGCCTCAATCAGCATCGGCGTAACGCACGGGCGGGCCCCGTCATGCACAATGACGATCTTGGTCTCATCCTCCAAGGCGCTCAACCCGTTCATGACGGACAATTGACGCAGCGCCCCCCCGGGCACAACCGCCCTCACCTTTGAACATCCGTAAACTTGAGCCATCCCCCGGGCCGCATTCACCCGATCCCGCCGCACAACAAGCACCACCTGATCCACACATGGGCATTGCTCAAAGGCTAGAAGCGAATGAGCCAGCACAGGACGGCCTCCTAATGAAAGGAAGGCCTTGTCTACGTCAGGCCCCATGCGCTCGCTTTTGCCTGCCGCCACAATAACAGCCGTGTTCACCCCGCGCCTCCTTGCCGCGACCACTCGCGTCGCTCCTATGTAGCCTCCATGGCGTCATGCGTCAAGGCTGAAGCAACATGCTGACCGGGGAACAATGCGTCATCTTTCCGCCGCCCAACGTCATGAAGACAAAAAAGAAGGCCTGCGGATTCCCGCAGGCCCGAAATAAAACCCGGCGACGCGCTACTCTCCCATGGCTATTCACCACAGTACCATCGCCGCAAAGGCCCTTCACTTCCGTGTTCGGTATGGGAACGGGTGTTTCCTCCTTGCCGTGGTCACCGGGAAAATCACACCGTCGGCTCATGGCCGACCAAAATAATGCCAGGGAAGGGTTCCAGAACTCCCGCGCGGGAGTGTACAGCCCAAAAAAGGTTAAGCCACACGGCGGATTAGTACCGGTCAGCTTCATTTCTCACGAAATGTCCACCTCCGGCCTATCAACCACGTAGTCTTCATGGTGCCTTCAGGTCTCCTTGCGGAGAACGGGAAATCCGATCTTGGAGGAGGCTTGGCGCTTAGATGCTTTCAGCGCTTATCCTTTCCGTACATAGCTACCCGGCGGTGCTCCGCGGCGGAACAACCGGCACACCAGAGGTACGTCATTCCCAGTCCTCTCGTACTAGGGAATGTTCTCCTCAAATTTCCTGCGCCCACAGTGGATAAGGACCAAACTGTCTCACGACGTTTTGAACCCAGCTCGCGTACCGCTTTAATTGGCGAACAGCCAAACCCTTGGGACCTTCTCCAGCCCCAGGATGCGATGAGCCGACATCGAGGTGCCAAACCG
>CALHGX010000031.1 GCA_938031185.1 uncultured bacterium
GCCGCCGCCTGAGCCGCGCTCTCGGGAGATTCGGACGGCGAACGCGGTCCGCGCGGATTGATCAGCCAGGCCCACATGATTCGGCGGCCCTTGGGGTCCGCCAGGCTTTCCGGCGCGAAAAACTCGCGATCCTTCCAACTCATTCGGCCGTGCGCGCGCGGCTCGAAACGGCGGCCGGTATAGTCCCCGATGTAGTACTGGCACCCGTGATTATGGCTAATAAACAGGAGCATGTGTTTGTCCGTGGCCGGCCCACCCTCAGGGCTTCCGGGCAGCGGGAAGAAATCAGGGCACATGCAGTCCTCGTCAGCCGCCGTCCAGCGCCGATCGGATTTGTAGAACTCGCCCAGGAATCGCCACCGCGTAAGATCGTCCGACTCGAAAAGGTACAGGGTGTCGCCCTGATACGCCGGGTTGTTCTTCTTCACCCCTTCTTCGTGCATCACGATCAGGTTGCCGGTCGCGACGTAGTAGCGCCCGTCCCGCATCCAGACGGCTGAGGGGTCCGCCCCGCTGGCGAACCGTTCCGCGCCCTCGGGAGTCGTGACGAGCGCCACGCCCCGCCGGCCCGGCAGTTCCGGAATCAATGGATTGCCTGGGTGCCTCGTCCAGAAGTCAAGGTTCTCGTCCGTGCTCGTGGCAATGCCGAGGCCGCTTTTCGGCGAGAACTTCCAATATGTAATGACTGCTCGCCCCTGAGGGTCCGCAAAGGCACCGCCGCTGAAAATGCCGTCGCCGGAGCCGTCGTTCGGGTCAGGCGCCAAGGCCGGAAGATGATGTCGCCAATGGACCAGGTCCAGACTGGAAACATGGCCCCAGTAGTGGCGTTGCTCATGTTGGTAAATGTAAAAAAGGTGATAGCGTCCATTCCAGAAAATAGCTCCGTTAGGGTCAACAGGACTATGCATCCCTTCTGGTACAATCAGGTGGTAGCCGGGACGGTGCGGATCTCGAAGATAATGCTCTCGCAGCATCCGCGCATGGACAATAGCGCTTTCAATATTGCTCATCAGCCAGAAACTCCAAGAGACAGTTGCTCTTCTTCTGTTTCAATATCCCATTTCCCCCTCACCCAAACACTCCCAATTTGCGCATTTTTTGTCGCATTTTGCGCGATCGGACACCTCAGGGGGCACGCCATCAATCCGGGGGCTGAAAAACCCGCTAACTACAGCACACACTCCGGTTCGGGTTCTTACTCGGCCCCTCTGGCATCTGTAAGACCAAGACGCGCGAGGCGCGACGCGTCTCCAAGATAGACGTTCTGAGATAGAAGAGTTTTCTGTATCAGGCCGATATCGAGGGAACGTGGAGCTATCCCCGTTCGTGCCACAAGCGCCGCAGCAACACCCGCACCCTGACCCATTAGCAGCGTTGCTGCGCCCTCCCGGTAAGGATGAGCAATTTGTCCGGCGGAGGGAAAACTACGGCCGCTCGCTACCAGGAGGTATTCCACTCCCTTAGGCACCAATGCCCGGTACGGTATGTCTGCAAGTCCACTCTGGTCGGGGCAAAATACCGCTACCGTATCTGGCTGAGGAACTGAGAGATCTTTTGATGTCGGATTGAATTCCGCCGTAATTTTGCGAGACGTGCGCACGCCAAGTTCCACAGTCGTCGAAACAATTACCGCGCGCTCAAACCCCGGTACGCATGGACGCAGCAGGCGATCGAGCACAAAGTAGGCCGCCTTGCGTCCGCGGATCTGGCAATCGGTCAGTTCCTTGGCCGACAGATTCCTGGGGCCTAGCAATCCTGTGTTAATCTGGACAATACCGGTTCTGCGAATGCCTTGAATGCCGAGCCGGTCAAGCGCTGAGATTCCCAGGTAATCCTTTCTGAAACCCTGCTCGGCTACGGCGTGCTCGACGCATCTTTTCAGGGTTGAACCGGCCGCGTCCGGCAGCGCCAGCATTCCGAATTCGCGCCACTCGCGCGCCAGTCGCTGCACCCGCTTTTCGTATTCCCGCACATCCCCTCCGTACGCGCCGATCTCGCTCGGGTTTTCCTCGATATAGCGGACCAGTCGCTCACCGTCTACATTTCCGACCCTAAAAAGAAATGTGCTGGAAAAACCCTGCTCTGGGTGG
Source organism: uncultured bacterium (assembly GCA_938031185.1). GTDB lineage: Bacteria > Verrucomicrobiota > Kiritimatiellia > CAIKKV01 > CALHGX01 > CALHGX01. The sequence continues at coordinate 2,091 of CALHGX010000031.1, forward strand.
GGTAGCGGCTGCATTGGTACTCCAGCCGTGAGGGAAACTAAGGCATCGCCGGTGCTATCTACCACGCAGCGTCCCAGAACCACATGCCCCCCTTCCTTATCTTCATATACAACCCCCTTAACCTTATCTCCCTCCATAACCGCCCGCGTTACCCACACATTAAAAAGCATACTGACGCCGACTTCCTCGAGCATTTCGGTCAGTACCAGCTTGAGAAGCTCGGCATCATAGCACCACCATGTCCACCCCGGCGCCCAATAACCGCTGTAGCGTTCCCAGTCCCACTTCCAGCCCTCTGCGCGCGCATAGCGCTCGACCATCTCCTGGAGCACGCCACGCATAACTTGCGTACGCCCGTCGGGCGCATAGAAGAGTTTGGTCATGCCCTGGATACCGTGGAACGTGTAAATCCCTCCAGGCGCGTTGTGATTATCGAGCAACAGCACCCGCGCCCCGGCCTTGGCCGCAGCCCATGCTGCTCCGAAACCTGCCATCCCGCCGCCCGCCACAACTACGTCCGCCTCATGTGCCACATGAGGAAGCGGCGCCTTCGTGTCCTCTGTAAACGTCCTTTCCTCGCCGCCGTCATCCCTGCCAAAATCTGCAGAATCAGCTTGGCCGACCAATAAAGGGGCCGACGGAAGTGCAGCACCGACCACTCCTAAGCGCCATAGAAATGACCGCCAGCTTAAACAGCTCAGTATGTTTTCTTGCGCTGCTTCAACAAACATTTTCATTGCTTTGTCATCCTCCTCATCCTCTAACGCTAACACATCTCATATCGGCAAGGCAGATATCCATTACCTGGCCTTGTCTTGAATTCGATTCTGATGCAGCACAGCCTGCTTGTGACAAAATGCACGCCTAATTCGCCTTCTCCGGCCAGATCGGTTTCATTTTCCACACCCGCAGCGACTCCAGCGTCGCCATGCCGCCAAGGGCCAGGACGTCAATCCGGTCGGCCTCCGGGGTTCCCGGATACACGCGCGCCGTCAGGCAGACGCTGTCATTGACGAAAACCTCGATCACCGACCGATCCACGAACACACGCAGATGCAATTCATGCTGGCCTACATCCAGGCGCGTGCCGACGTTGTTGGGCTGGATGCCGCTCCCGGCGCTGGCCCAACGCCGATCAATGACCAGCTCTTGTAAATCGCGATTGATGACGATGCGCGTTTGCAGAGGTTTGTCGTTGCCGCTATCGGGCGTGCCGCGCACCTTGAGGACGATCTGCCTCGCGGCGCCCGGCCGGATGCGGGCTTCCAGTTCGAGGCATTCGCCGCGGGCTTCGCTCAGCGTCTCGGCCAGCCCGGCTTCCGTCAACTCCAGATTCTCAAAGTTCCAGCCTTCCCCTCGCAACGCCTGCAGCTCCGGAACCGGCGTCATGCGGAGCTTGCCGCCGTGAACCGTCAGTTCCCGAGGCAAACTCACCGCACCCTCGTAGAGACGCTCGCGGGTCTCTCTGAAATCCTTCAGCCAACCGACCAGCAGCACCCGCCCGTTCTCGTCGCGAAAGGCCTGCGGCGCATAGAAGCCGACGGGATGCTTGTACATGTTGCCGTCTATCGGCCCGGATTCCCGCGGCGTAAACACGCCGTCGCGGTAGTCTCCCAGAATCCAATACGCGCGCTGACGATTTTCGTAGGAGATCAGCAGCAGCCACTGGTCGCCGATCGGCAGAAAATTGACGCACTCGAAGTTCTCGTACATCGGCGGGTCTTTCAGCCAGAACCGTTCGATGAAGAGCAGTCCATCATACTGCCAGGGGCCGACGAGGTCCGGCGCCTTGTACAGCAACACCGCGCCGCCGGCATCGGGAATGCCCGACGAAATCGTCATCCGCCACCCGTCCTCCTCGCGCCAGGCATACGGATCGCGCCAGCCGAGTGTGCTGAACGGAACGCCGCGCCTATGCAGCACGGGGTTGCCTTCGTACTTCTTCCAGGTCACCAGATCGTCGTCGCCCGCCGTCGCCAGGCACTGCACCTGCGGGCCGATGCCGGTATAAACCAGCGTCGGCACGCCGTTGTGCAGCACGGCGCAGCCGCTGTAGCAACCGTCCTTGTCATATCCGCCGGGCGTGGGCGTCAAGGCGATCGGCAGGTCGCGCCAGTGGACAAGGTTCGAGCTGACCGCGTGTCCCCAGTGCGCCGCTCCGGGAGCGGGGTGGGCGGGGTTGTACTGGAAGAACAAATGATACTGTCCGCGGTATTGGATCAGGCCGTTCGGATCGCCCAGCCTGCCGCCGGGGGGCATGTAATGATACAGGGGAAGATCGGGGTCGTCCGCCATCCGTTGCCGCATGGCGGCCGCCGCGGCCTGGTAGGCGACCACATCCTCGGCAAGCGCTCCCTTGGCCGGCGCGACCTGCGTGCCGAATCCCAGTCCCAGCGCCACGCCCAGTCTGATTAAGCTTTTCCACAAGTTCATGTTAGCATTCCTGTCTCTTCGCCCAACTGGTAACATGATTCTGACTCTCACTTCACCCCAAACCTCACGGGATATTTGACTTCCTTTACGTTCACCACGAATCCCCAGGGGCCAAGATAGTTTGCCACCTTTACCAGCAGGGTGTTCCTGCCTTTGTTTAAACGCGCCGGCAGAAAGACGATGTCGTCCGAAGACCGCAAATTGCCCATAAACATTCGGCCCTTTTCCGTGCCGCCACCCCAACGTCCGATGTTGTACGGCTTTTGCCCTGCATTCGGATTGCGCAGCAGCGGGCACCCATTGAGGTACACGGTAAGCGTATCGTCAACACCGGCAGTGAAGATCACTTCCTGATCTTCTGGGGATTCGATCGTCGCAAAGGTGTAGGCGACATAGTAGTCCCATGTCGGCCGCGCCCAATCGGGAATGCCGAAGAAGCTGTTCAGATTGTTCTTGGCGCCGGCCCGCACGTCCATCTTCCCGCTGCGCGTCCATACCCGGCGTTCGGTCGTGCCGTCGGGGGTGACGCGCACATACTCCTCGCCTTCGCGCCCGATTACGTTCGCTTCGTTCGCAAGTTCCATTTGCAGATCGGATTCACGGCTGAGCGTGTTGTCGGTC
>CALHGX010000032.1 GCA_938031185.1 uncultured bacterium
GGAGGAAAATGACAACAAGGCCGTGATCACGCCGGCTTTTCTCTCGCAAGAGCAACAGGCCAAACTCGCTGAGGGCTTCCCAATCAACCGCAAGGCCAAACGGCTGTTTATCGTCCACAGCAGCGCATGGACTCCCGCCGCGGCAAATCTGGCCACCTGGGAAGTGACATACGAAGACGGCAGCAAAGAACAATTCATTGCTGCCAGCCCGTTGCACTTGCACGACTGGTGGCGCCCCTACTCACCAAAAGATCCGGGGGCGGGCGTGGCCTGGGTTGGGCGGCTGGCCTATCCGGGCGCGCCGCAAGTGGCGGCGTTCGTCATGTCGTGGGAGAATCCGCACCCGGACAAGACGATTCAGAAGCTCACACTGAAGCCGAGTCACGGCTTCTACATCGTTATTGCGGTGACGGGCGAGCGGCCGTAGCCGAGGCGGATCGAATCGGGGGGGGTGCTCCGCGAGGGGCGCCCCCTTGTTTTTTTAGGGTGCGAACGGCATTTCGGGCAGCGCCTCAGAAGCCGCGAAAGAATGGCCTTTCCGGGATCAGGGCCTTGCTGCGGCCGGGTGGGCCGTTCAAGTCGGCGAGAAGGGGGGCGGCGCAATGCCCGCAAGCGCTGATGTTGTCCTTCGGCTTTCCGGCGGGGCCGTTTTCCCCGTTTCAGGCCGCGGCCGCCTGCCGTTGCGTGCGCCGGCGCAGCCGAAGCCACGGCGGAATATTGCAGGCCAGGCCAGCCCACAACAGCTCCGGGGGGGCCTTCGGCAGGCCCCGGACTCGGAATGGACGCAGGCCCATCTTCGCCTTCCGCCAAGCGTTCGGGAATTCCGCAACAGCCCGCCGAAGACGATGGCTCGCTCCGGCCGCTTCGGTCTGCATCTTGGCCTTGAAGGCTGCTACGAGCGGCGTTTCGCCGGCGAGCCGATCGTATCGATGCCCTTTTCGTCCAGGGCCCCGACGGTGTCCCGACGGGGGAACCCGCCAACGACCGCGTGTGCTGGTTGACTTCCTGCGGGCCCGTCAACCATTGAAAGCCGGGATCGCACCCGCAGCGCCGCGAGACCTCGCGGGCGGAACCGATCCCGCGACGGTAACCGTTGACCCACGGGCTGGCGAGCGACCGCGGGGGCCGCGCCTCCCGACCGGCGACGCCCTCCAGCACCCGAATCGGAGCCAAGAAACGACTCCAGTCCATCCGCCCGGTGAAAGCCCACATCGCCCGGGCCGGTGGCGGCGTGCCTTTGGCGTTGCCCACGGGCGCGGCATCCCCCGCGGGCGACGCCATCGTTTCCGCCGATACCCACTCGGCTGGAACGGCCTCCCTCATGACGTGACGGGCCCTCCCGCGGCCCGCCGTCACGGGCGGAGTGCGCCGCACTTCCAAGGAGCGCCGATCCTTCCCGCCCAGTCGCTGCGTTCGCCCGTCTCCATCTGCAATGCCCCGGCCGACGGCGCCGGACAGATCGGGTAATACCGGCGATTCTTGCCTCCGCGCCGGATCGCTTGCGCCTTCGATTCGTAGCCCATCGTCAGCCTTCCCATATAGAACGAGGACACGGCAGGGACGGCTCGCGGGTCGCTCGCCCCGCAGTTGGCGCGGCAAGCGTTGGCATAATTCTGGGGGGGGGCGGCATATTTCGGAGATTCGCCAGTTGACGGGAGGCGAGTGGGTACCGTATTATGGCGGCCCTTCTCTGAAGCATGCAGGGAATTCGCGAGCAGCAGGTGGGAACGAAGAACAAATAGGAGGTTGGTCATCATGGCGGTGAAAATCGGCATCAACGGTTTCGGACGCATCGGACGGCTTTTTTTCCGGGCTGCTGTGGGAAATCCCATGGCGGAGGTGGTGGGCATCAATGACCCCTTTGTGGACCCCGAGTACATGGTCTACATGCTCAAGTACGATACGGTTCATGGCCGCTTCAAGGGGGACGCGCGCGCGGAAGGCGGGCATCTGGCGGTTAACGGAAAGAAGATCGCGGTATACGGCGCGATGAAGCCCGAGGAAATTCCCTGGGCCGCTTGCGGCGCGGAGTACATCCTCGAGTCCACGGGGGTTTTCACGGACATGGAGAAAGCGGCGGCGCACTTGAAGGCCGGCGCCAAGAAGGTCGTGATTTCCGCGCCCTCGAAGGACGCGCCCATGTTCGTCATGGGGGTGAATCATGACAAGTACAAGAGCGACATGAACATCGTCTCGAACGCCTCGTGCACCACGAACTGCCTGGCGCCGCTGGCGAAGGTTCTGCACGACCGCTTCGGCATTGCGGAAGGGTTGATGACGACGGTGCATGCCACGACGGCCACGCAAAAGACGGTGGACGGCCCTTCGAAGAAGGACTGGCGGGGCGGGCGCGCGGCGGCCGGCAACATCATTCCGTCGAGCACGGGCGCGGCGAAGGCCGTGGGGAAGGTTATTCCGGATTTGAACGGCAAGCTCACCGGTATGGCGTTCCGTGTGCCGACGCTTAACGTGTCTGTGGTGGATCTGACGTGCCGCCTTGCGAAGCCGACGACGTATGACGAGATCAAGGCGGCGATGAAGGAAGCGGCCGAAGGCTCGATGAAGGGCATCATCGCCTATACGGAGGATTCGGTGGTGTCGTCGGACTTCATCGGCGAGACCTGTACATGTATTTTCGACGCCGAGGCGGGCATCATGCTGAATCCGCAGTTTGTCAAAGTCGTGGCCTGGTATGACAATGAGGCAGGGTACGCGAGCAAGTGCGTGGACTTGATCCTGCACATGGCGGGCGCGCACTAGAACAACAGGGCGGAATGGCCCGGACGAGGAACGCGGCATGAACAAAAAAACCGTGCGGGATGTTTCTTTTCAAGGTCGCCGCGCGCTCATGCGCGTGGATTTCAATGTGCCCATCGAGAACGGCCGCGTGAGCGATGACACGCGCATCACGGCGGCCCTGCCCACTATCCGTTACGTTCTGGAGCAGGGCGGTTCGGTGGTGCTGATGAGCCACTTGGGGCGTCCCAAGGGCGGCAAGGTTGAGCCGGAGTTCAGTCTCAAGCCGGTGGCGGCGCGCCTTCAGGAGCTGTTGGGGCGTCCGGTTCAGTTCGTGCCGGATTGTGTCGGACCGGAGGTCAAGGCCGTCGCGCAGGCGCTGCAGCCGGGCCAGGTGCTGCTGCTGGAGAACACCCGCTTTCACAAGGAGGAGGAGGGGAAGGCCAAGCTGCCGGATGACGCCACCGAAGAGCAGAAGAAGGCCGCCAAGGCGGAGATGAAAAAGAAGCAGGAGGCGTTTGCCCGCGAGTTGGCCGAGTTGGGCGATTTGTACGTCAATGACGCGTTCGGGTCGGCCCATCGGGCGCATGCTTCGACGGCGGTGGTTTGCAAGTTCTTCAAGGAGAACGTGGCCGGCTTCCTGATGGAGAAGGAGATTGACTATCTGGGGCGCGCCTTGGCCAATCCGGAGCGTCCCTTTGTGGCGGTACTGGGCGGCGCGAAAGTCAGCGACAAAGTGAACGTGATCACGAATCTCCTCACAAAGGTGGACGCGCTGATCATTGGCGGGGCGATGGCCTATACGTTCTATCGCGCCAAAGGATGGCCCACCGGTCGGTCGAAGGTGGAGGAGGACAAGGTCGATCTGGCTCGGGATATTCTGGCGAAGGCGGAAGCTGCGGGCGTACGTTTGTTGTTGCCGGTGGACCATGTGGTGGCCGACCGGTTTGACGCCCAGGCTACGGTCCGCACTGTGGGCGAGAAAGACATTCCTGAGGAGTGGATGGCGCTGGATATCGGGCCAAAGACCGCGGCGCTCTTTGCGGCGGAGATTGCCAAGGCCCGCACGGTGGTATGGAACGGGCCGATGGGATGTTTCGAGATGGCGCCGTTTGCCGCCGGCACGATGGCGGTGGCGAAGGCCATAGCCGACGCCAGGTGCCTGAGCATCGTGGGTGGCGGGGACAGCGTCAGCGCCGTCAATCGCAGCGGATTGGCGGATCGCATGACGCATATTAGCACCGGGGGCGGGGCGAGCTTGGAGTTCTTGGAGGGTAAGACGCTGCCCGGCGTTGCGGCCCTTACGGATCGCTGAGGATTGCTGCCGCGGAGATTCGGCTTCAACTGCGCACGAGGGACGGACGCATGCGAAAGAAAATTGTGGCGGGCAATTGGAAGATGAACAAGACCGTCGGCGAAGCGGTCGAACTGGCCCTAGCCGTGCGGGACGGATGTTCGGATCGTTCCGACGTGGACGTGGTGGTGTGTCCGCCCTTTACCGCGTTGAAACCCGTCAGTGACGTCATCGCCAATTCTCCGTTGAAGCTCGGGGCGCAGAATATGCATGCGGAGAAAAGCGGCGCCTTCACCGGCGAGATTTCTCCCGCGATGTTGCGCGATGTGTATTGCCACTACGTGATACTGGGGCATAGCGAGCGGCGCAGCCTGTTCGGCGAGACCGATGCGGTGGTGAACCGCAAGGTGAAGGCGGCGCTGGAGCACCATCTGATCCCGATCGTATGCGTGGGCGAAACGCTGGAGCAGCGCGAGGCGGGGCAGACGGAAACGATTGTCCGGTCCCAGGTGGAGGACAGCCTGGAGGGGATTGGGGAAGCCGTGGCGCGGCTGGTCATCGCCTATGAGCCGGTATGGGCGATTGGGACGGGACGCAACGCCACGCCGGAGCAGGCGCAGGAGGTGCATCATCTGATCCGCGAGGTGGTTCGCGCGATGTGCGGAGCGGCGGCGGCGCAGGCGGTCCGCATTCAGTACGGCGGCAGCGTCAAACCGTCCAATGCGCGGGAGCTTTTCGCCAAGCCGGATATTGACGGGGGATTGATCGGCGGCGCGTCGTTGGAAGCACCGTCTTTCCTTGAGATTGTGCGCGCGGCGGTGTGAAGACGGGATTGGGGAGCATCGGACCAACATGATGACGTTCTTGCGAGTGTTCCTAGGGCTGGTGGAAGTGGTCAGCGGGGTATTGCTGGTCGCCATCATTCTGTTGCAGAAGTCGAAGGATGAAGGACTGGGGCTGGCGTTCGGTGCGGCGATGGGTGAAACCCTCTTTGGCTCCCGTGCGGGTAACGTTTTGACGCGGCTGACGATTATTCTGGCCGTGATTTTTATGGTCAATACGTTGATTTTCGGCGCTGTCGTGGCGCGATCCACCCCCCGCTCGCTTGTGGATGCGCTGCCGGATGACAGTGCACGCCCGATGCCGCAGCAGGTCGAGCCCGTGGGGTTGCCGACCGGGAACTTCGAGCCCGAACAAGCTGCGGTTCCTATGACGCAAGAGGCGACAGCCGAGCCGGTTGAGGCGCCCGCCTCGGTGACGCCTGCGGCCGACGCCGAAATGCCGCAATAACAGCGTGATTCATGACGCTTTCCGGCAGGTGGATGGGGCTTGCCATCCGGCCGGTGCATGATGGCCGGCGACAGGGCGACGAAACTGGACGATTTGCAGCGGCGGCGATACTGCTGCCGTTGATGGTTCTTTCCGCATCAGGCCATGCCCGGGCAGCGGAACGATCGCTGCCCGCAGGTGTTGAGCAGGTTTATCGCGCGGAGACCTCTCGGATTCGCGGGTTCGATCCTGTTCGCGTCGGCGACGTGACTTCCATTCATGCGATCAGCAAGGTGTACGAAACCCTGCTGCAATATGCGTACTTGGATCGCCCTTACCGCGTGGAGCCCCTTCTGGCCGAAGCCCTTCCCGACGTCTCCCCCGACGGGCTGGAGTACCTGTTCCGAATTCGTCGCGGCATCTTCTTTCAGGACGATCCGTGTTTTGCCGGTGGACGCGGGCGGGAGTTGACAGCCGATGATTTCGTCTATTCGATCAAGCGGGTGGCGGATCAGAAGAATGCGTCCGGCGGCTATTGGGCCTTTCGCGGACGGATTGTTGGATTGGATGCCTTTCGGGAGGCTTCTGCAAGCGTGGCGCCGACGGATTACGATAGCCCCGTGGAGGGGCTGAAGGCGACGGACCGGTATTGCCTGCGGATTCGCCTGACGCGGCCGTATTCCCAGCTTCCTTTTGTGCTGGCGATGCATTACGCGGCGGCGGTGCCGCGCGAAGCGGTGGAATACTACGGCGCGGATTTCATAAATCATCCCGTGGGGACTGGCCCCTTTATTTTGAAGTCGTGGCGGCGGAATTATCGCATGGAATACGTTCGCAATCCCAAATGGCGTGAAACGGGCCGCCAGGATGCGTACCCTTCCTCAGGGGAAGCCGCGGACGCCACCTTCGGGCTTCTGGCCGATGCCGGGCGACCGGTGCCGTTTATCGATCGCATAGTTGAATATGTGATCAGCGACGGCTCGACGCAATGGCTTATGTTTCTCGCCGGGGAGCTTGACGTGTCCGGCGTCTCGCCGGACAACTGGGATGCGGTATTCACAGCCGATGGCCGCTTGAACGAGGCGCTAGCCAAACGGGGTGTTCGGGTTCATGCCATGCCCCAGCTGAATACGTACTACGTGGGCTTCAACATGGATGATCCGGTTGTGGGAGGAAACCGAGCGTTGCGACAGGCCCTGACGTGCGCATTTGATGCCGAGCAGTGGGTTCGATTTCATCGCGGCCGCGTTGTCCGGGCGGTTGGCCCGATCCCGCCGGGAGTGTCTGGGTACGATCCGGCGGCCACGGGGGCGTTTCCGTTTGACCTCGAGCGCGCGCGGGAACGGTTGCAGGAAGCGGGATACCCAGGAGGCCGCGACCCCAGCACGGGACGGCGACTGGAGTTGACACTGGAGCTGGGCGCGGCGGATGCTTCCACACGCGAAACCGCCGAATTGCTGGGAGCATTCTTTGACCGCATCGGTGTGGCGTTGCGACCCAGCTACAACAACCGCCCGGCTTTTTTCTCCAAACTCGAACAACGCCGCGCTCAAATGTTCCTCTTGAACTGGGTGGCGGACTACCCGGACCCACAAAACTTCCTGCAGTTGTTCTACAGTCCCAATGCTTCGCCCGGCCCCAATCGGACCAACTACCGGGATCCCGAGTATGATCGGCTATACGAGGCGGCGGAAACATTGCCGAACGGCCCGGAACGGCTGGAACTATGCCGGACGATGGTTCGCATGGTCATGGAGGACTGTCCTTGGATTTTTCTGCACCACCCCGTGTCGTACGGGTTATCCCATCGCCGGATTTCGAACTACAAGCCGCATGATTTTCCATACGGGATGATCAAATACGTTCGCGTGGACGAAAGACCGGCCCCCGTTCCTCAAGGCGGGCTCCGCGGGCCTGATTCCGGGGACTGAAACAGCATGCGCTATGTGCTGCGACGTTTAATGCAAAGCGTGCCGACGGTGTTCGGCGTGCTGCTGGTCACTTTCGTGCTTTTTCACGTGGTTAGCGGCAGCCCGGCCGTGCTGGTGTTGGGGCAGAACGCCGCGCCTCTCTCATTAGAGGAATTCGATGAGCAGAAAGGGTTCAACAAGCCGCTGCTCGCGGGGCGGTGGGTGCGAACCAGAGCGTTCGCTGACGCCGATTTTCATAAAAGGGTTGATTCGCTGGATGAAATAGAGGGGGTTGAGCACGTTCGTTCCGGGGCGGGTGCAGGATGGCTGAAGATTCGGCAAGGAGGGGTGCTTCCGGTGCCGCTGGCATTTCCTCTGCGCAGTCATACCGCGTACCGATGGGAGATGGCGGGCCGGCTGGCTGAGGGCGGAGAAGCTGTTTGGATTACGCGCTTTGCGGGCGGCCGCGAGAAAACGAACACCCTTGCGGCCGCCAGCTCCCGGGGACGGATACGGGTGGACGTGCCAGCCTGCGATGCGGCGATAACCGAAGCCCGTCTTGTCGTGCTGCGCGGGGAGATGGACCTCCGGCATTTGCGGCTCCGGCGGGCGGTTCCACGATGGTGGGATTCCCAGCTTGTTTTCTACTTCCGACAACTGGCGCGTCTGGACTTGGGAGTGTCCGCCGCCACCAATCAGCCAGTGGCGCGCATGCTTGCGGAAGGCCTTGGTCCGTCACTGGCGCTGACGGTTCCCATTTTTCTCGTCGGTCTGGCAGCGGCCGTGAGCCTGGCGCTGCTTTGCGCCTATACCCACGGCGGTTGGCCGGATCGCCTGATTCTCGGGGTGGCGGTCACGCTCATGAGCGTGAATTATCTGGTCTGGATTGTGGTCGGACAGTTCGTCTTCGCGTACAAACTCGGCTGGTTTCCTGTTTGGGGCTTCGAGTCGTGGCGGCATCTGGCGTTGCCGGTCCTGATCGGCGTGATCAGCGGACTCGGCGCGGACACGCGGTTTTATCGTGCCATCATGCTGGAAGAAATCGGCCGCGACTACGTAAGGACGGCGAAAGCCAAAGGCGTGAAGCCCTTCGGTATGCTGTTTCGCCATGTGCTCCGCAACGCGATGATCCCCATCAGCACGCACGTCGCCATGACCATACCTTTTCTGTACACGGGTAGTCTCCTTCTGGAGAGTTTCTTCGGCATTCCCGGCTTGGGCGGAGTGGGCATCAATGCGATCAATTCGGCCGATGTGGATGTGGTCCGGGGCGTGGTGCTCGTGGGTTCCGTGCTCTACATCCTGGCGGGCATTATATCGGACGTCGTGTATATGTGGTTGGATCCGAGGGTGCGTCTGCGATGAGCGTTGAGGGGACGATCGGCCCCGTCCCCCGTGGCGGGACTTGGGCGGCGGTGCGCCACGCGGTGTGCGGCAGCCGCGCAGCCCGGGTTTGCGCAGGCGTTATCGCGCTGTTCGTGGCCGCCGCGCTCTATGGCGAGGCGGTCTATTGCTGGCATCGCTGGCGAGATCAAACGCCATCGTATCAACGCGTTCATCTCGATGAACGGTATCTGCCGCCGAGCGTATTACGCCGGTCGCGTCCGACCGCCGAGTCGAACACTGGAACCGATCAGCGACCGATGGGGGTGCGCCGGCTGTTGTATCGTCCGCTTGGAACGGACAATCTGGGGCGCGATGTCTTGCAGCGGTTGATTCAGGGGGCGCGGATCGCTTTTCTGGTCGGTATCATCACGGCCACGATCGCCATACCCATCGGCACGGCGCTGGGTTGCCTGGCGGGGTACTTCGGGGGCCGCGTGGATGATGGGATCATGTGGCTCAACAGTACCATTGCGGCGATTCCCGGCCTCTTGCTGGTGCTGGCGGTCGCCATGGTGGTGGGCAAGGGGTTGACCGGCGTTTATCTGGGCATCGGGCTCACCACATGGGTCGGTCTTTGCCGTATTGTGCGCGCCGAAGTGCTCAAGCAGCGTGAACAGGGCTATGTGCTGGCCGCAAAGGTGCTCGGTTATGGATCATTCCGCATTCTCTTCAGGCATATCCTGCCCAATGTGGCGCATCTGGCGCTCGTGACTTTTTCCCTGCGTTTCCCGGCGGCCATCGGCACGGAGGTTTTTTTGAGCTTTCTCGGCATCGGCGCCCAGGGTGAACCGTCATGGGGCGTGATGCTGAGCAACGCTCGGCTGCGGCTGTGGCAGGGTGCCTGGTGGGAACTGACCGCCGTAACGCTGGCGATTGTGCTGGTGGTGCTGGCCTTCAACTTGTTGGGAGACCGATTGCGGGACGCGCTTGATCCCCGCGTTTCTTGACAGGCCCCCCGGGAAGTGCTCTTTTATCCGCGAATGGATATGCCCGCAAACGATAGCATAAGCGAGACGTCATACGGGGCTGTTTTGGATGGGCCCGCCGATGCCATGCCGGCGCTGCAGGAGCGGTTTCTGAAACAGCCCGTGGATTGGGAATGGATGCCGGCGTGGACTGAACAAGACGAGCGGGCCGTCACGATCGCGGCTCCGGTTTCTGTGACCGGCCCCGGCACGTTTTTTCGGCGGGCGCAACGCACGCTGCGTTTCGAGCCTTGCGAGCAGCGCGGATGGTGGTTTGATCGAACAGACCTTCCGGATTCGCTGCCCATCGAGGTTTCTGTGCGCAATGTCTGGACCACGGCTCGCAACATCGTGCTCTGCAGCGGATCCCCGCACAACTATATGCGCATGGTCGAGCATATCGTGGCCCTCAAACGCGGACTGGGGCTGGATCAGTTGATGATTCGGCTCGATTCCGGCGATCCGCCTCTTTTTGACCGGGGCAGCATGGATCTCGTGGAAGCGCTGGACCGGGCCGGTCGGGTGACCACGGCGAGACCGGTGAATTATGTGACGGTGCGGAAGACGGTGACGGTGGTTTCGCCGCGAGGGGCGTTCCTCACGTTTCGACCGAACGGGTCTCGTCCCCCGGCGCTCAATGTGGATTGTGCGGTGGATTTCAAAACGGCCATTGGCCGCCAGCGCATTCGCATCCGGGTGACCCCGGAGGTGACCCGCTACGGCGCGCTGGCGCGGACAAACTGCAGTTTCGCCCAGATGGCTTTTGCAAGGACCTTTGGGCTTTTGTTCGCCGATTTCCGCCATTTGGGGTACACGCTGCGGAATATTCTCGTGGCCGGGCGCTGGGGGTACGTCAACCGGCCGGGCCTTGTCCATAACGGGAAATCCTTGGAAGCAGTGTGGCACAGGGCGATTCTCGACCTCGCGGCGGCCCTCGCGCTGATAGACGAGGGCCGATTTGTCGGTGACGTCATCTCATACAGAGCAGGGCACAGCCTGGATGTTGCGATGATCCGGAAACTGTACGAACACGACTTGCTTTGCCCCCTGCCGACCGGTAGGTCCGGAGGGGGGAAGGCGCATGGCGCATAAAGAGAAACAGCATGTGAAAAAAGCAACGACGTTCGAACGGCGCGAGGATCGGCAAAACCGGCGGTAAAGGAGAACGACCGGGAAATCAGCCATGCGCCCTGGGGCGCCTACGAGGACGACGAGCAGGCGCGGGGCGGCGACCGAACGGCCTCCGCGAATGTCCTGGTTCTGGATGGCATATGGCGATTTCATCTGGCTTCCAGCCCGGAGAACATCCCCGATGGATTTTGGGAGGCCGGTTTTTCCGCCGAGGGATGGGCGGAGATCCAAGTTCCGGGGAATTGGGAAACCCAGGGCTTCGGAAAGCCCATTTATACCAATGTGTCGTATCCATTTTCGCCGGACGCGGATGCTCGCTGCTTCATGAATCCGAGCGTGAAGGAACCTCAAGCCGGATCGGAGTTGGCGCGGTACGAGCCGCCGCATGTTCCGGCCGACAACCCCACGGGCTGCTATCGGCGAGACTTTGAAGTGCCTGCTTCGTGGGGGGAGAAGCGAGTTTTTGCCTCTTTCGATGGCGTCGAATCGGCGATGTACGTGTGGGTGAATGGGCAACCGATCGGCTATTCGCAGGATAGCCGCATGCCGGCGGAGTTCGAGATAACCGATTTCGTTCGGCCCGGTCGCAACGTTTTGGCCGTACAGGTCATGAAATGGTCGGACGGCACATGGCTGGAGGACCAGGATTATTGGCATCTCGCAGGCATTTGTCGGCCGGTGCGTCTGGTGGCCAAGCCGGCGGTCCACCTGAGGGACTGGTTTGTGCGCGGGGCGCCAGAGGATGCGGCGCCGGGGGCCGCGCGAATGGACGCGGAAGTTTTCGTCTGCCGCGCGCCGGGGTATGCCGATCATGCGGTGGAGTTGGCGCTGTATGGGGACGGCGGTGAAAAGCTTTGGAGCGGTGAGGCGGCATTGTCTGCGAATCCGCCGTGGAACACGAAAGATCCGGCTTCGGTCGCTCTCTCGGCGCAACTGCAAAACATTGAGCCGTGGACGCCGGAGACGCCGCGACTCTATACGGCCGTCATGGAGCTCAAGGACGCCGATGGTCGCGTGGTGGACATCGAGTCCTGTCGGCTGGGCTTTCGACGGATTGAGATCAAGGACAGCGTGATCCGGCTTAACGGCCGGCGGATGATCTTTCGAGGGGTGAACCGGCACGAACATGCGCCGGAAGAAGGGCGGGCCGTGTCGGTGGAGCACATGCGGCGGGAAATCCTTTTGATGAAGCAGCTCAATTTCAACGCCGTGCGCACCAGCCATTACCCCAATGATCCGCGATGGTACGATTTGTGCGACGAACTGGGGCTGTGCGTGATCTGTGAGGCCAATCTGGAGACGCATGGCGTGTGGGCGCGGTTGGCCAATTCGCCGGCCTGGGCGGCCGCTTTTCTCGACCGAGCGATCCGAATGGTGCTGACGCATAAGAATCACGCCTCCGTGGTGTCGTGGTCCCTCGGCAACGAATCCGGAAGAGGCCCAAACCATGCGGCGATGGCGAACTGGGTGCGCGCATATGACCGGAGCCGCCTGGTGCAGTATGAGCCCGAATGCGCGGAGGCCATATACTCGGACTTGCGCGGGACCATGTATGCGCCGCCCGATCACATCATCAACATGTTGGCCGACGGCCGCGATCTCAGGCCCATTGTGCTGGTGGAGTACTGTTACCAGATTCGCAACGCCGGCGGGGGTATGCGCCGTTTTGCCGAGTTGATCGAACGGTTCGAACGGTTTCAAGGCGGATGTGTGTGGGATTGGCAGGACAAGTGTTTGTTGGCGCGCGACGCTCAAGGGCGTCTGTTTTGGGGGTACGGAGGCGATTTCGGAGATCCCTTCTGTGAGAGGGAATGGCCGAAATTCATGTGTTGCACCGGGATTGTGTTTCCCAACCTGACGCCCAAACCGGTGGCTTGGGAGATAAAAAACGTCCAGGCTCCTCTGCAGTTTGTTGCGCTGGATCCGGAGAAAGGTCGATTTCGGCTCCGGAATCGTCACGTGGCAACCAATGCGGCGGCGTTCGACGTGAAGTGGATCGTTCGGGAGGATGGCATCGCGTTGGCGGAAGGACGTATACCCGCACCGGCGGTGGAACCAATGGGCGAGGGGCACTTTGAATTACCCGAAGGCGCGTGGGCGGTGGATCGAAAGCCGGGGCGGGAATACCATGTGGAGGTCCGCGCCCTGCGCCGGGATGCGACCGCTTGGGCGGAAGCCGACCACGAGATCGGCTTCGCGCAGTTTGCTCTCTGGGGGAAGGCTGCAAGTCGCCAGGGGGTGGTGGCTTCGCAATCGGGCGGTGTGGTGCTACGCGAATCGTCAGGCATTCTGCGGATTGAAGACGAGGATGGCCGGATCGAATTCGATCGGCAAACAGGTCTCCTGAAGTGCCTGGAGCAAGCGGGTGACGCAATACTCGTAGGAGGCGGGGATTTGATGCTGAGTCGTCCCCTGAGCGGATTGGACGCGCAGCCGAGATGGGGATTTTATGACTTATGGTCCGCCGTGGCTCCGGATCGGCTGTTGAAGCAAGTGAACAACGTGACGGCTGTGAAAATGCCGGATGGAACCGTTCTTGTGACGACGCAGGTGTTGATGAGCGGGGGGGAATCCTTGGGCGACATTTTCTGCGAGACGGAATGGCGTATCAGGACGTCGGGGCGGTTTTCGGTGTCCGTCGCGGTGACGATTCCGCCGAACTACGGCCATGTGCCGCGCCTGGGTTTGGGCTTCGTTGTTGCCCCGTGGTTTGAGGACCTTGAGTGGTTTGGTCTCGGGCCGAACGAAACCTACTGCGACCGTTTGGCGTCGGGGATAGTGGCGCGGCATCGGTCAACGGTGACGGCCCAGCACGCGCCATTTGTGCCGCCCTCGGAATGTGGTGGGCATGAGGCGGTTCGATGGCTGGCGTTGCGGGATGGCCGCGGGCGGACGGTCAGAGCGGAAGGGGCCGGATTATTCCATTTCGATGCACGCCACTCGTCTGTGCTGGATTATCGGAGGGCGCGGCATGATCACGAGCTGCCGCGGCGGCCTGAAACGTATTTGCATCTCGATGCCCGACACGCCGGCATTGGCGGCAACATGGGGTGGTCCACGAACATCGAGGAACAGCATCTCATTCCGGCTGGCCACTACCGGTTCGGGTTTACGATCGAAGCGGGAATGGGCCCGGATGCGTAGGCGGTGCCGTCAGCGACGGTAGCCAAAACCGGGCGTTTCAAGCCCTTGGGTGCGGATTTGTCCGCGGGACACCCGGAAAACTTCGTTCATCGTTGTTTGCAGTTCTATGTCCAGCCAGGGCAGGAACTGGCGGGCGTTATATTCGAACCCGATGAGGGGCGAAGACCAGGCAGCAAGCGATGCGGATTGCACCAAGGCATATCCCGGATTAGTCAGGTCCTGGATGGTGTAGAAACGACCGGCCGCGGCCGCCTTGGCGATATAGAAGAGGGAATTGGTCTGTCCCTTGCAGGTTTTCAGCGCCACCCCGGACCATCCCAGATCGAAGGCGCGGTCAATCTGGTCGAGGTTGTAAACGGACTCATCCACAATGACCGGTTTGATAGCGGCCAGTTTGCGCATGTCGAAGGCGTGCGCCTCCAAATCCCGTTCCGTTGGCTGTTCGACGTAGCGGAGGGATGCAAACGCGGCCGGGCGCGCTTCCTTGAGTTTGTGCAAAAACTCGATGACGTAATCCGGGGAAG
Source organism: uncultured bacterium (assembly GCA_938031185.1). Lineage (GTDB taxonomy): Bacteria > Verrucomicrobiota > Kiritimatiellia > CAIKKV01 > CALHGX01 > CALHGX01. The sequence continues at coordinate 14,360 of CALHGX010000032.1, forward strand.
GACACATTTCGTTGAAATCCACGGAGAGATGAAGCTCGCGCCGGTTAAGTCCTAGGAGCGTGGCGGCGGCCAGTTCGCTCACGCTGGCTGTTCGGCGCACGTCCCACGTCACGTCATTGCCGCGCAGTTTCACTTTGAGGCAGTAGACGCCGTCGCGGACGATCCATTGTTCGAGGGTCTTGGGCAGGCCGTCATCGGGCATGTTGGGGGGAACCTGCGCGGCGGTCAGCGCATCGAGCGCGCCGACCAGATGAAAGATCGGCATCGTCGCGGCCGGAGCGGATTGGAGATGATCCGCGACGTACTGGCCTTTGAAGGTCGGTCCAAGCCATCGGGATAGATCGTGTTCGCAAAATTCCTTTCCGTAGGCGCGATAGCAGGAAACGCCATTTGCGACGCCGAACGCGTCGTGGATGGCGGCGTCCGCCGGAGCGGCGCAGAGCAGCACGGTCAGCGCGTTGACGGGCTCGGCCAATTTGCGTTCGGCGGTGATGCGGTCGCCCAGTGCCATCAGGGCTGATTTGGCGGAGGCGTAGAGATCAATGGGGTGTTGCGGTGTGCGGCCTGCTTCGGCCAGCACGGCGCAGGCGGCATGGACCAGATCCCGCATGGCGGCGTCGCGCTGGTCGTGCGTCAATATCTGTCCCGGCCAGGCCCACAGGTCCGAAAGGAGTATTTGGCCGATGCCTCGGCCTCGTTTTCCGCTTACAGTTTCCACTTCGGCTTCCACAGTGGCAAGCGATTGTTGGCGTACTTCGCCGCTGCCGAACTTCAGAGGCGAGCGAAAGACGGCTGGCCGGAAAGAGGCCTTGAGGCTGATGATTCGAATATTGGTCTGCACGGCAAACTCCCTATGAACAAACGCAGCTTTCATAACAGCATGTGTTTGAATAGGCAAGCGCCCTTCAACTTCAAGTGAAGGGGCGCGCGGGGTGGCGTACAGGGCGTTTTGTGAATGGTTGGGCTTTACACAAGGGGGCAACTCAGGTAGAAAGACGCCTCTGTTCAGTGGGGCGGTAGCTCAGCTGGTAGAGCACCACGTTCGCAACGTGGGGGCCGGGAGTTCGAATCTCCTCCGCTCCACCAGACAAGATGCCGTTTTTGCCGCAAACCAGGGACCGTGCGAATCTGTGTCGTCAACTGTGGCAGCACGAAAACACCAAGCATAGTTTCGGCAATCCACAGCCTTGGCTGCGAGTGCATTGAACTTAGATTAGCGAGGGTCAGCCAAAACTCCTTTGCGAACTTTGACGCGGTGATTATCTCAGGCGGCCCCGGACTGTTTTCCAGTCCGCAGCAAAGCCAGCAACTACGACGGCAGTTCTCATTCCTGTCTTCGTTGTGTCTGCCGACTTTAGGCATCTGCCTCGGTCATCAAGCGATCGGCTTGGCTGCTGGCGCTAAAATCCGATTTGGCCATCTAATACACCGGATGGAGCCTATTCACATAATAATGAGGCATCCGCTGATGGACGGTATAGATGACAAGACTCCATTCCACGAAGAACACAGGGAGAGCATTTCACTGCCAGAAGGCTTCACACTGATAGGAACATCCGACAGTGCTGAAGTTGAAGCCATGGCATGTGATGGCCGACGCCTCTACGGAGTGCAGTTCCATCCCGAAG
>CALHGX010000033.1 GCA_938031185.1 uncultured bacterium
CGGCCTCCAGAGCCCCCTTCGCCTTGAATTCCTCCGAATGCTTCCGCCTCTTCGTCGCCATCTCAGAACCCCCGCTTTCTTGGACGTCATCCTGCCAAAATCTTGGCTTAGCTACCTGTCCAAAAAACGGGGTGCACTACCGCCGGACCGATGGATGGCCGTCCATCGGTCCGATCGGACATGAAGGACATGGAGCGCTCATGAATCATCCGGCTCAAGTGGTGATGCGGATAGCCTCGACAGGACACGCTTCCGCCGCTTCGCGGCAAGAAGCTGTGGCGCTGTCCGGCACATCCGATACTCTCACCCGGGCCACACTGTCTCCCATCTCAAACACTTCGGGACACATGTCACAGCATAATCCACATCCCGTACAAATATCGGCATCCACTGACGCTTTCATGCCTTCCTCCACTTTGACATGCTTCACCTGTTCCCAGAAAGGCCCCATTTTCTTCCTTCTTTGCGTAGGAAGCAAGCCTCAACCATCGCCCCTCCGCCTTACGGCAGACTGTTTTGCAACACAAGGCTCTCAATTGTGCAAATTCCTACCACAAATTGAACAAAATAATGTCATCCGAACAATAAGCCACATTGATGGCACTGTACTTGCTGGTAAAACGTCTGGTTGGCTCACGATCGTCGCAGAAAAGAGATTGACAGATGATGCAAGCTTCGTTAATCTGTACTATGGATACTACATGGTAAGTTTTTAGAGGTCGTAGCTGATGAAACGCCGCGCATACGGTCGGCTGGGGTTTACGCTAATGGAGATCATGATCGTGGTCATGATCATCGGCCTGCTGGCCGCAATTGCAATTCCCGGCGTCACCCGCGCCCGACAGCGCGCGCAGAACACTCGTTTCATTGCGGACTTGAACGTGTCTGTGCGGGCCTTCGAACAGTACGCGATAGAAACAGGCATATATCCCCCCGAGACGGCGCCAGCCGTGATACCCGACGGAATGAATGACTACTTGTCCAAGATGAACTGGGTCGGTCCGAACTCTGTAGGCGGCTCTTGGGACTGGGACTTCGAGCAACACGGCTTCCGGGCGGGGGTCTCTTCATTTGTCGGCGCGAATCTTGCCGATGCCCGCATGGTTGAAATAGACAAGATGATAGATGACGGCGAGCTAGCCAGCGGCTCCTTCAGAAGACACGACCAAGGCTACATCTCCATCATTGAGCCATAACTTAACCGCTGGCGGGATCAACCGGCCGCTTTCAATACCGACCGCCGCCTTGACGGTTATCGCGTGGCTTGGCCTCGTTAACCATCAATTTCCGCCCTTGGAAATCCTGCCCGTTAAACTGCTGAACGACCCTGTCTGCCTCCTCTTGCGAACTCATTTCGACGAACGCGAACCCCCTGCTGCGATTCGAGAACTTGTCCATGATTAGCTCGCACGACTTGACGCTCCCCGCCCGGGAAAGCAGGCTGATGATATCCTCCTCCGTTGCCTCAAATGGAAGATTCCCCACATACAATCGCGTGCCCATAACCATCTTCTCCTTTCTTTATCTTCCTCAAAAAACGGCACATACCCCTCCCGGCCAATAAGGACTTTCTCCGGCTACGGCAGACATCCTGGCTGCGTCGCGAGCTATTCAATCCACGCGAGTTCGGACTCGTCCTGTGCCCCGGCATCCGGCACACAGACGAACTCCGGCGCCGTGACACTCGGTACAAACCTCGTCCCGCCACCGGCCCGACCCCTTGCAGCGAGAGCAGCTCGCGAGCCCCTTCCCTGCGCATCGGTCGCATGGTTGAGGCTCTCCCACTCCCGAGCAGACAGCACAAACCGCAACCCCTTTGCCTTGGCATCTCGCGCACTCCACCCACGCCTTGCCTTGGCAAGTCCGGCAGGATACAAGGCCCTTGCCGCGACAAGTCGGGCAAGCCCGCGTGATCGGCCGCACCCTTCCCTTCGGCAGGTCGTTCGCAAATCCTTGCCCCCTGCAATCGGGACATGTTTGCGTGCCCATGATGCAGTCGGCATTCGAACAGGGCCTCTTGCCGAGCCCCCCGCATGCGCTGCATCCGTGCAACCCCGTTCCGCCGCACGTCATGCAGATCTCAGCCGCCGCGCAAGCCAGGGCCGCCTGGTTCTGAATGCTGAGCGTCCTCACGAGCTTGGGCGGCACCCATACATCCCCTTGGGCCACCCAGCCTTCCGCCCTCTGCCGCTCAAGGAACAGCCGCCGACTCTGGTTTCGGACCAGACTGGTTTCCTCCCGCGATCTTCTCCCTTGAAGGCGTCCCGCCCCCTGACACAGCGGGCACGGCGTTCCATCGGAAACTATCTGCTGATCATTGCCATCCACCGTCCGATACCGAAGCACTCTCCGGCCTCTTCCGCCACAGGCGAAACACGCGCGATCAACGATGGGAAGCCTCTCCCGGGCCAGCTTCATTTCTTCAGCGGCCGTCATCCGAAGCGATTCGCAAGCCGGGTGCGCCGCCAGCGCCCGCGCGTTCCGGGCGAAGAACCATGCCGCCCAGTGCCGTCCATTCTGCCGTTCTTTGATAGCCGATTCCGTCTGTTCCCTAATCGCCTCCCGCCAGTCCCGGTCGGCCTCCGGCTCAGGCGTCATGCGCGCTGACGCATTCCCAACGGAAGCATTCTCTCCACAATGCCGGCAGACACCCTCGTTCGTTGCTCCGATTTCGCGTCCGCAATGGCCACACACACGAACCGTCTCATCCCCATTCACCCGCCCAGACACTAGAAAAAAGGCGATCGAGATCGCCTGCACCCAACACCACAACTGGCCCTGCCCAGCCATTGCAACCCGCTCTTCCTCCACGATGGCGACCGCCCGTCCCCTCTATTCCACCAGATCTCGCCGCCTGTATCGTGTGCAATATGTGTAGCATGCACCGCGTCTTTATGATAACAAGAAACTGCGGTTGGTGCGGAATGGCAAAGTGCCGGAGGAAAGAAATGCCGACCTCCTTGATTTCACGGGCGAACGGTCAGGCGCTGCTGGAATATGTCGTCGCAACAGGCGTCTTCCTCGCGGCGACGGCCATCTTGGCCCTGCTCGTCTATGCGTTTAAGGAACAGGGGGGGCGCATGTTGGAACTGATCGCGGCCGACTTCCCTTGAGCGCGGGCATGAGAAGAACAAGGCAGGAGGAAACATGACGTGGTGCATGCGTAAGAAACGCGGACAGGCAATGACCGAGTACATCATCATCGTCGTCCTGGTGGCGTTGGCCGCCATCGCAATCCTGGCGGTGTTCAGCGACACCATCCGTTCCAAGATCGGCGGGGCTGTCGAGGAACTCGGCGGCGATTCAGGCAAGAAGACCGAGGCGCTTCAGACCGAATCCAAACAGTTCCTGAAAGATCTCGATTCCGACGGCGCCGCCAATTGATGCTTCTCCGACGGAACGGATCGCAACCGACGATTCAAGCCCTGTCCGCCGGGAACGCCGGCCCCACCACACGCTCTTGGCGGGGTGGAGATTCGCCATGAAATCGCATGCATCGCGGCGACCGAAAAAAAAGACATCGTATCGGTTGCGGGCCGGGCAGGCCCTGATCGAGTCCTGCCTGGCCGTAGTGCTGTTGTGTTTGATTCTGATGGGCGTTCTGCAACTTGTCCGCGCCTTCGCCGCCGCCGAAATTCTCGACCACGCCGCCGCAGCCGCCGCTCGCGCTCACGCGGTCGGGTTCAACCCCTTCATGGTGTTCAAGACGGCGCGCGCCGCCTCGATTCCGGCGGCCGGCCGTCTCACGCATCCGCCGCCCCCCCCCGCGTCCGGAGCCGCCATTTGGGGGACGGCCCGCGCGGGCGATTTGATGGACCTCGCGTTCCGCGCGGCGCCCGTTGCTCCGCAACTGGCTATCGAACACTCCCGAATACCTCTCTATCTGGGCGCACGGCGGTACGGCGAACTGGGCAGCATCCTGAACTACGAACAGTGGGACACCTTTCACCGCCCCATCGTGACCGAATTCGGCGAGACGCTCTTGCAGGTAGCCCTCCGGCATGAGCGCCCAATGCGCTTTCCTTTCTGGCGCGCGTTCTCCTCCCGCGACACCCTGCGGCTGGAATCCCGTGTGACCATGGACAATCATTCTCCCCTCTACCTTGAATAGGACTCATCAGCGTCGCCATCGCGTGGGCCAGGTCTTGATTTTCATGACGCTGGTGCTGTTTCTGCTTGCGCTGGCTGCGCTGTGGAGTTTTGATCTTCACAAAATCCTCGCGGTCAAGTTGCGCGCCCGCAATGCCGGCGATGCCGCGGCCCTCGCCGCGGCCCGCTGGCAGGGCATCACGTTGAACCTGATCGGCGAACTGAACCTGCTCCAGGTCGCAGCCTGGAGCGAAGCCGTCGAGCGAGGCGAAGCCGACGCCCTCGCCGCTCGCGCTCTCGCCGATCTTCAGGCGCGCCTCTGCTATGTGGGGCCCTTGATCGGATTTTTGGCGGCCCAGCAGGCCGCCAAAAACAACGGCCTGTACGTGAACCCGGAAGCCACGCAGACGCTCCAGCGCCACGCCGCCGTCGTCCGCGCCCAATACCCTATTCGCTTCCCGATCCCCCCTTACGTGAACGATCCGCCAACGTCCACGGCCTGGGACGACTACGCCATGATGCTCGATGCCCTCGCCACGCTGGGCGTGGCGGCCGAGGCCGACAACGCTCGATGGTATTTCGATTTCACATCCACCGACCACTTTCTTCTGAACCCCGCGTTCTACGATGCCGTCGCCACAAGCGACTGGTGCTGGTTTCTTCATTACGCCATGGATCTCCTGCGGGCCTACCGCAACTGGCGCGATTGGCCTCCACTTCCGCTCCGGCGCGAAGCGGAGCCGATGAATTCCGAGTTGTTCGGGCTTCACCTGACCAAAGTCCGCACCCCCTTTCTTCCGCCGGAGGACCATGACGCCATTCTGGCCATGGCAAGCCAGGCGACAGGCGCGGCTGTGACGGATGCTGTTTTTCAGGCGGCAGCCGACTGGTTCTGCTACCGGGAGAGCGACTGGGCCAACTGGAGCGAACGGCTTCCCGACGGATTCCCTTTTGTTGGTCGGATCAAGCCGCAATACGACTACGTCGGCGCCGACGCGGCCGTGCGGGTGGAAGCCATTGCAACCCGTTTGACGCCCGCGGCAGGCGCTAAATCCATCACGTGGACGGCGGCGGCAAAGCCCTTCGGCCATCTCGACGGACCCACCCCACCCCACCGCTACCAGCTTGTCCTGCCCGCCTTCCATAGCGTTCGGCTGATCCCTGTGGACGCTTCCACCGCTCCGGCAAGCGGCAGCCGACCCGGCTGGACCACCCATATCCGCGAACACCTCCCGGCTTACGCGCAAGGCGGCAACTCGGCCCTTTCTCCCGATTGTTGGTACTGCCTTCAGTTGGCCACCTGGGAAAACAGCACGTTCAGGCAGCAAGGTCTCAACTGGCTGGCCGAACACCGCAACGACTGCCATCACCCCGGCCCCGGCCCGGGATACGGAGGCGGAACAAGACGAGGACACTGAACATGCTCCCGACAACAGGACGACGCGCAGGCCAGGCGCTTCTGGAACTGCTGGCAGGACTGGTCGCCCTGCTTGTTGTCATCGCGGCCACCATTCACATTCAGCGTCTGGCCCGCGCCGAAACTGGCGCATGGCTGGCCGCGCGCCGCGAGGCCGGCTTCGACGCAATGCAAGCGGCCTATTGGCTCCGCATGCCGGGCCCTCGATACGTCGCGGACTGGCGCAGGGGACCGGACGGGCGCCCCTATTCCCGCGACGACACGCCCATACCCGCCGATGCGGCATTCATCGCCCGGGGGGTGGTGTTCCACGCCCATCCAGCCTCCCTCCGCCTAGCTGTCCCGAACAACGCCATATCCGACCTTGAAGATTCTGCCGTGCATCTGGGGCTCTTCCGCTTCGTGCATGGCCACCATCAAACCGACCCAGTTCCGCTGGACGGCATCATGCGGAAACTGATCTATCGCGCCGATTCCTTGCGTATGGAGGCCGACGCATGGCTCACATGGACCCGTATCGAATGAAGCACGGCCGAAGCATCATGCTGGCCGTGGCCCGGCTTGCATGCACACTGATTGTTGTCATGTGGCCTTTGGCCGCACAGGCAAGAGTGTTCCTCCGCCGCGCTGATGATGCCGGCGCACGGGCAGGCGCAACCGGTCTCTACGCCCCCATCCGTGTGTTGTCCACTCGCATGGTCGTGAACGGTCGCCCCACCCTGCTCACTGTGACGGCTACGCCGGAGCCTCCCACGCAAGCCGTGGCCCATCCGTCTGTTCTTCATGGTCGAGGCGCTGGAGCCCGCCGAGTCGGGCCGGCGGGGCCTTACGCAACGTGGGCGACGCCCCGGTCGGATGCTTCTTTGCGTCGTTTTGCGATGCGTCTGTCACCCTTTGGCGGCACCCTGCTCTTCGAGTTTAAAACGTTGGATGAACCGCAGATGGCGCGCGCCGCGTTCCCGGGATTGTCGTGGCCCTCTTTCCCGGGATGTCGGGAGCTATCCGCCATCGCGATGCCAGACCGCCATCTCGCCGTGAAAGTGATGGCCTCGGAAGCGCCGGTCCATCGGCTGCTGGATCATTTCGGCCGCCTGGCGCGGTCCGACGGATGGAAACCAATGTGGCCACCGGCCGGTCCCGACCTTGGGACTCGTGTTGGGCTTTGGATGCGCCAGCAGGACATCCTGATCGTCTCGGTTGATTCCGCTGGCCCTCGAACCCCGAATGTGGTTACGGTACTGTTCAAACGAACAGAGACATCACTGGCCCCCTAGGCCGTGACGTCGCGGGAGAAGCACATGAAACAGCACTTTGTTTTCGTCGGTTCAATCCTCATCGGTTTGGCGGCTTTCTTTCTCACGCACCAATACCTTCGGTCGGAACGCGCCAAACTCTATGCGGGGGCCGAACGCATCAAGGTGGTGGTGGCCGCCCGTGATCTGCCGGCCGGCGCAGCCATTCAAGTCGAAGACCTGGCCCAGAAGTCCGTCTTCAAGAGTGCGGTGGGGGAAAACGTTATCCTGCCGCGCGACGTAGACCTCGTGCTCAACAAGAAGCTCCGATACGGATTGAAGCGGCAGGAGCCGCTCTGGTGGTCCCACGTGGAAATGCCGCAGGGATTGCGGTCCGGTCTGTCCCCCATCATCAAAAAGGGCCTTCGCGCCATGTCCATCGCCATTGGCGGAGACGCCGCCGTCAGCGGCCTGGTCCAGCCGAATGATCGTGTGGACATACTCGGCACCTTCACCCTGCCGGCTCGCGGCAAGCCGGGCGTCACGGAGACGGTCACCATGACCCTGCTTCAGGATGTGACCGTGCTGGCCACGGGACAGCGCCTCGCGCGCCAGGATTTCGAGGAACCGGACCCTTGGACACGCGGACTCGGCGGATACAGCACCATCACACTGGAAGTCACGCCCTTCGAGGCTGAAATACTGACGTTTGCGCAGAACGTGCAAGGTCGGCTCACTTTGGCCTTGCGGCATCCGGAAGACACGGGCTTTGAAAAAGAACTGCCACAAGTCAACGCCGACGGACTGGAAAGCCATCTGCCCCAGATCAACCAGCACCGTCAGCGGATTCTGCGTCACAAGACAGATGGGTGAGCTTTTGACATGAACGCCGAAGGAGTACGACTCATTGTCACCCGCCCAGTCGGACCGAAGGAGAAGTACCATCTCAAGGCCGGCGTTTTTACCATTGGAGCGGACAAGGATAACGACATCATCCTTGATGCCCCACCAGTTCGCTGGCGCCATGTCATATTGAGTGTGCAGCCTGACTCCGTGGTCCTTGAGAACCTCGCCGATCCCGATTCGGTGCTTCTTGGTCAAAAACCGGTCAACGGTCGCGTGGCTTGGTTGCCAGGCTTGCCGGTGCGTATCGGCCCTTTTAGTCTGGCCTTGGAGTCACAGGCTCCATCACCCGGGCCGGCCAATGGGAGCCATGTCGATCCGCCACGGCCCCCTTCGGCCCGCCCCCCCGACGTGCGGCGGCGGGCGATCAAGAAACAGATCCACGATGAGCTCTTGAAACGGCTGGACCTCAAGCGCCTGACGGCAAGCCACACTGACGAAACCGATCTGCGCCAGAAGGCCCGTCAAACCATCCATCAGATCATCCGCGACATTCGCGACGATCTGCCGTCCGATCTATCAGCCGAAGCCCTAGCCAAAGACGTGTTTGACGAGGCCATGGGCCTGGGACCGATCGAAGACTTGCTGGCCGATCCCGAGATCACGGAAATCATGGTGAACGGGCCGGAGCAGGTCTACGTGGAGCGAGCCGGCCGTCTGCACCGAACGGATCGCTGCTTTCTCGACGACGAGTCGGTTCGGGCCGTCATCGAACGCATTGTGGCGCCCATCGGCCGCCGCATTGACGAAAGCCAGCCGTATGTGGATGCGCGCCTGCCTGACGGTTCGCGGGTCAACGCGATCATCCCGCCCCTCTCCCTCGTCGGATCCTGCCTGACGATCCGCAAATTTTCGCGCGAGCCCTTCACGGTCGCCAATCTGCTGGAGTTCGACACCCTCAGCGTGCCGATGGCCGAGTTCCTGAAAGCATGCGTCCTGCTGCGCCGCAACATCATAGTGTCGGGCGGCACCGGCTCCGGAAAAACCACGCTGCTTAACGTGGTTAGTTCCTTCATCCCCGAAAACGAGCGGATTGTGACCATCGAGGACGCTGCCGAGCTGCGCCTGACGCAGCCGCATGTGATTCGGCTGGAAGCGCGCCCTCCCAACATCGAGGGCCGGGGCGCCATCACCGTCCGGGACTTGGTTCGCAACGCGTTGCGCATGAGACCTGACCGTATCGTTGTGGGCGAATGCCGGGGAGGCGAGGCGCTCGACATGTTGCAGGCCATGAACACGGGCCATGAGGGATCCCTTACCACCGTTCACGCCAATTCGCCCCGCGACGTCATTTCGCGGCTCGAAACCATGGTGCTCATGTCCGGCATGGACCTTCCGCTGCGGGCCATTCGCGAACAAATCGGCTCCGCCATCCACCTCATCGTTCACACCGCCCGCTACAGCGACGGCTCCAGGAAGATCAGCCGCATCTCCGAACTGGTCGGCATGGAAGGCGATTCGATCACCATGCAGGATCTCTTCGAATACACTCAAACCGGCGTAGCCCCCGACGGCCACGTAATCGGGCGCTACGCGCCGACCGGTTCCGTGCCCACCTTCGTCGAAATGATGACGGCTCGCGGCATCCGGCTCGATCCGGCTGTTTTTGATCCCAGCGCTAAACGAGGATGATATGGCCCTCTACCCCTTGCTGATCGCCGTGCTTTTCGGAACGTGTTTCGGCGGACTTGCTTTTTCCCTGATCAGCGCCGTGCGCAAAGAAATGCAGGATTACGAGCAGGTTCACCTGGCCGATACGGCCCGCCAATTTGAAGACCTGTTTCTTTTCATCCCCCCCGCCAGACTTCTGAAGCTCGCTCGCGCGGCCGCGATCGCCGCTTTTCTGGTCGCCGTTCTGGTGTTCGGAGATTTCCAAAGCCCCGGCGGCTGGGCTCGCGGCCTGTTGCTGGGTGCCGCCGCCGCATGGGCCGCCCTCTATGCGCCTCGTCTCGCTCTTCGCCTGGCCAGAACCCGGCGCCTGCGCCGCTTCAACCAACAGTTGCCGGACACCCTCATGACCATGAGCAACGCGCTGCGTTCAGGCTACAGCATCCTTCAGGCGTTCGAGGCGGTCGTCAAGGAGGGCCGAAATCCTATCGCCCAGGAATTCGGAGTGTTCCTTCAACAGAACCGCGTCGGCCTTCGCTTCGAAGACGCCTTGCGCCAGATGGAGCAGCGCGTCGCCAGCGAAGACCTGACGCTGATGGTGCTGGCGGTCGAAACGGCCCGTCAGACCGGCGGCAATTTGACCGAGATCTTTGACCGGATTGCCATGACCGTGCGTGAGCGGCTCCGCATCGAAGAACGAGTTCGCGCCTTGACCGCGCAGGGCCGCTTGCAAGGCATCATCGTGGGTGCCATTCCTCTCTTTCTGTTGATGGTGATGGCCGTTCTGGATCCTCCGCTGATGAACGCGTTCTTTGCCTCGCGCGCCGGATGGTCTCTGCTCGTCGTTGTGCTCGTCATGGAAGGGGTCGGCGCTTGGCTCATCCGTCGCATCATTCGAATCAGGGTCTGACAAATATGGAGCCCCGGACATGATATGGATCTTGAGCGCCCTTTGGGCGGCGGGCGCTGCCGGCCTCGCCTGGCATGCCGGGTGGGTCGCCAGGCAGATCACCTACGTCACGCTGGCCGACGGCCGTAAGCAGGAGCGGCGCCTACCCTGGCTCTTCCGTTCGCTGTTGCCCTTCGCGCCCAATCTGACCAGATTCTTCGATCACCCCCGCTTTGAACGGCTGCGGCAACGGATTCAGGCCGACCTAGTGGCGGCCGGATACGAGGGACTGCTGACGGCGGGCGAATTCCTGGCCCTGCGGGTGCTGGTCGGCGGGACCACCAGTGTGGCGCTCTGCGCATTGATCCGGCTGATTCTCGCGGCAAAACCCGGCGCCGCGGGGGCGCTTGGCGTTTTCCTGTATGCCGCCGCTTTGGGCTTCGCGGCGGCTTATCCCGGCCTTTGGCTCCGCGGCGCGGCGCGCGCCCGGCAACGCCAGGTGGAGCTCGCCTTGCCCTTTGTCCTCGATCTGCTCACGCTGTCCGTCGAGGCCGGCCTCGATTTTATGACCGCCATCCGGCGTATTGTGGAGCGCCGGACCATGGACCCGCTGGGCGAAGAAATGCTTCGAGTCTTTCGCGAGGTGCAGATCGGACGCACGCGACGGGACGCGTTGCGCGACATGGCCCGGCGCGCCGCTCAATCGGACCTGCAAGCCGTGGTCAACGCCCTCGTTCAAGCCGATGAGCTCGGCGTCAGCCTGGGCCAAACACTGCGCCTGCAAGCCGACCTCATCCGTATGCGCCGATTCATGCGGGCTGAGAAAATGGCCAACGAAGCGCCCGTGAAAATGATCTTTCCCTTGGTGGTCTTCATTTTTCCGGCCGTGTTTCTGGTGCTGCTCGGGCCGATCGTGCTCCAATTCGTCCAGCGCGGCTTTTGACGCGACTCAGCGTCCTAGCCGTTGGCGTCCCGCCCGCAGCTTATATGTCCAACGCCCCGCCCGCGCAAAAAGGCGTACCGGCGGCAGCACCACCTGTTGCAGGCCGACGAACACCAACTGCCCCGCATAGCGCAGCGCCTCCCGCGTTGAGCCCGCCCCGCGATCCTCAAGCCGATGGGCCAACGCCAGCGGAATCATGCGCAACAACATGGACAGCCAGAACATCACGCCATGGTACGTCAGCGGCCAGCCCAGCAAGTCGCCGTGCCATCGCGACAAGGCCTCCGCCAGCCACCCCCCGAACAAGCCGCTAAGGAATCCCATCACGGCCACGGTCACGCTCTGGAGTGCCGCGCAGGCGCTCCCATATCGCCTGGACCCGAGCGATTCGCTCATCCCAAGCAACATGTTGAAATTCGCTAGCTCCACGCCCGGCCATGCAAACGAAGCCAGCATGGCCACAAGAAAGGGTCCAACCCAATGTTCCCTCGTCATAAACATCCATGGCACCGCACCATGAAGAACCATGATGAGGGCGATCTTCAAGACCGGCCGACGGCCAAAACGGTCCAGCAAACGGCCCCACAGAGGAAAAGCCAGCATCCCCGCAACCATAGGGCCAACTACCACCAGCAGATTGGCCTGCATGTTGCTCACGTGCGCCACGTCGAACAGGTACAACCAGATGTACGGCCCTGTGAACGTCACGGAAAAAGTCAAGGAGCCGACATAGCAAAGGAAAAGGCGAAAGCTTCGGTCCTGCAGCGGTTGCCGGATCAGTCGCCAGAGGTTCACTTCCGGATCCGGACGCCGCCGCTCCACGGCGGGCACCCGCGTGAAACAAAGAAAATCGGCCACGCCAAATACCGATCCGATGATCAGCAAAGCGGATATCATCCGCGGCAAACGCATGCCCACCCCGTCCCCCGCCCTCCAGTCCAGCAGCCAGCCCGCGGCCATTGTGACCACCAAACCGACCATCTGCCCAATCTGCGTGCGGCGGGAAAAATACCTTCCGCGAATCCCCGGCGGAACCAGGTCGGCCATCCACGACACCCAACCTGGCCCCGCCATCTGCCCAAGCAAAGAGGTGGCGAACAGCATCACCACAAGGCCGGTCCACCAATAGACTTGTGGCAGCACCCATGGAATCAACCCGATGACCGCCCACAACAGCCGGTGGATGCAGCCCGACAGAATAAAAAACACTTTCCTGTGCCCATAGCGTTCAAGAAAGTAGCTGGCGGGCAACTGTATCAAGGACGCGGCGGAGATCAGTCCCGCCATAAGCCCAAACGCGAACTTCGGCATTTCCATCCACTGCGCGTACCGTGTCAGAACAGCCCCACTGGTTAGGTGGAGCCAGACGGAGCCAAAGATCCATCCCAGCACGACCAGGCGCAGAGAATGGCGCAGGCTTTCGGCTGCTTCACGCGCTGTGGAACTCCGACCCGATGTCATCGTGCATACCCCAACCCTTGGTCCGCAACAGAAACCGCGCTGTACCCCAGTCCAACTCAAAAGAAAAGATTAATCAGCCGCGGCGCTTCCGCAGCCGTACCGCATAGGCCCCGTCCACCCCGTCCGACGGCGGAAACGTGCACCGCTCCTCCTCCAGCATAAAGTCGGCGTGCCCCGCCAGCCAAGCGCGCACCATCTGTTGGTTTTCCTCTTCTTCAAGACTGCATGTGCTGTAGACCAGCCGTCCCCCCGCTCTAAGCCGCGGAGCCGCCGCGTCTAGAAACGCCCTTTGCTGCTCTGTCATCTGCCGCAACCGGGCCGCCGCAAATCGCCAGCGCGCGTCCGGACGGCGTCGCAAGACCCCGGTGTTTGTGCAGGGCACATCGAGCAAAATCCCGTCAAACAGCCTCCCTTCGTCGAGGAGACTCGCTGCGTCCCGGCGCCTGGCGTCGGCTTGCACGACAACCAAGTTCTTCAGCCCCGCCCGTCGCGCGTTGTCCCGAAGCAGTCCGAGGCGATCCTCATGTAGATCGGCCGCCACCAGTTCGCCCCGCCCTTCCATCTGCTCCGCAACCGCAACCGCCTTTCCGCCAGGTGCGGCGCACGCATCGAGCAGCCGCTCGCCCGGCTCCGGCGCCAGCAGATCGACCGCCAACAGCGTGGAGGGATCTTGAACAAAGAACATGCCTTCCTTGTATCCCGGCACCTTATCCACAGCGACGCCGCGCGGCAGCACCACCATGCGGTTCGGCGCAAAGGGATGCCTTTTTGCGCCAATGCCTTCCGTTGCCAATCGCGCCACAAAATCATCCACTGAAGTCCGGTGGCGGTTGATGCGCACAATCACCTCGGCTGGCTGGTTGTTCCATCGGCACAAGGCTTCCGTCTGCTCCGCCCCAAAAAGCCTGTGCCAGCGCTGGAGCAGCGTCTCGGGATGCGACTTGCGCACGCCCAATGGTTGCAGAGCCAGTTTATGGCGAAGTGTCTCCGCTTCCCGTAACGTGGTCCGCAGCACCGCGTTCACGAAAGCGGCTCTTGCCCCAGAGCCCATCGCTTTTGCCAAGTCAACGGATTCGTGCACAACCGCATAAGGAGGCCCCGCCCGCATGTAAAACAGCTCATAAAGCGCCGCCAGCAGAAGGCCGTGCAGCACGTCGTCCGGCCGCCGGGGCGCGATGCATGCGATGATCCAGTCAAGCGCACGACAATACTTCACCGCTCCGTAGACAACCTCCATGACAAATCCCCGATGCGGAAAGCTCGGCCCGAGCAATCGATCGGGAAACGCGCCCGTGCCGAGCCAGTGTCCAAGGATTTCGGCCGCCAGTCCGCGCTCGGAAACCGTCCCGGCGTCACGCTTCGCCATGGTCTGTCCCCGAATGTTTTGGCCCATGGTCTGTTCCGGCGGTTGAACGGCGGATTCGCAGTTGTCCACAAGCGGCGCGAAGACGGGCGCCCTTGGAAGCCCGCAACGTCACATGGACGCCCCCCCGCTTGAGCGCCTCCGCAAACGCGGCCACGGCCGTCCTGGATGTGGGTCGCCCCCCAAATCCGGCCACATCGCTCAATGGAATGAGATTAACTCGGCCCCTCAAAGGCCGAATCAGGCGGACCAATTTCGCCGCCTGCGCCGGCGCATCGTTCACCCCGGCAATCAAGGTGTACTCGAACGTGATTATTCGGCCGGTGGCTTCATCGTAGCGGCGGCACGCCTCGAGCAACATGCCAAGCGGATATCGCCGGTTCACAGGCATCAAGCGGGACCGCAGCGCGTCATCCGGTGCATGAAGCGACACGGATAATTCCACCTGCAGGCCTTCCTTCGACAACCGTTCGATGCCGGGAACGATTCCGCAGGTGCTGATGGTGATGTGACGGGCCCCAATGGCCAGTCCCCGCGGATCGTTTATAATCCGAATCGCGCGCAACACTTCCTCATAGTTGTCCAGCGGCTCGCCGATTCCCATCATCACAATCCGTTCGGGCACGGCCGAGAGCACCCGCGCCGCGGCGACCACCTGGGCAACGATTTCCGCCCCAAACAGATTCCGCACAAAACCGGCCTGCCCGCTCGCGCAAAAAGCGCAAGCATAGCGGCAGCCAACCTGGCTTGAAACACAAACGGTGTTCCACCTCCGTCCCTCTTCTCTAGCCCCGCGAGTCACTGCCGCTTTCAACGGAATAATCACCGACTCAATGCGCTCGCCGTCCTCCAGCCCGAAGAGCAGCTTGCGTGTTTCACCTTCCGCCCCCTCGGTCTCCATCAGCCGTAAGGGCGACAGGCCAAATCGGTCGGCCAGCCGCATCCTGAACCCCGACGGCAAGTTTGTCATTTCAGACCACTCGCCGGCCCAGTGGGCATACACCCATTGCCAGATTTGCGCCGCCCGATATGGCGGCTCGCCCATCTCCTTCACCGCCTGCTCCAGGTCGGAGAACGACAGGCCGTGAATCGGAATACGAAAGGAATGGCTCATGGCGTGGCTATTCCTCCGGCGCGCTTGGCGCTCGGAGTCCCAAGGACGCTCCGGCCGCGCTTCAGGCCTTCTACAACTGCCCCTTGCTCGATGGGACGCCGCGAAGACGCGCATCCCGGGCACAGGACATTTTCAGCGCACAGGCCAGCGCTTTGAAAATGGACTCGTACACGTGGTGCGCGTCCCGGCCGTACCGCTGGATAACATGCAAATTCATTCGACCTTTCGTGCAAAAGGCACGCAGAAATTCCTCCACTAGTTGCAGATCAAAGCCGCGAACCACCCTTGGGCGAATGGTCGTCTGCAGCACAAGATACGGGCGTCCGCCCAAATCCACCGCTACTTCGCTCAACGCATCATCCATGGGAACCAGGGCCCAGCCATATCGGGCAATGCCACGGCGATCGCCCAGCGCCTCGTCCAGCGCCTGTCCCAGCACCAACCCCGTGTCCTCCACGGTATGGTGATCGTCCACCTCAAGATCGCCTTTGGCCGTCAACCGAAGATCCATCCCTGCATGCTTGGCCAGCAATGTCAGCATGTGATCGAGGAAAGGAATGCCCGTTCGAACGCGGGACGCCCCAGTTCCGTCCAGATTCAGGTCCACGGAAATTCCGGTTTCCTTCGTTTTCCTTTCGCAACGCACTTTTCGTGCCTGCATCGCCTTTTCTCCTTTCTAAACCCGCCGGCTCCCGCCCTCAGGCTCTTGTGTCCAAGACGTAATGCAAGGCCGCAAGCAGGCGGTCGATTTCCGCGTCGGTGCCGATCGTAATGCGAAGATAAGCCTCCGTGCGGGCCCCGGAGAACCAACGAACCAGCACCCCCTCTTTTCGCAACGCCTGCAGCAGTCCGACCGCCGTGATGCCGGATGGACGCACCCAAAGAAAATTGGTCTCCGATGGATGCACCTCAAACCCCATCTCCCGCAGACGTCCGGCCAGTCGCTCGCGGGTAGCGCGTATCTTCGCCACATTGGCCCGCATGTGCGCCTGATCCCGTAGAGCCGCCGCGGCCACCCGCTGGCTGAACCGGTCCAGATTGTAGGAATCTTTGATCTTGAACAACGCGGCGATCAATTCCGGCGCGCCCATCGCATAGCCCACCCTTAGCCCCGCAAGGGCATACGCTTTCGAGAGCGTCCGCACAACCAGGACATTGGGCCGTCCGCGGGCCAGTGCAAGACCGTCGGTCGGCGCAAACTCGGCATACGCCTCATCCAGCACCACCACACCGTCAAAGCGCCGGCAAAAACCGCTCACCGCTTCCACGGGCCAACAACGCCCTGTCGGCGCATGCGGGGTGGTCAGAAAAAAAAGATCGGCGTCCGGGGCGTCGCCGTTCCAGTCAAAGCGCTCGTCGAGGGATACGGGCACCGTCTCCACCCCCCGGATCGCCGCCAGCACGGGATACAGCGAATAGGACGGCTCCAGATAACCGATGCGGCCCCCATCTTCCACGAAGGCGCGAGAACAAAGGGCGAGAATCTCATCGGAGCCGTTCCCCGCAAACACTTGTTCCTCCGCTACGCCATGGATCTCCGCCACGGCGCGACGCACCTCGCTGTTCAGCGGATCAGGATAGCGGCGCAATTCCGCCGGCTCGATCCGCTGTCCTGCTTCCACCGCCAGCGGCGATGGAGGATAGGGGTTCTCGTTGGTGTTCAGCTTGACCAGCCCCGGCTCGCGCGGCTGTTCGCCGGGCACATACGCCGCCAATCGACGCACTCGCTCGCAGACCCGTTCTTTCATGCGTCCTCGAATCGAATGCGCGCCGACCGCGCATGAGCGTCCAGTCCTTCCACACGACCAAAGGCCTCAATGATGGGCAGCGTCTCCTGTAGATCTGCCCGCGTGAAGGCCATGAAGCTCGACCGCCGCCGAAAGTCGTCCACGGTCAATCCCGAGAACATAACGGCCGTCCCGCCGGTCGGCAGCACATGGCTTGGCCCCGCCACGAAATCGCCCGCCGCTTCAGGCGTCCATGCGCCGATGAAAACCGCCCCCGCCGCCCGCACCTTGCGCAGCCAGATGCGCGGCTCCCGAACATGAATTTCGAGGTGCTCCGGGGCAAACCGGTTGCACAATTCCATGCCGTGGTCCAGCGTGTTGACATGCACGATCAGCGCGCCCTTCTCCAGCACCTTTTCGACCGCCTGCCGGCGGCTCAACTTGTCCGCCTGACGCTCCAGTTCGGAGCGCACACTGACTGCCAGCGGCATGCAGGTCGTCACCAGAAGGATTTTCTCGAAACCTGTTCCGTGTTCGGCCTGCGAAAGCAAATCGGCCGCCACCCACCTTGCCTGCGCCGTTTCGTCGGCCAAAATCGCAATCTCGCTCGGTCCCGCCACGAGATCGAGCGCCACGTCGCCATAGACCAGCCGCTTGGCGGCGGTGACGTACGTGCCGCCGGGGCCCACGATTTTCTGCACGCGAGACACGGTCTTGGTGCCATAGGCCATCAAACCGATGGCCTGTATCCCCCCCACCCGGTACGTCTCCGTGGCGCCGGCAGTTTCCAGCGCGAAAAGCAGGCAGGGGTTAATCCGCCGCTGCTTGTCGCAAGGCGTGCATACCACGATCTCCGGAACGCCAGCCACTTTGGCCAGCGTCACCGTCATCAAGACAGACGACACGAGCGGCGCCGCCCCGCCGGGGACATAGATTCCCACCCGGTCCAGCGGCGAAAACTGTTCGCCCATGGTTCCACCCTTCGGCGTGAACATGGTCCAGTCCTTTCGCATTCCCGCTCGGGCGAAAGCCATAACGCGTTTGTGGGTTTCGCGAATTGCGGCCCGCACATCCGCCTCCATGGACTCCCGAGCCTGGGCGAAATCCTCCGCCGTCACACGAAACTGCGTCGGCTTGAGCGTCACGCCATCGAACGCCTGCGAATGCTTCACCACCGCCGCATCGCCGTTCAGCCGGACATCCTCCAGCACCTCGCGCGCCGTCGCCTCTGCCGCCGCATCGAATGCGGGGCGCTTTAGAAAGGCGGTCACCGCCCCCGGGCTTTCATCCGGCGTCCATTTCACTACCTTGATGTCGATCATCCCAAGCTCCTCTTTGCCTCCGCCACCCTGTCATCCTCGATCCGAACGGTTCCCATCTGCCTCCCGCGGCATCGGAAAGAACACCTGCACCAGGCCGCTCGCGCTCGTCCCCCTGGCGGCGGTCCCGCGCCGCACGGCCCGGAGCACCCGTCCATCCAGTTCCGCGTTTTCGGACCCCGTCTCCAATAAAGCGTGCTGCACGTGGCCGTCCGATCCCAGGATGACATTCACGGACACCGCTGAGCGCGGCACGGAGACATTGGTGCTCAAGACATCGGTCAGGTCTGGAAACACGAGTTCCGCGGCCTGCAGGGCGGGTGCAACCACAACGACCACCGGACGCTGTGCCGCCGCCGGGCGTGGCACAAGCAGCCGTCCGAGATGACGCGGCCTGTACGTTTCCCGCCCGGGCGACACCGGCGCAAACAACGAGCCGCCATCGAAGGGGGCACCGCCCACCGCCAATGGCCAGCTTGGCGCAGCATAGGCCGGCGGGATGGCCGGAGCCCGCAGCGGCCCCTGAAGCGGGCGTTCCTCGCCATGTCGGGCCATCCCAAGCCCCAGTCGGTCCGGCAGCGAGATCAAGACCGGAGACCAAACCGCCGTTTCCATTCCGGCGGTCCGCCGGACATAGGATATCTCGGGCGCCGGCCCGCGAATCCGGCGCGGCGCCGGCGCCGGCCGCGATGCCCATAGTGCCCACGGCGCCACCCACCCGGCCAGCGCCAGCATCAGCGACAACCCAAGATTACGAAGCTTCAGCGGCTTGACGTGACTTGTTGTTCTTATGTCGATCATCTGTTTTACCGCGGCGGCCGCGTGGCCATGTTGATTTCCCGCACCCCGGCATCCGCCGCCATGTCATACAACCGGATGATGGTCCCGTGTCGCACCGCTTCGTCCGCCTCGACAACCAGCGGAAAACCCGCTTTCCGCCGCGCGGCCCCTGCTAGCGCCACTCGAAGAGTATCCGCTTGCCCCGCGTCCGCGATCAGATAGCGCTGGTCGTCAAAAAAGACAATTTCCCCCCCGGTCGCGTCCCCTGCCAGCACCACCAGGTTCAACCCGTATCTCGCCCCAGCAACAAACGGAGATTCCGGAAGCCGGACATGCACACCGGGTTGCAGTACATACGGTGCCGAAAGCTGCAAATACATCACAATCAACAGCGCCACATTGACCCACGGCGCAACGCCCATCAGCACCCGCCCGATGCGCTGATTCGCCCGGCCTTCCAACCTCCTTCGCCCCCAGGCAGCAAACCGCGCTTCCGTGTTCATGGCGCGCGCGACTCCTCGGGGGCCATGGCCGGTGGGGGCGTCCTGTTCAAAAATTCAATGATGTCGGACGCCGCACGCTCCATATCGAGCACGATTTTCTCCACGCGGCCCACCAGAACGTTGAAAGCCACTTGCGCGGGTATCGCCACGGCCAACCCCGCCGCTGTTGCCGTCAACGCCTTGAGCAACCCGTCGGCCACGTCGAATGATTGAATGAGCGGCGCCTGTTGTTTCATCGCCAGCACGCTCTCCATCAGTCCAAGCACTGTGCCGAACAGCCCCGCCAGTGGCGCCGTTTGCGCCACGGTCGAAATCACGGCCAAGCGCCGCTCCATGCGCGCGATTTCCGCCCGTCCGGCATTGTCCACCGCGGCGCGCACGGCATCGCGCCCGCCCGCCCGATTCATGATGGCGGTCTTCACGACATGCGCCACAGGGCCCGGCGTTTCGTCACAAATCGTTACCGCCTCCCCCACGTTGCCCCGCTGCAGGTTGTTCCGAATGCCCCGCAGAAAATCCTCGGACTTGATGCGGGCGCGATGCAAATGCAGTATGCGCTCCAGAAAAACGGACAAAGCCAAGACGCCTCCCGCCAGTATCACCCAGGTGACCGGCCCGCCTTCCTGCACTATTTGCGTCATGGAACTCCTTCCCGCTGAACGATCGCGTCAGAAAAGCGTCCACCGCTCCGCGCGAATTCGGTTGATTCGCTCTTCCGCCTCTCGGGCCGCGCTGACGTTGGCCTGCACCACGCGCTCCAGCACTTGCGTGGCCTTGCGCCATTCCTTCTGTCCCTCCAGAATATCCGCGGCGCCAAAAGCCGCACGGGTAAACCAGATGGAGGCCACGGGCGCCGGAGCGTCCGCCTCTAGATACCGGCCCACGACCTGTCCATAGTACTGCGCCAACGCCTCTTCCGTCCGACCCAATTTCTCCAAACAACGCCCGATCTTGTACTCAGCCTGCAGGCGAACCTCCAACGGGGGCGCGGAAACCGCGAGCGCCGCCCGGTAGGCCGCCATCGCTTCTTCATAACGCGCAGGATGATCCGCGCCCAATGTGAAAAGGCAATCCCCCTTGCGAAGCCATGCGGCCGTCACCAACTCGCTGTCCGGGTAGCGGCGAATGATTTCATCGAATACCAGAATCGCGCCGGAGAATTCGCCCAATTCGCTCAACGCGTCTCCCTGAAACAAACGGGCCTCCACCAGCAGGGGGCTGGCCGGATATCGCTCCGCCAACTGGCGGACATACTCGATGGCGCCCAGGTAGTTCCGCTGTTTTGCCGCCGCCCGCCCGGCCCACAGCAAAGCCCGATCAGCCAGGCCATCGGACGCATGATCGTTCGCCACCGCGCGAAACTGCTGCTCCGCTTCTTCATACGCGCCATGATTCCAGGCATATTCGCCCAACCAGAACTGAACGCCTGGACTCCATTCCGAATCCGGAAACCGTTTCACAAACGAGCGGCACACCTTTGCCGCCTCCTCGTCGCGCCCCATCATGTAAAGACACCATCCGCGCATGAAATACGCCTGCGGAGCGGGGGGCGCCTCGCCAGCCCGTTCGATCACCCCGTCAAAATCCCCGAGCGCCCCCTCGAAATCGAACAACCGGTACCGGATCAGGCCCCGCCGGTGCAGCGCGGTGACGAACAGCGCGCCGTTGGTGTAGATGGCCATCACCTGTTCGTACCCTTCGACGGCCTCGGTCATGCGTCCCTGCTCCTCTCGGATTTCAGCCAGACGGAACAAGGCTCGTTCCGCAAACGGATGTCCCGAATACTTCCTAGCGATTTCGCGAAACCGGGCGTCCGCGTCCGCTTCCTCCCCCGCCCGATGAAGGCTCTCCGCCAACTGAAAGAGCGCATTGGGCGTGAAGTCTTCTTCGGGGGCTTCGCCCAGAGCTTGAGCGTAGAGCGCACCTGCTCGCCGGTATTGGCCACCGGCAAAACTCGCGTCGGCGGCCTTCAACAGACACGCGACGCGGTCGAAACCATTGGTCAGAAAACCCGCCGCCTGTTCGAACGCATCCGCCGCCTCCGCATGCTGGTTCAAGTGCCACAAGGCTGTTCCGCGCCCCAGCCACGCTTCGAACTGTCCCGTCCGGTTGGTGAAGGCCTCGCCATATCTTTCATACGCTTCGAGCGCCGCCTCGTATTTCTTCTGTTCCAGCAGCTTCCGCCCGGCCAGCAGTTGCAACGCGCCGGCGGCTGGGTCGCGCGAGGCGGCCGCCAGAACGTCGCCGGCCACCGCCACGCCTTCGTCCAACCGATCCAGCATGAGCAGCAAACGCCCTCGCGCGATATTGCAGCGATTGCTGGCCTCCGCGGTGGGCGCCGTCCCCAGCGCCGCCGTCACTGCCGCCAGCGCCGCTGGCCAGTTGGTGCGGCTCTCGCTCAAGGAGGCCACGGCCAACCAGGCCTCCATGCGACGGTCAGGCCTTGCCGAAGGATCGTTGGCCAGAATGTTGAAAAGATTCCATGCCTTGTCCCATTGGCCGTCCGCCGCCAGCGATTGAGCCATCCAGTACTGTGCCTGTTGACGCGCATCCACATCGCCGGCCGACGCGGCAAGCGCCCGCTCGAGGACGCCGATCGCCTCTCTCGCCCGCCCCGCGACCAGCAAAGCTTTTCCCCATTCCAGCCGATTGTGGGCTGCGGCGGTTCCCCCCCCCAGCGCCTCATCCACCTTCTCGAACCACTGGGATGCTTCCTGCGGCCGTCCGGCTTTCAGCCAGCACCGCGCCCGCAACCGCTGCGCCTCCAAGGCATATTCCGGCCCCATGGCCCCATCATGAGTCGCCAGTTCGGCCAGGGCTGCCTCCGTCTCGTTCATCTCCAACTGTGCCGCTGCGCGCCAAAAGCCGGCCGCTGCGCGATCGGAAGGGGTTTCAAAAAGCGCCTCATGTCGCCGTAAACATTCCAAGACTTCCCCATGACGCCCGCCTTGAAACAAAGCGCGGGCCATGAGCAATGCCGCCGCGCGCCGCTCGGCCGTCGGTTTCTGGCCATCGGCCAGAATCGGCTCCAATTGGCGCCGCGCCACATCGTCCAAGCCGTCCTCCAACGCCGCTTGAGCCGCCACCAACTCCGGCGTTCTCGGTTCCGACGCCCGATCCGCCGCGCTGACCACCACCGTCAGGCAGCAGCCAACAGCGGCCAGCAAGCGCGCCGGCCGGGCCAGCGCAGACCGGCTGAAAATCACCCTCCTCATTTCAACAGCCCAACACACTCCGGAGCGCGGCGCCGGTATGGGATGCGGGCGAAGCGGCCACCTTTTCCGGCGTTCCGCAAGCCACCACGCGCCCGCCGCCAACGCCTCCCTCCGGGCCCAAATCTATAATGTAGTCCGCCCTCTTGATCACGTCGAGATTATGTTCCACCACGAGCACAGTGTGCCCTGCCTCGCGAAGTTCTTCCAGCACTAGAAGCAGCCGCTCGACGTCCGCAAAATGGAGCCCTGTGGTCGGCTCATCGAGCAGATAAATAGTTCGCCGGCCCGCCGGACGCGCCAGCTCCGTCGCCAGCTTCATGCGCTGCGCTTCGCCACCGGAGAGCGTCGTGGCCGGCTGCCCCAACTGCACATATCCCAACCCCACCTTTGAGAGCACACCGAGTTTGCGCGCCAGCGCCGGCACGTTGCGGAAAAACTCCAGCGCCTCATCCACCGTCATGGTCAGCGTCTCGGCGATGTTTCGTCCGGCATAGCGCACCTCCAGTGTCTCAGGGTTGTATCGGTGGCCGCGACATTGCTCGCACGTCACATAGACGTCCGGCAAGAAGTGCATCTCCAGCCGCAGCACTCCGTCGCCTTTGCACCTTTCGCATCGGCCGCCTTTCACATTGAAACTGAACCGACCAGGTCCGTAGCCTTTGACTTTCGCGGCGGGAAGCGACGCAAACAACTCCCGAATCACGCCAAAGGCGCCGGTGTATGTGGCGGGGTTGCTGCGCGGGGTGCGCCCGATCGGCGACTGGTCAATCACCACGGCCGCATCCAACGCCTCCCAACCGGTCAACCGGCGATGACGTCCCGGAGGCTCGGTGCTGCCATGCAGCCGACGAAACAACTCGCGCCGCAAAATCACATCCACCAGCGTGCTCTTCCCGCTGCCCGATACGCCCGTTACGCAAACGAACAACCCCAGCGGCACCGCCACGTTCTCGTCTTTGAGGTTGTGCTCAGACGCCCCCTCTATGCGGAGCCACTCCTGGCCCACGGGTTTGCGAGCGCGCGGAACGGCTATCGTGCTGCGCCCGTCCAGGTACCGGGCCGTCAACGAAACCGGATGACCCGCTAAATCCGGCGGCGGCCCCTGAAACACCACTTCGCCGCCTTCGCGTCCCGCGCCCGGCCCAAGGTCCACGACATAGTCAGCCGCTCGAATGGCCGCCTCATCGTGTTCCACCACAACAACCGTATTGCCCGCATCGCGCAGTTGCTGCAGGGTCCGCAGCAACCGCGCATTGTCTCGATGATGCAGGCCGATGCTCGGTTCATCCAGCACGTACAGCACGCCGACCAGCCTCGCGCCAATCTGCGTCGCCAGACGAATGCGCTGCGACTCGCCTCCGGACAGGGTTCCGCTCTCCCGGTCGAGCGTAAGATAGTCCAAACCGACACCCGCCAGAAATAGAAGCCGCTGCTCGATCTCGCGTCGCAGGCTGCCGGCCATCGCCTCTTCGCGCTCCGTGAAAGTGAGGGATCGCACAAACGCCAGCGCTTCTGCCACGGACTGGCGCGTGACGTCGGCGATCGAGCGCCCCTGGATAGTGCAAGCCAGACTCTCAGGACGCAACCGATCGCCACGACATGCGGCGCAGGGCTTTCGCGTCATGAATCGCCGCAACCCTTGGCGCGTCAACTCGCTTTCCGTTTCACGATACCTGCGTTCCAGGTTGGGCAAAATCCCCTCGAAGGGACGCCGATGGCGCCGATATACGCCCCCACGCCAATATCCGAATTCAATCTCCACGGGGCCCGACCCCATCAGCAATATCTGGCGAATGCGAGCCGGCAGGTCTTTCCATGGCGTCTCAAGCGAGAAGCCGTAATGTTTCGCCAACGCCCGCAGCAACCCTTTGTAGTACAGGATCAGCCTGCGCCCCCCACGACGCCATGCCTTCACGGCCCCCGCGTCCAAAGACAACGCCGGGTTCGGCACCACAAGCTCTTCGTCGAATTCCAGTCTCGATCCCAGCCCCCCGCATCCCGGGCATGCCCCATGCGGACTGTTGAAAGAAAAGTGCTGCGGCCGCAGCCGCTCGAAATGAATACCGCATGCCAGGCAGGCGCAGTGCTCGGAATGCGTCGTTTCCGTGCCGTCGCCCGCGCCCGGCGCCTCAACCGCGACGGTGACGAAACCGCCGCCCTCTCGCAACGCCAACTCCACGGAATCCGTCAGTCTCGATCGGACATCCGGCTTCAATACAAGCCGGTCCACAACGACTTCCACCCGGTGTCCCTTGGCCGTCTCCACAGGGGGCGGTTGATCGGCCTCATACACCGTTCCGTCCACGCGCAGCCGGGTGAACCCCCGTTTTCTCACCGCCTCGAACACCGCTTCCAACCGACCTTTTGCGGGAATCGCCAATGGGGCCACAATCAGCACCCGCGCGCCCGCGGGACCGGCCAGAATCCGCTCGACGATTTCCGCTGCGCTTTGCGCCGCCACTTCGCGTCCGCAGGATGGACAATGCGGCCGGCCAATGTGGACGAACAGCAGCCGCAAGTAATCGTGGATTTCCGTGGCGGTGGCCACCAATGAACGAGGATTGGAGCCCGCCGTTCGCTGCTCGATGGCAATGGCAGGCGAAAGCCCCTCCACCGCATCCACGTCGGGCTTGGGCATCTGGTCCAGAAACTGCCGGGCATAGGCTGAAAGACTTTCCACATACCGCCGCTGCCCTTCTGCAAACAGCGTGTCAAAGGCCAGCGAGGATTTGCCCGAGCCGCTGACGCCGGTAATGACCGTCAGCGCGTTCCGCGGCAGCCGCACCGTGATGTTTCGCAGGTTGTGCTCCCGCGCGCCGCGAATGACAATCCATTCCCCATTCATACCGCCAGGACACCGGCGCAAAAAGGCGCTCGCGACAGGGCCAGATGCACTCGCTACACGATTCGGACCAGCAGAAAGTGGCGCCGGCCGGACCGCAAGACGACCATCCGCCCCTCGATCAGCATATCGTCGTTCACCGTGGCCGAGTGTTCCGTCACGCGCTGGTTGTTGACGTAGAAGCCGCCGTCCGCCATCAGCCGCCGGACCTCCCCTTTGCTCCGGCACAATCCCGCGGCGCAAGCCACATCCACCAACGGGCGACCTCGCACTTCGTCCAGCCGTTTTTCGACGGAAGGCACGTCGGCAAAAATCTCCAGCAGATCGTCGACCCGCAAACCCGACAACGTGCCGCCGAAAAGCACTTCGCTGGCGCGCCGTGCGATGGTCAGTCCTTCCGTTCCGTGGACCGCCCGCGTCAGTTCTTCCGCCAGTCTCTTCTGCGCGATCCGTTCCTCCGGCGCCGATTGCATGGCCTCTTCCATTGCCGCAATCTCGTCCATCGGCACAAACGTCAGCACGCGCAGGTATCGGATGACGTCGGCGTCCGCCGTGCGCAGGAAATACTGGTAGAACTGATAATACGAGGTGCGCCGCCGGTCGAGGTAAACCGCATTGCCTTCGCTTTTGCCAAACTTGCGCCCTGTCGAATCGCACAGAATGGGAAACGTCAGCCCGTAAGCCTCCACGCCGCGCAGTTTGCGGATTAGGTCTGTGCCGGCCGTGATATTGCCCCACTGATCCGATCCGCCAATTTGAATGCGGCATCCTTCCGTATCGTACAAGTGGAGAAAATCGTACGCTTGGATGAGCTGATAGCTGAATTCAGCGTAGCTCATTCCTCGATCTCCTTCCATGCGCGCTCGCACGCTTTCCTTCGCCAACATGGCACCCACCCGAAAGTGCTTGCCCACGTCACGCAGGAATTCCACGAACGTGAAACGCTTCATCCAGTCGTGATTGTTCACAATCACCGCCGGCGCCTGTTTGTCGTTCAGATCCAGGAAACGACTCAGGTTTTCGCGGATCCCCTCGAGGTTTTGCTCCACCTCTTCCGCTGAAAGCATGGGCCGCTCGTTCGTCTTGCCCGAAGGATCGCCGATCAATCCCGTCGCCCCGCCCACCAATGCCACCACCTTGTGCCCGGCGCGCTGAAAATGCGCCAGCCCCATGATTGTGACATAGTTGCCGATCTGCAGGCTGCTGGCGCTCGGGTCGAACCCGGCGTAAACGGCCGCGGGGTTTTCCACAAGGCGGCCGATATCCGGGCTGGTGACCGCCTCAAACAACCCCCGCTCCTGCAATGTGTCTATCACCGTAGCCATGACGTGTGCCCCAGCCTCCTGGGCGCCCCGAGAAAAACGAGGCGCTCCGCACGGGGCGAGCGCCTCGTCACAAAAGGCCGGCTCTGAACGGCGCTTCTACTTCCGAGGCGATTCCCGATCTTTTCCTGATCGGTCCCCGGGATGCCACTCCTCTTCCTTCTGCGTTTGGCTGAAGGCTGCATCAAAGGCGCCCGCCAGATCCACCAAGTCTTCGCCGGGGCGCAACCCTTCGAGCATCTCCTCCTTGACCTCGAACTCCTCATCCGGCACACCGGCCGCCTTGATGCTGAGCCCGATCTTCCGCTCCACAGGGTCAATTCGCACGATGCGGGCCTGAATCTCGTCGCCCACTTTCAGGACGTCCTTGACCTTTTCGACCCGATCGTCACTGATCTGCGATATGTGCACCAGGCCGTCAATCCCCTCTTCAATGCTCACAAACGCCCCAAACGACGCCAGCTTGGACACCTTGCCGCTCACCATTTGTCCGACCCGGTACCGGCTGGATATGGACGCCCACGGATCCTCCTGCGCCTGCTTCAGCCCCAAACTGATCCGCTGGTTCTCCGGGTCCACCTCCAGCACCACAGCCTCGACCGTATCGCCCTTCTTCAGCACTTCCGACGGATGGTTGATCTTCCGCGTCCACGACATATCGGACACATGCACCATCCCATCAATGCCGTCTTCCAGCTCCACAAAGGCCCCGTAGGATGTGAGGTTGCGCACCTGCCCCGTGATCCGCGCCCCGATGGGATACCGCTCCCGGACGCCATCCCATGGATTGACTTCCGTCTGCCGCATACCGAGCGCAATCTTCTGTTCCTCCCGATTCACGCTCAACACCACCACATCCACTTCGTCGCCCACTTTCAGCACATCTGCGACCCGGACGATCCGCTTTGTCCATGACATCTCGGAAACATGCACCAACCCTTCCACGCCCGGCTCAAGCTCGACAAAGGCGCCGTAGGGCACGATGTTCATGACGCGGCCGCGCAAACGGCTGCCGACGGGATATTTCGCCTCAATATTGTCCCACGGATTGGGCGTCTTCTGCTTGAGGCCCAGGGAAACGCGTTCGCGCTCAATGTTGACGTCCAGCACGACCACCTCGAGCTCCTGCCCAACGGACGCCAGCTCGCTGGGGTGGTTAACGCGCCCCCAGCTCATATCCGTAACGTGCAACAGCCCATCCATGCCGTCCAAATCCACGAACACACCAAAATCGGTTATGTTCTTGACCACGCCACGGCGCACCTGGCCGACTTTGATGTTGGATAACAACTCGCGCTTCTTGTCGCGCCGCCGCTCCTCCAGCAACTCCCGCCGCGAGAGGACGATGTTGCGCCGGTCGCCGTTGATCTTGAGAATCTTGAATTCCAGCGTCTTGCCGACATACGCGTCCGGATCGTGCACCGGGCCAATGTCCATCTGCGAGCCCGGCAAAAAGGATTCCACGCCGCCGACGTCCACAATCATGCCGCCCTTGACGCGGCTGCGCACAACGCCTTCGACGACTGCGCCTTCCTTGTAGGTATCCAGCACCTGCTGCCAGCGCCGCTGCTGCTCGGCCCGCTCCTTGCTGAGGATGACCATGCCCTCTTCGTCCTCAATCCCTTCGAGCAGGACCTCAAATACATCGCCGGGCTTGATTTGTTCAACGTTCTCGAATTCCCGCGCGGGAATGACGCCTTCGGACTTGTAGCCGATGTCCACCACCACTTCGCTTCCGCGAACTTCCAGCACCTTGCCGGGGACAATGGAGCCCTCCCTGAAATCCTTGAGGGTCTCTTCGTACATCTGCGCCATGGCAGCCCGATCGTCGCCCTGCAATTTGGACAGATCGAATTCCACGCGCTGTTTCTTCTGCTTCTTTGCGGCCATAGGGTTAGGTTGTTTGGTTTTCCGTTTCCGTTCCACAAGCCGAAACGATCCCGACAGCACCCGCCGTTCGCTCGCCTCGACTCGCCGACACCCGTCGAAACCACTTTTATCTCAAATCTCGAGGCAGGCCACAAGGCTAAAATCAGCCTTTTGCGCGAACATTCAGAAGGCCTTGCGGCCCAGTCAATAACGCTCCGTCTGTCCGGCTGCCGTCCTTTCAGGAGCAGCCGCCGCCGGTCTAGTCTCGCACCTCCAGCCGGAAAAAGCCGGTTGCATGATTCGTGTCCGGCGTGATGCTCCAGACCGCCCCTGTCAAGGGGCCGGCCTGCACCTGCCATACGTCGGCCGTCAGCGTCGGACTGAATAGCAACCACACACTGTCCGCCGGCTGGTCCCATCGCAAACGGATTCGGCCATCGCCTAGTGTTTCAAACCTTTGAATCGCAGGCGGTGGCAACGGATAGGTGAAGTATCTTGGACCAGCCGACCACTCGGAATAGCGATACCGCGAATCGCGCGCGCGTATCCGCCAGTAGTAGGTCTTGACCTCCGCCATGGCCTCCACTCCGGCCAAATCCTTCAGTTGTCTCGATGCCAGCCATCCGCCCCCGGTTGGCGCGCCGCCAATCACTATGCCCGCATCATCCACCAACGGCGCCTCAAACACCGGATTGTCGGCTATCTGAATGTGATAGTCCAAAATCGTGTCCCCTGCACCCGGATCCGTTGTCGCATACCATGACAGGGCGTACGAACTGCTGCGCATGACAGCGCCATTCGGCGGTCCCGCAATCACCACAGGCCAAGGCGGCGCATTGGTTTCGTTGACGTAGAACGTCGCCGTGGCCATCCAAGGCCCGACGTTTGCCCCATCGCTGGCCTGACACCGCCACCAGTACTGCGCATTGTCGGCCAATGTGGTGTCAACCTGCCAAACCGTTACGCTCTCGCCCGCCGCCACAGACGGCACCTGCGCCACCAACGTCTGCAAGGACGCATCGGCATACACCTCAAACGCGTAGCTCAACGGATCGCTCTGCGCGTCCTCGGCGTTCCAGACCTGCAGTACCGGACGTAGCATCCCGACGATCTCATTCTGAGCAGGCGCCTTGGCGGCAGGTGCGCTTGGGAACGGCGCGCCAACGCCAATATGATCCAGATACAGCCCGATACTCGGCGCAGTGTCCCACTCCGACCACGTGACGAATCGCAAGCGAAACGGCGTGTTGGTGTAGGCTGCAAGGGAGAACTGATACTTCTGCCATCCCTGGTTAAAGTCACTATTTATCGCATGGACATCAATCCAGCCGATTCCGCCGTCAACGGACACTTGCGCCCGGAATCGGGTTCTCCACCACAACGCCCCTTTCAGCCAATACGTCAGAACAGGATGGGGCACACCCGCCAAATCGATGGAAGCGCCGTAAACCAGCGCATAAGCCGTATTAGGCGCTATTAGTCGTCCCGCTAGATCAGAGGCTGCGCCATTGCCGCCATACGCATTTGTCGTCAACATCCAGCCACCATCCAACCACGAATCAAGCGGGGACTCGAAGCGCTCATAAATCCGGTTGACCGGCGTGTCGGCATGATCTTCAACACGGAGATCATCCAGATGCCATCCCGCTCCCGCCACACTCCCATCCGACGTCAGGCGGAATCGGACCCGAATCATCGGCGCATTTTTCCACGGCGAAAGATCAATCACCCGCCGCACCCAATTCGTCTGCACGCCATAGGTCCCATACACCCGGCTCCATGAGGCGCCGTCATTCCCTGACACCTCAAGGTAGGCCCAATCACCCGAACCCATGAAACCACGCTCCCAGAACGTTAGCGTGGGCCAATTCATCCCTGCAGGATTTATCGCGGTATGAGCCGACATGTCGGCATTGTGCGGATAGTCGCCCGGCGCCGACGCCAGAGCCACCCCGCCATTCCGGCCAACTCCGGCTAACCGTCCCCATGTTCCTTCAAAGGTCCACACCGACTGCTCGGTTTCGAAGTCTTCCACCGACGGCACGGGAACCCCCAACGTCCGCGCTGAAGATTCGTTGGACCCGGACACCGTGTTGTTTGTGTTCATCACATAGACTCGATAGTAATAAACACACCCCGCTCTCAGCGGTTGATCAGTCCATTCCGTCTCGTTCGCATTGGTAATCACCGCGAGCAGCGTGTGTCCCAGGCCCACTTCAGGCGCGGTTGAGCGATACACATGATAGGACTCAAAATCGCCTCCGGCGTACGCCGTCCATCTCAGGCGCAAGGATTGCGCCGTGGCCTGATCTGGTTGATGGAGCACCACATTCGGCGGCAACTCCTCGATCGTGAGCTTGTCCACATACCAGTTCTGATCCGGCTGCGTCTCCCACTCGCTCCACGTCACGATCCGCAGCCGCGCCCCGTTCACCCGCGCCCATTCCGGCACCGTCACCTGCAGCCGCGTCCAATTCGCCCAATTCACATCGTAGTTATATCCAAGCAAATCCCCCCAACTCGAGCCCCCGTCCGCCGACATCTGCACCCGCATCCGCGTCCGCCACCACAACTGCCCCCGCATCCACACCGTCAACACCGGATTCGTCGTCCCCGCCAGGTTCAACCCCCGCCCCAACACCAGCATGTTGTATAGATTCGGCGCGTACGTGTGCCCCTCCGTGTCCACCGCACACCATTCGCCGTCCAACACCCCGTTCGTCGTCGCCCGCCAGTTCGCCGACAGCCAGTTCGTCAACACCCCGTCCCCAAACCGCTCATACCACGGCAACCCCACCGCCGCCGGCGCCTCGTGCTCCACCACCCGCACCCCATCCACATACCACCCGTCATCCGTCGTGCTCCCGTCCGTCACCAGCCGCAACCGTATCCGCAAGTTCGCCGACCCCTTCCACGGCGACAGGTCCACCCGCTTCCGCCCCCACACCCCCTGCACCCCGTTCACCCCATACACCCGCGTCCAGTTCCCCCCGTCGCTCGAAACCTCCACATACGCCCAGTCCCCCACCCGCTATCGAATACCGATCCCAAAACTCCAACACCGGCCACACCGCACCCGTCAGATTCACCGCGGTTCGCGCCCAGCTATCGACGGAGTTGGCGTAAAGCCCATTCGGTGAATCCGTAAGGGAAAACATGCCCTCATGAGAATGATTGCTCGTGACACCCCACGAGCCCACGAATGCCCATCGGCTCAAGGCGCCTTCAAAGTCCTCGGTGAACGGCAACGGGTTGTTTAGGGTCCTTCCCGAACCGGCCAATTCGCTGTCTGCGGAAAAGCCGCCCCAGAGGTTCACCGAATACACGCGGTAGTAGTAAACGGTGTCCAGGCCAAGACCGGTGTCCACCATGCTCAATTGGTTGCGGTCGGGGAACTGCCCGACTAGGGTGGAATTGCAATCCACGGAAGGCGATTCGCTTCGGCACACGGCGTAGTGAGAGAAGAAATCGTTCGTGCACAGGCTCCACGCAATCTTCAGCGAAGAGGAGGTAGCTTCGTTCACAGCGGGCTGCCCCTGCCCGTCTGGCGCCGGGCTGATGGATAGGTCATCCAAATACCAGCCGTCCGCTGTATTCGCTGAATCGCTTGTTACGCGAAAACGCACAAGGCAGGCGGGGTAATTCGTGTACGCCGACAAGTCATGCCGCCGAAGCACCCATGGGCTTGCGCCAGCCGTTCGGTCTGCCAGCACAAGCCAGGAAGCCCCGTTATTGGTCGAAAACTCCACCAACCCGTGGTCGCCGGCAAGAAACGAGTAGGCTTCCCGATAGCAGAGCACAGGCGCCTTCGCGCCGCGCAAATCCAGCGGGCGAGCAAGCGTTAAGGCGCAGGAACTGAGCCCGTTGGCATAGTTCGTACCCGGCGAATCGGTCCAAGCGTAGGATGGCGAGAAACTGTTCTCACTGCTCAACGCCCAGGGCGGATCCGCCACCCAGATGCCGGCGCCACCCTCTCCGTTATCCATGAAAGGAAACTCCATTCCCGCCGGTGTGTCCACAGCTAATACGTCGCTCAAGCCGTGCAGGTCGTTGGTGTTGATCACCATGAGCCGATAGAAGTATTTCGTCTTTTGTCCGACCGCAATGTCCGTCCAGTTGGTTGCATGCCGATCCTTCAGGCTGACCATTAAACGTGCAGTCTGCCAGTTCACATTCGACTCAAGACCTCGAAAAATCCGATACTCCGCGAAATCGTCTCCACCCGCCGGCCAAGCCAACGTGACCACACTGGGCGTGCTCGTCACGAGCGCCATCGGCCCCGCCTCAGGTATTTCACCAATCAAAAGGTCATCTCCATACCAGCCATCCATCACGATGGAGCTGTCCGTCACGAGACGAAACCGCAGGCGGACGTCGTTAGCCCCACGCGCGGCCGTCAAATCGACTTGTTCCCGTACCCAAGCCCCTTGGTTGCCGGAATAGGAGGCCAACGGCATGCTCAGCCAATCAAGCCCCGCGTTGGTCGAAAGCTCCACATGAAGAAAATCCCATCCGGGTTCCAGTTGATACGGTGATAGAAACGCGCCGCCGGTCGCGTGGCGCTGGAAAGATCCACTCCCGTCGCCATCGTGGCAGCCGTGTCGGTGCTGTTGCGATAGAGTCCGCCGGGGCTGTCGGTCAACGCATGAATAGGCGATCGCGCATCCTCCGTTGTCACTCCCCAGGAACCATTGGTGTGCCAATTCGCCAATCCCCATTCGAATCCGTCATCGAAGGGGTAACTGACGGCCCAACAAGCCGCACAAGAGGCCAACGTCAAAAAAATGATCTTCAGCCCATAACAACCGGTGTATCGTTTCATAGCGGCATCCTTTCGGTTCCCTCTCCGTGCGACGCTTCGTCCGCCTTCAGTTCATTTCTCTCTCGGCAAACTCCAGCGGCCAATGAGATACCCACACCCGCCGACCACCGCAGCGCCCACCAGCCCTATGAGGCCCCAACGCCAAACCTGGCCTCCTGAATGAGGGGCCGCTTCTTTTCCGGCCGCAGGTGGTATGGGTACCGTCACGATATTCGTTGCGGGAGGAGGTGCTGGCGGCGGACGCAGTGGCAATCGCTCCAAGTGTGTCAGCAAAAGTTCGCGCGCGATGCGGTCGCGCTCCAGCCGCTGTGCGCTTCCCATGACCACCGCAATCACCCGGCCGTTCGCATTGGTCGCTGTGGCGGCCACCGAATACCCGCCGGCTCGGAACCAGCCCGTTTTCAATCCATCGCAATTCGGCAGCAGCCGCAGAAGGGCATTATGGTTGCGCATAGCCACCTGGCCGTTTCGAAAGCCCCGTTCCTTGGTGGATGTATAGGCCAGCAGGGCCGGATGCCTCACCATCTCGCACGCGAGTCGAGCCATGTCCCGCGCCGTGCTTATGTCTGGCTCCCGCCCCGTTATCGGCAGGCCGCTCGCGGAAGTGAAGCGCGTAGCCGTCATGCCCAACTCGCTCGCTCGTTGGTTCATGCGCTCGACAAAGGCCGCCTCACTGCCGCTGAGG
This sequence comes from uncultured bacterium, assembly GCA_938031185.1. Taxonomy (GTDB): domain Bacteria; phylum Verrucomicrobiota; class Kiritimatiellia; order CAIKKV01; family CALHGX01; genus CALHGX01. The sequence goes on from CALHGX010000033.1 coordinate 34,104, forward strand.
TGCTCCGCAAGAGCAACGGCCGCGTCATTCGCCGATTGCACCATCAGCGCATACAACAGCTCCTCAACGGGGAACTGTTCCTTTTCCTTCAGCCACACCTGACTGCCGCCCATTCGCGAGGCATTCGCGCTGGTGGTGACCATTTCGTCTTTCTTCAGCAAGCCGGCATCAATTCGTTCCTGCACCAACAGAAGGGTCATCAATTTGGCCATGCTAGCCGGATACGCCCGCTCGTCCGCGCGGTTCTCCAAAAGAACTTCGCCTGACTCCGCATTGACCACAATGGCCCCAATATACGGGTCCCTTGCAATGGCCCGCACCTGCGCTTCCGACGCACCGATAAAAATGGTGTTCGCCGCTGCAATCCAAGCCATAATCCGCCACGTCTTCCCTCGAATGGTCGCCATGTTGCTCCTTATGTGCGCCCGGCCCTTCCGAATCGGAAAGCAGTTGCATACCATCACTCGCAACGAAAGAAAAGCCGGCATCGCGGGATGGAGCAAACAGACCCGCCGGATGCGGTAGCCGGTTAAGGACATCACCGCCCCCCCCGGGGGTTGCGCTCGAGGCTCACACTCAAACTAAGCCTTGTTAGGGATGGACAGGTAGATCGTGACCCCTGTTGGGGTGGTAGTTGGGAATATACTGGCGCAGGACTTGTCCGAGGTCAAGGGGCTGCCAGGAAGCGATCTTACCCCGATATTTCGGACAAATGGAGCGAAGCGTTTCCATGGGATTTATGCAGCGAGCTTCAGTTCATAGTCAAGCGGCGACAGGTCGCCGGTGGCGCTGTGAATGCGGCGCCGGTTATAGAACGTCTCGATGTAG
>CALHGX010000034.1 GCA_938031185.1 uncultured bacterium
GATCATGGTGGCGGATCTTATCGGCCCGCCCGATCAGGGGCCACCTCCGGAGGTGGCCCCTGATCTCCTTCATCCGCCTCCCACTCACCACCCCCAGCTTCACCACAGGAGGGGGGTCACGATGTACCTGTCCTTTCCCACCTTTCCCAAAACTAAGCCTTGTTTCCTTTGCCCGGTTCCCGTAGCATTCAACCCCGTTTGTGGCAGTTCGACCTCCCAACAGCTCGGCCGGGTGGAGCAAACTGCCTTTTTGGAATACGCTTATGTCCACATACTTGAGTGACAACCGGCCGGATTTCACGCCCCAGATTATTTCCTGCGGCGAAATCCCGGCCTATCAGTTCAACCGTTCCCTGTCCGAAGAGCTTAGATCAGGCCGCCTCACTCGCGAGGATGCGCTGTGCATGCTCGAAGACATGCTGATCATCCGCGAGTTCGAGGAGATGATCATCAAGGTTCGCTCCGGCGCCTATCCCGCCTGCGCGGGGTTCGATTATCGGGGCCCCACCCATCTATCCATCGGCCAGGAAGCCGCCTCCGTTGGCGCCTGCTACGGCATCGGCCCGGAAGACTACATCACGTCCACCCATCGCGGCCACGGCGACAGCCTGGCCAAGGGCTGCGTCGCCATTCGCAACATGACGGCCAACCAACAGCGCGCTCGCGTCCCTTCCTGCCAGGACGGCGACCTGCTGGAAGCGGCCTTGGAAGATCACGTCTACCGCACCGCCGCCGAACTGTTCGGCAAGGAAGACGGCTATTGCCGCGGGCGAGGCGGAGGAATGCATATCGCCGACTTCACCGTGGGCCACCTCGGAGCCAATGCCATTGTCGGCGGCGGCGTCCCCATTGCCACCGGCGCCGCCATGGCCTGCCGCTATCTCCGAAATGGCCGCGTCGTATGCTGTTTTGCCGGCGACGGCGCCTATGCCAACGGCATTGTTTTGGAATCCCTCAACTGGGCGGCCATGCACCAGTTCACAAACCATCTCGCCGGGGAATATGCCTTCGGCCTGCCGGTTATCTTTATCATCCTGAATAATCATTACGGCATGACCGGACGCGCCGAGGAGGAAGTCGCCGGCATATCCGTTCTGGCCCGCCGGGCCGCCGGGTTTGCCGATAACAACATGCATGCCGAGGTCGTGAACGGCATGAACGTGCTCGCGGTCCGTGACGCAGTGCGCCGCGCGGCCGATCGCTGCCGCAACGGCCAGGGCCCTTGCCTGATCGAAGTGGACACGTACCGCTATTACGGCCACTCCTTGAGCGACCCGCGCAATGAGTACCGTACCCGCGATGAAGAAGAATCTTGGAAAAGCGTCGATCCCATTCAGACCTTCTCACGAGAGGTGGTCGAAGAGGGCCTCCTCGCCGCCGCCGAACTGGACCGGTTGGCAAAACGGGTGGCGGAACGCAACGCCCGGGCTGCCGGCCGAGCCGCACAGGCCGCCGATCCAAACCCCGCCGACGTCGTGCGCTATATCTTCAACGACACGCCGCCAGCCCCGGTACCCCCTGCCCACGCCCAAGTGCGCGTCCTCACGCCGGCTCCCGTCATCAAACGCACCAACGGCGAAATCACCTACCGCGACGCCCTCAAGGAAGCCCTGATCGAGGAAATGCTCCGCGATAATCGCGTTATTCTCTACGGAGAAGACGTGGCCGACTACGGCGGCGCTTTCAAGCTGACCAAGGGGTTGCTGGAAACATTCGGCCGTCAGCGGGTCTTCAACGCGCCCATCTCAGAAGCCGCGATCTGCAGCACTGCCGTCGGCGCGGCCATGATCGGTCTGCGCCCGGTCGTCGAGCTGATGTACATGGATTTCGCGCTGATGGCCGGAGACGCCATCGGCAATCAAGCCGCCAAATGGCATTACATGTCCGGCGCCAAAGCCGTGATCTCGCTGGTAATCCGCGCCTCCGTCGGCGGCGGCAAAGGATACGGCGGTCAACACTCGCAAACCTTGGAAAGCATGTTCGCCCACATTCCAGGGCTCTACGTCGTTTACCCGGCCACGCCGCATGACGCCAAGGGCATGCTCAAAGCCGCCATTCGGGACAACAACCCCGTCCTCTTCGTCGAATCGCAACTGCTCTATGGCCTCAAAGGCCCCGTGCCCCAGGAGGACTATCTCGTCCCCCTGGGCCAGGCCAACATCCTGCGCGAAGGGCGCGATCTAACCATCGTCGCATGGGGTCCGGCCCTGCATGACGCCCTCAAGGCGGCCGATACACTGACCACAGAAAACAAGATCAGCGTCGAGGTCGTGGACGTCCGTTCGCTGATTCCTTTGGACATGGCCACCATTCTGGAGTCGGTTCGCAAGACCGGCCGCTGTGTTGTGGTTAGCCAGTGCGTCAACACCGGCAGCTTCACGGGCGAAATCGCATCCAACATTGCCCGGGACGCCTTCGACTATCTCGATGCCCCCGTCATGCGCGTGGGAGCGCGTGACGGCATCGCGCCTCAGTCACATATCCTGGAAGCAGCGTTTCTTCCCACCGCAGCCGATATTGTTCAGGCTGCAAGAAACATCATTTAGCGCCTGCCGACTGAAAGGACAGCAGCCAATGGCGGAAATGGTCGTCATGCCGAAAATGGGGCAGTCGGTCGAAGTCTGTACGGTCGTCAAGTGGCATAAGCGCGAAGGCGATGCCGTCAAAAAAGGCGATGTCCTTCTGGAGATTGAAACCGAGAAGGCGGTCCTGGAGGTGGAGAGCTTCCAAGAGGGCGTCGTGTTGAAGATTTTGGTGGGAGAAGGCGCATCGGCGCCGGTGGGCGCGCCGGTGGCCTGGATGGGTCAGCCCGGCGAACCGTTGCCCGATCTGCCGTCAACGCCGGCCGCCGCACCCGTTCCGGCGCGCTCGCCCGAGCCGGCCGCTTCGGCACCAGCGCCGTCACCGTCCCCAGCCATCAAGCCTCTTGTCGGACCAACCCCTGTGCCGTCTACCCCGGCTGTTGCCATGGCACCGTCCACGCCGCCGTCCATGCCACCCAGACGCCTGCGCATCTCGCCCCGTGCGCGCGCCTTGTGCCGCGAAGCCGCTGTACACGCCGATCCCATCCACGGCTCGGGCCCCGAGGGCCGCATTCTGGAAAAAGATGTTCGCGAATACCTGGCTGCCCAAAACCATGACGCCATTCGCATCACCCCCGCCGCGAAGGCCCTGGCCACCCAAGAGGGCATTGACATTATAGCCGTCCGACGCGCCATTCGGCGTGATCATATCCACGTCGAGGACATCGAACGTGCCATCGCTGAGAAGCCCAGACCGCTCAGCCGTATGCGCCAGGTAATTGCCCAACGCCTCACGCAGAGCGTGCTCACGGCCCCGCATTTTTATGTGACGGTTGAAACGGATGTCACCGATCTGCTCGCGCTTCGAAAGCAACTCCGCCAAAAGGGGATTCATTACTCGGTCACCGATTTCATCCTCTACTCCTGCGCTCGCGCGCTGCGCGAATTTCCGACGGTCAACAGCACCACAGACGGACGCGCCATCCGCTGGCAAAGCGCGGTCCATCTCGGCCTGGCCGTGAACGTCGAGGACGGCCTCGTCGTGCCCGTCATCCGCAACGCGGATTCGCTTTCACTGGCTGAGTTGCACACGCAAGCCGCCGAACTGGCCATCAAAGCACGCGAGGGTCGCCTCAAGCCGGACCAAATGACCGGCGGCACCTTCACCATATCCAACATGGGCATGTTGGACGTTGAACAGTTCACCGCCATCATCAATCCCGGCGAGAGCGCCATCCTGGCCGTCGCCAGCGCCATCGAGAAACCGGTTATTCGTCAGGGGCAGATCGTGATCCGCGCCATTATGAAGCTGACGCTGTCCTCCGATCACCGACTGATTGACGGCGCCCTGGCCGCACGCTTCGTCAACGTCATTCGCGCTAATCTGGAGAACATCGAACAATGGAACGATTTGACCTTGTCGTGATTGGCGGCGGCCCCGGCGGATACCCGGCGGCCATCCGAGCTGCCCAACTCGGGGCCCGGGTGGCCCTTGTTGAACGAGAATATGCCGGCGGCACCTGCTTAAACTGGGGTTGTATCCCCACCAAAACGCTCATCGCCGCTGCGGACCTGCTCTCGCACCTCCGCCGCGCGAACGAATACGGGATTGAGACCGGCGCGCCCCGGCTCGACTACGCCGCGCTGATCGCGCGGAAAGAACGGATCGTCCGTACGCTCCGTGGCGGCGTAGAGCAACTGCTTAAGAACCACGGAGTCACATTCGTGCCCGGAACGGCTTCGTTTTTAACCCGCAACCGCATCCAGGTTACGGGGGGCAGCGATATCGTTCTCGAGGCCGGCCATACCGTCATTGCCACCGGCGGGGACGCTGTGCTGCCTCCGACGCTGCCCACGCACGCTCGCGTCATGGACAGCCGCCGATTCCTTGATCTTGACCGCCTGCCCGCCAGCCTCCTCGTGCTGGGCGGCGGCGTGATCGGCTGTGAAATAGCATGCCTTGCCGCCCGCCTTGGCGTGGAAGTGACTTTGGTGGAGATGTTGCCCGATATCCTTCCGATGCTGGACGGCGATGTTCGCCGCGTGGTCCGGCGTCGCATGGAGGAAATCGGAATTCGCATCTTCTGCGGAGAGCCGCTCTCTGATGTCCGGGCCTCGCATAATGGCGTCACTGCCCAATGGGGCAAGCAATCTTTGACGGCCGACGCCTTGCTGTGCGCCGCAGGCCGGCGGCCCTACACAAATGGCTTGAACGCCAAAGCGGCGGGGATCAAACAGGACGCCCGCGGCGCTATTCCTGTGAACGACTTCGGTCTCACTTCCGCCGCTACAGTGTACGCAGTGGGCGACGTCACCGGCGGAACGCAATTCGCCCATGCCGCCACATCCCAAGGCGTGACGGTCGCCGAGAACATTTTTTCCAAACCACACCGCCCCATGGAAAAGCTGGTCCCCTGTTGCATCTTCACCGATCAGGAAGTCGGCTTGGTGGGCCTGACAGAAGAAAGGGCCCGTGCCGAAGGGCGCGCTATTCGGCAGGGCCAGTACGGATTTGCCCACCTTGGCCGGGCTTTGGCTTCCGGGGACACCGCTGGATTCGTGAAGTGGGTGGCCGACGAGAAAACCGGCCGACTCCTCGGCGCACAAGCGGTTGGCCCCCATGCGACGGAACTCATCGCCGAAGCCACGCTGGCCATCCGCGCACAGTACACGGCAGATGAACTGGCTCGGGTCATTCACTGCCATCCCACCTTCGCTGAGGCATGGATGGAAAGCGCGGCAGCGGTGGAAGGCCGGTGCATTCACGCTGCGCCGCGTAAACAGCGAGCTTGATCAGATCGGCGGGCTGCCGGGCGTCCCCCCAGCAGCCCCCGCGCGGTCGCCGCACCGCAAAGGCCGCCTCGGATCGCCCGCCAAAAATAGCGTCTGAGTGGGAAATGCGAACTCAATTCCTTCGGCATTGAACCGACGCAGCACTTCCAGATTGAACCGCTCGCTGAAGGCCAGAAACTTCCAGTAGTCGGGCGGGTGATACCAATACAGCACCAGCAGATTGAGTGACGCGTCGTTGAACTTGTCGAAAAAAACCCGCGGTGGAAAATCCGGCTGCTGGCCTTCATGGTCCCGCAGAATCTCGCGCAGTATTGCCAGCGCCCGTTCGACCTTCTCCGGCGGCGTGTCATACGGAATCGTAATATTGGCCAATCGCCGGATGTGGGGCCTTTTCCCAATGTTCTGAATGCTCTTTGTCGCCAACTCGCCGTTGGGAATGGTAACCAGGTGTCCGTCCAACGTTCGAATCCTTGTGGAACGAAAGCCCACCTCGACCACCGAACCATCCACGCCGTCCACCACCACCCGATCCCCCATCTCGAACGGCTTGTCGGCCAGAATAACGATGGAACCAAAGAAGTTCCGGATGGTATCCTGCCCTGCCAGCGCCACTGCCAGGCCGCCGATGCCCAACCCCGCCAGTACGGATGTCAGCGGCTTGTCGCTCAACATCGTGCTGACCTGCACACTGGTCAGCACCACGATCGTCACCCGCAAGCTTTTCCGAACCATGGGCACCAGCATGTCGTCGAGCCGGCTGGCGGTCCTGACCGCCGCCGCCGCCATCCAGGCATAAAGCAAATCCACGAACTGGTATGCGGTCAGAGCGATCGCCAGCACCACCAGAATGCTGGTTCCCGTGCGGGCCATCATTTCCCACTGGTCGTTCAAGACCAGCACTCGCAACGCCTGCTGCAAGCCGAGCGCCAGAAAGACAAACGGCGAGGACCGAGCCCATGCGCGAAATCCCGCCGCCGCCACCGGATGATCGCCGGCTTCCTGCCGGGATCCCATATGGTGCAAATACCAGGACAAGAGACGACCAATCACCGTCGCGACCAGCAGCGTGACGAAGAACGTCACCAGACGCCATATCTCATTGCCCGCAAGTGTTGTGTGCATCCAGTTCATGACGTCCGATCAAGCAGCGTACCGAGCCAGCTCCCGTCCGCGATTCCTGAAATACAAGAAGGTCTCATAATCCACTTGCGGCGGCGTAGAGTGATCGGAGGAAAGGATGTAAGGCGTCCTGCTCTCCATCAGCGGCAAGATCTTCTTGCCCAGTTCCGCGTCAATCCGCCGGCGATCGTTGGCAATCAAGTCGCGAATGTCAATGTTGCCCATGAACCCGATCCGGTCGCCGTAGAGTTTGTTCAGCCGTAGGACATCCATCCCCGCCTTGACCTCCATGGCCTGGAGCATGTCCACGCCGGCTTCGATCATCAAAGGCACCAGCGGCTCCACATATCCGCAGGAGTGCATGATGACTTTCAGCCCTCGCGCGTGCGCCCAGCCGATCGTGCGGCGATGTTCAGGTTGAATCAGTTCGCGATACATGTCCGGCGACATGAATGGATGATCCTTAAACCCCATGTCCTCGTAGAAGAAAATGCCGTCCGGCAATCCACACTCGGCAAAAAGCATTTCCCACATCCCGATGGTCAGGTCCGCCAGTTGCCGCGCCATCAGGCGAATCCATTCTGGATCCTCTGCCATGCCAACCAGCAGGTATTCATGCCCGCAAATCGGATGCATCTGCTCGAAGACATTCACGCCGCTCCAGCAGAAAAAACGCTTTTGCTCCGCCGCCGCCTGCCGAGCGGCCTTATAGGCCTCGAAGTTCGCCCGTCTCCGTTCCGGCACCATGAAGGGGCGTATTTGCTCTTCCCAGGACGCCCTGTCTTTCACGCTGAAATCCACATGTTCAGGGGTGCCGGACTTGTTGTTCCAATACCGCAGAACCGCCCCATTGCCATTCCGAATAAGCTTGGTTTCCTCACTTTCCTCAAGCACCGTCCACCCGGCGTCCAGGTTGGCTTCGGAGTTGATCCAGCCGCCCATGGCGATATCCATGCCGAAATGCAGCCCCTCATCCTCCCCCTCCCGCAGATGCCCTTCGGACGTCCATCGGCGCCTGGTCTCCGGCCAAAGCTGCTCATAAAACGCTGCACGGTCCACCGGCTCCCTGTGCAGCAGCCGTCGTACTCTTTCTCGCGGTATCAAATCCATTGCTGCACTTCTTCCTCGCCAAAGAGCCTCAGCCGCTCAAGGCTTCTTTCATGTGCCGGACCTTCTCCATCCGCGCCATCAGTTCTTCGCGCCGCTGTCGTTGCTGTCCCACCACCTCCGGCGGCGCTTTGCTCACAAAACTTGCGTTCGCCAGCTTGCTATCCACTCGGGCCAGATCGGCCGCCAATTTCTCCAACTCGGTCTTCAGTCGTACCTGCTCGGCGGCCACGTCAATCAGCCCCTCCACCGGCATGTACAACATCCCCAGCCCTGTAAGCTCGGCCGGCATGGGACCTTTGGGGCTGAATTGGTCGTCCAATCGAACCTCGGCCGCGCGCAGCAGGCTGACGACGGACGAAATATCCCGGCTCAGCCGCGCGGCCGCAGCAGAAGAACCTGGCTTGAGCACATACGCAATCTTCTGCGCCGGAGGAATGTTGTAGTCGGCCCGCATCATCCGTCCCGCACGCACCAGCTCCCGCTTCTGTTCCACATACCGCACGGCATCGGGTGTGATGCTCAGCAACGCCATTTCCGCATTCGACATCGCCCGCGGCCAGGTCGCCCGCATGATGCTGCTGTCGGCGTCGCCAAAACCCAGCCCATGCCACAACTCCTCAGTCACAAACGGAACGAACGGATGCAGGAGCCGCAAAGTCCCGGAAAAAACCTCTCGCATAATGGCCAGCACCTGACCGCACCGCGCCACATCCTGACCGTAAAGCACATCCTTGGAATACTCGATGTACCAGTCGCAAAACTCATGCCACATGAACCCATAAAGGGCATGAGCGGCATCATTGAAGCGATAATGGGCAAGATGTTCTTCGCAGTCGGCAGCGGCTCGATGGTAACGTGCCAGAATGTATCGGTCATCGTCGCTCCAGAGCTCCGGCTGCCAGCCGGCCGCTGGCGGCGTTGTGCGGGCCTGCATCTGGAAATATCGCGCCGCATTCCATATCTTCGTCGAGAAATTGCGACCGATCTCGAACTTTTCAGCGGAGATATAGACATCCTGTCCCGTGGCCGTGAGCATCGTCAGGCTGAACCGCAGCGCGTCCGCGCTGTACTGCTCAATGATCGTCAGCGGATCAATCGCATTGCCAAGGCTCTTGCTCATCTTCCGGCCATGGTCATCCCGCACCGTCCCGTGGATGTAAACGTCGCGAAATGGGATGTCGCCCATGAACTCCAGCCCGGCCATGATCATTCGCGCCACCCAGAAGAAAATGATCTCCGAAGCTGTCACCAGCGTGTTTGTTGGATAGTAAAAGGCCAGATCCGCATTTCGCTCCGGCCACCCGAACGTGCTGAACGGCCAGAGCCATGAGGAAAACCATGTGTCCAGCACATCCTCATCCTGACGGATGGACTCGGACTGGCACGCAGCACAGCGTTTGGGCGACCCGACTGCCGCCCATTCCTTTCCGCAGGCGTCACAGGTGTAGACCGGTATGCGGTGCCCCCACCAGATTTGGCGCGAAATGCACCAGTCCCGAATGTTCTCCATCCAATCCGTATAAACCTTCGTCCAGCGCTCCGGAATGAACCGGATGCGGCCATCCCGAACCGCCGCCAGCGCCGGCTCCGCCAGCGGTTTCATCCGCACAAACCACTGGGGCGACAAACGCGGCTCAACGACGGTGTCGCAGCGATAGCAGTGCCCCACGGCGTGCCGATGCTCTTCGATCTTCTCCACCAGCCCCGCCGCTTCCAGATCGGCTACAATCCGCTTGCGGCATTCAAAGCGATCCAACCCCGCATACGGCCCGGCCGCCTCGTTCATCACCCCGTCCTCGTTCATCACGTTGACCGGATGCAGGCCATGGCGCCGCCCCATTTCGAAATCGTTCGGATCGTGCGCCGGTGTGACCTTGACGGCGCCCGTGCCGAACGCCGGATCCACAAACTGGTCCTCGATCACCAGCAGTTCCCGGTGCAGCACCGGCAGCAGCAGCGTCTGCCCAACCAAGTGGCGGTATCGTTCGTCGGCCGGGTTCACCGCAACCGCCACGTCGCCCAACAAGGTTTCCGGGCGTGTCGTCGCCACCACGACATGGCTGTCTTCGTGCCCGCGCCGTTTGACGGGGTAACGGATGTAATACAACCGACCCGCGGTCTCCTGATGCTCACTTTCCTCGTCCGAGAGCGCCGTGCGGCAGCGGGGACACCAGTTGATGATGTAGTTGGCCCGATAGATCAGTCCCTTGTTGTAAAGGCGCACGAAGACTTCTTCCACCGCCCGGCTGAGCCCCGCATCCATCGTGAACCGCTCTCGCGCCCAGTCGCAGGAACATCCCAAGCGACGCAATTGCCGGACAATGGTTCCGCCATATTCCTCTTTCCATTGCCACACCCGCTTCACAAACTCTTCACGTCCGAGCTGCTGGCGGGTCAGTCCCTGCTTCTTTAACGCGCGTTCCACCACGTTCTGGGTGGCAATACCCGCATGATCCGTTCCCGGCATCCACACGGCATTGTACCCTTGCATTCGACGCCAACGGACCAGAATGTCCTGTATCGTGTTGTTCAGCGCGTGCCCCATGTGCAGGATGCCAGTCACGTTGGGGGGCGGAATCACGATGCAGTACGGCGTCCCACCTGCGCTCGCGTCAGAATGAAACAGTCCCCGCCCCTCCCACCAGGCATACCACTTCGCCTCAACAGGCTGGGGATCGTACTGCTTGCCAAGCTCCGTCATGAAGGTCCTTCCCGTCGCGCTGAAGATTGGTGCCGGAGGAGGGACTTGAACCCACACGGTATTGCTACCGCCAGATTTTGAGTCTGGTGCGTCTGCCGTTCCGCCACTCCGGCGCGAAGGGCGTCTTATAGCGCACCCCCCACCCTTTCATCAACCATTTTGGCGACAAGGAAGCAATTGCTCGGTCTTGGATCACCCGGGCAGCAACCTGCGGGCTTTCGCCAGCCAGTTCCCTCGTTGGACCGCATCACGCTGAAGCGTGGCCGTCCGATAGCATACCTGGCTCGGTTGGGCTCCCGGGCGCGGGACGCGTTTCTTCTCGATGATCAAGAAGCTCCTCCAGGCGCCTGGCCTTCAAGGACCTCTGCCATCGTAACCGGCTGATCGAACCTCATCACTTCGAGAGCGCATGTCGCCAAGATCTTGCGGACTGGAGAATCACACGCGGCCCGTTTTCCCTGCCGCGCCGGCCCACCGCCAGCCAGGGCGATTCGTCGGAAGCCACATCCCGCGCACGGCCTTATCGCCTAGTTCTCTGACGCATCCCGCACGCCACCAAACAGGTCAATATCCCATGCCACCAAATCCCGCCGAATCGCATCGGCCCGCGAGCGCGGCAGGATTCGCGCAAGGTCCTCACCCGTCAGCACCCCCGTCAAACGCGGCCGGTGCTGCGCCCGCGCGTACTCCAGCGCATGCCACATCAGAATGGCCGCGCATACGGCCGCCGGATACGAGATATATGTGGCGCCCGCGTACGGCGAGCCAAGCAGCCCGCGATATCGCTGGTAGCTCAGGCCGATCGTTTCAATCACCGTCCGGCGCTCGGAGCGAACGCGTTCGCTGATCCGTATTTCCGCCGCCGCGGCAAAATGGGCCCGACGAATAATGCCGTCCCGCAAATAGGTCTCGATGCGCCGCGCATTCTTCATGCCGGGCAGGAGCGATCGAACCACGGCTTCCACGGTCAAGTCCGGCCGTTCCGGCAACGTGCGCTTCGAAAGCAGATTGAGCTGAAACAGCGCCTTCACCAGCTCCACCTCCGAGCCGCCCGTGTACACGCTGATGGCTTCTACGGCAGGAAAAGCGCGGTGCAAAGATAGCAACTCCTCCTGATACAGGGGATACTCGCGCGTGGGTTCCGGCTCATGCGGAAACTGGTATTCGCGTGCGGAGGCGAACGGCTCCAAGGTCACCAATGCCCCTTCGCGAACAACGCGAGGACGTTGCGCCAGCTCCTCCAGCGCCACCAATGGCGACCAGGAAAAAATCACCGAATCGGAATCAATGTCTTCCAGCAAATACAGGTCTATGCTCTCAACGTCCAGATCCTTGCGCCCCACCGCCAACAAATCGTACATCCTCTCCCCAATCAGGAAGTCGGTCATGCCGGGTGCCACGCCAAGGTTGATCAGGGCGCCACACCCGCGCGCCCGCAACGCGGCCTCGTGGCGGTATTGCGGAAATGTCAGGGTGCGTTCGGTATCCTCATTGTACATGTCCGAGGCCAGGTCCACCGCGTAGGCCCCGAGCCGAATCGCCAGCTCAATCACGGGACTGTTGAAGTCGGGCAACGCGGCATTGACCAGCACCGTCGCCCCTTGCAGCAATCCGTCATAGGGCGGCACCATCGCGAACAAAGGGGCGAAATCAGGCACCGCCACAAACTCGATGCGATCGAACAAGCGCTCTGCATTGAACAAGGCATCCCGGGCGCGATCGGGATTTGTCGTAAATACGACGAAACGAACCGGCACGCCGTCTCGTTCCGCCAGTTCGCTCAGGCAAATGAGCATCCCGGATCCCACGGCGCCCAAGCCGATGAAAACTATCTTGACGGGCGCCGGTCTGCGACCCGCCTTGGATGCGCCTTTTCGTTTGGCTTTCGTTGCCATTTTATTGTCTCATCAGCCTAGCCACGGTTCCAGTATACCGGGCAGCGACATCAGCGCAAGCATGGACAGCGGCCATCGTTTTCAACGCCGGCCACCTGCTAGATTCCCGGAAGCCTCCGTTGGTTCCTTTCGTCCCGCATTCGTTCACGTTCAGCGACTGCGCGCTTCCACTAGCCTGTTTTTTCGGGACAAGGCCCCGCCTGATCGGATATATAACGGGCCCCATGAATTTCTTCGAGCAACAGGAACAGGCCCGACGCCGTACGGGGCAATTGGTGGTTCTTTACGGCCTGGCGGTAGTTTGTATCCTGATGGCCGTCTATGCCGTGGTGGTGTGGCTGTTCCAATCGGACCTGACCGGCGCCAATGCCGACCATCAGGCCGTCTGGTGGGATCCCATTATTTTCAGCTGGGTCGCCCTCGTGACCGGCCTGCTCATGCTCGGCGGCACCCTCTACAAGATATCCGCGCTTCGGGCCGGCGGCGCCGTTGTCGCCCGTATGCTGGGCGGGCGGCCCATTGCTGCCGCCACGCAAGACCCGGACGAGCAACGGCTCTTGAACGTGGTTGAGGAAATGGCCATCGCCTCGGGCGTACCGGTGCCGCGTGTCTACCTCCTCGATCAGGAAGACAGCATCAACGCTTTTGCAGCCGGATTTTCCCCGTCAGACGCGGTGATCGGAGTGACGAGAGGCGCCGTGCGCACGCTGTCCCGAGACGAGCTTCAGGGGGTGATGGCTCACGAATTCAGCCACATTCTGAACGGCGACATGCGCCTGAACATCCGCCTGATGGGCGTCCTGCACGGCATTCTCATTCTGGCGCTTCTGGGATACTGGATGATGAGGGTGTCCGCCCGGTCCGCCTCCACATCCCGTCGAGGGAAGAAAGGAGGCGGCGGCGCGGCGGCCCTCGTCCTGCTCGGCTTGGCGCTCATGATCATCGGGTATATCGGCGTCTTTTTCGGGAAGCTCATCAAGAGTGCGGTCTCGCGCCAGCGGGAGTTCCTCGCGGACGCGGCCGCCGTGCAATTCACTCGCAATCCCGACGGCATAGCGAACGCACTCAAGAAGATCGGCGGATTGGCCGCCGGCTCTCGATTGGTCAGCCCTCATGCGGAAGAGGCCAGCCACCTGTTTTTCGCCGACGGCTTGCGCGCCGCGTGGTTCAATCTGATGTCAACCCATCCCCCGCTGGCGGAACGCATCCGGCGTATTGATCCTTCCTTTCGCGGCGACTTCCCCGCCGCCTCGCCGGCCGTTCGTCCGGACATCCAACCAGCCGCCGTGCCCGGCTCCACCCGCGGGACGGTCCTTGCGCCGGCTTTCGCGGGGCAGCCAACCATCTCGCTCACGCCCGCCGCCGTGGCCGCGCACGTGGGCACGCTAACCGCGGATCATCTCGCCTATGCGTCGCATGTGATCGAGAACATCCCTCTGGCTCTCCAACAGGCCGCCCGAAACGCAGAAACCGCTTCGGCTTTGTTGTTGACGCTGCTGCTGGACAACAAGGCCGCCGTGCGCGAACGACAACTGCGGCTCCTCAGCACCCACGAATCCCCAGCGCGCTACCGGCTTGTGCTCCAGTACATCGAGCCAGTCTCGCGCCTGGCGCCGGAATGCAGGCTCCCGCTGGCCGACCTGCTCCTGACCGCGCTGCGCGCCTTGCCGCCGGCGGCTTACCGCTCGCTGCGCGAAACGGCGCAGCAGCTCATAGCGGCCGATGCCGAAGTGAATCTCTACGAATACGCCCTCCTGCGGATGCTGGTCCGAAACCTGGATGCGGCTTTTGGGCTGAGTCGCCCGGCGGGCGGAACGCCATACCGCGATTTCGCCCCCGTGAAGAAGTCGCTCCATGCCCTCTTGTCCGCATTGGCGTGGACAGGCGCCGACGATCCGAAGCGTGCCGCCGAGGCGTGGGCCGCCGCCGTTGGCGCTCTGGGCATCACCTTTTCCTCCCCCATGGCGCCTCGGCAGGCCTGTTCGCTTCAGGAGGTGGACCGGGCGCTGGACGATCTGGCTCGTCTGGCGCCGACACTCAAAGAGCCGCTCATGCGCGCCTGCGTCGCCTGCGTCGCCGCCGACCGGCGCGTCAGCGTTGAGGAGGCGGAGCTGCTTCGGGCCATAGCGGATGCGCTGGATTGTCCCCTACCCCCGTTTCTTTCCTTCGACGACAAGGGCGCCACCCGGTAGCTCCATGCAGCCCCGCTTGCGTTGCCCCATCCGCTTGTGCTATCCAACACGGCGTTCGCGAATGCAATCGGCAACTCGATAGAAAGGATTGTCCTGATGAAAATCCCCCTTCATCTCCCCGGAGACGGTCCGGCAGAAGGCAACCGTCAGGACCGCGCGATGGAAATGGACATTCTCGAATGCAAGAAGGGCGACTGGGAGGCCAAGGCTCGTCTCATCCGTGAATTCATGCCGTTGTTGACCACTCTCGCGAAGAAACGCGGCACGGATACTGCCACCATCAACCGTCTCGTCGAGGCCGGCAAGGACGGCCTTGTGCTGGCCGCCCGCAAGTATCGGGTGGGCTCGCCCCAGAAGTTCCAAATATTTGCCGTGCCCTTCATCGAAAAGGCCATGGAACACGCCCTGTCTGGCGGCGGTTTTTTCGCCCGCCTCCTCGGGCGTTAGGCCAACGCCACCTCCCGCCCGGACACTCATGGCCCGTGAACGATCTTCCCGTGGCACCCGGCAGGCGCCACGCTACCTCCTTCTGCCCGACGAACAAGGCGGCATCCCCGGCCTGAACGCATTTCTGGCCTCAGACGCGCCCGTCGAGGCCGATATCGGATGCGGCCGGGGGCGATTCCTGCTGGCTCGCGCCATGAGAGACCCCGCCACGCTCTGGTTGGGAGTGGATCGCATGCGCATCCGTCTGGAAAAGTGCGACCGACGTTTGCAGGAGGCCGACATCCGCAACGTCCGCCTGATTCGGGCCGACGCGCTGGAATTTCTCTCTTGGCTGCCGCCCGGCCGTCTTCGGGCCATCTATGTGCTCTTCCCCGATCCCTGGCCCAAACGCCGTCATCACGACCGACGGCTGGTTCGCCCGGCTTTCGCCGACGCGGC
The DNA here is from genome assembly GCA_938031185.1 of uncultured bacterium. Lineage (GTDB taxonomy): Bacteria > Verrucomicrobiota > Kiritimatiellia > CAIKKV01 > CALHGX01 > CALHGX01. The sequence goes on from CALHGX010000034.1 coordinate 15,218, forward strand.
TTGCCGCGCCTTGGAGCCCAACGGACTCCTGCACCTTGCCACGGACGATGCTCCCTATTTCGCCTGGATGCGCCGCCTCCTCGAGGGCGACATGCGATTGGAACCTGCGCCGGCCTTCCAGCCTCAGCCCGGCGAAGAAACCGAATTTGAAAGCCTTTTCCTGAAACAGGCTCGGCCGATTCACAGGGCTTCGTTTCAACGTCGGGGCTGACCCGCGCGCCGCCGTCCATGCGGCCGCCGTGGTCAGATCGAGGCGTCGGGCCACCGAACCCGAGGGGAATGGCGGTGATACTCCTGGAGGCTGCACACTTCCAGACGCCCAGCCTCCCGCATGGCCTCGATTCCGTTCAGCGCCGCCGCCAACCCGTGAATCGTCGTGGTGATGGGAACACGGCGGATCACGGCATGCGCCCTCATTCGAACTTCGTCCGTCTTCGGCTGAGCGCCGGCCGTGGGCGTGTTGATGATCCAGCCGATCTGCTTGTCCTCGATCAGGTCAATCACGTTCGGGCGGCCCTCCGATATCCGGAAGACCGCATGGCTCGCGATGCCGTGATTGCGAAGCAGTGTGCTGGTGCCCGCCGTCGCATAGATCGTGTATCCCAAAGCCGCCAACCGCCTCGCCGGCTCTACCACCGCCGACTTGTCCTCGTCGCGGACGCTCAGAAAGACGCTGCCGGAAAGCGGCAACGCGCTGCCTGCCGCAATCTGGCTTTTCAGGAAAGCCATCCCGACCGTGGAATCCATGCCCATCACTTCTCCCGTGGATTTCATCTCCGGGCTGAGCACCACATCCGAGCCCGGGAAACGGCTGAACGGAAACACGGCTTCCTTCACCGAGAAATGCCGCGGAACGTACTCGGACGTGAATCCCAGGTCCTTGAGCTTGTGGCCCGCCATGATCAGCGCGGCCAGTTTGGCCAGCGGCACACCAATGGCCTTGCTGACGAAGGGCACCGTGCGCGATGCGCGGGGATTCACCTCCAGCACGAAAACCTGCCCGTCCCGCACGGCAAACTGCACATTCATCAGCCCGCGCACATTCAGCGCCCGCGCCAACTTGAGCGTATCGCCTCGAATCCGTTCCTGTACAGCCGCCGGTAGATGAGGGGCCGGAATAGTGCAGGCGCTGTCGCCGGAGTGAATGCCCGCCAGCTCCACGTGCTCCATGATGGCTCCGATCACGGTGGTGTCGCCGTCGGACACGCAATCCACATCCACCTCAACGGCATCCTCCAGATAGCGATCAATCAAGACCGGCCGCGACTCGGATACCTCCACCGCCTCGCGCATGTAACGCCGCAGTCTCTCGCGGTCATACACGATCACCATGGCCCGCCCACCGAGCACGAATGACGGGCGCATCAGCACCGGATACCCGATCCGCTCGGCGATCTCCTCGGCTTCATCCACGGTCGTCGCGATGCCGTTCTCGGGCTGAAGAATGCCGATCTGGCGCACAATACGCTGGAACAGGTTGCGGTCCTCGGCCGCCTCGATGTCGGCCGGCTGCGTGCCGATAATTCGCACGCCGTTCGCCTCCAAGTCCCGCGCCAGATTGAGGGGCGTCTGCCCCCCGAATTGCACGATCGCGCCCCAGCACCCTTCGCGCCGATAGATATGCAGCACGTCCTCCAACGTCAGGGGCTCAAAATACAGTCGGTCGCTGGTGTCATAGTCGGTGCTGACCGTTTCCGGATTGCTGTTGACCATGATCGTTTCGAATCCCGCCGCCCGCAGGGCGAACGCCGCGTGCACACAGCAATAGTCGAACTCGATACCCTGCCCGATTCGATTGGGACCGCCGCCCAGTATCATGATCTTCCGGCGATCACCGCTCCGGCATTCGTCCAATTCGCCGTAGGTCGAGTAAAAATAAGGCGTGTACGCCGTGAACTCGGCGGCGCAGGTGTCCACCAACCCGTAAACAGGCCGCAAGGAAAGCCGCTCTCGGGCTGCCCGCACCTCGGCTTCGGAACATCCCAGCAGCCACGCAAGCTGGCGATCCGAATAGCCAAACTCCTTGGCCTGCCGAAACCGGGCGGGATCCGCCGCAAACGCCGCAAGATGGCCCGCCGACCGGATTTCATCTTCGTAAGCCGCCAACTCCTCGAACTCTCGCAGGAACCACGGGTCCATGCCCGTCAAGCCGCGCACCCGCTCAATCGGCCAACCCCGTCGGAAAGCCGCGCGAATGGCAAACACCCTCAACGGGTGCGGCCGCGCCAGCGCGGCGGCGAGGTCTTCTTCCTCGAGCCCTTCCCATGCGCCGTCCTTGCCGTCGGCTCCGAATCCGAACCGCCCAATTTCCAGGGACCGACACGCCTTCTGAAACGACTGCTTGAACGTGCGCCCGATGCTCATGGCTTCACCCACCGACTTCATCTGGGTGCCCAGCGTGGAATCCACACCGGGAAATTTCTCGAAAGCGAACCGCGGCATCTTGGTCACCACATAGTCAATCGTCGGCTCAAAGCAGGCGGGCGTCTCGCGGGTGATGTCGTTCCGCAATTCGTCCAGCGTGTATCCCACCGCCAACTTCGCGGCGATTTTCGCGATCGGAAACCCCGTGGCTTTCGAGGCCAGCGCGCTCGAGCGACTGACGCGCGGGTTCATCTCAATGATCACCATGCGGCCATCCCGCGGATTGATGGCCCATTGCACGTTGGATCCGCCCGTGTCCACGCCGATCGCCCGCATCACCGCCAGCGAGCCGTCCCGCATCCGCTGGTACTCCCGATCCGTCAGCGTAAGCGCCGGCGCCACCGTGATGCTGTCCCCCGTATGCACGCCCATCGGGTCCACGTTCTCGATCGAGCACACCACGACGCAGTTGTCCTTGTGGTCGCGCATAACCTCCATTTCGAATTCCTTCCATCCGACGACGGACTCCTCAATGAGGACCTCCGACGTCGGGCTGTAGAAAAGGCCGCGCTGCACAATCTCCTCGAACTCGGCATCGTTGCCCGCAATGCCGCCTCCCGTACCGCCCAGCGTGAAGCCCGGCCGGATGACGAGCGGATATCGCCCGATGCGGTCGCGCACCCGGCGTGCCTCCTCGAGCGAATGCGCCGATCCGCTCACCGGCATGTCCAGCCCGATGCCCATCATCGTCTCCTTGAACAGCGCCCGATCTTCGGCTTTGCGGATGGCCGTCTCGCTGGCTCCAATCATCTCGACCCCGTAGCGCTTGAGCACGCCCTGCTCGTGGAGCGCCACGCCCAGATTCAGGGCCGTCTGGCCGCCCACGGTCGGCAGCAGCGCATCCGGCCGCTCCCGGCGAATGATTTCCGCGAGGATGTCAACGGTGAGCGGCTCGATATACGTTCGGTCGGCGAATTCGGGGTCGGTCATGATGGTGGCCGGATTGCTGTTGACCAACACCAGCTCGTACCCCTCTTCCTTGAGCGCCTTGCATGCCTGCACGCCCGAATAATCGAATTCGCAAGCCTGTCCGATGACGATCGGCCCCGAACCGATCAGCATGACCTTCTTGATGTCCGTCCGTTTCGGCATGATCCGCTCCGCGTCAGGCACTCCTACGTCCGCGCCGCCCGAGTCCGCAGCGCCGCGGCCACAAATTCCCGAAACAGCGGATGTGGCCGTAATGGAGCGGACTGAAACTCGGGATGAAACTGGCAGCCGACAAACCAAGGGTGGTCGCGCAACTCAACAATCTCGACCAGCTTCCGGTCCGGACAGACGCCCGAGCAAACAAGGCCCCGTGCGGCCATGTCCGCCTCCCATCGGTTGTTGAACTCGTAGCGATGGCGATGCCGCTCGCTGATCTCTTCGGCCTTATACGCCTCGCGCGCGCGACTGCCCGCCGCCAGCCGGCAGGGAAACGACCCCAGTCGCATGGTGCCGCCCTTGCTCGTCATCCCCCGCTGTTCCGCCATCAAGTCAATCACCGGATGCGGGGTACGGGGATTGAACTCCGTGCTGTGCGCCTCCGACCAGCCGCAGACGTTGCGCGCAAAATCAATGACGGCGCATTGCATGCCGAGGCAGATGCCAAGAAAGGGCGTGCCGGTGGTCCGGGCGTACCCCGCCGCTTGAATCTTGCCCTCGATCCCGCGGTCGCCGAATCCGCCCGGCACGAGAATCCCGTCCACCCCCCGCAACCGCGCCTCGGCCCCATCCCGTTCCACTTCCTCGGATTCCACCATGCGAATCTGAACCGCCGCCCGGTGGCCGATCCCCGCATGCGCCAGCGCCTCGTAGACGCTCTTGTAGGCATCGCGCAGCGTGATGTACTTCCCCACCACGGCGATGTCCACCGCGGGGCGATCCGGTGCCGTCAACCCCGACAACATGTCTTTCCAATCCTCCAAATCCAGCGGGCGGACGTGCAGATTCAGCATTTCCAGGACATACACGTCCACGTCCTGCGCGGCCAGGTCAAGCGGCACCTCGTAAATCGAGTGCGCCACATCGCGCTCTTCAATCACCTTGTTGCGCTCGACATCGCAAAAGAGCGACAGCTTGTCCCGATGCTCGGCGGTCAGTGGCCGCTCGCACCGGCAAATCAGGATGTCCGGCACGATCCCGATGCTGCGCAGAATGCCGACCGATTGCTGCGACGGCTTGGTCTTCATTTCGCCCGCAGCCCGGATGAACGGCACCAGGGTCAGATGGATGAACAGCGCATTCGTGCGGCCCACCTCGTGACGATACTGACGGATGGCTTCGAGAAAGGGCAGCGATTCGATGTCCCCGGCCGTGCCGCCGATCTCCGTGATGGCGATGTCCACGTCCGGCCCGTCCAGGGCGCGTATGGCCGCCTTGATCTCGTCGGTGACATGCGGAACCACCTGCACCGTCTTGCCCAGGTAGCCGCCTTCCCGTTCGCGCGCGATGACCGCGCCGTAGATGCGGCCCGATGTGTAGTTGCTCGCCCTGGTGCAGGGGACGCCTGTAAACCGTTCATAGTGCCCCAGATCCAGATCCGTTTCGGCGCCGTCCGCTGTCACATACACTTCGCCGTGCTGATAGGGCGACATGGTGCCGGGATCCACGTTCAAATACGGATCCATCTTCTGCATCCGAATGCGGTAGCCCCGGCGGTGCAGCAGCATGGCGATCGCCGCGGAAGTCAATCCCTTTCCGAGCGAGGAAACGACTCCACCGGTAATGAAAACATGCTTGGTCATTCCTGTGCCCGTCCATTATCAGCCGGTGGCGGCATCGTCAATTCCGCTTGTCCCGTGTCCTCGCCCGCCAGCAGTTCCCCCGGCTCCATCGCGTCCTTGCCCCGCATTCGACCAACATCGCACGGATAGCGCCCCGTGAAGCAGGCCGTGCAATAGTCCCGCCCCAGGTCGTCAAACGCCGATAGCAACCCCTCCAGGCTCAAATAGCCGAGGCTGTCCGCCCCAATGTAAGCGCGAATCTCCTCCACGCTCTTGTTGGCGGCAATCAGTTCGGCGTGCGTTGGAAAGTCGATGCCAAAGAAGCACGGATGCATGGCGGGGGGACAGGAAACCCGCAAGTGCACCTCTTTCGCGCCCGCGTCCCGCAACGTGGAAACCCGCCGTCGAGCCGTCGTTCCGCGAATCACCGAGTCGTCCACCACCACCACCCGGCGCCCGCGCACCACATCGGACACCACCGCCAGCTTGCGGTCCACACTGATCGCGCGGCGCGCCGCTTCCGGCATGATGAACGTGCGCCCAACATAGTGATTCCGGATGAATCCGTAATCGAGCGGAATGCTGCTGGCCCGCGCATAACCGAGCGCAGCCGAGTTTCCGCTGTCCGGCACCGGAATCACGACGTCGCCGGCCGCCGGCTGCTCGCGGGCCAGCCGCTCGCCCAGTCGCACTCGAACCGCATGCACGTTGTGCCCAAAAACGCGGCTGTCCGGGCGGGCGAAATAAACGTGCTCAAACACACACTGAGCCAGCGAACCGACCTCCTCCGCGAAGCGGCTCGACCGCAGGCCGTTTTGATCGGCCACCACCAGTTCGCCGGGTTCCACGTCCCGCACATACTCAGCCCCCACCTGCGCCAGCGCGCAGGTCTCGCTGGCAAAAAGATATCCGTCTTCCAACTGCCCGATGGACAGCGGCTTGAAGCCCAGCGGGTCGCGCGCCGCCATGACGCAGTCCCGCGTCATGATGACGAACGCGAACGCGCCTTTGAGCTCCGCCAGCGCGCGCGCCACCCGCCGGGGCCGATTCCGATACATCGGATCGGCCAGCAGGTGCACCAGCACTTCGCTGTCGGTTGTGGTTTGAAAAATGGCCCCCGCCTCCTGATACATGCGGCGGAGCGAAAGGGCGTTCAGCAGGTTCCCGTTGTGCGCAATCGCCCAGATGCCATCGCTGCATTCCACCACGATCGGCTGCACGTTCTGCAGGCGCGGCCGTCCGGTGGTGGAGTACCGCACATGCCCGATGCCCAGATGACCGCGGAGCCCTTCCAACGCGCCTTCCGGAAACACCTCGCTCACCAACCCCAAACCCCGAAGATGCCGCACCTGACGGCCATCGGAGACCACAATGCCCGCCCCCTCCTGCCCCCGATGCTGAAGGGAGAACAGCCCCGCATGCAGCCGGGCGGCCGCATGGACGGAACCGTACACACCAACGATGCCGCACGATTCCTTCAGATGCCCCTTCACCGCATTCCGGCCTCCCGTTCGGCTGCGGCCTCATGCCGCACACCCTCGTCCGACCCGCCCGCCTCAAGGTAACGCGCGATGCCCTCTGCCACGCGCCGCCCATCCGCAATCGCCCGCACCACCAGCGAAGCCCCCTGCGCCATGTCGCCAGCCACGAACACGCCGGGCGCATCCGTCATGCCCGCCGCATCCCGCCGAACCAGGCCCCGGCCGTCGAAGCACGCGCCAAGTTCTTCCAACACCGGATCGCGCCCCGCGCCGACGAATCCCATCGCCAGCAGCACCAGATCTGCCGGCAATGTGAAGTCCGAGCCCGCCCGCTCGGTCATCGTCGGCGTGGCCCCCTCCCCGACTGGCTTCCATTCCACCTCCACCCCGAACGCCTCACGCACATGGCCATCGGCGCCGCCAAAACCCTTCACCGTCACGCTCCAGCGCCGGAGACCGCCCTCCTTGTGGCTGCTCGATTCCCGCAGCATATGCGGCCACATGGGCCACGGCGTGTGCTCGGCCCGCTGGCGCGGTGGTTCAGGAAGGATTTCCAGTTGCGTCACTTCGGCCGCGCCCTGCCTCAGCGCCGTGCCGAGGCAGTCCGCACCGGTGTCTCCGCCGCCGATGATCACCACCCGCTTCCCCGCGGCGTCAATCCGGGACGACCCGATCGGCCACTCGCCCGCCAGCACCCGGTTCTGCTGCACGAGATATTCCATCGCGAAATAAATGCCCTTCAATTCCCTGCCCGGAACCCGCAAGTCCCGCGGCGTCCTTGCTCCGCCCGAAAAACACAACGCCGCGAAGCGGCTGCGCAGGAAATGACAGGATACGTCCCGCCCCACCCGGACGCCCATCTCGAAGCGGATCCCTTCGTCCTCCATCAGCCGAATCCGCCGCTCCACAACGGACTTCTCGAGTTTGAAGTCCGGGATCCCATATCGCAGGATACCGCCGGGACGCGCGGCATTGTCGAACACCGTGACAGGGAACCCCCTCCGATTCAAGGTGTCCGCAACGGCCAGCCCCGCCGGACCGGACCCGATGACCGCCACCGCCTGCGACCGCCGCTCCGCCGGGGGCCGGGCCCGAATGATTCCGGTTCGGAACGCGTGCTCGATCACCGCCAACTCCACCTGCCGGATCGTCACTGCCTGATGCCCGAGCCCCAACACGCACGAACCTTCGCACAACGCCGGACACACCCGCGCGGTGAATTCGGGAAAGTTGTTGGTGCTCAGCAGCAGATCCAACGCCGCCTTCCATCGGCCGTGATATACACGATCGTTGATTTCCGGAATAAGATTGTTAAGCGGACAACCGCACCCGTGGCAAAACGGCGTACCGCAGTCCATGCAGCGCCCGGCCTGTTCCACCACCTCTTCCTCCGTCAAAGGAATTTCGACGGCCTCGAAGTCCCCCAGCCGCTGCTCCACCGGGCGATAGGAGGCCTCTCGCCGGTCGGTTTCCAAGAAGCCCAAAGGATTACCCATGCGCCACTTCCTCCCGCTCGGTTGCTTCGTCATCCCGGCTCATGCGGCCCAGCGCGCGCCGGTATTCGATCGGAAACACCTTGACGAAATACGGCCGCACTTCGTCCCAAGTCTCCAGCATGTTCGTCGCCAGCGGACTACCCGTGTGCCTCGCATGGCGCTCGATCATGCCCCGCAACTCCGCCTCGTCTTCCGCCGAGAGCACCGGTTCGAGATCCACCATGTCCAGGTTGCACCGCGTGTCGAACAGCCGGTCCCGGTCATAGACGTAGGCAATCCCGCCGCTCATTCCTGCCGCGAAATTGATGCCGGTCGGCCCCAATACCACCACCCGGCCGCCCGTCATGTATTCGCAGCCGTGGTCGCCCACCCCTTCAACGACCGCCATGGCTCCGCTGTTCCGGACGGCAAATCGCTCGCCCGCCTGTCCCGCGAAATACGCCTCTCCGTCCACGGCGCCATACAGCAGCACATTGCCGGCAATCACGCGCCCGAAGGCCTCGGCCGGCGCCTCCGCCGGCGGACGCACAATGATCCGTCCGCCGGATAATCCCTTGCCCACATAATCGTTGGCCTCCCCCTCCAGAATCAACGTGACGCCTCTCGCGCACCACGCGCCAAAACTCTGGCCCGCAACACCTTGAAAACGCACCACAATGGAGTCCTCCGGAAGTCCGGCGTGTCCGTAGCGGCGGGCCACGCGCCCCGAAATCATCGTTCCGACCGCGCGGTGGATGTTGCGTATCGGCCGCCGCAATTCCACGCGGCCTTTTCCCTCTATCGCCGGCATCACCTCCGGCATCAGGGCCCAATCCAGGGTGTCGGCCAGCTCGTCACGCTGGCGTTCCACGCAACGCCGCGGCCCCGGCGAATCCGGCGGGGCCAGGATGGCCGAGAAATCAAGGCCACCGGCCTTCCAGAACGTGACGCCTTCGCTCTTTTCCAGCAGATCCGAACGGCCGATCAGGTCGTCCAGGCGTTCGAACCCCAGCGCCGCCATCAACTCCCGCACTTCCTCGGCGACAAAACGGAAATAGTTGATCACATGCTCGGGCCGCCCCTGAAAGAGCTTCCGCAGCCTAGGATCCTGGGTGGCCACACCGACCGGACAGGTGTTTTGATGGCACTTACGCATCATGACGCAGCCGAGGCATACCAGTGGCGCCGTCGCAAACCCGAATTCCTCCGCGCCGAGCAGGGCCGCGATGATGACATCGCGGCCCGTTTTCATCTGACCGTCCACCTGCAGGCGCACCCGGCTCCGAAGGCCGTTCAGCACCAGTGTTTGCTGGGTCTCGGACAATCCCAGTTCCCATGGTATGCCGGCGTGGCGAATGGACGACAACGGCGAAGCGCCGGTGCCCCCGTCATACCCGCTGATTAGAATGGCATCAGCCCCGGCCTTGGTAACCCCTGCTGCCACCGTGCCCACGCCGAGTTCTGCAACCAGTTTCACGGACACCCGAGCCTCGGGGTTCACGTTCTTCAGGTCGAAAATGAGCTGTTTGATGTCCTCGATCGAATAGATGTCGTGATGCGGCGGCGGGGAGATGAGGGTCACCCCCGGTGTCGAGTGCCGCACCCGCGCGATTTCGGCGTTGACCTTATGCCCCGGCAACTGCCCCCCTTCGCCCGGCTTCGCCCCTTGGGCGATCTTGATCTGCAGTTCCCGGCAGTTCACGCAATACTCGGCCGTGACGCCGAAACGGCCGCTGGCCACCTGTTTGATGGCGCTACAACGGCTGTCGCCGTTCGGCAACGGCTCGTAGCGCGCGGGGTCCTCCCCCCCTTCCCCGCTGTTGCTCTTCGCGCCCAGCCGATTCATCGCAATCGCAAGCGCCTCATGCGCCTCGCGGCTAATGGAACCAAACGACATTGCCCCCGTCACAAAACGCGGGAAAATGGCCTCGGCCGGCTCCACCCGTTCCAGCGGCACGGCGCGTCCCGTTTTCAGGCGCATCAACCCCCGCAGGGTCGTTGGCCGCTCGATTTGGTTGTTGATCCGATCGGCATATCGCCGGTATAGCGTCCGGTCGTTGCGCCGCACCGCCTGCTGCAGGTCGCTGATCGTTTCCGGAGTCCATAAATGGCGCTCGCCGTCCGCTCGGTAACGGTACAGTCCGCCTGAAGGCAGCCAGGCGGCTGCCGGCGACCGATCGCGCGATGCCATCCACCGCGCGTTCGCCTCGGCCGCAATTTCCGCCAGGCCAATGCCTCCCACCCGTGAGGCTGTGCCTTCGAAATAGCGGTCCACCAGACTCGCCGCCAGCCCCACCGCCTCGAACACCTGGGCGCCGCGATAGCTTCGCAAGGTGGATATGCCCATCTTCGACATGATCTTGCGCAGCCCTTCACACAGGGACGCGATGTAGTTCTCCATCGCGCGCACCACGGAAATGTCGCCCTCCAGCTCGCCGGTCAAAGCCAGATCAGCAACGGTTTCCAATGCCAGATAGGGATGCACGGCGGTCGCCCCATAACCGAGCAGCAGCGCCATGTGCATGACCTCGCGCGCCTCGCCAGTCTCCACAATCAACCCGGCATGGCTGCGCAGGCCCTCCCGCATGAGATGGCGATTCACGGCCGACACCGCCAACAAAGACGGGATGGCGGCCTGATGGTCGGGCAAATGCCGGTCCGTCAGAATCAACAGGTTCTGGCCGTTGCGTACGGCAGCTTCCGCCCGCCGGATCAACTGGTTCACCGCCTCGGCCAGCATGCCGCCGTCTCCACGCCCCGGAAACCCCATCGGCAGTTCACGCGCTTCGAACCCCGCGCCGCGCAGATTCCGGAGCCGATCCGTGTCTTCGCCCGAGAGAATCGGATGCCGCAGCTTGATCAGGCGAGCATAACGCGGAGTTTCCTCGAGGATGTTCGCCGGGTTTCCAATGAACGTCATCAGCGACATCACCAGTTCCTCGCGAATCGGGTCAATCGGCGGATTGGTCACCTGAGCGAACATCTGTTTGAAGTATGAGAACAGCAGTTGGGGCTTCTCGGACAACACAGCCAGTGGCGTGTCGGCTCCCATTGAGCCCACCGGTTCATGCCCTTTCGACGCCATGGGCGCCAGCAACACTTGAAGGTCCTCGCGGGTGTACCCGAAAAGCCGCTGGCGGATCGGCAGCGTAGACCGATCCGGCTGCACGGGCGCCACCGTGCCGAACAAACCCTGCACCGTCACCTTGTTCTCTTCAACCCACCGCCGGTACGGCTGGCGGCGGGATAGCAGGCTCTTGATTTCCCCGTCCTTCAAGATGCGCTGCCGTTCCAGGTCCACAAGAATCATCTGTCCCGGCCGCAGAGACCCCTGTTCGAGCACCGCCTCGCGCGGCAGGTCCAGCACGCCCGTCTCGGAAGCCATCACGATCAATCCGTCCCGCGTGATCGTGTACCGGGCCGGGCGTAATCCGTTGCGGTCGAGCCAGCCGCCGACTTGCCGGCCATCGCTGAAAACGACCGTGGCCGGACCATCCCATGGCTCCATGAGCCCCGCATGATATTCAAAGAAACCGCGCTGATCCGGGCCCATCGGATATTTCGGCCCCCACGCCTCGGGAATCAGCATCATAATGCTGTGCGCCAGCGAACGCCCGCCCTGCACCAACAACTCCAGCACGTTATCCAACGCCGCCGAGTCGCTGCCGTCAGGTTCCACCACCGGCGTCAGCTTGCGAATATCCGGCCCAAACCGCTCATGGCGCAGGGCCGGTTCCCGGCCCATGATCTGCAAGCGGTTCCCCCGCAGCGTATTGATCTCGCCATTGTGCGCCAGAAATCGGAAAGGCTGGGCCAGTTGCCAGGAGGGAAACGTGTTCGTGCTGTAGCGCTGATGCACCACCGCCAGCGCGCTGACGAAAGCCGGATCCTTCAAGTCCCGGTAGAAACCGGAAACCTGCGCCCCCATCAGCAGCCCCTTGTATACGACAGTCCGACTCGAACAACTTGGGATGTACCCGCGCTCGGCCGCCGGCAGCGATTCGCGGCTGATGCGTTCGACCCGCTTGCGAAAGAAGTAGAGTCTCCGCTCGAGGACGTCCCCCATTTCCCCCGCCCCATCCAGAAACGCCTGCCAGACGGCGGGGCGGCTGTGACGCGCCGTTTCTCCCAGCACGCCCTCGTCTGTCGGCACCTCTCGCCATCCCAGCCAGCCCAGGCCCTCCGCCGCTACGGCCGCGCGGATGACGTCGGCCAGTCGCGCCCACGCGCCCGGTTCGCGCGGCCCGAACACCACCGCCACGCCGAACGCCCCGGCCCGCGGTAACCGGACCCCCATGCGTTCGCATTCCCGGCGAAAAAAAGCGTCTGGAACCTGCGTCAGAACGCCGGCGCCGTCGCCCGTGCTCAAGTCGCCGCCAACCGCTCCCCGATGCAGCAGATTCTCGAGCACTCGCACGCCCTGTTCAACGATTTCATGGCGCGGCTGCCCATCCACCCGGGCCACAAACCCCACACCGCAACTGTCGTGTTCCTGCCGGGGATCATACAACCCTCGCTGGCCTGAAGGCTCCTTCGATGGAGTCTCTGGGTGCTTTGTCATGTCCGGTCCATCCGTCCCGCGCCCGCGTCCCGCCGCCCTATACCAACATGGGTGCGCGCGTATCCGCGCGCACCCATGTCCTCGCCCCCTTAGCTGTCCGCCGTCAAATGTCGAAGTACAGCGCGAACTCCCAGGGGTGCGGCCGCAGGTCAACCGCCTGCACTTCACGGGTCATCTTGTAATCAATCCATGTCTCGATGACGTCCTCTGTGAACACGTCGCCCTTGAGCAGATACGCGTGGTCCTTGCGCAGCGCCTCCAAGGCCTCGCGCAGCGAACCCGGCGTCTTGGGCACCTTCTGCAGCTCTTCGGGCGGCATGTCGTAGATGTCACGATCCAGCGGTTGTCCGGGATGCACCTTGTTTTGGATGCCGTCCAACGCCGCCATCAGGATGGCCGAAAAGGCGAGATACGGATTCGCGCTCGGGTCCGGACATCGGAACTCCAGACGTTTGGCCTTCGGCGACGTCGAGTACATTGGAATTCGAACGGCCGCGCTGCGGTTCCGCCGCGAATACGCCAGATTCACCGGCGCCTCGAACCCCGGAACGAGCCGCTTGTAGCTGTTCGTCGTGGGGCTGGTCAGCGCCAACAGCGAAGGCGCATGCCGCAGAATCCCCCCGATCGCATACATGGCCGTGTCGGACAATCCGGCGTATCCCTCGCCGGCGAACAAGTTGGTTTCCTTCTTCCACAGCGAAAGATGCACATGCATGCCCGTGCCGTTGTCGTTGAACAACGGCTTCGGCATAAACGTCACGACCTGGTTGTGCGCGCGGGCCGTGTTCTTCAGCACATACTTGTACTTCAACACGTTGTCGGCCATCGTTACCAGCGGCGCAAATTTCATGTCTATCTCGCACTGCCCGGCCGTCGCCACCTCATGATGATGCGCCTCCACCGTGATACCGATCCGCTGGAGCGTAAGCATCATCTCACTGCGAAGGTCCTGCAGGCTGTCCGTAGGCGGAACGGGGAAATACCCCTCCTTGTACCGCGGTTTGTGCCCAAGATTCGGGTTTTCTTCCCGCCCGGAATTCCATCGTCCTTCGATCGAATCAATATGGTAGTACCCTTCGTGCTCGTTCTGATCGAAACGAATGTCGTCAAACACAAAGAACTCCAGTTCGGGGCCGAAGAACGCCGTATCCGCAATACCCGTGCTCTTCAAATACGCTTCGGCTTTGCGCGCGATGTTCCGCGGGTCGCGTGTGTAGTCCTCGCCGGTCACGGGATCGCAAATATTACAGATCATCACCAGGGTCTTGTCCGCAAAAAAAGGATCGAGAAAAGCCGACTCCGGTACGGGTTTGACCAGCATGTCGGATTCGTTGATCGCCTGCCATCCCCTGATGCTGGAACCGTCAAACCCCAGCCCCCGTTCGAATGTGTCCTCCTCGATGGAATCGGCCGGCACGGAAAAATGTTGCCACAGACCGGGAAAGTCCATGAAACGCAGATCCACGAGTTTAACGCCTTCCTCTTTAATGAACCGAACCACATCTTGCGCCGTCTTCATGATAGGCCTTTCTTCCATTTTTCTGACTCCATACCGCTTCCAGACACCTCGCAGCAACCGTGCCAATATTCCGTCGCCCCCGTTTTACCAAGACGAACATAGGAAAATCACCGCGTTCCGGCAACGGCAAACCGATTCCGCCTCCAATCCCACCTGGCAACAACCAAAAATGAAGACAAACATGTCGCCTTTCGTCCGCAAGAGGCGACATTTATGTCGCTTCATTCGCGTAAATGCGTTCCAGACAATGGAACAACGGCTTCAAACCAGTGATTCCACCGCTCGAGTAACCCCTTTCTGCGGTTCCTTTCCGCTGCGACGCATATGGCACGAAAACTGCCGTTGAATCGTTCATGGATACTCAAAACACAGAGAGCCGCCAGCGAAGAAATGGCAACAACCGGCTTTTTAGCACGGGACTGAACGGCCTTGACGCCATCTTGCATGGCTTGCGGGGCGGCGACAATGTGGTTTGGCAGGTGGACCGCATTGAGGACTACCACGACGTCGTGAAGCCCTTTGCGGCGTGGGCCGCGCGACAACCCGGCGGCCTCATCTATTTCCGCTTCGCCAGCCACCCGCCGATCCTTTCTCCTCAACCGGGCCTTTCGATCCGCGAACTGGATCCACAAATGGGGTTCGAACGGTTCGTTTCGGCCATCCTGGACGCAATCGAACGGCGGGGCGCCGGCGGCCTGTATGTCTTCGACGGGCTGTCGGAACTCGCTGCGGATTGGTTCAGCGATCGTATGCTGGCCAATTTCTTCATGATTGTATGCCCCTATCTGTTTCAACTCGATACCATCGCCTATTTCGCCCTGTTTCAAAAAAGCCATTCCGCGTTCGCCATCGAGGGCATTCACCGTACGGCTCAGGTCATCCTCGACCTCTACCGGCATGGCGACGGTCGTTACATCAAACCGGTCAAGGTGGATCAGCGTCATTCTCCCACCATGTTCATGCTGCATGTATGGGAAGGCGAGACGTTTCGTCCCCTCACCCAGAGCGCGGCCGTGGCCGAGGTCTTCTCCGGCGCCCCTCAGCCATGGCTGAGTTTCGCCGCGCGCCGGCCCGGCACGTGGGCCCGCGCGGTGCAGCGCGCCCGCGATGTGCTCGCCGCGATGCGGGAAGGTCAGGCCTCGATGCAGGACGTGCAGGAGGCCTTCAACAAACTGCTGCGCATGGCCGTCACGCGCGACGAGCGGTTCATCCGTCTGGCCCGAAAGCATTTCGCCCTGGAGGACCTCGTCATCGTGCTGGAGCGGATGATCGGCACCGGGTTGATCGGCGGAAAGTCCCTCGGAATGCTCCTGGGCCGGGCCATACTGCGGAATACCCGCCCGCGGTGGAACGAGCTGCTCGAGCCGCACGACTCCTTCTACATCGGCAGCGACGTCTTCTACACCTATCTGGTTCAAAACGGCTGCTGGCACTTGCGCCGAAACCTGAAGGCCCCAACCGGATCCCCCGATGGGGTGTCCGTCGCGCAGGAACGGATCATGCGCGGCGAATTTCCTCCCGACATCCGCCAGCAGTTCGTCGAAATGCTGGACTACTTCGGGCAGGCGCCGATCATTGTCCGGTCAAGCAGCCTGCTCGAAGACAGCTACGGGAATGCCTTCTCCGGGAAGTACGAAACCGTTTTTTGCGCCAATCAGGGCGATCCGGAAGACCGGTTGCAGGCGTTCATCGCCGCTGTTCGCCGCGTGTACGCCAGCGCGATCAGCAATGAAGCCCTTTCCTACCGGGCCCAGCGCGGATTGCTCGATTGTGACGAACAGATGTCCCTGCTGGTCCAACGGGTTTCCGGATCGCTGTCCGGCTCGCTCTTCTTTCCCCATGTGGCCGGTGTCGGCTTCTCGTTCAACCCCTACGTATGGGCGGAAACCATTGATCCGCATTCCGGGTTCCTGCGCCTGGTGGCCGGACTGGGCACTCGGGCGGTGGATCGAACCGATGACGATTACTCCCGGCTGGTGGCCCTCAACGCGCCGACCCGCCGACCCGACGCGGGCGACAACGAATCCCGGCGCCATCTGCAACGCCGGGTGGATGTGCTGGACCTCGAAGCCAACGCCCTCGTCAGTCGAGAATGGACCGACCTTGTCCGCATCGCCAGCCGGGACTTCCCCTTGGGCCTGATGGCCGAACTGGATCCGGAAACGGAAAAGCAGGTCCGCGAAAGAGGATTGGACCCCGCTCTGGCCTGGCGCCCCACCTTCGATCCGCTGCTAAGCGCCACATCGTTGCCGGCCGATATGCGCGACATGTTGTCCACCATCCATGCGGCCTACGACCATCCGGTGGACATCGAATTCACCGTCAATTTCCTTCCCGACGGTTCCTACCGCATCAACCTGCTGCAATGCCGTCCCTTCCAGGTGCGCATTCGCGGCGCCACCGCGCTCGTCCGCTTGCCCGCACCGATGCGCCGTGCGGATGTCATCATGGAATCCCGCGGGCCGATCATAGGTCAGAGCCTGGCCGCCGTCGTGGACCGAATCATCTATGTTGCCCCGTCTGTATATGGCCAGATGCCCGTCTCAGCCCGCTACGCCGTGGCTCGCGCCATCGGCAAGCTGACGCGTCTGGCGCCCGCCGCTTCAGGCGGTTTCAATCTCATGCTGATCGGCCCCGGCCGCTGGGCCACCACCACGCCCGCCCTCGGCATCCCCGTGTCGTTCGCCGAAATCAGCGCCGCGCGCATCATCTGCGAGATCGCCTCAATGCATCACGGACTCGTGCCCGATCTCTCGCTGGGCACTCATTTCTTCAACGACCTGGTGGAAAGCGACATGCTCTATCTGGCGATCTTTCCCGAACGGGAGGGGCATGGCTTGAACGAGGTGTTTTTCAACCAGGCCCCAAACCGGCTGACCGAGCTGCTACCGGAAGCCTCGCCGCTGCAAGATGCGCTGAAGGTAGTGGACGGATCGTCTCTCCCGCAGGCCGCCGGCCTTCGTCTGACCGCGGACTGCCTCAAGCAACGGGCGGTGTGCCACGCCATGCGGCCGCGCGAGTGATGCCGGCACCTACCATTTACGGCGCACCGGCACGCCAGCCGCCGCCAGATACTCCTTGATCCCGGGAATATCGTATGCTCGCGTGTGAATCATTCCCGCCACAATTGCCGCATCCGCAAGCCCCCGCACGAAGACCTCGACCAAATGGCGGGGATGCCCGGCGCCACCCGATGCCACGACCGGCACCGGCACGCTCTCCGCAATCATCCGGGTCAGTTCCACGTCATAACCAGCCCGCGTGCCGTCCGCATCCACCGAATTGACAACGATCTCGCCCACCCCGCGATCCGCCGCCTCCCGCGCCCACGCCAGAGCGTCGCGCCCCGTTCGCTCTCGAAAACCGCGCGTGGTCACTTCGTATCCGCTTGAAAATCGAGGGGTATTCGCCACGCGGACGGGATCCATCCCCAGCACAATGCACTGGGCGCCGAATGCCCGCGCACCCTCGGAAATGATCTCCGGGCGGGCCACCGCCAGCGAATTGACCGATATCTTTTCGGCTCCTGCAAGCAGCACGCGCGCCATGTCCTCAATACTGCCGATGCCGCCGCCAACAGCAAAAGGAATGTGTATGGCTCGCGCCACCTCCCGGACCATCTCCAAATCAATGGGACGGCGCTCGGCAGAGGCGGTGATGTCATAGAACACCAGCTCGTCGCAGCCTTCCGCGCAATACCGGGCCGCCATTTCCACGGGATCGCCCAGTTCCACGTTATTCTGAAACCGAACGCCCTTCGTAACCTTTCGATTGCGAATGTCGAGGCAGGGAATAATGCGTTTCGTCAGCATGCGCCATCCCAACGACTGAAGTTTTCCAGCAGGCGAAGTCCGATCCGTCCGGATTTTTCCGGATGGAACTGAGTAGCCACGATATTGCGGCGAGCAACCACTGAGGCAAAGGTCGCACCGGCATAATCCGTTGTTCCCGCCACGTCATCCTCACTCGCCGGGCAGGGATAGTAGCTGTGAACAAAATAGAACTCGCTGCCGTTTTCGATGCCAGCCAGCACCGGATGCGCCCGCCGCACATTCACTTGATTCCAACCGATTTGTGGCACCTTTTCGGTGCGATCGCGAGGGCGAAACCGGCGCACTTCGCCCCGCACGAGGCCCAGTCCCGCTACGCCCCCATCCTCTTCCGTCCGATCGAAGATGATCTGCGTGCCAAGGCAAATGCCAATAAAGGGGCGGCCTTCTTCCGCCACCTCACGCAAGGCCTCGTCCAACCCCAATTCACGCAAACGCCTCATCGCTGCGCCAGCGGCTCCCACGCCCGGAAAGACCACCCGTTCGGCCTCCTTCACAACCTCTGGACGATCCGTAATCCGCGCAGAAATACCCAACGCCTCAAACGCCAGCCGCACGCTCGCAAGGTTGCCCGCCTTGTAGTCCACGATCACCATCATGCCCTCCACTATAGAGACTGCCGTCATTCACATCAATGCCCCCCTCCGACCAACATCGCCGCGCGTCTGTTCGGGCGCAAACACGCTCGGCCGAAACATCAAACTGCGATTAGATTAAACTCCTCTCCTCATGAGGCCCCCCCCCCTGCTTTACTCTGTTCGTCAATTACACAACCTTCGAAGGTATGATGCTTGGTTGTAACTACTCAGGTAGGCCCCCCATGGGGCCCCTGCGGACGGGTGCGGAGGGTGGATCCTGCGCGAGGGCGGCGAGACGAGCCGAGTGCGGCGCGAGCCCAGCCGAGCCCAACGGGGGTCGCGAGGAGACGTGGCGCCCCGCACGGGCGCGGGGCGTGCGGCTCAGGAGGTGTCGGCAGCCGGCACGAAGGGGTTGCCGAGCAACACGCGCTGAAGGGCCTCCAAGGCATTGAGGCCGTTCTTGCGGGCGGTGGAGACGTGGCCGCGGATGCGGCAGAAGTTCACGAGAGCCTGGAAGCTGCGGAAGGTGCCGGAGATCTTCTGGCGCAGCTTTATCATCCGCAGATCACGTTCCGACTGGTTGTTGTCGAAGGGCACGGCGAAGTCGCGCATGAAGGCGAGGACGCTGTCGGGGTGATCGCGGAAGCGGTCGAGCAGGTGGATCTACCCCCCAAAAGTGGGCCACGGGAGCTAAGCGATTTGTTGTAGGCGTGTAGCATATTTTCTCTCGAAGTCCACCGGCGAAAGATAGCCCAGGGAACTGTGGATTCGTGTCCGGTTGTACTCGGTCTCGATGT
>CALHGX010000035.1 GCA_938031185.1 uncultured bacterium
AGGAGGGCGCGCCGATTCTCGGCATAGAGGCGATACTGAAGATCGTCGAGTTCTTCCAGATGCTCCGCCACAATCCGGCGGGCTTCTTCCTTGTTCTTTAAACCGGCTTTATCGCGGGGATCGAGTTTTTCCAGCGTAATCGTCGACCCCGGGCGCACCAAAAACCGATCATTGGCGCTCATGCTTCACCTCCATTGCCGTCTTCCTGATGGCGGCCTGTCATGCCCACGGTCTGCGCTCCGTTCACGGTTCCTGACGCCCGCGCCGTGCGCAAGCCGGCCAGAAAGACCACGCCACCCACGAGCAAATTGATGTAATAGGTGAATATTCGCCACAGCACGACCATCACGCCGACGACCGCCTCCGGCGCCAACCGGCGCAGTAGCAGCGACCCCATGAGCTCCACCGCGCCACCGCCGCCCGGCACAACCGCCATCAAGGCCACGCCGAAAATCACGCCTTGCGTCAGCATCAGGGGCAGCGGCGAGGCGTTCACCCCGAATGCGTGCAACAAAAGCGGCAGAATGCCGTAACGGCACGCCCATTGCAGCGCACCAAGACCAAAGGCCGCGAGCAGCGCCATCGGATGCCGGACGGCCAACTCCCGCGCCGCACGCAACCATTCGAGGAGAATGTCCGACAGCCGCCGCCGATGGCCGTCCAACCAACCCGCCACGCGGGCGGCGACCGATTCCGGCGGCAGAAACGGGCCGCGCAGGCCACGGGCCCCGCGGTACAGGGGCCACGCCAGCGCCAGGACGATGGCCAGGAGCAAGGCGAGCGGAGCCGAGTTCGTCGCCAGCCGATCCCGCAGCGTTTGCAAAACGCTGCGCCAGAAGGGATGAAACATCATCCACAGCACGGCCACCGGCGTCAGCAGGACAAAGAACGCGGCGTCCAACGCACAGACCGCGGTCAAAGTCGCGCCCGCCTGCGCGGAGGAGAGCGCTTTCTGCCGCAGGCGGTGCAACAGGATGATGGGGCCGGCCACGCCGGCGGGGGAGGCGGCGGCGCCGAATTCCGCTGCGCAACTCACGGACAGGGCCGCGCCGCCACCCAAGCGGAAGCCCGCGGCCCGGCTCAACACCATCAACCGAAAGGCGTTGAACACCCAAACCCCCGCGGACAATCCGGCCAATCCGGCCAGGTGGCGCAGATGAAGCGCGCGCCACCGGCCCACGCTTTCCGGGTGATGAAAAAACCACAACACGACGGCGGCCACCGCCGCGCTGCACAGGATGCCCCGCAGCCCATAACGAAAGAGCCGCCGGTCATCCCACGATCGCTCCCCGTTTTTTCCTATGTCCGGGCTCATGACCGTCCACAGCATGGGAGAAGGAACGACGGCTGACAAGGCGGGATTCGGGGGCTGTCAGAGCGACAGCGAAGCCAGCGCCGTGGCATACACGCGTCCGCCCACCGCGCCCCACCGCCGGTCCGGTTCCCAACTTCCGCGGACGGGCGCCGTGGCGACCTGGCGCTCGACCAATTCCCGGCGCAAGGCAAGACGAGCTTGCCCGGCTTCTTCATCCGGCATGTTCCGCAGCGCGCGCATCAGGAAATAGGTTCGGTAATAGTCCTCCTCGATGGGCGTCTTGGCGGCCATTTCCAGCAGGAGCGCTTTGATTCGCTCAGCGGAGATCGGCGGCAAACCCGCCAGTATCATGGTGGCCCCCATCGGGGTCAGACTATTGGCGGAGGGCGGCGTGTCCGCGGCGCGCCGGTATCCGAAGGCGCCCGTCTCGTCCGCCAGACTGGCCACCCAGCGTGTGGCGCGGCGCAGCGGCCCGGAAACCTTTTGCCAGCCGAGCGTTTCCGCCATCTTGAGCGCTTCCGTCTGCCACCAGGTCACGGAAAGATTCGGCTCGCTTTCGACCTCCCCCCAATATCCCCATCCGCCTTCGCGCGTTTGTCGGGCTGTGATGCGCGCCACCGCCCGGTCCAGCGGTTCTTGCAGCCGCACGTCGCCGGTTGCCCGCAACACCCGCAGCAGCGCCAGCGTGGCCATGCCATGATTGTACGGCGCGCCGTCGAAAGAGGGGCCGAATAGGCCTGTGGCATCCTGCCGCTTCAGGAGGTAGGCGACCGCTTTGCGCACGGCCGCGTTCCGCTCCGGTGCCGAGGGCGCCTCCAGCAACGCCAATGTCGTCAGTGCCGTCAACGCCACATCGTAGCGCCGATCGCCACCCCATTTGGCGGCGTCCCACGAGCCGTTGTCCTCTTGTGCGCGGCAGAACCAGTCGGCGGCGGCATCTTGCGCTTTTTCAGGGCGGCCCGAAAGCGCGAGCGTGTCTCTTCCCTCACGCGTGGAGAGCCAACGTCCTTTCGGCGCCATCCATGCAAGGAGGCTGCCGCCCACAAGAACTGCCACACCGGCTGCGGCCGCCCATCGCCACGCGCGGCGTTGCCATGCCTCTTCGGCAGCGAGGCGATCCAGAATGGCCGGCGTGAGATCGGAGCCCACCTGGGCAGGGGGGATGGCGCGCAGCGCTTCGATCGCCTTCCGCATGTCCGCGATGCGCGCCGCGCATGCCGGGCACGCTACGAGATGCCGCTCGCAAGCGGTCCGCGTCTCCGGCGCAAGGTGTCCGAGGCAAAACGACGTGGCGGTGTCCTCTGCAAGACATCCCGCCGCTCGCATGTCCTGTTTATGGCGCATTCAGCATCTTCCTCACGTTTTCCAGCGCCAGATTCATTCGCGATTTCACCGTGCCCAGCGGCACGCCCAAGACCTCGGCGATTTCCCGGTATCGCAAACCTTGGTACACACTCAGCACCAACACCTCACGCAGTTTCGGCGACAGCGCGTTCAAGGCCGCCCGGACATCCATTCGATCGCGCGGGGACGGCGTGGGAGGATGCTCATCGCGAATGGCCGCATCCGCCAGCAACCAGAATCCCAGCCGCTCCCGCCGCTGTTGCTTGCGGCAATAGTCTGCCCACACATGGCGCGCCAGCGTATAGAGAAACGTTCGAAACCGCGCGCTTGGCCGATACCGCCGGCCATACCTGAACACGCGCAGGAAGGTCTCCTGGACCAAGTCCTCTCCATTCGAATAAGCGCCCATTCGCAGGAAAAAGTTCAGAAGCGCGTTCTGATGCCGGCGCACCAGCTCGGCCAGGGCCGCCGTCGAACCGGCGGCCAGATTCAGCGCCAGGGCGGCGTCAGGATCTTCCGAACAGCGGGCCTCGTTATGCGGGCGGAATGGTTGCTCTGCCTCCGACGTCATGCGATGTCAGCATATAACCAGGGCCATGGGATGGCAACACGACGGGGCTATTTTTTTCATCGAACTTTTTCGGCTCTCCCGGCGCTGTTCATTCCGTGAGCCATTCTGCGTGGAATGGGCGACAGCGCGAACCGTGGGAGGCTATGAGATGAGCGAGCGATGGGCGAATACTCGATGCGTGGCAATCTTGTGCATGCTGCCGGCGGCGAAATCCTTTCCGGGGCCCGCGGAGAACGTGGAAACAGTGCCGACGCTTCCGGAAACCGTGGTCACGGCATCGCGATTGGCGCGCGACCCGCAGTCGGAACCGGTGGCTTTGCATGTGATTGACGCGGAGTCGGCCGTGCTTTCCGGCGGAGCGCGCACAACAGCCGACGCGCTGGAAGGGCTTCCGTCCGTTATGGTCCAGAAGACGTCCTTGGGGCAAACCTCGCCCTTCCTGCGCGGCTTCACGGGGTATCGCACCCTTTGTCTTGTCGACGGGGTACGGCTCAATCACGCCGCGTTTCGCAGCGGGCCGAACCAGTACTGGAACACCGTGGATCCCTTGTCCATCGCCCGCTACGAACTTGTCATGGGGCCCGGTTCCGTCCTTTACGGCAGCGATGCGATCGGGGGCGTGTTGAACGCGCTGACGCCGAGCGTGCCGGACTGGACGGGCGAGCCGGCATGGGAACGCCGGCTCTACTACCGGGGGGCGAGCGCGGAGCGGTCGCACATTGGGCGTGTAGATGTCGGCGCGCGACGGACGGATCGCTTCGGCTTGCGCGGCGGGTACTCGCGGAAGCATTTCGGGGACTTGCGCGGCGGGAAAGATGTGGGCAAGCAGTCCCACACCGGCTACGACGAACAGGCCGGCGACTTCAAGGCCGTCTGGCAGTCGGGCGACCGATGGACCGCCACGCTGGGGCACCAGTCCGTTCGCCAGGACGACGCCTGGCGCACCCATCGCACCGTGCACGGCATTGACTGGAGGGGATTGACCCGCGGCGACGACTACGTCAACACGTTCGACCAGGGGCGCGACCTGACATATGCGCGCGTGCGGTCGGACAATCTATCCGGTCCGTTTTCCGCGGCCGAAGCGACGATTTCGCGCCATTTCCATCAGGAGGACAACCGCCGCGTCAAGGCGGACCAGACCATTCAAACACAAGGATTCGAGGTGGAAAGCTGGGGTGGGAATTTCCAGGCCATTTCCGAAAACTCCGTTGGGCAAGGGGTTGTTGGCGTTGATGGCTATCGCGATGGCGTCAGCTCTTATGGCCGAAAATACGATGCGCAGGGCGTGCTCAAACAAACGGAGATCCAGGGGCCTCTTGCCGACGACGGCTCCTACACGTTGCTGGCGCTTTTCGCGCAGGGGAACATGCCCTTTGCCGAGGATCGGCTGGAGGCGCAGATGGGCTTGCGGTTCACCTATGCCGAAGCCGATGCCGGGCACATGCGTGATCCCCAGACCGGCGGCGCCACCAGCCTGCGGAACGACTGGCAGGCCGCGGTGGGCTCTTTGAAGTTGCTGGCCGCTCTGGCGCCGGAGCGCCGCCATGTGGCCTATGCATCCGTCTCGCAAGGGTTTCGCGCGCCCACCCTGCATGACTTGAGCAGCTTTGACGTGGCCCGCAGCGGCGAAATCGAAATCGCTGCGCCCTCGCTCGATCCCGAGCGTTTCGTTTCCTACGAGGTGGGCCTCAAACAGCAAGGGACGCGAGCGGCCTTTCAAGCGGCCTGCTATTACACCGTGGTGGAGAACATGATCGTGCCCGCTCCGACCGGCCGGATGCAGGACGACATGGTGGAAGTCATGAAGCGGAATGCCGGCGAAGGCTATGTGCAGGGCGTGGAGTTGTCGTCCTCCGTTCGGCTGACGGCTCAATGGTCCGTCCGTTTCAACGCCGCCTGGCAGGACGGCGAAGTGGAAACCTATCCGGCCGGCTCCACGGGGCCGAAAGATCGCGAATACGTCTCGCGGCTGATGCCGCCCGCCGCAAGGATCGGCGTTCGGTGGGACGCACCCAACGGGCGGTACTGGGGCGAAGCGCTTGCCGATGCCGCTGCCAGGGCGGACAAGCTGTCCGCGGCGGACGCCCGCGACACCCAGCGCATTCCGCCGGGCGGGACGCCCGGCTACGTGGTGGGGACGGTGCGGGCGGGGTTTCGTTTGACGGATCGTTTCGAAACCACGCTGGCGGTGGAAAACGTCGCGGACAAGGATTATCGTGTGCATGGTTCTGGAATAAACGAACCGGGCCGGAATATCCTGCTGACCATGGCGGCGAACTTCTGATTTGCCGAAATCGGGCGGAACCGCCGGATGCGGCCATGATCAGCGCGGCGCCGGGCGCGCGTGTTGCGGGGTGGAGGCACCTGTCTGGTGAGAAGCGCTTTCGGAGGGCCGTTGCTGGCGTCGGTGGCTCTTCATGCGTTCGTCATGCTGGCCGCGTGCCTGGCCCCAACCATGTCGCGACAGCCGGCGGCAGAGGTGGTATTGCCGGTGTTCGTGCTCTCCGAGGAGCCGGAATCCGCTGTGCTCGCGGAGCCCGTGGCCGCCCCGGCGCCAATGCCGTCCGAGGAGCCGGAAGCGCCGCCAAGGCCATGCGTCGCGTCGCCCCATGTGGAGGACGAGGCTACGCCGCGGGATCCCGTGTCGTACTCCGAAGCGATCCGGCAGGAGGAGCGCCTTGCTGAAGAACAGAAGCCTCATGTGCCGGAGCCCTTGACCGTTGCCGAAATGGCGCCTCTTCAATCGCCATTGGAACCGGAAGCCATTCCTGCCGCGCCGGCCGTTGTGCAGCCCGAGCCCCTGGCCGGTAATCGGCCACCGATTTATCCCGCAGCGGCGCGATGGGCGGGATATGAGGGCGTGGTCATCTTGCGAGTCGCGCTGAACGCCTGCGGCCGAGTGACTGAAGCAAACGTGGCCGCTTCGTCTGGCCATCCGGTGCTCGACGATGCCGCCAGCCGAGCGGTTAGAAAATGGCGTTTCCGTCCGGGCATGAAGAATGGCCGCGCGGTGGAAAATGAGCTACTCGTGCCCATTCGTTTCTCGTTGCGAAAAGACCCGTGATATCAGGCAGCCGAAGAGGTCGTCAGCGCCTCAAATGTTACGACGGTGCGATTGCGAACAGCAGCGCGGATGGCGCGCCCCAGGGTGGCAATCGTGGCGGCGTGCTCGAAATCGGCCGGGTGTGCCGCCACACGAAGAATGGGAAACGGCCGCATCCAGCAGGAGGCGGCCGCGGCATGAAGGACGGACAAACCGCGGCGCCATGGCGCGCGGGCGCTCAACGCGAGCACCGGCGCAACCCGGCTCGTGTCCTTTTGCAGGAAGTGAAGGTGGGTCAACGTGACCGTGTATTCCAGCCCAAGGTCTTTCAGCAGGGGCAGCAGTTTTCGCGGCATTAGCCACGCTGGCGCGATAAAACCGCGCGGGTTCAATCCCGCCACGCGCAGCATGGCCAGGCCGCGCCGCACGCGCTTTTCCGCTTCATCAAGGGGAAGACGGTGAAACTCGTTTTCCCCTGCCGTATAGACGCGTCCGAAAATCCAGGAGGTGGGATCGCGGCCGATGCGGTCGGCCCGGTGCGTCCATCCGTGCAGGCATATTTCATGGCCCTCCGCCTGCCGCGCTCGCAGCCATGCCGCCCACGTTGAGCCGGGGTCCAACCCGTCGCGATCATGCCAACGCGGCACCACCAGCAGGACGGCACGGGGAATGCCGTTATCGTGCAGCAACTGAAGAAACCGCTCGCAGGCGGCGCGATGATTCGGCGCGAGATCGTGGAACGAGCAAACAAGAAAACGTTTGCCGATCATGCCGTCAGGGAGCGGTGGAATGTGGAAACAAATACCGGCTCCGGGTAATAGTCGGCGAACTTGGTCACCCGCCGCCGATCGTACAGGACGAAGCCGTATCGCCGGAACAGCCGATCCGATCGCCGGTCCGTAAAGGTTTGGATCTGGCCATAGACGCCTTTGGCGCCGCGGCGGGGCAGGCTTTCAAGGAAGGAGAAAATAATGGCCCGCGCCGGGGCGGTTCGTCGCCACTCCGGCAGGAAGTTTACGTGAAAATGGGCGCATCCGGCCGGCCGGCGGGGGGTCTCCCGCCATGAGCGCAGCAGAAACCATTGCAGGAAACGGCGGCTTTCGGGCCCGTAGCGGCCGGCGGCCAACCGCCAAAGGACGCGGGGCGCGGTGCAGATCAGGGCCAGCAGCGGCTGCACCACGGCATACCGGCGGAAATGCAGGCAGCCCAGCAAGTACCCCACAACCCGGCCGTCCGCCTCGGCTACAAGCGCGTGGTCCGGTTCCCAGTCGGTGTAATACCGCGTAAAGAAGTCTGCAAAAGCCTCCCGGTCGCAGAAAACAGGGTCCACGGGCCGTCCCATGAAACCTGTTTCGCAACAAATGTTGCGCACATAGGGCCGATCAGCGGGCGCATAGGGTCTTATGCGAAAGCCTTCGTTCGTATTCATTGTGTCTTTCGTCTCTCGCCACAACAGACTGCCGCTGCGCCACGACCGCATTATACACGGTCAGCAAGCGGTCAAAAGCCTGTTGGTGGCCAAAACGAGATCGAATGCGCTCCCGACGACGGGCGCGGGTTTCGGCGTCTTCGGGAATGGCCAGTGCCAAGCGTATGGCTGTGGCTAGGGCGAAGGGCGTGGCGGATTCGGCCATCACGAGCGGATCTTCCCCCTCGAGCGTTTCTTCCAGGCCGCCGCCGCGGACGGCCACCACACGCAGGCCACAAGCCTGCGCTTCAAGGGACGCCAAACCGAACGTCTCTGTTGTGCCGGCGTGGACAAACACGTCCGCGGCGGAGTAGTACTCGGCCAGACGGTGGGCGTCCGCGCAATAAGGGTGCCACTGGATACGGGCGTCTTTGCGGCAGGCCCGCTCCACGAGGCCCGCGCATTCGCCGTCGCCCACCAGCAGCAGCCGCAAGCACGGATCTTCCTCGGGCCATTCGTTCATCAGGCCGACTAGCTGGCTGATATGCTTTTCTCGGGCCAAACGGCCCACATAGAGCGCGAGCCGTTCTGCGGGGGCAACCCCCAGCCGGCGCCGAATCTCTTCCCGGTTCTGGCAGATGTAGAATCGGTCCGTATCCACTCCCAGCGGTGTGTGGATGACCCGTGGAACCCGAAGCGATTCGAGGATTTCGACCGTGCGGCGGCTGGCGGCCAGGGTGGCGCCCATGCGGCGGTAGAGCGCCAGGAGGTAGCGACGGATTGGCCAGGCCATGGCGGTGGCCACGGTGGCGCCGGCGCATTTGCGCAGCGAGCGCTCCATTGCGCGCGGATAATCGGAGTGATAGAAGGCGACGACCGGAATGCCGTGCAGGACGCCGATTCGGCAGGCCGCCCAGGCCGCCAAGTAGGGGTCTCCCACTTCAATGAGATCGGGTTTCTCTCGCGCAATGATCGCTTCCATCGCCCCGACAGATACCAAGAACCGATAGCTTTTGGATCCGGGAATCCGGGGCGAGCGAATTTGATAGACCCGCGCGCCGTCCTCTTCGCGAACGGCATTCCTGGCGGCGGGCACTACCATCACGTGCCGCATGCCCGGTCGTCTTGCCAGATAGCGCGACTTGTCCTGGACGTAGCGTTTGACCCCGCCGCTCAACGGACTATGAAACTGCACAATATCGCAGAGTTTCATCCCATGCCCTTCCGCCTTTCGGTTTCTGGGGCACACAGCCTGCGGCCGGCTGATTTGGACAAGGTTGGATAACGGTTAGAATCCGGCGAGCTCTGCGCCCAGCGACGCCCCGTAAAAGGACCGCGCCGCAATTTCTTTTGACCACATTCTAATCCAGTCCTCACATTGCGCTAACATGCGAGCGCAACCCTGCGTGGCGTTCATTCGGGCGAAGAGTTACGTCCCGATCCGTAAGGGCGTTACAGGAGAGACGGGCATGAAAGTGGAACGGACGATGCAAAAGGCGGTGCTGACGGCAGCGGTGTTGGCTTCCTCGGTCATCTTTTCGGCGGCGCAGGTTCAGGTGGATCCCGAACTGCCGGTCTACAAGCCGGTGCAGGGAATTTCCGGCAGCATCAAAAGCGTCGGCTCCGACACGTTGAACAACCTCATGACCCTTTGGGCCGAGGGTTTCAAGAACATGTATCCCAACGTCACGATCGAAATCGAGGGCAAGGGGTCATCCACCGCCCCGCCTGCGCTGATCGCCGGGACTGCCTCGTTCGGCCCCATGAGCCGGGAGATGAAGCAACAGGAAATGGACGAGTTTGAGGCCAAGTATGGGTACAAGCCCACGGCCTTGCCGACCAGCATTGACATGCTGGCCGTCTACGTGAATAAGGACAACCCGATTCAAGGGCTGACCCTTGCGCAGGTGGATGCGATCTTCTCGAAAACCCGCAAGCTCGGCCATCCCGAAGACATTGTCAACTGGGGGCAGCTTGGTTTGGAAGGGGAGTGGAAGACGATGCCGATCAGTCTCTATGGCCGCAACGCGGCGTCAGGGACGTACGGCTACTTCAAGGAACACGCCCTTGGCAAGGGGGACTACAAGGATTCGGTCAAAGAGCAACCCGGCAGTTCGGCCGTGGTGCAAGGGGTGGCCAGCGACAAGGGCGGCATCGGCTACAGCGGTATTGGCTACAAAACAGCGGATGTGCAGGCTATTTCGCTGGCTGGACCGGACGGTCAGATGGTGGAAGCCAACCCGGAGCATGCCTATACCGGCGATTACCCCCTGGCCCGCTTTCTTTACGTGTACGTGAATGCGAAGCCGGGCGACCCGCTGGATCCGTTGCGGCGCGAGTTCATCCGCTACATATTCAGCAAGCAGGGGCAACAGGACGTCGTCAAGGATGGCTATTTCCCGATTACCGCCGCTATTGCCCGGGAAACATTGGCCAAGCTTGGCATTACACCGTAATTCTGATCGAAAAAGCGATTAGGCCATCGCTTACGGCGAACAAGGGCGGTATGCGGCGGGGTGCCGGAGGACGAGCATCCCGCCGCTTCTCTTGTGTGGGAGAACACGAGATGGTCGCTGCGCCTTCGGGGGCCCGCAAGCCCAGGAAAAAGAAAACGGCGTGGTCGGTGCGGGCGTCGGACGCCATTTCCCGCGCGCTGATCACAGTGGGCGGCATAGGCACGCTGGTGGCCGTCTCCACGGTCTTTTTCTACCTGGTGTGGGTAGTGGCCCCGCTCTTGAAGCCATCCTACCTTTCGGCGTCGGCGTCCGTTACGGCGCCGGCGGACGGCGCGGAAGTTCTCTGTCTGGCGGCCGATGAATACCAACTCATGGGATGGCTGTATCGGGCGAAAGGCCGCGTGGATGTTTTTTCGCTGGCCAGTGGACGCCTGTTGACATCGCATGATCTGGCCGATCAGCGAGTGATCACCGCCGCCGCATTCGGCTTTTCGGGCGAGGAAGCCGTCTTTGGTTATGCGGATGGTTCCATCGCGGCGGCCACCTTGGGTTTTGCCTCGGAGTTCGCCGCGGAGGCTGCCGCCCCGGAGGCTGCGCGGTTGCTTCACCCCGGCCAGAACGCGGAAATCGGCGATCAGATATGGTCGCGGCTGCCCGGCGGTCAACTGCGTGTCCAGCGCGCCGCCTTCCTGGTCCAACCGCCGTTGCCTGAGGAATCCGGCGAGCCGGTGCGGCTGGTGGACCGATCAGTGTCGGTGGCGGGAGATTTCGTCGCCAGCCTACATGAGGATGGGGCGGTTTTTGTTTCGCGGTTGAACCGGCGTCGGAACATTCTCACGGGGGTGGAGACCCTCACGCGCGCCTCGACGCGGGTGCTTGTTGAACCACACCCGCGGAAAACGCCGCCGATCTTCCTGGGCCTCTCTGAGCGGGCCGACACGCTGACGCTGATCTACGAAGACGGCCTTTGCCGTCGGTATGACTTGCGGAATTTCTCGGCCCCCGTCCTCATGGACCAGACGCTCTTGCTCGATGAGCCGGGCTTGCGCATCTCGGCCTGTCGATATCTGCTCGGCCGCGCCACCATATTGGTGGGTGACACCAGCGGTCGGGTGCGAGCTTGGTTTCCGGCGCCGGCGGAGCAACAACCGGGCGACACTCACGCTCGGACCCGGCTGGTGGCGGCGCACACCTTTCCTGGCTCGGGGGCGCCCGTGACGGCCCTGGCCACTTCTCGCCGCGCGCGGATGTTCGCCGCGGGCTATGCCGATGGTCGCATTCGCCTGCGGCATGTCACCAGCGGCAAGGAACTAGCCGATGCACAAACGCCCGGTAGCGAGGGGCCGATCACGGCGCTGACGCTGACGCCGAAGGACGACGGGATCGTGGCGCTCGGCCGCGGGCAGCTGGCCCGCTGGCAGCTCGACGTGGGCCACCCCGAAGCCACGCTCGCGTCGCTCTTCCGCCCCGTCTGGTACGAGGGCGCGGCCGCCCCGGCCCATGTCTGGCAGTCGTCGGCGGGCACGGACGATTTCGAGCCGAAGTTTGGCCTGATGCCGTTGATCTTCGGCACGGTGAAGGCGACGGTGTTTTCCCTGCTGTTCGGCGTGCCGATCGCCCTATTGGCCGCCGTGTTCACCAGCGAATTTCTCAACGGCAAGACGCGGGCTACGGTCAAGCCGCTGGTCGAAATGATGGCCAGCCTGCCGAGTGTCGTTCTCGGCTTTCTGGCCGCGCTGGTTTTTGCGCCGATCGTGGCGGGTATGCTGCCTGCGGTGCTCGCGGCCTTCGTGTTGATTCCGGCGGCCTTCCTGATTGGCGCTCGGCTCTGGCAATTGCTGCCGGCGGGATTCACACTGCGCTATGTCGCCTGGCGGCTGCCGCTCGTCTTTCTTTGCGTGCCGGCCGGGTTGGGACTGGCGGCCGCTGTCGGGCCGGTGATCGAACGGGTCTGCTTCGCGGGAGACATCATGCGTTGGCTGGATGGGCAGATCGGCGGGGCCGCGGGCGGCTGGGCGGCCCTGTGTTATCCGCTCGCCGTGCTGGCGGTAGCCGGCGCCTTCGGCGCTGGGATTAACCCCTGGTTGGGCCGAAAGGCCCGATCCTGGAGCCGAGGCCGCTGTGCCGCCGCCGACGCCGTCAAGTTTGCCGTCGGGGCGGTGCTGACCGTGCCGACGGCTGCTGTTCTCGGTTGGGCGTTGAGCGCGGCGGGACTCGATCCCCGTGGAGGTCTGCTGGGCACGTATGTGCAGCGCAACGCCATGGTGGTGGGTTTCGTCATGGGGTTCGCCGTCATTCCGATCATCTACACCCTGGCGGAAGACGCCCTGGCCGCGGTGCCGGATCATCTGCGATCGGCGTCGCTCGCCGCGGGGGCCACGCCATGGCAGACGGCGCTGCGCATCGTGCTGCCCACCGCCATGAGCGGCGTATTTTCCGCCATCATGATCGGCGTGGGCCGCGCCGTGGGCGAGACGATGATCGTACTGATGGCGGCCGGCAACACGCCCATCATGCAATGGAATCCTTTCAACGGCTTTCGCACACTGTCGGCCAACATCGCCGTTGAACTGCCCGAGGCGGTGCGCAACAGCACGCACTACCGCACGCTCTTTCTGGCGGCGCTGGTGCTGTTCATGATGACGTTCGTGCTGAACACGATCGCGGAAATCGTGCGGTTGCGCTACCGCAGGAAGGCGGTGGAACTATGAGACGGCGCCCACGAGCCAAAGCGTCTGTTTTGGCCGAAGGCGAGCCGATGATCTGGCTGACGGCCGGCGGTCTGACCGTGGCCATCCTCATGATTGCCGGGCTGCTGGCGCTTGTGACCGTGCAGGGCCTCGCGACGCTTTGGCCGGTTCCGCTGACGCGCATCCGTCTGGCGAACGGCGTCCAACACATGGGGGAAGTCGCCCGAAGCGAACTTTTCCGCCCCCCCGCCGCGTTTTGGCCGTCTCTTGCGCCCGAAGCGGAGCGCCGGGCGCGGGACGAAGCCGCCGGACAAGATGGGCGTTTACGCCGGCGGCTGATTCGCATCGGCAACTTCGAGATCACCGGCGAGCATTTCCAGTGGGTGAACGATTTCGAGGTTGTCGCGGAGGAACAGCCCGAATGGGCTATCGTGGTGGAGCGCATGAGTTGGGGGCGCTTCTACGGCATTCCAATCGCGTTCGTGGAGGACGGCCGCCGGGTGGCGGAAACGCCGCAGGCGGCGTGGGAATTGTTCCGGCGCCACCACGGCGAGGTGGCGGCCCGCCGCGCCCGCCGCCGCCGTTTGGAAACTCGGGAGATCGGCGCCATCAATGCCGCTTTGGAATCCGCTCGCCTGGCGCTTCGGGCCGCGGAGCAGCGGAACGGCGCGGATGCGCCCGCCACGCAGGCTCGCCGCCGCGCTTACGAGGCGGCCGAGGTTCGGGGCTCGAACGAATACGCGCGAGTGCGTGCCGAAATAGCCGCACTCGACGCCGCCAACGCGCGCTACCGCATGGTGTTCCGAACCGCCGGCGACCGCGAGACGACGCTCGATCTGGCCGCTGTAGTCCGCGCCTATCCCGCCAATCAGTTGCGTTGGATCGACCGGCTGGGCATTTACGCGTCAAGATGGACCGAGTTTCTTACCGCCGAGCCGCGGGAGGCCAATAGCGAAGGCGGCGTGTTTCCCGCCATTTTCGGAACGGTGCTGATGACCCTTATCATGTCTTTTGCCGTTGCGCCGCTGGGCGTGATGGCCGCGCTTTATCTGCGCGAATACGCCAAGGCCGGCGCCGCCGTCAGTGCCGTGCGCATTGCCGTGAACAACCTGGCCGGCGTGCCGAGCATTGTGTTCGGCGTATTCGGCCTCGGTTTCTTCTGCTACCTCATTGGCGCGCGCCTGGACGAGTTGTTCTTTGCGGCACGATTGCCCAATCCCACTTTCGGCAAGGGGGGCTTGCTCTGGGCCTCCATGACCCTCGCGCTTCTCACCTTGCCGGTGGTCATCGTGGCCACCGAGGAGGCGCTGTCGGCGGTGCCCAATTCCATGCGGGAGGGCTCTTATGCCTGCGGCGCCGGGAAATGGCAAACCATCCGTCGGATTGTGCTGCCGCGCGCCATGCCGGGCATCCTGACCGGCATGATCCTGGCCATGGCTCGCGGCGCTGGCGAAGTGGCCCCCCTCATGCTCGTCGGCGCCGTCAAGCTGGCCCCGGAACTGCCGCTCGACAGCGTCTTTCCTTATCTCCACCCTGAACGATCGTTCATGCATCTGGGATTTCACATCTACGATCTCGGCTTCCAAAGCCAGAACAGCGAGGCGGCTAAGCCCATGGTGTTCACTACCACCTTGCTGCTGATGGCGCTCATTTTCGCGCTGAACGTGGCGGCCGTGCGCTTAAGAAGCCGGCTGCGCAGAAAATTTGTGTCCGCGGCTTTTTAGAGGAGGCCATGATGCATTCAACAACCCATCTGGAAGCAGGGCCGCGCGGCGACACCGTGCGCGAGGAAGCCACCGACCGGTTGGCCCGCATCGCCGCCGGCGAGTCGGTTCCAACGGTCACCCATCCGGAAATCGAACAGGAACCGATCGTGCTGGAGACCCGCGATTTCTGTCTCCATTATGGGCCGAAGCAGGCGCTGTTCGATATTAACGTGAAGGTGGCCCGCGGAAAAGTGACGGCGCTAATCGGCCCCTCCGGTTGCGGCAAGTCCACCTTGATTCGGTCGGTGAACCGCATCAACGATCTGCTCAGCACCGTGCACATTCGCGGGGACATGCTGCTGGCCGGGGAAAGCATTTACGCCCCCGGCGTCGACGTGATCGGCCTACGCAAGCGGATGGGCATGGTGTTTCAGAAACCGAATCCGTTCCCGATGAGCATCTATGAAAACGTCGTCTATCCGTTGCGAATTGACGGCGAGCGTAACCGCCGGGTGCTCGACGAAGTCTGCGAGCGCAGCCTGCGCGGTGCGGCGTTGTGGGAGGAGGTCAAGGATCGGCTGCAGGACAACGCCCTGAGCCTCTCGGGCGGCCAGCAGCAACGCCTTTGCATCGCCCGCGCGATCGCCGCGGAACCCGAAATTCTGCTTATGGACGAACCCTGCTCGGCGCTCGATCCCATTGCCACGACCAAGATCGAAAACTTGATTGAGCAGCTCAAGGGCGATTACTCGATCCTAATCGTCACGCACAACATGCAGCAGGCCGCCCGCACCAGCGACTATACCGCTTTCATGTACCTTGGGCACCTGCTGGAGTTTGGCCGTACGGAAACCATCTTCCAGACGCCCCGGCTTATAGAAACGCAGGATTACGTGACCGGCCGTTTCGGCTGAGAAAGAAGAGGCGCCCTGATGAAGACGCATTTTCAGTCCGAAGTCGAATCCCTGAACGACCGAGTGCGCCGGTTGGGCGAACGAGTGCTGGACCAGGTTCGCCGCGCCGCGGCCGCCATCCGTGCGCGCGACCCCGCCGCGGCCGCCCGCGTGTCCGAAGCCGATCTTGAAGTGGATCGCGAAGAAGTCCGTATTGAGGAGGAGTGTTTGAGAATTCTGGCGCTCTATGCGCCGGTGGCTGACGAGCTGCGATACATATTCGGAGTCACCAAGGTCAACCATGAACTGGAACGCATCGGCGACCTGGCCAAGAAGGTGGCGCGGCTCGCGGCGCCCACGGCCACCCTGATGCCGGATCCGATGCTCGACGAGCTGGCGGTGGCGGCGGAGGATGCCGCCGCGCGGGCCCTCGCCGCTTTTTTCGCGCAGGATGCCGAGAAGGCGCGGGCGGTCTGGGAAAACGACGCGAATATTGATGCCATCCATGACCGACTCTGCGGCTGCTTGGACGAGGCGCTGGCCCGTCGGGATGGCGCGCCCATGCCGGCGCTGCTGGCCCGGCGCTCGGTGGTCTCCGCCCTCGAACGTATCGGCGACCATGCCGCGCGCATTGCCAAGGTGACGCTCTACATGCGCCACGGCGAGATTCTGCGCCATCGGCCCACGCTGATCGCCCGGCCTCGCGTGCTGTTCGTTTGCGTCCACAACAGCGCGCGCAGCCAAATGGCCGAGGCGTGGTTGCGCCATCTCTATGGCGACCGTTTTGAGGCGGAAAGCGCAGGCCTGGAGCCGGGCGTGCTCAATCCATTGGCGGTGGAAGTCATGCGCGAGGTCGGCATTGACATCTCCAACCGCCGCACGCAGGCCGTGCTCGATCTGGTCAAGGCCGGACGTCTTTATGCCTATGTTATTACGGTCTGTGACGAGACGGCTGCCGAGCGATGTCCTATCTTCCCGGGCGTCACCCGCCGCGAACACTGGAGTTTTCCCGATCCTGCGCGCTTCACGGGCACGCCGGAGGAGCAGCTCGCGCAGGCCCGCCAGGTCCGAGACGCCATCCGCGCCCGCATCGAGGAATGGGTGCGCGGGCTGTCGTCTGCCTGACGGCGGGTTGTTTCAATCGGAGCGTGATTCCCGAGTGGCGCAATCAGAGCACTTCGATTACGCTATTCATGCCGCCGAAGGCGTTCGGCGTCTGGGCAGCGGCGGCCGGATCCGTCAGCCACTCGCCGTCCACCCAGAACTTGTATTCATAACGGCCGGGCGGAAGACGAAGCCGAAGGGTGTAGGCGTCCTCGCCCTTGGCGCGTTTCATGGGGTGGGCGGTGTGATCCCACTTGTTGAACGATCCGGCCAGCCGGACATCCCGTCCGGCTGCGCCCTCAAAACGGAACAGAACCCACCGACTGGCGGGCGTTTTTTCTTTTGCGGTTTTGGCGTGAGCGCTCTTCATGCTCTTCATAGTTTTGATCCTTTCAGATGGGCCGGGCAATCATTTATCATTTGCAGCCGGGTTCCAAGTTCGGATTTCTCATAGCGCGGGCCGACTCGAATGTCAAGCCACCCG
Source organism: uncultured bacterium (assembly GCA_938031185.1). Classification (GTDB taxonomy): domain Bacteria; phylum Verrucomicrobiota; class Kiritimatiellia; order CAIKKV01; family CALHGX01; genus CALHGX01. Next base: position 17,018 of record CALHGX010000035.1, read on the forward strand.
CCGCACCGAGCATTCCGTAGAAACGATGCGGCGCATGAGTTAGAAGCGTATTCCGGGACCGTCAGATTCGGGCAAAAGAGAGAGGCTTGGGACCGTGCGGAGAATCGGATGGAGGCAGCCGCATCCTTGGTGGGGCGGTTTGGCTTGACAAGCCCGCCGCGCCGATTGAGCATGAAAACGGAATTGTGAATATCCCGTGGAGAGGAGGCGCGCCATGATCAGAATCGAGCGAATTCTTTGCCCGGTGGATTTTTCCGAACCGTCGGTTCATGCCTTGGAATACGCCGTGGAGCTGGGCCGGCAGTGGAACGCCGAGGTGGAACTACTGCACGTGCTACAGCCGGTCGTGTACGGCGTGGGCAGCAGCGGCACCTTCACGGCGCTGGAGGCGCAAGTGTGGAACGAAGTCACCCAGGCGGCCGACCAGCAGTTGAAGGACCTCGCCGAGAAAGTGCGGCAACGTCATGCCCGCACGGAATCCCATTTGGCAACCGGCGTGCCATTCGTCGAGATCGTGCAGCGGGCGCGGGCGCGCGAGGTGGATCTGATTGTCATGGGCACGCACGGTCGCACCGGCGTGGCGCACGCCCTGATCGGCAGTTGCGCCGAGCGCGTGGTGCGAAAGGCGCCATGCCCGGTGCTCACGGTAAAGCACCCCGAGCATGATTTCGTCATGCCGTGAGTGGGTCTTGCGGCGGTCGCCACAACGGACGTCTCGGCTCTTTTTTCGGAGTTGACCTTCATAGCGGCGGTTCTATTATGCCGCGGTTACACAGCGTAAGGAGAAAAAGCCATGGCCTTGATTGATTTCGGCGGAGAAAAAGAAACGGTCGTGACTCGCAAGGAGTTCCCGATTGCCAAGGCGCGCAAGACGCTCAAGAACGAGACGATCGCCGTCATCGGCTACGGTGTGCAAGGGCCGGCGCAGGCCTTGAATCTCAAGGACAATGGCTTCAGGGTCATTGTCGGCCAGGATCCCCGTTTTCAGAACGATTGGAAACGCGCGGTTACGGATGGCTGGGTCCCGGGCAAGACGCTGTTTGACATTCCTGAGGCCGTACGGCGCGGTACGATCATTCAAATGCTGGTTTCCGATGCCGCCCAGCGTCAGATTTGGCCGGTAGTCAAGGCGAACTTGAAACCGGGCGACGCGCTGTATTTCTCGCATGGTTTCTCGATCGTGTATCGCAAGCAGACCGGCGTGGTGCCGCCAAAGAACGTGGATGTCATCATGGTAGCACCCAAGGGATCGGGGACGTCCGTGCGCCGGAACTTTCTTTCCGGAGCGGGTATCAATTCGAGCTTTGCGATTGCGCAGGATGCCACCGGTCGCGCGCGGGAGCGCTGCATCGCGGTAGGCATCGGCATCGGCTCCGGCTATCTCTTCCCCACGACGTTCGAGAAGGAGGTCTATAGCGACCTGACCGGCGAACGGGGCGTGCTGATGGGGGCCCTGGCGGGCATCATGGAGGCGCAATACGACGTGCTGCGCCAGAACGGGCATACCCCTAGCGAGGCGTTCAACGAGACGGTGGAGGAGCTGACGCAAAGCCTGATTCGTCTAGTGGACGAAAACGGCATGGACTGGATGTACCGAAACTGCTCGGCCACGGCCCAGCGCGGCGCGTTGGACTGGAAACCGCGCTTCAAGAAGGCGGTGATGCCCGTTTTCAAGGAGCTTTATCGCGCCGTCAAGTCGGGCAAGGAAACACGGCGGGTGTTGTCGGTCTGCGGCAAGAAGAATTATCAGAAGCAGTTGGAGAAGGAGCTGGCCGCCATTCATAACTCGGAGATGTGGCGGGCCGGCGCCGCGGTCCGCAGCCTGCGGCCTGAAAAGAGCAGCGGAACCGCCGGGATCGCCAAAGGCGCCAAGGGCGTTGGCGGACGCACCTCCAACTGACGGCGGAGCTCTGCTCGGGCGCGCCGGCGCCATCTTGACGAGGGCGTATCGAGAAGCTTTCGTGTTTTCCTGCGGCGGGAAATGGGTTTCGCCTTGGCCCTGCCTGGGCCGCGGGTGTATTATTTATGCTGAAGGTGAAAGCAACGGGGCCCTTTCTGATTACCGTACACCCTGTTCGCTGCAAAGGGTGCGAGCTCTGTGTGGCGGTGTGCCCGCAGAAGGTGCTGGCCATGTCTCCATCGCTTGGCCCCCGCGGCGTTCATTTGGCTGAAGCGGTTCGCCCGCAAGACTGTACCGGTTGTCTTCAGTGCAGCGACATCTGCCCTGACGCGGCGATTGAGATCGAACAGGAGAGTACTTGAATGGCGGCCCAGCGAGTCCTGATGATGGGCAACGACGCCATCGGCGAGGGGGCCATTCGGGCCGGCTGTGACGCCTACTTCGGTTATCCGATTACGCCCCAGAATGAATTGACCGCCTACATGGCCGAGCACATGCCAAAACATGGCCGGGTTTTCATTCAGGCGGAGAGCGAACTGGCCGCCATCAACATGGTGTTCGGCGCGGCGGTGGCGGGTAAGAGAGCCATGACCAGCTCGTCCTCGCCGGGCATCAGCCTCAAGCAGGAAGGGCTTTCCTATCTCGCCGGCTGTGAACTGCCGGCCGTGGTGGTCAATGTCCAGCGGGGCGGCCCCGGTTTGGGCAACATTGGTCCTGGCCAGGCGGACTACTTCCAGGCGACCAAAGGGGGTGGACACGGGGACTATCGGTTGGTGGTGTTGGCGCCGGACTCGGTTCAGGAGATGCACGATCTGACGGTGCTGGCTTTTGAGCTGGCGGATCGCTACCGCAATCCCGCGATGGTGCTGACCGATGGACGGCTCGGCCAGATGATGGAACCGCTGGTGCTGAGGGACGAACCGCCACCACGACCACCGCCCAAACCCTGGGCGCTGACCGGAGCCGCTGGCCGCGCCCCGCAGCGTGTTTGCTCGTTGCTGCTCGAGGACGGCGCGCTGGAGCGGCATAACGAGAAGATTCAACAGAAGTTGGCGGTGATTGAGCGGGAAGAGATTCGTTTTGAAGAACGCGCCACAGACGATTGCGACATCCTGCTGGTGGCGTACGGCACCAGTGCCCGCATTGCCAAGGGGGCCGTGGCGGCCGCGCGGGAAGAGGGCCTGCGCCTGGGCCTGTTCCGTCCGATCACGTTGTGGCCGTTTCCCCGGGAACCGTTGGGCGCCATGGGCCGTCGGACCGGCGTCGTATTGGTGATCGAAATGAGCGCGGGACAGATGCTCGAGGATGTGCGGCTGGCCGTGGGTGATGGCCCCGAGGTTCATTTCATAGGCCGCACCGGCGGCGGCGTGCCAGACGTGAAAAACGTTCTCGACGTGGCGCGGCGGGTGTCCAAGCGGGGCGGCCGGGCAGACCATGCTGCCCGCACAAGGGGCGCCGGCTTGTGACGCGAGGCCGAATGTGGCATGATGGTGATCGGCTGCCCAGGCGCAGCGGGGCAGGCATATGAACGCAACTACCCTGACGATGAGGCGGCGGGTGTTAAGCCGCAAGCCAAAAGCTCTCGCCGATGAGCCCACGCACTACTGCCCCGGTTGCGGACATGGGATTGTTCATAAGTTGATCGCCGAAGCGGTGGATCGCTTGGGTATTCGCGAGCGCACCGTCGGCATCGCGCCGGTCGGCTGCGCCGTGCTGGCTTACAACTATCTTCGCGTGGACATGACCGAAGCGGCGCACGGGCGAGTGCCGGCCGTGGCGACTGGTATCAAGCGGGTGCAACCGGACGCCATTGTGTTTGGTTATCAAGGGGATGGCGACTTGGCGGCCATTGGCATGGCCGAAACCATCCACGCGGCCAATCGCGGGGAAAACATCACCATTTTTTTCGTCAACAATTCGGTCTACGGCATGACCGGCGGCCAAATGGCGCCGACGACCTTGGAAGGACAACTGACCGCCACCTGCCCGTCGGGCCGCAACCCACTGGAAGACGGCGCGCCCATTGGCGTTTGTGAAATGCTGAACACCCTGCGGCGACCCTGGTACATTGAGCGGGTGGCGCTGGACAGCCCAGCGGGTGTCCGACGCTGCCGGCGGGCCATCCATGACGCGCTGCGCGCCCAAATGGACGGTAAGGGGTACTCATTAGTGGAGATCCTTTCCCCGTGTCCTGTTTATCTCCATCTCTCGCCGGTGGATGCGTTGCGCTTTGTGCGCGAGAAAATGGCGGCCCAGTTTCCGCCCGGTGTGTTCCGCCGCGACGGCCACCCGGTGGGCCCCGCTCATGGGAAGCGTTCCGGCGGGGCCATGGAGTCATGAGCCTGCAACGCATACTCATGGCCGGATCCGGGGGGCAGGGCATCGCGCTGTTGGGGCGATTTATTGCCACGGTCGCCATGAAGACCACCCCCTGCTTGACGTTTTTCCCAAGTTATGGCGCGGAAGTGCGCGGCGGCACGTCCAATTGCCAGGTCATCCTTTCCGACCACGAAATTCCTTCGCCGCTGGCCGACGAGTTCGAAGTCATGTTGCTCATGAATCAACCCAGTCTGGAGCGCTTCCTGCCCCGTTTGACCGCCGATGGAATCGCCGTCATCAATTCCTCGCTCTGCGAAATAGGGGCCGCGCCTTGCCATGTAATGGTGGCAGCCAGCGAGATGGCCGATCATCTGGGAGACGTGCGGGCGGCCAACTTCGTCATGTTGGGCGCATGGCTGGCACGACGGCCTTTGCTTTCGCCGGCCGATGTGGAGGAAGGGCTTCAATCCTTTTTCCGCGCCAAACCGCGGGCGGCCGAAATCAATGCCCAGGCCTTTCGGGCCGGGCTGGCTGCGAATCGATCGCCATGGTCGCGAGGCCACCCGCCCGCGGGATTGATCGGCCTGTAAAGAGCATGCCCACGCGCCGCCGTCGGCTAGCCGGATTGAACACGGGCGGAGGTGGTGTCTCCCCCCTACTTGGCGCTACGGACCGGAACGCCTTTCAGTCGTCCGATCTTTGGCAGCGGCCCCGCCAGCGGCCGCGCGTAGGCCAGAAAGGCCTCTGTCACATCATTGCCGTCGGGGTGGATGAACTCATCGGGCATGTGCCGTGTTTCCTTCGCCACGCTATGCAACGGCACCGGCTCCAGCAACACGCTGTAGGTTTTGCCGGGTTTTCGCCGGATGGCGATGGACCCTGATCCGCCGCTGCGAACGGCTTCCTGAACCGCTCGAACGCCGACGGCGCGGGCTTCGCGCGCATCCACCGGCGAGGGCATACCGGGGAACGATCGTTGCAGGTAGCCGAAGGTGTCGGCCCGGACGCGGCTGATCTTGGTGCGGCTGCGGATCTGATTCGCCAGCAAATCGCCCAGCGCACCCGTGCCGCTCAACTGCACGTTGCCGTGGGAATCGGTTTCTTTTGTGAACTTCGCGGCAATGGCGGCGCCATCGGCATCGGCGATGCCTTCGGACACTGCCACCACGCAGCGACCGAGCTTGGCATGAACCCGCTCGACATCGCTAATGAATTGGTCCATGGAAAACGGCCGTTCAGGCAGATAGATCAGATGCGGGCCGTCGTCCGGATACACACGGGCCAAGGCGGCGGCGGCGGTCAAGAAGCCGGCGTGGCGGCCCATGATTACGTTGATCTTCACACCCGGCAGTGCGCGGCTGTCCAGATTGTCGCCGATGCTGGCGCAGGCCACAAAACGGGCGGCGCTGCCGTATCCCGGCGTGTGATCGTTTTCCCGAAGATCGTTGTCAATGGTTTTGGGAATATGGAAGCAGGCCATCTCATATCCCACCTTGCGGGCATTGTCGGCGATGATCGAAGCCGACTCGGCGGAATCGTTGCCGCCGATATAGAAGAAGTAGCGGATGTCGTAGCGGCGGAGGATGTCGAACACCCGCGCGCACTCCTCATCGGTGGGTTTTTTTCGGGCCGATCCGAGGGCGGAGGCTGGCGTCTGGGCGACGGCTTCCAGCGTGGCCTTGGATTCCTTGCGCAAATCCACAAAGGCTTCCTCCAGGATGCCTTTCATGCCGTGGCGGGCGCCGTAAATGCCGCGAATGGCAGCATGTTTCTTCGCCTCCACGATGGCGCCGACGAGGCTTTGATTGATTACAACCGTGGGCCCACCGCTTTGTCCGATGAGCATGTTACCTTTCATCTTGGACATAGACGCTCCTCCAAAAACTTCACAACGGTCTTTTTCTCCCTAGGACAAGCCAACCCGGGCAGTAGTGTGCCACAACGGCTTGTTGATCTCAACAGCCATCCAACACTGGAAATGTAGCACAATTTCTGTGCGACCGGAGAATAACGTGACGATCACCGTTTTTTTCGCACGGGGTCGTACGGCCGGGCTCTCACACGTCGCGCCCGTAAGCCATTGGGAGATGCCGCAGCCGCCGGCGAACTCGCTTTGGGCGGCAGGCGTAGGCCTACCACCGCGGTGCGGATCCGCCCTTGTTTCGCGCTTGATTCGATGGCAAAAGGCGACGGTGCCGAAGTAGGATTCGAGGCCTCTCTGGCAGGGGGCGCCGGGGCGTAACCAGGCGCAAGGAAAGAACGTGGAGCAAGCACGCGCATGCTTTGAAAAAACGCGTTTGGAGGCTGATGGAGCTGGAAGGGCGGAGCGACCGTTCTACTCCGTCGGTGGCAACCGTTCCATTTCGCCCCGCGCTCGCCGGAGCGCAGCCAGTCGGGCATGGGCAATCTCGCAGAAAAAGTCGATCGGCGAGTCTGGCTCCCCGGTTTCGAGCGCCGCTTGCGCCGGACACCAGAGACAAAGATTCACCAACCGGCAAACACAGCAGCGCTCGCGGAATTCCTTGCGATCGGAAACTTGGCACAAGACGGCAGGAAAGAACCGATTCCAAGCATCGGCCAGCGAACCCCGCCGCCAGTCGTAGACAAAGTCGGGGTGGCACAGAGAAGGGCACGCGCGGAGGTGGCCATTGTAGGCCAACTCCACGCCGATTTCGCCGATGCCGCAGCAGAACAGGCGCCCGGAGGCCTGCGGCTCGAACTCGTTGTTCAACACTCGTTCGAACTTCCCTAGCATCGCGCGCCGCCGCTCGATGTCGGCCATTTCCAAGGCCGCAATGTCCTCTGCGGGAAGCCGTTGGGCTCGAATCTCCGCGTTGCGCGCGGGGTCGCGGTCGTAGCGAAGATGCAGGAAGGGATCGAACCGGAAGTAATCGCGCGTCCATGCGCGGCCCAGGCGGCCTATCGCTTCGGCCTCTGCCACGTTGGTTCGCATGATCATCGCTTTGACGCGAAAAGGAATGCCCGCCAACTTCAGTCGCTCCACGCCGCGCAGGGAGGCGTCAAAGGAACCTGGCACGCGGGTGACCGCTTCATACACCGCCGGCGAGGCCCCGTATAGCGTGACTTCGATGTCCCGCGGCGGATAGCGGCGAAACAATTGGGCATGCTCGTTACGGATTAGCGTCGCATTGGTGTAAAGCGAGACAAGCAAGCCTTTGCGCTTGAGGTCCAGATAGATTTCAGGGAAATCAGGCCGGAGGAGCGGCTCGCCGCCGGTGATGGTGCACCAGAGCGCGCCCAGTTTCACGGCCTCGTCCGCGAAGCGGCCGATTTCTTCTCGTGAGAGTTCGACTTGCCGCGCTTCCGAATCGCCCGCCGGACGATTGACGTAGCAATGGCGGCAGTTCAGGTTGCAGCGCGCCGTGATCTCCAGGGAAAAATCCACCAGCTTGCGCTGCCCTTCGATTTTTTTCCACAACGGCAACCGGGACAAGGAGGTTGTGCGGACGTAGGCGGTCATGAAGATATCCCGCTTTGGGCATGACGGCGCCATTCCGCTTCGAGCAGACCCACCGCGGCGCCGCTCAAATCATACTCCAAAACGTAGAAGGGTGTTTCGCGAAGCAGTTGTTCCGCCAGTCGCAGGGTCCGATCCCACCAGTTCGCCGTCATGAGCGGCTTGATGACGCAAGGCAGGAGGCGCCGCATGATGTCGGCCGGCTCGACGAGCCGAATCAGGCGATTGCCGTCTGCATGCCGCAGAAAAATGAGACCGCCCAGCGGCGCGGATTTGGGGGAGACCTGCGGTATTTCGCCGTGGCTCCAGCAGCCGTGCGCCCGAAATCCGTCCGGCCAGCGGCGCACGATCATCCGGTCGTCGGTCAGCCATTCCGCCCGTTCGGACGTCATGCGCATCATGGTGGATTTGCCGGCTTCGGAGTGGCCGACGAAAAGGGCCGCGCGACCGTGCAGGATTACCCCGCTGGCGTGCAGCAGGCACCCCCCTCGCTCCGCCAGCAAGGGCGCCAGCAGAATCTGATCGGTGCTGAAGAGCGTGAGGGCGGCAATGTGGCCTTGACGGAAGCGTTGATCGTCGCGGTGGTAAATGCGCGCGCGCCGGTAGTCGTGGCTGAACACGGCCACTTGGTAGGGGCTTGCCGAGTTGTTGAGATCGTCGCAGATGTAAATCCATGCCCCGCCTTTGCGATAAATGCGCCAGGGGGGCCGCGCATACAGCGCCTCGCCCAGCGAAAACCGCTCCAGCGGCGGCAGTGCGAAATGGTGACGCAAAACAATGAGATCATCCGCAACGGTGTCGGTTTCGAACAGCTGGAATTTCTCTGAGAGCGTGTGGGGCTCGAATGGCATGTCTGAATCCACCTGCCACGTCATGCCGGCGATCTGGAACCGTCGCCGATGACGCTGCGCCCATTCTTCGCGGCGGGCTTTCGCATCACGGGCGGCGCGGCAAAGGTATTCCACTGGCGCTCCGTACCGCCGGTGTTCGAGGTAGCCATATACCGGGCACCAGCGGCAGTCCGACCGCAGCGCGCACGCCCCGCAATGCGCAAGGTATTCGGCGCCGCCGCGAATTCGTCCCGCCGCCTCAGGCAGAAATCGTTCCCAGCCCTGTTCAAACGAGCCTTGGCGCAGGTCGTAACGCAACGCGGGATCCTGTATGAACACGCAAAATGCCATTCGGCCGTAGGGGTCTACGTGAAAACTCTGGTTATGCCGCATGCAGCCGGCAAACACCCTGTCGCCGTCATCCGCTGACCGCGGTCCTCCACAGAGCGGTTCATGAGCGGCCCGATCGTCGCTCCACGTCACGTCGGGCGGATCCAGTTCGGCCACGCTTTCCGGCGGCAGCCGTTGAGCGCGGATTTCCTCATTGCGGCTCGGATTGCCGGAAGCGGACAGGTATAACCAGGCGGCGCCGATGCGGACGTGAGGGCTTAGGGATTCGGCCAATCCCAGCATTCGGCGGTATTCGTGGAAATTGTCCCGCAGGGGAATCACCTGCACGGTGAACGGCGTGCCCGCCTCGCGCAGGTAGCGGAACCCGGCCATCGTGCGCTCGAAAGAACCCGGCGAACGGGTGATGTGGTCATGAACCGCCGCCGTGGCGCCGTAGAGCGCGACGAACAGCGAGCCGTTGCGGCGCAGTTTTCCAGCGAGCGCCGGCGTGATCAGTGTTCCGTTCGTGTTGAGAATGTAGCCGGCGCAGCGGCGAGTGGCATAGTCAAAGATATCCCAGAAGTCAGGCCGCAAAAGCGGCTCGCCGCCGGAAAAATACCACTGGCGGCAGCCCATCCGGCGCGCCTCATCCACCAGATGATGCCATTCGTCGGTGGTGAGTTCTTCAGCGTCCGCCAAGGGGCCGGATGGAGGACTGATCCAGCAATGCCGGCAGCGGTTGTTGCAGCGGTAGGTCAGGTCCAGCGCCCCTTCCAAAGGCAAACGCGGAAAGCCCGCGCCGCCGCTGGCCTTCCAAATAGCCCCTTGGTCAGCAAAATGCCCCATAGGTTTATTGTCTCACTTGGCGGAAACGCATGTCAATGACCGGCTCTCGGCGGTTGTTTGCCGGACGCCACGGCGTAAATCGCTTCCACGCGCGGACTCATTGGCCGGACGAAAAACGCCGCGGCCAAAAATGAACCCAGCGCCAAACGACCAACAGCGGGCGCAGCCATCCGTGGCGGGACAAAAAGGCAATCAGGCGCCGCTCCGGCCCCAAGCCCAACCGCTGCGACATGCCGTGGGTTCGTTCGACGCGCACTACGCGTCCCAGGAGCGATTCCATGCCGACCATCCCGTCGGGCGTCGGCGCATTGTCCCCTTTGGCGAGAAAAGCGTTGTGCTGTCGCACAAGCAGGCGATGGACGGTGAGTCGCCCCGTGTCGGTGGCGGGAAACGCCGCTACGTCTCCCGGTTGCCATACCGCGGGGGGCGGCGCGATGGTGATCACGTCGCCGTCGCGAATAAAGGGATCCATGCTGAAGCCACGGGCGCGAAATCGCACCGCCACGCCGCGCGAAAGAGCTTCGCGCAGCAGCCCAAGAAAGGTGTCGTTGGGCAGGGAGAAGCTGCGGATCGGCTCGCGCCGCAGCTCAGGCCTGGCGCTGGGCGACTTCAATGACCAGGCCTCGCTGCAAGACCTCTTCCAGAAACCCGATCACATCAGCACGAAGCTCTTCGGTGGGCGCATCGTACTCCACGGCCAACTCCCCGATGATCTGCTCGACGGTTTGCTGCCCATCCAGCCGATCCCAAATCGCACGCCCGCTTTCGTTGACGGTGAAAAGGGCGTCCTCGAGGTCGGCGAGTCCGGCCACCAGCGGAACGATGATCAGCTCGCCTTCGATATCTCGCACAACGACGTCTTCAGACGGTCGATACGCGGCCGATAGCTTCACGCTCTTGTCCATGCTTACCGCCTTTCGGGAGCAGCGCGCAACACCGCGCCGCCCCATACCCCCTCTTCCGGGATGTGGAGCCACTCTACCTCGAAACCGGCCGAGCGAAATTCGGCGTTGATAGTAGCGGCGGAGAAGAAGCGGTGCAAGTACTCCCGCCCACCCCAGAGAGTGTCTCCCGGCTCATATGCGGTCAATCCGCCTGTTAGCCGTCCGACCCAGCGGCGCAGCCGGTCTGCCGTGGGTGAACCGCCGCCGGCCGGATCCCAGTGGAATTGACAAACGATGCGTCCATCCGACGACGCCAGCGAGGATGCCAGTTTCCGGAGCAGCGCCACGCGCTGCCTGCGGGTGGGGACGACCGAGTACAGGCCTGAGGAAAACCACATGACGTCGAACGGCCCGGGCAAATCGCCCAAGTTGTTCAAGTCGGCCACAATTCCCCGAAACGGCAGATTGCGGGCCCGGGCCAACCGTTCCGCTTCCGCCAGCAAGGACGGGGCAAAATCGAGGCCCACCACCGTGAATCCGGCGCGGGCCAGCGGCGAAATCTCGCGTCCGCCACCCGCGCCGAGTAGGAGCAGTCGCCCTTTGCGCACAGGCAAGCGATCAAGCAGCGCCTGTTCATCGGCCCGTAATCCAGCATTCAACAGTTCCGGCTGCGTCCATTCGGTGATGCTGGCCGCGTTCTCATAGGCTTGGCGGCTGAAAGCGACTAGATCGGTTGGACGCATGACCACTACGGCCAGCGACCGAATAAAGTCGCCGGCACGAATCAGTCCGCGGGCCAGTCGGATGCGGATGTTCATGTTGCGTCCCCCATTCGCGCGAGTCGAGCCGCCGGATCGGCAATGTCCCAGCTTCGTTCGCCGGCGGTTAAAAGTCCTAAATCGCGGGCCTGCGCGTGCGCCACCTCGCAGAAATACTCGACGGGCGTATCCAGCGTGCCATGTTCAAACCACGACTTGGCAGGACACTGCTCGCAGAGGCCCCGCAAAAAGCAGCGTGCACAACGCGCCAGGAACGCAGGGTTGGCGGCTCGACGATTTGTCACCGTGGGCGCGAATTCGGTCACGGCCTTTGCCAGCGAACCGTTCCGCAGAGGGTAGATGGTTTCGGGGTGGCGGAGCGGAAGACAGACCTGATAGTTCCCATAGGCGTCAATACATCCGCCGCAGCCCGCGCCACACGGGAACAGCCGATCGCCCTGCACCCCCACGAATTGGCGGCAAAAGGTCTGCATTTCCTTCCGGTAGCCGGGACGGCGGTTGAGCAGTTTGACCACTTCATCCGGAGCAAGCCGCAACCGGCGAATCAGTTCGTTTCGGCTTTCGTCATCTCGCCGGCTTCGCAGATCGAGTAGGTAGATGATCCACGGAGGACACCGGCTGTGTGGGGCCGCCCATTCTTCAAAGGCGGCCAGTTCGTTCGCCGTTGGGCGCATGGCCACGCACCGTAGCGCCACCGGGATACGGCGTATGAGCAGTCGTTCCAGGCCTTGTCGAGCGGCGTCAAAAGAGCCGGAGGTGCGCGTCACCGCGTCACAGGTTTTGGGCGTCATTCCGTAGATGGTGATTTCCAGTGGTGACAACGGCGGGGTTTGGGCCAGCAAATCGGCTAGCCGCTCGGAGACGAGCGCGGCATTGGTAAACAAGGTTACCCGCAGACCCAACCGGCGCGCGAAGAGGTAGAGTTCTTCGAAGTCGTCACGTAGCAGGGGTTCCCCGCCCGTCCAGCGGACGTCCAGACAGCCCAAGGCGGTAGCTTCCGAGAGGATAGTTTTCCATTCAGCCGTGGACAGTTCACGGCGGGCGGCCTCGGTATCATCGGCCGGACGATTGATGGCGCAATGGACGCAGTTATTTTGGCACCGCTCCGTCAGCTCCATGTCAAGCTGCCGGATTCGCGGTCGACGAGCCGCGGATGTCGCCTTCTGCCCGGCCATCGGTTTGTCTCGCACCTGCACAACCACTACGCCCAAGCCCCATCTTATCCGACTGGCTGGACCATTGCCATCACGGTTTGCTTCTCCTGTCAGGCCGTTTTCGGCTTTATGCCCTTAGAATTGGAGTTCAAGTCGTTTGGAGCGGTTGGAGCAACCCCGCTGCGATTCCATCACGGGCGCGCTCGACGGGATTGACGGAAAGGCCGTTGTCGCGCAAGGTGGACCGCATGAACAGGCCTATCCGACAGAGAACACGCAGAAGGAAGGCGCGCTGTTCCGCCTACTGCGGGTTAGCGGCAGGAGTTGCCTTGACGGTTGTGAGTCACGGCATGCCGCAGCCGGATCCCGAACCGTTCCGGCGGGAGGACGCAATCCGTGGACGCGAACACTCTTATGATGACGTGACTTTCCTTCATCGCTTTACCTACCGTTACCGGCCGGAACGGGCCGAAGCGTGGCGCGAGCGTCCCCAGGGACTGCGCGGTTCCGCGGGCAGCGTGAAAACGCGCGAGTTCTTCGTCACCGCGGACTTCCGAAAAACCTTCGAGCTTGATAACCGGTTTTTCGCCGAATACCGCTACCGCCTCGACGAGGATTTCGACGGCGACTATGAGCGCAACGTCGTGGGGGCTGGTGTGCGGCTGCCGGGGGGCTGGTCGTTGGCGTCTCTGGGGCAGTTCGAGCGGGCCAAAGAAAACGTGGACGCTTATTTCGAGGCCGCATGGGAAGGCACCGGCGGCCGCCGTGCGCGCGGGGGGCTCGTGCTGGCGGATGCGGTGTACAACCGCAAGACCGATGACACCGACTACGAACGCATGCCGCACACCTGGTTTACGGCTTGGGATTGGGCGTGGAACGAAGGCACGAAGGTGGGCGGTTGGGTGAACTGGACGCCGGAGATAGCGCTGTCCATCGGTGAGGACCGGTTCACGTACGATCAGTTTTCATGGAGCGCCTACGGCTTGAGGCGGCTGGGCGCGGACTGGACATTGCGCGTGGAGGCGCGGGGCGAGGAAGGCTACCGGCATTTGACGGCCGCAAATGCGCTGCAGTCGCGGCGGCGAGTGGACCGGAGGCACTGGGAAGGTGGGCTGGAAGTCGAGCGGTGCTTGGGCGACGCTTGGGCTGTCTGGGGCGGGGCAAGAGTGCTCCATTTTGATGAAGAAGACGAACGGCCCGAGGACGCGGAAAGGGATGCGGTCTATCGGCGGCGGGAGCGGATGGCGCATGGGGGCCTCAACTGGCGCGTGCATCCGCGGGTGCTTGTTTGGCCGGGTGTCTATTGGATGTGGCCGAACAATTCGGAGCGGTTCGCTCAACAACCGCTTTCGGACACGGCGGCAACCGATGCGCTAGCCAAGGCCGCATTTCCGATCGAGATCGGCTTTGCGTCCGGGGCCACCCTGACGCTCAACACGAGCATTCGCCTGGACAAACCCCGCTCCGGCGGCGGCAACGCGCAGATTCAGATTCCATGGTGACCGCCCCGTCGAGGAAAGGGCCCGCTCATGAGCACAGCCCCAGTCGCGCGGGTCGGGGGCGCGTGAAGCGGCGCCACCTGTCGGATCAGGCCGCCGTCAGCGAATCATGATGAGGAGCATTTTGAAGCGCTCCACGGCCCGCACGGCATGCGGCACGTTGGCGGGCATGATGACCAGTTCGCCCGCCTGCACGGGGACGGTCTTCCCGCCGATCATCAGTTCCGCCCGGCCGTCCAGCACCTGCACGGTGGCGTCATACGGCGAGGTGTGCTCGCTCAAGCCCTGCCCCTTGTCAAAAGCGAACAGCGTCAGCGTGCCGGTTTTCTTGTCGAGCAGTGTCTTGCTGACGATCGCGCCGTCGGCACAGTCCACATACCCGCTCAAGCGAATGGCTTGTCCGCGAATATCCTCGGTCTGCGTCATGGCCTCGTCCTCCCTTGTTTCTTCCCTTTGGGTTACGCCGCCCGCGGCATTAATGTCTTGCTGGCCAGCACCGCGCCGTCGAGCGAGACGGTGGCCTCCACCACTTCCAGGTCCTTGCGGCCACTCTGTTGGGCGGCTTCGACGGCGATAGCCGTCAGGCCGCCACAGCAGGGCACTTCCATCCGCACGACAATCATGCGCGGAATCGTAGGGTTGCGCAAGATGGCGGCCAGCTTCTCGACGTAGCCTTCCGTCTGGTCGAGCTTGGGGCAACCGACGACCACCGCCCGCCCCCGAATGTAGCGCCAGTGCACATCCGCGGAAGCGATGGGCGAACAAGTGCTGAGCACCACCAATTCGCGCTGATTGAAAAACGGCGCATGGGGTTGGACCAGATGAATCTGCACGGGCCACTGCCGCAGCTCCGAGGGCAGCACCTGACCGGGCATGTCGCCGCCTGCCACCGGCTGGGCCGGTCGAGGCGCTTCGCCCTGGGGCATGCGCATGCGGGTGCCGGGGCATCCACCGGCCGGCGGATGCGCGGCGGCCCTCATCCGCTGTGCATGGGCCTGGGCGGCGGCATCCATTTTTCGCAGGGCCTCCACACCACCCGTCGTCAGCACATGTTTGCGAGTGGCTTCCTCGTCGAAGTCTGCGCTCTCTCGCTCCTCGATCTTCAGGGCGCCGGTGGGGCATTCGCCAATGCAGTCCCCGAACCCGTCGCAGAACTGTTCCTTGACCAGTTTGGCCTTGCCGTTGACGATTTGCAAAGCGCCCTCGGCACAGGCGGTGACGCATTGACCGCACCCGTTGCACAGCTCCTCATTGATCGTGATGATTTTTCTACGGCTCATAGGGGCCTCCTCCTTTTCTATCGACCTTCCAATGCGGCTTGAAGATCCGCCTGCACCGTGGTGATGGGCATCAAATTGAACTTCTCCGCCAGCACTTTCAGCGCGCTGGGCGGCACGAATGCGGGCAGGCTCGGCCCGAGACGGATGTTGCGCAGGCCCAGATGGAGCAGGGTCAGCAAGATGCAGACCGCCTTTTGCTCGTACCACGAAAGCACCAGCGAGAGAGGCAGTTGGTTGACATCCGTGCCCAGCGCTTCTGCCAACGCTGTGGCGATGCGGATGGCGGAAAAGGCGTCATTGCACTGGCCCACGTCCAGCAGGCGGGGCAAACCGGCGACGGTGCCGAAATCAAGCTTGTTGAAGCGGTACTTGCCGCAGGCTAGCGTCAGGATGATGCAATCGTTCGGCACGGCTTCGGCGAACTCGGTGTAGTAGTTGCGCCCGGGTTTGGCCCCGTCGCAGCCGCCGATCAGGAAGAAATGGCGCAGCGTTCCCGCCTGCACCGCTTCCAGCACGTTGTCCGCCACCGAAAGGACCGTTTCATGGCCAAATCCCACGAGGATGGTCTTTTCCGGTTCGTCGCTCTCAAAGCCGGGCGCGGCCAATGCCGCCTCGATTACGGGCTCGAAATTCCGGTCCTTGATGTGGTTGACGCCAGGCCACGCCACGAGACCGGCCGTAAACAGGCGCGCCTTGTAGGTGTCCCGCGGACGCTGAATGCAGTTGGTGGTCATCAGGATGGCGCCGGGGAAGGCATCGAACTCCCGCGCCTGGTCCTGCCACGCGCCGCCGTAATTCCCCACCAGGTGCCGGTATTTTTTGAGACCGGGATAGCCATGAGCCGGTAGCATTTCCCCGTGCGTGTACACGTTCACGCCGCGGCCTTCCGTCTGCTTGAGCAGCTCTTCGAGATCCTTTAGGTCGTGGCCGGAGACGAGGATGGCCTTGCCCTTGACCGGCGTGATGCGCACGGCGGTTGGCACAGGGTGCCCGTAGGCGCGCGTGTGCGCCGAGTCGAGCATCTCCATCACTTTGAGATTCACTTCGCCGCAGCGCAGGATCATGGCCAGCAGTTTGTCGGTGGCCGGCGTCGGCCCCGCGAGAAAATCCAAGGCCTCGAGGAAGTAGTCGTGTACCGCCTGGTCTTGCACCCCCAGAATGGCGGCATGGTCCGCGTAGGCCGCCATGCCTTTGAGGCCATACGTCAGCAGTTCCATGAGGCCGACAGTTTCCTCGCCCAGTTCCGCCTTGCGGTCTTCAATACCCACGTCGCGACCTTCGGCGACGAGTCCCGCGCGGGTCGGCGCCGGTTGCCAGTAAGCGACGGGGGGCAATTCCTCGGGCGGATTACCCGCATGATGGCGCGCGGCCTCATACAGCGCCTGCGCCTGATCCTTGAGGGCGGCCGCCTTGCGCAGGAGCATTTCCATGCGGTCGGCGTCGAAATTGACGTTCGTGACGGTCGAGAACAGTGCCTCGATGACGAACCGGTTGATTCCCGCATCCCTTGTTCCCATCTTTGCGGCCCGATGGGCGTACACCGCAATGCCTTTGACCGCGTGGATCAGGAGGTCCTGCAATGCCGCCGTTTCGGGGTCCTTGCCGCAGATCCCGTGGGCGGTGCACCCGATGCCTTTGGCGGCCTGCTCGCACTGATAACAGAACATGTTCATTGTCCGTCTCCTTTCTGCCGGTGACCGGCCTTCGTTGCCTTTGACGCCGTCATCCTCCCATGATGGCGTCTTTACGGCCTTGACCTAGGTCAAGAAATCGGTTCTTTTGGTTGCGGCATGAAAACCCTGTCTTCCGTCGCGGCGCGCGCGCTGCGGGACCGCTGTCTGGCGCTGGCGCAAAGCGGTTTTTTCCGAGATTTGTCGCGGCCCAGCATTGAGGCGCTGGCGGCGGTATCGGAAACCGGCGCATGGGATCGGCGCGCCGTGCTGTTTCGCGAGGGACAAAAAGGCGCGGCGTTTTTTCTCCTGCTGGAGGGGGCGGTTCAACTGGAGAAGGCCACGCCGGACGGCGGGGTGGTGGTCATCCGGCTGGCGGCGCCGGGTGAAATATTTGCCGAGGTAATCCTTTTTGAGCAGGATCGGTATCCTGTGACCGCAACAGCCATGACGCCGGTGAAGGCGCTGGTGTTCCCTCGGGCGGAAATCCACCACCTGCTCGAGCAACCCGATTTTCGACGCGATTTCATCGCCATGCTCATGCGCAAGCAGCGGTATCTGACGGAACGCATGGCCTTTTTTCTTGGGCATGACGTGGAGGAGCGGCTTTTTTTCTTTCTTCGCGAGCAGTGCGGCACGGCGCCGGTGGCCCGCCTGCCGCTCAACAAGAAGGCGGTGGCTGCGGCCATTGGCGCGTCACCCGAAACGCTGTCCCGCTTGTTGCGCCGTCTGCGGCGCAGCGGTGCGCTGCGGTGGGATGGCCGGACTATCAGGCGCCGGCGCGTTTGACGCGACGCCCTCTGGAGGGGGGCCTCGGCGGGAAGGCCGCTCGGACGACGTCGGCGAACGTTTCCACGTAGATGGGCGTCAGGCCCTTACGCACGCGCGGGGGAATGTCCTCGAAATCTTTGCGGTTTTCCTTGGGGAGAATCATGCGGCGCACGCCGGCCTTCTTGGCCGCGATGGCCTTCTCCTTGATGCCGCCCACCGGCAGGACGAAACCGGTCAACGTCAGCTCGCCGGTCATGGCGACGTCCGAGCGCAGCGGGCGGTTTACGGCCAGCGAGTAAAGCGCCGCGGCCATGGTGACGCCCGCGGATGGTCCGTCCTTTGGCGTGGCGCCTGCCGGCACATGCAGATGGATGAACGTTTTGGAGAAAAACTGCCGGGCGGAGGGTTGGTCGTTCAGGAAAGAGCGGACGAAGGTATAGGCGATTTCGGAGGATTCGACCATGACCTGGCCGAGTTGGCCGGTCTGCTTGAAGCCGGGTTTCTCGGCCTCGACCCGCGCCGCCTCCACATAGAGCACGGACCCGCCCAGACTTGTCCAGGCCAGCCCGCGCGCGACGCCCGGCCGCGGGCGTCCATAGGGATCGCTTTCCGAATACACGCGGCGCCCCAGCAGCTTTTCGAGGTTTTTCGGTTGCGCCGTCAGGCTGGCCTGCCCGTCCTTTACCACGGCGCGGGCGGCCTTACGGCAAAGTTTCTTGATGTGATTCTCCAGCCCGCGCACGCCCGGCTCGCGGGCGTAGCCGTCAATGATGGCGCGCAAGGTGTTTTCGGGCAGCTTCAAATGCTCCGGCTCGAGGCCGTGGGCCTTGAGCTGCTTGGGAATCAGATAGCGCCGGGCGATTTGCAGTTTTTCCTCCAGGATGTACCCGGAGAGCTTGATAACCTCCATGCGGTCCAGCAGCGGGGGCGGGATGGTGTCCGTCTGGTTGCCCGTGCAGATGAAGAGGACGTTGGAAAGATCGAACCGCACGTCGAGGTAATGGTCCAGGAAATCGCGATTTTGTTCGGGGTCGAGCACTTCCAGCAGAGCGGAGGCGGGGTCGCCCTGAAAACTGGCCCCGATCTTGTCTATCTCATCGAGCATGATGACCGGGTTGGCCGTCTTGCAGACCTTGATGGCCTGGATGAATTTGCCGGGCATGGCGCCGATGTAGGTGCGCCGATGTCCCTTGATTTCCGCCTCGTCGCGCATCCCGCCGAGGGAGAAGCGGTAGAACTTGCGGCCCACGCTGCGGGCGATGGACTGCCCGATGGAGGTCTTGCCGACGCCCGGCGGACCGATGAAGCAGAGGATGGAACCGCTGATGCGGCCCTTGCGGATGCCGACGGCGAGAAATTCCAGGATGCGCTCCTTCACGTCGGTGAGGCCATAGTGGTCGGCGTTCAGGATTCGCGCGGCCCGCCGCAGATCGTAGCGGTCGCTGGTGTGGACGCCCCACGGCAGCGACGTGAGCCAGTCGAGGTAGTTGCGCGTGACGGTGAACTCCGGCGAATGCGGTTCGATGACGCTCAACTTAGCCATTTCCTCCTCGATGCGCTCGCGCGCCTCGGGAGGCAGCGTGAGTTTTTCGAGACGTTTGCGAAACGCCTCCAGGTCCGCCTCCTTGCCCTCCTTGCTCAATCCCAGTTCCTTCTTGATGGCCTTGAGTTGTTCGCGCAGGAAGAATTCCCGCTGTTGCTTGGATATCTTCTCCTCGATCTGCTTGCTGATTCGCACGCGCATCCGGGAGATTTCGATTTCCCGCTGCAGGAGGAAAAGCGCTCTTTCCATCCGTGGCCGCAAAGGGAAGGCTTCAAGAATCTCCTGAAGCTCGGCACCCGTGGCGGAGGTCATGCTGGCCGAGAAGTCGGCCAGCCGCCCGGGTTCCTTGAGACTGGTGCGCGATAGAAAGAGGTTGAGCTCCTCCTTGGACAAGGGATTAAGCTGCAGCAGTTCCTTTATAGAGGTGATAATGGCCAGCGCATAGGCCTTGGTTTCTTCGTCTTCGGGCGCGGCCGGCTCCGTGGCGTACTGCACCGTGACGACAATGTGAGGAGATTCCGACAGCACCCCTGTTACGCGGAATCGTTCCATAACGCCCAGCATGATTTGCAGGGGCGCTTCCGGGGCGGCCTGACTCGCCTGAAGGATTTCCGCAACAACCCCGACCGAATGAAGCTCGTCGGGCCGAACCGGTGTTTTGCGATCAGGCTCCGGGGTGTTGCGCATGAGGATAAGCCCAACGAACTTGTGAGGGGACTGTATGACGCCGCCGACCATGGCCTTGAGCGGCTCTTCCTCGATGGCCATGGGTGTCATCATCTTCGGAAAAAGAGGGCGGTTGCCCAGCGGAATGACGGGCAGCGTCACCGGCAACACATGGCGAGCCGGAACGATGGTGACGGACGATTGATCGTGCGAGAATTCCCCTGTGGCTTTGGCTTTTTCCGGTCCGGTTGCTTCCTTGTTCATGAGACAAGCCGTGTTGCCGCAGCGCAACACGTTGTTGCGTCCGGGCGACGGGATTATCAGCAAACCGGAGAAGCCAAGGCAACGGAAAACAGACGGGGACGTTGAGATGCGTGCCAGCCGGACTGAAAACAGAGGGGAAAATAGAAATTGGCACGGGATAAGCTTGACCGTAACTCCTCTGCTTGTATGATTGAGAAAGAGGGAAGCGCCCGCGGGGCGAGAAAGGGGCTGATCATGTGGGGGAATTGGATACGGCTTGCAGGCACGGCATCTTTCGTTCTATTGGTCGCGGCTTGCGAAGAGATCGAACGCATCGGGGAGGGGGAGCTTGCAGAGGAGACCGAACTTCAGCCGACGACTCCGGGCGTTCCTCCCGATGGAGACCCGAACGATCCGACCGACCCGAACGATCCGACCGTTCCAGAAGCGCTACCGTTCAGTTGGGGCGAGGTCAAATGGGTATCGGGGGACGGTTCGGTTGCCTCCTGGGCCAGAACAGTACACATCTCTTCCGCATCTGTCGGCTCGGTGGTTTCATGGACATACAGCGTGCCGCCCGGCAACTGGGCCCGCACGGGTGCCATCGGCAATTCGCCCAACGCCTGTATCGGGTGGGTGACGCAGGTGGACGGCAGGTGGTATGGCGCCATAGCGGAGTGGCTGTTGCCCGGTCAAACGCAGCAGGCAAAGAAGATTTTTCAAAGCGATCGGGGTAACAAGAAAGTGTTCGGGTCTCCGCTGAACGATTTCGTCCCGTCCAAAGGGCAGACGTTCTATATCTTCGTCTGCGGCCTGAACTGGAGCGGCCAGAAAAACGTAAAGGAGCGCAGCAATCTGGTGCCGGTCGTGTACCAGTAAGGCTGACCCGCCGCCAGGGTTGGTGACACTCGATCCGCGCCGAGAAGGTTTTCGGGGTTGTTTTGCGAGGGTCGCCTGCAGATAATGCCCCCGCTTTTCAATGTTCCGGACCTTCTATGGGGATGCGGTGAAGGCGGCTTGGAAGAAATGGCGCGGTTGGCCGTGGCTTGTGCCGTCGCTCTACTTTCTGCTGCTTATCGTGATGGCCTGGCGGCATGAGCCGTGGCGCGATGAGGCGCAGGCTTGGATCATCGTGCGGGATGCCGGCAGCCTGAAGGCTATCTTGAGTCGGATGGCGTACGAGGGCACGCCGGGGCTTTGGCACCTCCTTCTCTACCCCCTTGTGCGGTGCGGATTGCCCATTTTTTCCATGCAGGTCTTGCACGCCTTGTTGGCGTTTGCGGCTATCGCTCTTCTGGTTCGCCATGCGCCGTTTCCTTGGTATCTCAAGATCCTGCTTCCGTTCGGCCATCATCCGTTTTACCAATACGGCGTCATTGCCCGTTCGTACGTGCTGGTGGGGCTTTTCCTGTTCATGCTGGCGGCCATGCACCGGTCACGGTTCCAGCGGGCCTGGGTTTACGGTCTCCTGCTGGCCATGCTGGCGAATACCAGCATGCACGGCGCCGTTCTTTCCGCGGCGATAGGCAGCCGTTTCTTTTTGGAGTATGTCCTCGAGCATGGCGGCTGGCGGAATCGCGGATTCTACGTGGCAGGCGGGCTGGCGGCCGCCGGCTTCCTGGCGGCTTTCGTTCAAGTTCGGCCGCCGCCCGATTTGGGGGTTTGGTGGGGTTGGAACTTGGAATTGGGACGCCGGACCGTGGAGATTGCCGTCCATGCGCTTCAGGGCGCATTTTGGCCGACGTTCCTCGTGGACCGCGTTGGGCTTCGGGCGACTATGGTTG
Source organism: uncultured bacterium (assembly GCA_938031185.1). Lineage (GTDB taxonomy): Bacteria > Verrucomicrobiota > Kiritimatiellia > CAIKKV01 > CALHGX01 > CALHGX01. The sequence goes on from CALHGX010000035.1 coordinate 38,994, forward strand.
TGGCGGTGCTGTTTGCCACGCTGGCGGGACTTTGGGGGCGGCCGCGCGCGCTGGGCACATGGCTCGCCGGCTTCCTGATGATCTGGACGCTTTTCCAACTCAAGCATCCCGGCGACATCTGGCATCATGGGCTCATTTACATGTTCTTCATCTATTCGGCATGGACCGGCATGGCGGACGAGGCAGCGGGTTCTTCGGCATGGAAGCGGCGAGTGCTGCCGGCGGCCCTGGTGGTTCTGGCCGCCCTGCAATTGGTGGGTGGCTGGCGCATGGCGCACGCGGACTTCTTCTACCCCTATTCGGGCGGACGGGAAACGGCGCGCTTCTTGCGCGAACAGGGGTTAGATGACCGTTCCACGCTTATAGCCACAGCCATCTCCTATGTCGGCACCTCGGTTCTACCGTACTTGCCGGATACGCAACGACGGTTTTTCGCCGCGGAAACCGGCGAATACTACAGCTTCATGAAGTGGGACAGACGCTGGTCCGACAACCAGGGCAAGCCTTTACCGAAGATGATTCAAGCGATGCTGGCGGAAATGCGGCGCGGCGGCTATCGCCGGCTGGTGTTTATTGCGCCGTTCCATGTGCGCGATCCGGAGTTTCTGCGCTGGTTTCCGTTGCGGCACGTGGCGCCGGCGGGGCCGGTGATTCGTGGTGATGAGCGGTTGTTTGTCTATGAATTTCGTTCGCCGGCCGGCGCCGATGAACGGCCTCATAGTTCGCGCCCCCCTGAAGGCTGAAGGAACGGATGGCATGGATCGTGTTCAGTCCATGGTGATCGGAGCCGGACCGGCTGGATGCGCGGCGGCATGGCAATTGGCTTTGAACGGCCGTGACGTGCTGCTAGTGGAGCGGCTGGAGCAGGCGGGAGGGTTGTCCCGCACCATTGAGAGGCACGGCGCAAGGTACGACATCGGCCCTCACCGTTTTTTCACCAAGTCGCCGCGGGTGATGGAATTCTGGTCAAAGACGGCAGGGTCTCGGTTTCAGGATGTGCCGAGGCTGACGCGCATTCTTTATCGTCAGCGGTTATTGCATTATCCGTTGCAGCCGTTGAACGCTTTGCTGGGCCTTGGGCCGTGGCCCAGCGTGAAGGCGGTGGCCAGTTATTTGAGCACTCAACTGAAGCGCCGGCTTCGTCCGCGCGAACCTCAATCGTTCGAAGAGTGGGTGACGAACCAGTTCGGGCGTGTGTTGTACGAAGCATTTTTCAAGACATATACCGAAAAAGTCTGGGGCATTCCTTGCAGCGAAATTTCGGCCGAATGGGCTTCTCAACGCATCAAGGGGCTGAGCTTGCCCCGCGCCGTGTTGAACGCGGTCACCCGAGGGCGCACGTCCACCGTCAAGACGCTGGTGGACCATTTTCTTTACCCGCGTGGCGGCGCGGGCACGGCCTACGAGGGGGCCTGTCGGCGAGCAGAAGAGCAAGGGGCCGCTCTTTGGTTCGGATGGGAAGCTGTTCGCCTGCGCCACGACGGAAAAGACCGGATTGAGGCGGTGGAATTGGCGGGAAAAGACGGCGCGCGCCGGCTGGTGCGCGTGGACGAAGTGATTTCCACCATGCCATTGACGGAGCTGGTGGCCCGAATGGATCCGATGCCGCCCGTAGAGGTTCTGGCCGCCGCGGCTTGTCTGACATACCGGACTCATCTGGCGGTGAACTTGCTCGTGGAGGGCCCCGCGTTTCCTGATAATTGGGTTTATGTGCACGCGCCGGAGGTACGCCTCGGACGGGCGGCAAACTACCGCAATTTCTGTTCGGAGATGGCGCCAGCAGAAAACCAGTCTCCCCTGACGCTGGAGTATTTCGCCTTTCCCGGTGATGACTTGGAGCGGCTGACCGACGCCGAACTGGTAGATCTGGCGATTCGGGAGGGCCGCCTAAGCGGCCTCCTCAACGAGCGCGCGCCGCAAGACGCCTTTGTGGTGCGCAGCCCGATGGCGTATTGTGTGATCCGGCGCGGCTACGAAACGCATCGAGCATGCCTGCGCGCATGGGTGGAACGATTCGGCAACATGCGCACGGCGGGACGCGCTGCGATGTTCAAGTACAATAACCAAGACCATTCGATCATGAGCGCCCTGGTGGCCGCCGACAGCCTTCTGGGGCGGGACGGCGACCCCTGGGCGGTGAACAACGAGGCGGAATATCACGAGTCCGGCACGGCGCCCGACCTTTGCGAAGAAGATCGCAGCGAGCCGACGCCAACGGCCGCCGGCGTGTGACCGCAACGTTCGCCGATCATCTTGAACCCAGTCGTCTTTTTGGATAAACGAGATTGCTGTCAAATTAGGCATTCGATTCTGGCGGCAGACGCGCCAGCTTGTTAGACTGCCGATACAAGAGGGCACCACATGGCTTCAAGGCGAACCGCGGGTGACTGCTGGGTCGGATTCGATCTGGGCGGCACCAAGATGCTGGCGGCGGTTTATGATCGCCGGTTCAAGCTGCTAGGCATGTCCCGCCGCAAGACCAAAGGTGAACGGGGGCCCAAGACCGGTCTGCAGCGGATCATCGAGACTATGGATGAAGCGCTGGCAAGCGCGGGCCGGGAGCGACGCCACGTGCGGGGAATTGGCGTGGGCGCGCCGGGCATGCTGGATCTCAATCGCGGCGTGTTGCTGCACGGCCCGAACCTTGGCTGGCGTAACGTGCCTATCAAGGAGCGCCTTGAAAAGGTCTTCAGCGTGCCCGTCATTGTCGCCAACGATGTGGATGCCGGCACGTACGGGGAATACCGCTTTGGCGCCGGCGGCCGGGCGCGGTGCGTGCTGGGAGTTTTTCTTGGAACGGGGATCGGCGGAGGATGTGTGTACGAGGGCCATCTTTTGCGCGGCCGCGTGGGATCGGCCATGGAAATCGGCCACGTCACGGCCCAGCCGAACGGCCCCTTGTGCGGCTGCGGGCGGCGAGGCTGTCTGGAAGCGGTTTGCGGGCGGCTGGCCCTGGCGGGGCAGGCGGCGCAAGCGGCCTATCGCGGCGATGCACCGCACTTGCTAACGCACGCCGGAACGGATGTGGATCGCATGCGCAGCTCGGCGCTGGCCGCTGCCATCCGGGCGGGCGATGCGGCTATCGAACGATTGGTGCGCGACAGCATCCAACAACTTGGACGGGTGCTCGCGGACGTGACGCACCTGCTGGCGCCGGACGTTATTGTGCTGGGCGGAGGATTGGTGGAAGAAATGGGCCGGCTCTATCTGGCCGAAGTCCGAGACGCGCTGGATCGGAATGTCACAGACGTGTTCCGTGGCACTTTCCAGGTGCGGACCGCGGAACTGGGCGATTACGCCACAGCCATGGGCGCCGCCGCTTTGGCGACCGAACCCGCATGAACCCGAAATCAGGAATGAGCAACACCGCTGGCTTGCAGGGAACGACGGACCGGCCCCCATCACTAGGCCGCCCCATTGCGGTCATTGACGTGGGCGCTCGGGCCGTCCGCTTGGACATCGCCGAGGCGGACGCGGCAAGCCGCCCCCGCATGTTGGAGTCGCTGCAAAAGGCGATCAGCATCGGTCGAGACACATTTCAGGAAGGATTTATCGAGCCGGCCTCCATCGAAGAGTGTGTGGAGATTTTGCGCGGGTTCGTGTTGACGGCAAGGGAATACGGCATTCAGTCGCCGGAACAGATTCGCGCCGTGGCCACCAGTTCCGTGCGGGAAGCGGAGAACCGGCAGGCCTTTCTGGACCGCATACAGATCGCCACCGGCATTGCCGTGGAGGTGCTGGAAGACGCGGAAGTCGAACACCTGATCTACCTCGCCATTCATGATCTCCTGGAGCAGCGGCCTTCGTTGGGGCAGGAGCGCCTCTTGGTTGCCGAGGTCGGCGGCGGCACCACACGGCTGCTGGTGATCGAAAACGGCTACGTTTCCTATTCCAGCGCCTATCGGCTCGGATCGCTGCGCATGCGTGAAACATTGGACGCCTATCAAACGCCCCCGGAGCGGGCGTGCGCCGTGCTCGATCAGCACATCCAGCGCACCGTCAACCAAATGCACCAGACGGTGCCCGCGGGACCGATGGCCGTGTTGCTGGCGCTGGCGGGCGACACGGCTACGGCCATGGCGCGGCTGCTGCCCGACTGGGACCACCGCAGTGTGGCGCGCCTGCCCATGGGTGGGTCGCCTTCGCTCGCCGAACGCATTGTCGCCACTTCCCCGGAAGACTTGATGCGCGAGTACCGCCTGCCATGGCAGGAGGCAGAAACTGCTGGGCAAGCCTTGCTGGCCTATGAGCGGATTGCGCGGTCGTTCGGCATCGAGGAGGTGCTGGTGACCGACCGCAGCATGCGCGCCGGACTGCTGCTGAAAATGGCGTCGCATGCGGGGGGCGAAACCCGCTTTGCCGAGCAGGTGGCCCATTCTGCCGTCAACCTGGGCCGGAAATACCACTTTGACGAAGCCCACTCGATGCACGTGGCCGAATTGAGTGTGCGGATCTTTCGGGACATGCAGCGGGAGCACGGACTAGGCGCGCAGGCCGAATTATTGCTTCGCACGGCCGGAATTCTGCACGACATCGGCGCCTTCGTGAGCAACGCAAGCCACCATAAGCATTCGATGTATTTGATCGCCCATAGCGAGCTGTTCGGTCTGACGCGCGAAGATGTGGTGCTCGTTTCGCTGGTGGCGCGATACCACCGGCGGGCCGCGCCCCGCCCAACCCATCCGGAATACGCCACGCTGCGGCGGGACCAGCAGTTGCTCGTCACCAAGCTGTCCGCGATCCTGCGGGTGGCGGACGCGCTGGACCGGAGCCACCTGCAGCATGTGCGCGACGTGCGGTTTTCGCGCGAGGACCGTCAGTACGTCATTACCGCCGCTGGCATCGAGAACGTGACGCTGGAGCGCATCGCGCTCAAGGAAAAAGCCGACTTGTTCGAAAGCGCCTACGGACTTTCGGTGGCGCTGCGCGCGATCGGCGCCGGAGGCCGCCATGGCTGAAGCCGTTCCGCGTTTTTTTAACCGCGAACTGAGCTGGATCGAGTTCAACGGCCGGGTGCTGGAAGAAGCTCGCGACCCGGCCCACCCGCCGTTGGAGCGCTTGAAGTTTCTGGCCATCACCGGCTCTAATCTCGATGAGTTCTTCATGGTGCGGGTGGGCGAGCTGCACCGGCTTCTCCGCCAGCAGCGCGATACGGAAGATTCGTCCGGACTGACCGTGTCCGAGCAGGTCGTGGAAATCGGGCGGCGGGTCCGCGCTCAGATGGCGGACCAGTACGCATGTCTGGCGGAAATCGAGGCCGTGCTGGCCGAACATGGCGTACGACGCCTCTCATTTGACCGGCTCGACGGCTCGCAACTTCGCCATGTGGAACAGGTGTTTGCCCAGGAAATCCTGCCGTTGCTGACGCCGCTGTCGGTTTCGACGGCGGTTGCCCCGCCAACCCTGCCCGGCCTGACCGTGTGCCTCTGCATGCGGCTCACGGAGAGCGTTCGAAGCGGAAAGCGGCGTTTTGTGGTGCTGCCGTTCCCGCGGAACATCGGGCGCTTCGTCACGTTGGAAGTTGCCAAAGGCGAGGCCTTCATCCTGCTCGACGACGTGGTGCGCGGGTGCCTGCCGATGCTGTTCCCCGGCGAGCGGGTGACGGAATGCGCGGCATTCCGGCTGGCGCGCAGCGCCGATTTGGACATTCGCGAGGACATGGCCGGAGACCTGCTAAGCCGCATGGAGGACGTGATCGAGCGCCGGCGCGAGAGCGCCTGCGTCCGGCTGGACATCGGCCCAGGCGCCGGGCCGGAAATGCGGCGATTCCTGCAGCGCATTGCCGGCGTGGGCGACGAGTTGACTTTTGATGTTCCAGGCCCCACGGGTTTTTCTTCGTTCATGACCTTGGCGGTCATGCCCGGGCACGACCGCCTGAAGGCGCCGCCGCTCGACTCGCAGCCGTCACCGGACGTTCCTTCCGGCGCCCCGGTGTTCGACGCCATTCGTCGCCACGATGTGCTGTTGATTCATCCGTTCGACTCTTTCGAGCCGGTCGTGCGCTTGCTGCAGGAGGCAGCCGAGGATCCGGATGTGCTCGCCATCAAGCAGATTCTCTATCGCACCAGCCGGAACAGCCCGGTGGTGGCCGCGCTGGAACGCGCGGCCGAGAACGGCAAATCCGTCACCGCGATTGTCGAACTGAAAGCGCGGTTCGACGAGGAGCGCAACATCGAATGGGCGCGCGCGCTGGAGCGCGCCGGCGTGCAGGTGATCTATGGCATCCGCCACCTCAAGACGCACGCCAAGTTGCTCGTAATCGTGCGGCGGGAGGCCGCCGGCATTCGCCGCTATATTCATTTCGGCACCGGGAACTACAATGAAGTCACGGCCCGCCTTTACACCGATGTCAGTTTCATGACCTGCAACGAGGATTTGGCGGCGGATGCGGCGAGTTTCTTCAACACCATTACGGCGCGGACGCAACCGGGCCGCTATCGCAAGATCGCCGCCGCGCCCCTGGGGCTGCGCGAACGCATCATGGAGCTGATCGAGACAGAAAGCGCCTTTGCCCGACAGGGGCGAAAAGCGCACATCATGGCCAAAATGAATTCGCTGGTGGATGTCTCGATTATCGAGGCTTTATACGCCGCTTCCGCCGCCGGGGTCGTGGTGGAATTGAATGTGCGTGGCATTTGCTGCTTGCGTCCCGGGGTGCCGGGGCTGAGCGAAAACATCTCCGTCGTCAGCATCGTGGACCGTTTTCTAGAGCACGCGCGAATTTTCTGCTTCGAGCATGGCGGCGAACCGCAGGTTTGGATTTCCAGCGGCGACTGGATGCCCCGGAATCTCGACCGACGCATCGAGCTGCTTACGCCGGTGGAAGATCCGGCTTGTCGCGACCGCTTGATGGCCGCGCTTCGCGTGTGGCTGAGCGACACGGTGAAAGGCCGCCGCCTGATGCCCGATGGGCGCTATGCGCGCCCCCTGGCCGACGTCCCCATCCGAAGCCAGGAGGTCTTATACCGTGAAGCGGTGGAACGGGCGGCGGAATCCAGCTTGCGACGGCGGGAAATCTTCGAGCCCTATCGGCCCGCTGGGGGCTCGTCCTGACGGGAAAAGCGCATGCCGGGCCGCAACCAGCGTCTGTTGTGGGGTTTGGTCGTCGCCGTTCTTTTGCGCTCGGCGGACGCGGCAACGCCATCTTCGGAACGGGAACGTAATCTGGAACGTCTGGCCGCATGGAATGCCGAGCAGCAACGCCTGCACGGCGAAAGCCCGACCGTTTTGCTCCGGCCGGGCCTTCTGGCCGACCGCGAAGGGCGCCGCGTGATGTTCTGCGCGGAGGCGACGGGGCTTCAAGCCGGGGAACCGGTCGAGTTCGCCTTGATTGCCATGGACAGCGGCCATGACTATGAGGCGCTGGCGGTGTCCTTTGCCCGTCCCAGCGACGTTCACGAGGCGCTGGAGTTCATCGGCTTGTCGGCCGGCCGGCCGGCTCAGCCGGGCCGCCTGCGCTTTTGGCCGAAAGGCGAGCGGGTGGCCATGCGCTTTGCGTGGGCCGTTGTCGCGGACGGCCACACCAATGAGATCAATGTGTCGGCCGAAGAACTGCTGTGGGATAAAAAAAACGGGCGCGCGCCGACGGCGGACGGCTGGGTATTCGTCGGCTCCCTTCGTCTGCCGCAGGCTGGAAAGGAAGGAGCGTATGCCGCGGATGTCACCGGTCCCCGTTCCATCGCCTCCACCTACAATGAGGCCACCACGGTCTTGGACCGGCCTGCGCAGGCACCGCAAAGCCAGGTGTACGGACGCTTCCTTCCGAATCCTGAACGAATCCTCCCGGCGGGGGCATGGCTTGAGGTGATCCTGACTCCACTGGCGTCGCAACGCCGCGTGAGGGATCTGCGGCTTGAAATAGCGGAAAGGACGGAACAGGACGAACCCGCGTCGGGGCTTCGATGGAGGCTTTTGGAGGGCGATTGCGCCTTGAACGAAGAGGGCACGTTGGCGGGATTTCTGGCAACCATCGGGGCCATGACGGAGGTGGGGGAGGACCCGTTCGTGACCGTGTGGCTCGATCCGGCGTTGAGGCTGGACCGGGCCCGCGAATGCTGCGCCATGGTGGCGGCGGTCGAGGGCGAACAGGGACTTCGCGTGGAGCCGCCGCCGGAGGGGCATCCTTATTACCGCGCGTTCCTGCCTGACGAAAACTTACGAGATGCTAAGCGACGGATGGTCCAGCCTCTGGAGGCGCACATGGCCGCCGCGGAGGGCGGCACTACCGGAACACTACGCCGCTTCGAGCAGTCATGGGACGATCCGGTCACCGGGTTCGTCGCACAGGTTTCCTCCCAGGCGTTTCAGTCGCCGGCCGAACTGGCCGCCGCGCTGCGTCCGGACGAAGATCCGTCCACCATTTTCTTCTTTGCCGAGCCGGCCATGTCATACGGAACGCTCCTTCCTTATCTCGAGCCGGCGCTGGCGAAACACATGACGGTGTACGTTTTTCTGATCGAACCCGCCCCTGAAAAACCGCCTTTGGGCGAGGCGTCCGAACCCGTCCCGTGAGAGGCCGTTGTCCCTATTGCGGCAGATTGATTGAACCGCGCAAGGCCGGGCTGTGCCCGCATTGTGGGCGGGCGATGCGTGTTCCCATTTCGCAAAGGAGGGGGGGGCGGCCCAAATCGCCGGAACCGGCCTGTCGCGGGTCCCGCCGCGGAGGGGCGCCCTTCAGCGTGTGGTGGGTTTGCCTGGCAAGCAAGCCGCGTTTCTGGATATGGCTGATTGGCGGCGCGTTGATTCTGGCGGCGGCCGGACGCCGCCTGGGATTTCCCGCGCCTTCGGACGCGGAGCGCGTGGAAAAAGCGCGGCGCAATTTGCAGGTGTTGCGTACGGCCTTGGAGCTGTTCCGCCGCGACTGCGGCCGGTATCCGCATGCGGACGAAGGATTGGCCGCGCTGGTCGAGCGTCCCGCCGACGCGCCGGGCTGGCAAGGGCCATACATTGAAACGCTGTGGCCGGATCCCTGGCGCGCACCGTTTCGCTATGCCGCGGAGGCCGGGGGGCTTCGGTTGTGGTCCGACGGTCCTGATGGCGTGACGGGGTCCGATGACGACATCGCCGCGCCGCCTCCCGATTACCGGCTGCTGGTGGAGGCGTTACGGCGGCGAACGGCCAACGGTTCTACTCCCGACCAAAACGGCGGGCCAGTTCCCGAAATGAAGTGAAAATCAGTGTCGGGCGTCCATGGGGGCAGGTGTACGGCATTTCGCAAGACGCGAGGTCCACCACGAGTTGCTCGATGGCCTTTACACTCAGGCGGTCCCGCGAACGCACCGCGGCCTTGCATGCGGCGGCGGCAATGGCCTCCTCCTTTAACCTCGCCGCATCCGCGCCGGCGCCCGCTTGATCCAATTCCCGCGCAATGTCGGCCAGCACTGCGGCGGCGCGCGCGTCGGATAGACAGGTCGGCAGCGCGTCCACCATGAAGGCGTTGCCCCCGAAATCCGCCACCCCGAAGCCCAGCGCGCGGAGCCGCTCCATGTTTCGCCGGATCACCATGGCCTCGCGGGAGGACAGCTCCACCGATTCGGGCGTCAACAACCCTTGGCTTTCCACCGGCCCAACCCGAGCCGCTGCCGTGAGCCGCTCGAAGAGCACCCGCTCATGCGCCGCATGAGGATCCATCACGACCAATCCTTCTTCCGTTTCCAGCAGAACGTAAAGGCCGCCGATCTGGCCGATAATCCGGCACCAGGCCCAGGGACTGCGTTCTACCGAATGTGACGGTGTTGGAGCGCGCTCGGGGGCTCCCGTTCCATTCGAGGCGGCCGGCGGCGGCGCGGGAGGTTCAGGGGGTGTCATGGGCATGCGCGGATACTGGAAAGCCGGCGCGACGGGCAGGTCGGAAATGGCCAACGGTTGATGGGACGCCACCGGCACCGGCGGCGCGGCGAACGGCCGGCCCTTTGCCGGCGGTTCGCCGGGATCATGCGCCAACGCCCGGCGGAGGGCCTGAATGACCACATCCCGCACCAGCGCGCCGTTTCGAAAACGCACCTCCCGTTTGGCGGGATGAACGTTCACGTCCACCAAGGCCGGATCCATTGCGATCATCAAAAAGAGCACGGGATACCGATCGCTTGGCAGCAAGGTGCGATAGGCCTCGCGAATGGCGCGATGCAGTACTCCAGCTGAAGCGGGCCGCCGATTGATGAAGGTGTATATTTCGCCGGCATCGCCGCGGTGCAACGCCGGCACTCCGGCAAACCCGCTGACGGACAATCCTTCCACATCGCATGCGATCGGCCGGAGCTGCCGCAGCATTTCCGGTCCGAAGAGATCACGCAAACGGTCGGCGGCCGTACCAGGCGACAGCGCATGCACGCAGCGGTCGTCGGAGGCGAGCTTCATGGCGAGGTCGGGGTAGGCCAGCGCATAGGAAAGAAAGACCTGGCGGATGTGGGCGGTTTCAGTGGCCACGGAGCGGAGGAACTTGCGACGGGCCGGCAGGTTGAAAAACAAATCGCGCACCTCAATCGAGGTGCCTACCGGGCAACCGGCATCGCGGACGTCCTGCAGCTTGCCGCCCGAGATCAACAGTTCGGTGCCCGCGAGGTCTTCCGGACGCCGGGTGCGAATGCGGCATCGCGCCACCGAGGAAATGGCGGCGAGCGCTTCGCCGCGAAAGCCAAGCGTGGCGACGCGCTCGAGATCGGCCGCGGTTCGTATCTTGCTGGTGGCATGGCGCTCGACGCAAAGCAGCGCGTCATCGCGGCTCATGCCGCTGCCGTCGTCCGAGACGGAAATCAGCCGGGTTCCGCCCGCCACCACTTCGATGTCGAGACGCCGGGCCCCGGCATCCAGGGCGTTTTCGATGAGTTCCTTGAGCGCCGCCGCCGGTCGCTCCACCACCTCGCCCGCGGCGATTTGATTCGCCACGTCGGACGGCAACAGGCGTATGATCGTGCCGCCGTCCGCCATAGACTGCTCCGATTCAGCGCACGTCAACGATCACGTCGTCCTTGGAGGTGGCTTCCACAACGGGCGCGTCCTCGACGCGTTTGAAGGTCGGCAGATACCGGTAGTACACCTCCAGCATCAGGACGCAGAGCGTGGTGGTATAGACATGAGATCCCTGGTCATGATCGCCGCCGGCCCAGTACCCTTCTTTCGACTGCGCCCGGATGAGGGTGGGGGCAAATTGGCGGTTCCACGCATTCCATGTGGATTCGCCGCGCTGAAACTTCGCCTGGGTCAGGTAGTACCAGCCGTAGACAGCCGCCTTGCTCTTCTCGTCCGCCGGCCATTTGCATTCGATGTCTTCGAGCACTTTCAAGCCGGTGCGGACTTCCGGGGAACCGCCTTGGCCGAGCAACTGCAGGCACAACACGCCCACCGAGGTCATGGTCCATGTTCCGCCGGAGGCCGCCTGTTCGTTGGGCTTGGTGCTGTAGACGAAACCGCTGCCGTTGGCGGCGAACGCCTGGCGCCGGAGATATCGAATGCCGTTCTCGATCGCTTTGTGAATCTTCTCGTTTGAGCTGCCGGCGAACTGCGCGGCTTTCAGCGCTTGGAGCTGCCAACCGGCCACGGACAGGTCCGATCGGTCAGCCTTCTTGTAGGCATAGTCGAAGGCGCCGCAATCCTGCTGGCCCTTGATCAAGGCTTCCACGCCCTTTTCCATGGCGTCGCGCACGGCCATGATCTTGGTGAGGGCGAAGGCCTCGCTGATGGCGTAGGTGGCAATCCCGTGAATGTAGGGCAGATGACCGCCTGTCTCCTTGCCAAAATAGCCATCGGCGTTCTGCACTTCGATGAGGTATTTGATGGCTTTTTCCACCGTGGCGCCGAACTCCTTGGAGGCGGGGGTTTCGTTGTGTCCAAGGAACGCCAGCAGCGCCAAGCCGGTCATGGCGGTTTCATCCTGACCGGCCCAGGAACCGTCCGGCTTTTGAACGGATTTCAACCAGCGCAAAGCGCGCAGGACCGCCTCTTCCGTGCCGGCGGGCGCGCCAAAGGCGCGCAACCCCTCGCGCCGGCCCGCATCGGAGCGGCTGCCCACGAGGTCACGCAGCACCAATGGGCTTCTCGTGACCTGGGGGGTTACGCTTTGAAGGTCCGTCTCCATGGTCGGTCCTGCCGCGACGGTATCCATCACCGGCATATCCTGAGGCAGAGAAACATTTTCGACGTCGGGCGGCGGCTCCAGCGGCTCCTCGATGCGCTCGATTTCTTCCTTGATCTTGTCAAGGTCCACCGTACGGACGTCCATGACGGTGACGTCAACCGCCCGCTCTTCCATGAGCCCCCGGGCGGCTACAAGCGTGAGCAACGTGAGCACGATGAGAAGGGTTAGCGCAATTGAGATGGTCGGCGGGCCCAAGATCCGCATCAAGGCGAAGCGCGCATACCGCCATTCGCCGGAGTTCCGGGGCGCTCGGAGCCCGCGGCGAATCCGCGCCAGCCGGTCCCGCCACGGCTCCTCGATTAGCGTGATGACTTCATGCTGCGGCTGCTGATCCACAAGATCTTCTCCCGCCTATAGACTCAACACCGACAGGTTCGACAAGCCGGTTTTGGCGCACAGGTCCAGCACCTGAATGAGCCGCTCGTGCGGCGAATCCGGGGCGCATTCGATCAGAATGGTTTGCGTCTTGTCCAGGTCCGCCAGCTTGAACATCATGCTTTCCAGCGAGGCGAGCCCCACAGGCCGCGCGTTCAGCGTAAACCCGTCCACGAAGACGCCGATGCGAATCATGTCCACCACCTGCTCCTGCTGCGTCTTCTCCGGGTTGGGCGTCGGCCGATTCACGTCGAGGCGGGACATGATATCCTCGAACTTCATCGTCACGAGGAAGAACACGAGGAGCTGGAAAACGCAGTCAATCATCGGCGTCATATCCAGCTTGACGTCCTCAAACGATGTTCGGCGCGAACGTCTGGCCATCGTCCGCCTCTTCCTTATCGGCCCCTTTGCTTCACGGCCGCGAATTGAATGCGCCACAGGCCTACGCTGCTGCAGGCGTCCATGACCGCCCGGATGTCGGCGTGCTTGGCGCGATGGTCGCCCCGGATCATCACCGGAAGGCCGTAGCCCTGCATCCGGACGCTGTTCGCCAGGATGCCGCGCAGGTACGCGACGGTCATGGGCGTATTGGCGATGCTGATATGGCCGCGGCGATCCACTTCGATGACGATGGTGCGGGGGTCCTTCTGTTCGATGGCGGGTCCGGATGGCGCCCAAGCCAGTTTGATGTCCGGGTTGGTGAGGTCCTGCTCCATCTTGATCGTCACCAGGAAGAAGATCATGAGCTGAAACACCATGTCAATCATGGGCGTCATATCCATGTTCAAGCCTTCTCGGATTTTCCGCGCCATGGCCGGTGTCCTCTGCCTCTCCCGCTCCGCCTGATACGGTTTACTCCGAAACGATCTCCACGTTGCGCAGATCCTTGATGAGGTCCATCGTCAGCGCCTGCATGCGCAGAATGATCTTATTCGCCTGGTTTTTGAGCAGGTGGTAAACGGACATGACGGGGATGGTGATGCTCAAGCCTGCGGCGGTCGTGTACAGCGCCTGGCTGATGTTGAGCGCCAGCACGCCGGTCTGCGCCGCGCCGGAGCCCATGACGGCCAGGTTGGAGAACGCGTAGATCATGCCCTGGACGGTGCCGAGCAGGCCGAGCATAGGCGAAAGGGCTGCCACCAGCGTGAGGTACTGGATGCGCTGCGTGAGCATTTCGCTTTCGAAATCCGCGGCGATGCCGATGGCTTCCTGGATGACGTCAAAGCCTTCTTCGACATGGCTAAACCCGGCGGTGAGAATGTTCGCCATCGGACCGGGCTCGTTTTTGCACACGGCAAGGGCCTTGAGCACGTCGCCCTGCGCCATGGCTTCGGTGACGGCCGTCACCAGTTGCGGCGGCATGATGCGTTTCGGGCGGACGAGCAGGAAGCAGTCCACGCTGAAATAGATGCCGACCAGCAGACAGGCCAGCAGCGCCAGCCAGTCCAGCACGCCAAACCAACCGCTGCTCTTGACGATCTGGAAGAAGCTGATGTTGTTGGATGGCGCCGCCGGCGCGGCGGCAGGTTGGGCCGGGGGCGCCGCCGGCGCTTCCTGCGCCCAGAGATCCCCTGCGCTCAAAACCAGCCCTGCCATGATGACGATCAACACGCCCAGACTCAACCGCTTCTTCATGAACGCCTGCTCCTTCCTCTCTCTGTCCTGCTCGTCCGTATTATTTCACAATTCGGCCGCCGATCAAGCCTCCGGGCTTCAAGCGCCGAGTTTTTTCGCGAAGTCGCTGGCGGGATACTGCTCCCGTAGCTTCTTTTTCAATTCGTCCGCCCGCGGGTCGCGCAGTTCGTCCAGCGCCTGCGAGGCCTTGAAGAGGGCCTCGGGCTGCACGGTCTTGATCTGGTCGAAGAGCAACACCGTGCGCAGGTAGTCGAGAACCGCCTCCTCGCGTTTTCCTTCCGCCATGCGGATGTCGCCCCGCATGATCTGGGCGATGGCCGCCAGTTCCCGGGACCCGGTGGCGATGGCCTCATCGAGTTCTTTGTTGAGGGTGCTGGTTCGTTCGGCGCCGAGCAACGCCTTCCAGTACATGCGCAGCAGGTTCGCGGGAATTTGATTGCGCGGCAGGGCGCTTAGCACCGGCTCGATGGCGGCAACGGCCTTCTTGGCGTCGCCTTTGGCAAGATAGATTTCCGCCAGCAACTCCCGCGCCCGGTTGTCCCAGACCAGCATCTTGTATTTGGCCACCAGTCCGTCCAGCAGCGGGATGGCGGCATCATGCTGGCGGCCCCGCACCAACTGAACCGCCTGGTCGAACTCCGCCGGTTTTTCGATCTCCAGACGCTCCACCTGCGCGGCCGGAATCGGCAGGATGGCATGATTGGCGTCCTCGATGAGGTACTCCTTGGTGGATTCACGCCATTCTACGCGCACCGCCTGAATGGGCGGACGTCCTTCTGTGGGATAAACAACGTTCTGCGCCGGGGCGAAGCTCGCGCAAGCGACAAGGACCATTGCTGCGGCCACGGACCGCATCCGGTTTGCTGGTTTGCCTTTCATCATTCGCTCCTTGTGGTCTCGCCGCGCTTCTTGGCGCGAGCGTCTCTTCCTTATGGATTTGGACTAACGGCCGCTGCGGGCGCAGGCGTGGCGGCCGTACCGGTGGCTGTTTCCCGCATTCGCGCCTCGTCCCGCCACCGGCGTGCCTGCTCGGCCAGACGCCCCTGCGGCAGGCCTTTGAGATAAGCCTCGCAGCTTTCGATCACATCGGCAAAACGTTCCGTTTTCAGCAGCAGCGGAATGGCTTGCTCGAACGCGCGCTCGTAGTGGGGCAGGACCTTTGGATTCCCTTTGTCCGCCAGCAGGACGAGCCGCTGGAAGGAAGCCGCGGCCTTGGTTTCGTCTCCCATGAGCAGTTGGATTGCGCCGAGTTCGACTTCGGCCCGGGCGCGCACGTCAGGTTCCTTGGAGAAGCGCCGGACGGTGTTCATCGCTTTGATGGCGGCATTGAAGGCTTGAAAACGCTCGGCGCCGGAGGCCGCCTGGCCGCCGAGTTCGGCGTAGCCGCGGCTAAGGATGAAATTGGCTTCGACCGTATAACCGGAGTTGGGATATTTCTGCAGCAGCGCCTCGATGGCCTGCACGGCTTTGGCGTGGTCTCCCAGCGCGGCGTGCGCCCGGCCGAGGCCCATCATGGCGGGCTCCCACACGTCCCGTTGGTCGCCGCCGGCGCGGGCCAGTTCGAATGCCCGTATGGCCGCTGCCGGCTGGCCGGCTTCAAACATGGCTTGCCCGACCTGGAGGAACTGGGCACCCGTGAACTTTTCCGGTGTGGCAAACATTTCCTCGAACACGGCGATGGCTTTTTCCGGCTGGCCGATTTCCAGCAAAGCGCGCCCGCGGGCGAAGATCACGTTCTTGGCCTGCTCGGAGTCGGGATAGTCGCGCGCCAGCCGCGCATAGGTTCGCTCCGCCTCGTCGGGCCGGCCCAGCAATTCCTGCATCAGGCCCATGCCGCTGAGGGCGTGCGGCGCGAGCGGCGACTTGGGAAACTCGGACAGGAATTCCGCGTAGCCCTCCACGGCGCGCGCGCGATAGGTGGGCAGCTGGTTTTCCGGCTGCTTCAAGCGCGCATAGCAGGAGGCCTTCCAAAACAGGGCGGCTTCCAAGGCGCGGCGGTTGCGAGCGGCGTCGTCCGCCGATCCGCCGAAGCGGGCGCCCTCTTGCTTGAGCAGGCCCACAATACGACCGTATTCGTTGATGGCTTGCACCAATTGGTCAGCGGCCCGATGGGCGTCGGCCAGCCGCAGCCGGGCGTTGATCTGCTCCGCGCTGGGGGGCAGCTCCGCGATGTAGCGGGTGAGCCACACGATGGCGTTGGTGTGTTCGCCCAGCATGGTGTGGCAGTAGGCCATGCGGCTGAGGGCGTCCACAAACAGGCGCTGCTTCGGATGTTCCTCGATTACGCGGCGGAAATATTCCATCGCCGCGCGGTAGCTTTCGGCGCGCAGGTGCTCCTCGCCGAAACGGAAGATGACGGCGGCGGCGCGGGGATGGCCGGGAAAGCGGCTGAAGAAGAGCTCATGCACCTCGTTCTCCGCCTCGCGATCGCCCTGATCCCGATAGGCCTGTGCCACGCCCAGCAGGGCGTTTCCGGCCTGCACCACGGCATTGGTATTACGGCTGAAGCGTTCGCCGAGATGGGCGATGACGGCTCGGGCGAAACGGGGATTCTTGTCTTGGATATAGCACTGCGCCAGTTCGCCGAGGGCCGTCGCCGAGCCGCCGTAGTCGGGGAACAGGTTCAGCGCCTCCAGATACTTGCCGATGGCCTCGTCGTACTGCTGGGTCTGAAAGAGCGCCCGCGCCTCCTTGAATTGCTCCTGCACCAGAGCGGCGATATTGATCGGCGGCGCCTGCACTCGGCGGCCACGGCCGCGCAAGTACTTGACCAGCTCGTCGGCCCGCCGGGCGGCATCGAGCGAAGAAGAACTGGCGGGATACTGGAGAAACACGGCATAGAAGTGGCGCAGCGCCAGCGCGAGCGCCTTGGCGCCCTCCTCGTCTTTTTTCTGCTCCATCAATGCGCGGCCCTCTTCTTCATAGAGCACGCCCAGCAGATAGCGGCATTGGGCCATCGGGCTGTGCTTGAGCGGAATGCCCTCCTCGCGCAGCGCGTCGTCAATGCCCTTCAGAATGGGCAGATAATCGTCGATGGTTTTGCGCGCCCGGGCTTTGTCGTTGTTCAAGATGTCAATGTGGGCGAGCAGGACCACGGACTTGCCGAACGGAATGTCCACGGCGCCCCATTGCACCTCTTGGCAGAGCGTACGGGCCTGTTCGAGATGTTTGGCGCGCGCGGCCGCCGGGGCGTTCTCGGCCAGCTTGAGATGCAACTCGGCCATTTCGATTTTGACCGTTCTCGCCTCATTGCGATCCGGGTTGGCCAGCAGCACGTATTTCAGGGCCTGCAAGGCGCCGTCCTGATCCCGCAGGAGCTGCAGCATCTGTGAGTAGCGGTAGGCGGACTCGGCGTAAAAGCGGCTGAGAGCCGCCGGTGGCCCGTTGGTGTATTGCTTGAAGAAGGCGTCATAGATGGCCCGCGCGTCGCCGATCCGGCCCCAGATATAGTAGGCATCGGCCAGCTTCAGCCGCATGGCGATCTCTTCGATGCTGCCCGCCGGCATGGTTTTGAGCAGCTCCAGGGCTTCGTCGAACCGGGCACGAGAGGTCAGGATTTCCATTCGCACGGCGGCGGCGTCCGCCGAAGCCGTCGGATGCTTGCGCAGCACGGCGTCCACCACTTTCTGAGCGTAGTCGGGGAAGCCCAGCCGGATCAGGCCGGTGGCGAAGCGTAACTCCTCCTGGGCTTCCCGGGGCAGCGGTTCCTGCGCGTAGGCGCAAAAGACGAAGGCCGCGAGAAGGCCCGCCGCCATCGCGATGGTTTTGGCTGCCTGCCGCAGGTTGTTTGCGCCGAACTGCATACGGCCCGTGGGCGCTTCTATAGCATAGCGCCGGTTGAAATCAAAAGCCTTTTCCTTTGTCGCGTCCCTCGCCGACGTCGGCCGGGGACATCGAACGCCCGTGGCTGCGACGCCGCCGGGTCGGACGCGGGGGCGCTTTGGCATGCTGCACGCGAACGCCCGCGCGTGGCACGGCCAGCCGGGCATCCGCGAATTCAATCACGTGACCCTTTTCCACCAGCCATCGCAGTTGCCGGACCACATCCTGCCGGTGGGGCGAGTCCGGCGGCTCGGTCGCGCACAGCCCCTCCGTCAGCTCGTTGGGCCGGCAGCCCGGATGTGCGGCAATGTGCTCCAGAATGACGCGCACGTTTTCGACGGCTGTCTCCGGCTCGATGGGATGGGGGCAGACGGCGGTCAGAAAGGTGGCCCCGCCGGCCTTGAACGCGTGCAATCCCAGCCGGCGGAAAGCCAGCCGCACGGCGATCGAAAGTTTCAGCGGAAACCGCTGCTCCTCCGCGCGCGCGTCTTTCACCCGGCGCGCCAGCTCGGCGTCCGCGTCCTCGAGGGCGACGCCGGGGATCACAAACGTATCGCCGCTTTGAATCATCGGCTTGACGTATCGCTCCCGGAAGTGGGCTTCGGCCTCGGCATAGCGGGCGAACTCCGTTTCGCCGTCCGGTTCCACAAAGCGGTATACGGTGACGCGGCGCATGCTTTGCTTCCATTGTTCGATCACTGTCGGGTCCCGCACCGTTTCCACTTGCTGGCGGTAGCGGTCCAGCGGCAGGTGCGAAAACCGGGTCCGGTGCAGTTCGATCAACCGGTCGGCGAAGCCGTGATAGTTCGGCGGTCCCAACACTTCGCCGGACAAGCGGCAGCGTGCGACGCACAAGAAAGCACCCTGGGGCGGATCGGTCTCGCGCTCCTCCCGTCGGGCGTGCTCGCTGAAATGCCGATCCACCGCGTGCCGTTCCGCGGCGGGCCGATCGAAAAAAATCGCTTTGCAAGCGGCGCATTGAAACAGCGGCGCGCCGTTTCCCGTCGTCACCCTGGCCGCGTAATACTCCGGCTTGCTGAGGAACATGGCTGCGACGTCGAATAAGCCATACGCGCGCGCGGAGAGAGCCAGGCGCCGAGCCAGCGGCGCCACACCGTGCCGTTCGGGCAGGAAAGTTATGTCAAGCGGGGGGATGTTTTTCGGCGCGCTGGCGGCCGCCGGCGCGGTGGGCTGGCTCTCCATGGGATGCCGCGTGGGGCGTTCGCGGCCCGGCGCATGGCCCTGCGGTCGCCGCCCGTCGCGGCGGTGTCGCGGCGGCTTTTCGTCCCGTTCCGCCGCCGAAGGCCTGATATTCGGCGTTGCGGCGGAAGGCGGATGCCGCGCCCACGCGGGCACGAAACTGAGGTCGAGCGCAATATCGCCGGTATGCGGTTCGGCGGGTGAATCCATGGGCGGCATTATAGGACAGGCTTCGTTCGCAAAAGAAAGCAAAAAACAAGGGCCCCGCCTTCAGCGCGACACTTCGAACGACTGTTCCGCGAAGACCTGCATACGGACGGACCCGCTGCGATAGGCCACGGCCCGCAAACGATGGGGCCCCGGCGCGTACCGGGCCGGATCGAGCCGGAACAGCGCCTCTCTTGCCGGGCCCGCGGCCAGTCGGCCATCCACAAGAAAGGCGTATCTTCCATAATAAGCGGCGGATGCGCCAACGGGCTCCACGCGCACAGTGACCGCAGTTCGAATGGGCTGCTTGTCAAGTCCGACGATTCGGATCGAGTCCTTTGGCGCCCACGGGGCACAAAGTGGATCGCCCAATAGCAGGATCTGCAGGGGGCAACGGATGGATTGGAAATAACTTTCGAGCCACGTGCAGCCGGCGGCTGCATGGCTGAACAAGCGGGCATTCGGAAATTTGGGCCAGCGGGAAAATGGCTCGGTGACAACGCCGGCGGTCACCGTGGCGCCGGCCGCGATCCAGGCTGTGACCTTGGTCTGATCGGGCATGTCAAAGGCGGCCCCGAAACTGGTCAGATGGTCCGCGGCGCAGCCGGGGCGGTAGGAGCCGATGCGGCGCGGATCCACCACCGCCGCGCCGGCCAAAATGCCGATGACTCCGTCCGCGCCGTCGGGAAATCCGTTGGTGAGCAGGGCGCGGATGCCGGCCGCCTGCAACTCGGCGACGGCGACGGGGAACAGCCACTGGCGGATTTTTGCGCGCAGGTCTTCGCCTGCCAGAAAGTACACCACGCCGTCGGGGCGGGCGCCATCGGCCGCCACGCCGCGCTGAAGGGCGGCGCGGATGTCCTCGAGGGAATTGCCCTGGGCGCCGGCGAACCCGAGCATCATGCTTGGCAGCGGCATGTCCGGTCCCAGCCAGGCCGCTTGCGCGTCCAGCGACTGAGTGGCGAAAGGAAGATGGTTTTGTTCATCCGGTCCAGCGAAGAGCGGTGAAACGTACGTGCCCTTGTCTACGAGCTCGGAGGCGGGTAGGCGGTTGCGCAGAAACGTCAGTCCCTGGATGGACATTGGCGGCGTGCCGCGCACGCGAGTGGGAAAATCAATGGAATAAGCCCAGGCCAGAATCTGTCGGTCCAATCCGCGCTCGCTCAGCGTCCGCGTCACCGGCTCCCAGATCAACGCGCCAAAATCCTCAGCGGTGATTTCAAGGCCTGTCTGCCAGGTCGCCTCCGGCAGGGCGACTTCGACGATATTGATCTCCGGTACACGGCGGAGCGCGGAATACTCGCGGGCTAGCTCCACGGAGCGGGGTGAGTTGCGGTTGGCGATGATGGCCAGTTCATGCGGCCCAAGAGCAAAAGCCGACCCTGCAGCGAAAACAGGGGCCATGATCAGCATGAGCGAGCGCATGGAAAAACTATAGCGGGACGGGTGGGGGCGGCACAAGGCTGAGATGGGCCGGGATAGGCCCCTCGCATAAGGATGCAAGGAGTTTTCAGGCGTTCATGCCGGGGCAGAACGTCGGCAGACTCTTTTGGCGTGATTCGCAATGTCTAGCAGCCCGTTGAAAAACTCCCACACCGTTGTGTTTGTCGGTTGAGATCGCGGGATGCGTTGGGTATGTTGCGGCAACGCAACGCGGGAGCATGCCGATGGCGATGAAGAGAAAGCGCAGCGAGGGGCAGTCGGAGATG
>CALHGX010000036.1 GCA_938031185.1 uncultured bacterium
GAACTCGCGAGTTCCTTCGGAAAGTCGTGGATTCCGGCCCGAATCAGACGCGAAACTGTAGAAGATGGGTCATGCCATGCTTGGCGGGTCAGCCGCGCGTCGCATATCACCGCAACGCCCGGGGGATCCAACACACGAACACCATTGCCTTTCCCTGTCCACCTCGTTAAGATGACCCCATGTTCAAAGAAAGGGTGTATATTGCTTCCCGTCTGGCTTTGCTCTGCGCCACCCTGGGTTCGGGAGGCTGTTCCCCACACGATTTCTTCTGGTGGAAAAAGCCGGACATCGGCGAAGAATACCGTGAATTGAGCAAGGCAGTGGCCGCCGGCACCGAGGTCCGCAACCTGAAACTATACGACCAACACCTGGCCGAAGCCCCTGAGGCGATTTTCGCTCTGGAGAATCTCGAGCGCCTCACGCTGCGCAAGAACAAGCTCACCTATCTTCCGCCAGGCATCGGCCAACTGAAAAAACTTCTCTGGCTCGATCTTGGCGAGAACCAGCTTACCCAACTGCCGGCGGAATTGGGGCATTTGTCGAACCTAACCCACCTCTATCTCAATGACAATGCGCTGGAGCGGCTCCCAGAAGAAACAAGCAGGCTTACGTCGCTCTGCTACCTAAACCTTGATCGCAACCGAATAGTGGAATTGCCTGCGGCTCTAACACAACTAACCGAACTTCGCTGGCTACGCCTCAACGACAATCCCCTGCAGCGCCTTCCAGAAGACCTCTCAGGATGGAGCAACAGCCTGCGCCGCCTCTACCTGCGCAGCACCAAGCTGACCGATGAAGAGCGGCGCCGAATTCGTGAAGCCCTGCCACGCTGCGAAATCATTTTTTGATTCCGATCGCGCGCCAACTCTTCAGAGCGCAGCCTTTGCCTCTCCTTCGTCCAGCCGAACAGATTTCAACCCCGGCACATACCGGCACATTTCTGTTAGCGCGTTACCGTAATGACCGTAGGTCATCGCGGTGTGGTGGATCCATGGTCCTTGGATAAGAGTCCGCTCCCATCGCGGCCAGTCGTCCACCTTCATCCAGACATAATTATTCAACGTGTGCGGACCGCCCATGGACATCCCCTGCCCGACAGCCATCTCGTATTCCCCACGATCCCCATCGAACCGAGCCACGGTAATAGGACCGGCTTTAAGCGGGAAATGCGTCATTCCGGATACGGGCGACGGCAAGATCCAGTGCCGCCCTAAGCGGGGCCTGCAGTCCGGCCGGCGCATGGAGAAGGGCGCGCCACAATGCCAAAGCAGCACGCCGTTGTTGTCGTATGGGTGGCGCACCGTCACATCCACCAGAAACGCTGGTTGGCCCCCTGAAGCCCGCGAAACAAGGAGGGCGCTGATTGCGCCGTGAATATCCGACTCCAAGGACAGCGGCAGCCGATCGGAAATCAGGGTATTGGCCAAGAAACAATACGCGCCAAACGTTTCGATCAGAGAATTGAAATCCTGAATCGCCACCGCATCAAGCCCCTGGTCCTTCGCCAGGGCGAACACTTGATCCCGCAAAGCAAGAATCTGCGCCAGCTGCTCATCTTTCAACTCTTCGACATCCCACTCGCGCCGCAGGGCCGTCACTTCCTCCGCGTACAAAGTCTGGTGGTTCTTTGCCCGTTGCTGCACGTCACGGATGAACAGCACCATGTCCACTGGCACAACTTCCACGCGGAATCGCTCCAGCAATTCGCTCTCGTTGATGATCGTGGTCCAGAAAAAATCAATCCGCTGCCCAATATGTCCTATTCGGACACCTCGTCGCAAGGCCTGCGCCGCGTGTGCCGCGGATACGAAATCGCGTAGTCCTCTTGCCAGTATCGGATCGTTCACCCGACAGTTTTCAATGTACGTGAAAGGCACACTGAGTTTGTGCAGCACCTTGCTCGATGCCATCAGCCCGCAAAGCGTATCGCGCAAACGACGGCCGTCTGGTTCTGGAGCCTGGTCGCGCGGCCCCCAAAGCAGAACGGGCTCCCCCACCTCCCGGCCGATTACCCCTACCGCCCCTTCGGTGCCAAAATTGCAGTGCGGCAGGAACAAACCATCCACCCCGGCCTGCCGGAAATGAGCCACAGCGGCAGGAACATGCCCTTGGTCGCGAATCATACCATCAGGAATCACACCATCCATGTCTGTAAAGCGAATCTTCAAATCCCGCAGCAACTGTTGCACCGCTCGCTTCTGCTGCATCGCGTCTTCATGACTGAAAACGAACTTGCCAATTGGGCATAAGCCAAGCAAGGGGTCCTTGGTCCTTGTATTCATCTGTCCCTCCCATCCTTTTTCTTTCCCGAACGTGACACTGGTTTATCGCCACCTGACCGAGACGCCGACCTCCGCTGTTGTCCTCTTACGGAAGCTATTCAAGACAAACCACTTCGGGCTGCAGAACAACCCCGAAACGACGCTCAACCGCCGATCGAGCCAATTCCATCAAGGCACGCACATCGGACGCCGTGGCCCCCGGTTCGGTCACAATCACATTGGCATGCATCTCGCTCACTTTGGCGCCGCCGATCATTCGACCTTTCATGCCCGCCGCTTCCAGCAACCGTCCCGCTCGATCGTTTGGTGGATTCCGAAAAACCGAACCCGCACAACGTAGCCCCCGCAGCCAAGCCCTGCGCTGCGCTAGATCTTCTCTTCGGCGGCGAATAGCTTCCCGTGAGCCCTCACGCCCTTGCATGGCGCATTCCATAACAATTTGGCCCTCAAGACTTGGACACGCTCGATAAGCAAAAGCGACATCCTGAGCCTTCAGCACTCCAAATGTCCCATCCGGTTCCAACACTCGCATCCAATCCGTTATTTCTCCCACACAGTGGCCCCATGCGCCGGCGTTCCCGTGCAAAGCCCCACCCACCGTGCCCGGAATCCCTTCAAGGAACTCAAATCCTTCCAAGCCCTCCGCTTCGGCCATATCCACCAAACGAGACAAAGGCGTTCCTGCACCGGCTATCAATGCCGCACCTTCACGACGCAGTGAGCGAAAAACAGGGCCGACAAGTCGCACCACAACCCCTCTCAACCCCAAATCGCTGACCAGCACGTTGAACCCGCCACCCAGCACCCAAAATGGCAAACTGTTTGCCTTCGCCCATGCACGCGCCGCGACCAGATCCTCTTCCGAGCTGATCTCCGCCCATATATCCGCCGTCCCTCCGACGCCGTAAGCTGTTTTTCCTGCCAGAGGTTCGTTCACGCGAATCACGCTGTCCGGCAGCCGCAGCGAGCCAACCAACCGATACAGATCACTCGCCGGCTCCCCCAAAGGCACCGCCCCTTCCGCCCATTCCGCCGCCGCTTTTGCAAGCCATTCCACATCGCCCGCGCCGACAACCAACAGCATATCCCCCGCCCGCAGGGTTCGGCGGTGGAATGCCCACGCCGCTTCCATGGAGGGCGCCAACAGTGCCGCCACGCCAGCCCGCCGAAAATGAGCGTAAAGATCGAAAATGGTCCCCCCTTCCAGCGGTTCCTCTGAGGCTGGATAGACAGGCAACAGAACCACCTCCTGCGCCCCGCCAAAAGACGAAGGAAATTCCGGCCCCAAGGCGCGCGTACGGGTATAGCGGTGCGGCTGAAAAATCGCTCTCACCCTGTTACGTCCCAATCCTATTGCGGCTGCCATCAAAGCCCGGATTTCCGTTGGATGATGGGCATAGTCGGAAATAACCGTGAAGTCAGGACGATCCACCAACCGATCAAAACGCCGGCGTGGCAAACGCGCAGCCTGAAGCCTCTCCCGAATTTCCTCCGGCGATAGCCCCGCTTCCAATGCCACGGCCGCCGCCGCCAAGGCGTTTCGGATGTTGTGGAGGCCGGGCAACGGCAGGTCCACGGTGCATGCTTTCTGCCCGCCAACACACAACGTCCAAACGGACGAAAGCGAGTGCTCGCTGATATTGTCCGCCCGCACATGGGCTCCTTCGCCGAGCCCATAGCTGCATACGTTGGACAACCTCGCCACAAGAGCCCTGGCTTCCGGATCATCCACGCAACAGACGACCCGCTTCGCCTGACGTACAAAGCGCCGAAAGCAATCCCTCAAGCCATCCATACCGGCGAAATGCTCGAGATGGTCCATCTCGATGTTGGTAACCACGGCCACCGTGGGGGCATAGAGCGCCAGCGTGCCGTCACTTTCGTCGGCCTCAACCACCATGACATCGGTGCCGGCGGCAGAGGGGCCGTCCAGGCCAGGCGTTTCACCGCCGACGCAATAGCCCACTGAACGCCCTGCTCGCCGAAACACTTGCGCGATCAAGGCGGTCGTGGTGGTTTTTCCGTGCGTACCGGCCACCGCGACGGAAAAGGCGCCCTCCAAAAGCGCGGGGAGCACTTCGCCTCGCCGAAAAACGGGCAACCCTTTCGCCCGAGCCGCCTCAATTTCCGGCACCGTTTCCGGCACCGCCGCGCTGCGAATCAGCCAGTCCGCTGAGGCCATGTGCTCGCAGGAGTGGCCGCGCGTCACCCTGATGCCTTTACCCTCCAGCCATTCCGCCAGCGGACCCGGTGCCGCGTCGCAACCCGTAACGGTAAGCCCTCGTTCCTTGAGCAGGCCCGCCAATCCCGCCATACCCACACCGGAAATGCCGGCCAAATGGACATGACACGGCAAAGACCTTGAGAGACAGGCGCGCACCTCCCGGAGAACCGAGGGGCGCTCGTGCAACGGGTCCGCCATGAGCGTTTCCGTTCCAGCCCGGCACTAAACCGAGCGTTGCTGCGCAGCTCGCTCCGACTCCCGCAGGAGCAACATGGCCAGCGGCGTCGAGTGAATGATGTGTGTGGTATCCTGCACGTAGGTGCTGAGCGCCGTGTGCTCGCTGACCCCGCCAAATCCTTTCGGCAGCTTGCGGTTCACGAACTGCTGATACGTGAAGCAGTTCAAATACTGCTCCATCGCCATCCGGGCGAGACGACGAACCCGAGCATCGGTCGCGGTTTGCGCCGTCCGCAGAAGAGCATAGGCATATTCCCATCGCACGTGCAGCACGTAAGTGCCTTGAATGCTGCCGCGCGTGTAGCCGTGCATGAACCCGTAGCGATTGATGGGGAGGCCGTGCCACCCGTCCATGTTGTGCGAATGCTGAGTCAGGAAATAGTCGTGCTCATGCCGAAATCCCATCAGGTAATAGAAGACCTTCTCCTGCAACGCCTCCACCAGGCCCCGTTGCCGCCCGCCCTCCATTTCCAGATAGTGCGCGAACGCCATCAGCATCACGCAGGCGCCGGCGCTGTCATGCCCGCGATGGTCGTACTCCAGAAAACCGAATTCGTGGCTTTTGATGCGTGGCGCCACATGTTCCTTCCACAAACGATCGCACGCTTCCATGTGCCGCGCTTCGCCGGTCATCTCGTGCAAAATGCCGTGGCTCACTGCGGCCAGCGCCAACCCCGGCGCGTTCGGGAAATCGTAGGGATATCCCTCCCGGGAATACCCCGGTGTACCGTCCGGCGAAAAGGCATTCGGTATGCGGCGTCCGTATTTCCGGAACATGGGCTCGAGAAAATCCTCCACATTCCGGCGCACGGCCTCCACAATGCGCGGATCGCGCCGATGTCCTTCCAGATAGCATAGGCCAAGAAAGTAATTCACATACCCTTGATCCGGCAGAAACACCTGCTGGCCGGCATAATGGTCTGTAAAACGGCCGGTAAGGGCTTCATAGGCGTTGATCCAAGCCCCAGCCAACGGGCCGCGCGGAATCTGGAATCCCCGCCCCTTCAGCGCCAGAATCGCCTCGACAATCTGATCGGCATACCGCCGCGCCCAGGCCGCCCCATGGTGATAAAGGCTGTAGGCCACCATCGAGTTTCCGCCGTTGCCCCAGGCGATTTCGCATTGCCGCATGTTTTTCTGGCAACCTTGGACTTGAATGCCCTTGTCCTTCAGTTTCCCGAAAACGATGTCATACACCTGCTTGTAGCGG
This sequence comes from uncultured bacterium, assembly GCA_938031185.1. Taxonomy (GTDB): domain Bacteria; phylum Verrucomicrobiota; class Kiritimatiellia; order CAIKKV01; family CALHGX01; genus CALHGX01. The sequence continues at coordinate 5,954 of CALHGX010000036.1, forward strand.
ATCAATCGCCCCTTAAGAGACCAACCATAAGGGCCTCCGTATTGCCACTTCGTCAGCATGCCGTAGAAGCCCACATGGAAGAGTCCCATGTTGGGGCCCAAGGGAACCCACAAATCGGGGTCCCGCACAAAACGATCCCAGTTGGCTACGTGTTTCTCGTAAGAGTGCCGCGGCGGCAAAACCGGAAATCGGCGTATGCCGTCCAACTGCTCCTTGGCCAATGCCGGGTCCCAAATGTGTTCCTTGCGCAGTTGGATCCGATATCGGCCCACGATGGCCCCACTACCTTGCACTTCGGCAACCCCGTCCTGATACGCCGGAGGAAAAGTAAGCACCATGTATTGATAACTCGTCCAGCAGGTGCCCTGCGGCGCCGGCGCCTGATCAATTCCCGGCGCCATTTGTGTTAACCCTTTGCGGTCGTCATAGTCGAACTGCCAAAGCAGTGTCCGGCTCTTCCCCAGCGTGAACCCGCCGTAGCAACCCGGAAGCATCCGCACCGCCTTGGCGCTTCGCGGCGGTTCGAATCCGAGGAAATAACCGCCTATGCGAATCGGCGTTGCTGCTCGACGCTCAAAACGGCATTCGATCCCAAGCGCGCCCCCTTTGGAATCAAGTTGATATTCGATTGAAAAAACGCCCAGGTCGTCGACTTCTTCGTACAGGCGGATTCGGCCGGGCTTTTGTACCCAATGCGAAAGCCGCACCGTCACCGGCTCGCCCTTCGGTTCGAGCCAGTATTTGACGTGATAGTGAACGCGACCGGCCGCCACCCATTTCCCGCCGGAGCGGAAGAGGAGCCGCTCATATCCCCTGCCGCCGCCAGACAGCTCCACGCGAAAAACGTCGTTTTCCGCCTGCACAATATTTTTCCCGCTGATGGTCACACCCGCACCCCCTCGATAACGCCCCCTTTGAATCGCCGGTCCAACACGTTCCGGGGCACCCCTTACCGTTCCACGCCGTAATCGTCCGGACGAATGCGCACCGGTTTGCCACGTTTGTATGACAACCCGGCTTTGATCACCATGGCGGTGGCCCGAGCTCCGTCCCATTCATTGCAGCCGGTGGTTTTCGCCCCGTCGCGCACGGCCGCCGCAAACGCGTCCATGGCCTCGTAGCGCCCCTTGTTCACCTGCGGCTGCGAACGATAGTAGTGCTTGTTGGCAAAATCCTCGGGCGGAATGTGGTCGCGCCACCACTTGTTCTTCCGATACAACGCCTCAAATGCAGGCAGGTCGCGGTGTTGGCCCGGCGCCGGATCGAAGGCCAGATCGTACGAACGATCTTCGAATCCCGCCACACCGCACACGTTCAGCTCCACGAACGACCGAACCACGGCCGTGCATTCCCCACCGAACACTTCGATGTGCTCCTTGGGATAGCCGGCTGACCCATGCACACCGCAGAAAATCTCGGCCACCGCGCCGTTCTCGAAGGAAACCGTGATCGCCGTGGCATACATCGGGTTGCCCCGCGCGTAGATTTCCGTCGGCTCGGCCCCGGCCAAGAATGTGGACAGGTCCATGAAATGACACACCTCGCTGCCCAGGGTGCCGCCGTGCTTCGGCGTAAACGGCCAATCCGGCCATAGCTTTCGCTCCTCGATGGCTCGCAGATAAATCGCCTCGATCTTTGGAAAAGCCTTCAGCGCCGCCTTGAGGTCTCGAATGGCGGGAGCAAACCGGCGGTTGTAGCCCACCTGGAACAAGATGCCGCTACCACGCACGGCCCGCGCAATTCGCCCGCTTTCTCCCGGAGTCATGCTCATGGGCTTCTCGACCCACACCGGTTTGCCTGCCCGGGCCGCGTCGCGAATGATCGGATAGCGGATGTCGTGCTGCGTTCCGATCACCACCATGTCGATTTCCTTGTCTTTCAGGACCTCGCGGTAGTTCTTCGTCACATAATCCGGGTTGTATGTCCGGCGATGTGCCGCCAGCGTGTCTTCGTTCAGATCGCAGATGGCCCGAATCTTCAACCCGGGATTGGCCTTCACGTTCGGCAGGTGATTGCCCGAAACATACGCTCCGGCCCCAATGAATCCAACGCTCAGTATACGCATTTCTTGCACCGCTCCTGTTTGAACAAACGGGGCATGCTAATCGCATAACCACCACGGAGTCAAAGAAATCTTCGCGGCGAAGTGGGGACGGGCCTTTCTGTATACTGCTTCGGCCACATCCGGCCTCGCGGTGCGCGACTCCGGAGCGGCTGCCCTGCTGCGGTCAAGCCTCACTCCACGGTCACGCTCTTGGCCAGGTTCCGGGGTTGATCAATCGGACAACCGCGCGCCTGCGCGACATGATAGGCCAAGAGCTGCAACGCCACCGTCGTCGGTATCGGCGCCACCCGGGCCGACGCGCGCGGCATTTCGATGCAGGCGTCGCCCAGCGCCGCCGCTTCGTGATCTCCTTCGGTGATCACCGCGATCACCGGCGAATGGCGCGCGCGACACTCCTGCGCGTTGCTCATGGTCTTTTCCCGGCCCGGCACATCGTTGAGCAGCGCCACCACCGGCACCTGGCGGTCCAGCAGGGCGATGGGACCGTGCTTCAACTCCGCCGCATGATAACCTTCGGCGTGGATGTAGCTGATCTCCTTAAGCTTCAACGCCCCCTCCATCGCCACCGGATAGAGATATCCCCGTCCGATATAGAAGAAATCCCGGACATCGGCGAAGCGTCTGGCCACAGCCGCAATTTGATCGTTGCGAGCCAGAACGGCCGACACCAGCTCGGGAATCCGTTCCAGTTCGGCGCACAGATCCAACCCCTTCTGCCGCGACAGACGGCGGCAACGCCCGAACTTGAGCGCCATCATGAGCAACACCGTCAGTTGCGCCGTGAAAGCCTTGGTCGAAGCCACCCCAATTTCCGGGCCGGCATGGAGATAAACCCCCCGCCCCGCTTCCCGTGCGATTGTGGAACCAACCACGTTGCATATGCCCGCGATCAACGCTCCCTTCTGTTTGGCCTCCCGCACGGCCGCCAGCGTGTCCGCCGTCTCCCCCGACTGACTGATCGCCACCACCAGGTTCTGGGGACTCAGAATGGGATTGCGATACCGGAACTCCGCCGCCTGCTCCACGTCCGCCGGAATATCGGCCAGGTCCTCGAAATAGTAGTCGCCCACCATGGCGGAATGCAGCGAGGTGCCACAGCCGACCAGCACCACCCGGTCCACCGAGGCCATCTCCCGGGCCGAAAGATTCAACCCCGAGAGAACGGCCGTCCCTTGCCCGGCGTCCAAACGGCCCCGCAAACTGTTCCGCAATGCGTCGGGCTGTTCGAAAATCTCCTTGAGCATGAAATGGGCGAAGCCGCCCTTTTCCGCCGCGGACGCGTCCCAGTCAATCCGCGAAACCTCCCGCGCCACGGGCACATTGTGAACGTTGCGCAGTTCGGCCCCGTTCGCCGTCACCACCGCCACGTCGTCGTCTTCAAGAAAAACGCACTGGCGGGTATGCGCGACCACCGCTGCTGCATCGCTGGCGACAATGGTCTCTCCATCTCCCAGCCCGATCACGACCGGGCTGCCCCGCCGGGCAACGACCATTCGATCCGGTTCCCGAGCGCTGATGACGGCGATGCCCAGCGTGCCCTGAACATGCTTGAGCGCCGCGCATACGGCCTGCAGCAAGTCCCCCTCGTAGCAGGCGCCGATCAAGTGGGCCAGCGACTCGGTGTCGGTTTCGGACCGAAAACGGTGGCCCTCCGCCTCCAGGCGGGCCCGTATTTCAGCATAGTTCTCAATGATGCCGTTATGCACCAGCGCAATCTCGCCCGAGCCGTCCGTGTGCGGATGAGCGTTGGCCTGCGTCGGCGCGCCGTGCGTGGCCCAGCGAGTGTGCGCAATCCCCATGTGGGCTTCCGATCGTTCCTTCGGCGACCAAGTTTCAAAGACCCGATCGGCGAGCGCCTGCACCTTCCCGGCCGTCTTCTCGATCCGCAAGGCATGATCCCGCAGCACTGCAAGACCGGCGGAGTCATACCCCCGATACTCCAACCGCCGCAAGCCGCTCAACAAAAGGTCCGTTGCGCCGCGCCGTCCGACATACCCGACGATTCCGCACATGTCTCCCTCGCTCGCTTTCCGCCACGACGGATCAAACGCCGCCGGCCGGCACGTCTTCCCGAACGATCGCCCCCGGACGGGTCCACGTCCCCGGCCACATCTTTCGCCCGGGATACAGGCTGGTGTGAATGCCGGTATGCACGTCGTCGCCGATTATAACGCCCATTTTTCTACGCCCGGTCCCAACGAGACGTCCTTCCACCACGGACCGTACCGGCTGCCCGTCGTGACGCAGATTCGCGGTGATCGTGCCTGCGCCGAAATTGACCCTCGCGCCGATGATGGAGTCCCCACAGTAACTCAAATGCCCCATGTTGACGTGATCCATTAGAAGGGAATTCTTGATTTCGACCGCCTGGCCGATGTGGCATCCGTCTCCGATGCTCAAGGCGCCGCGCAGGTAGCAGTTCGGCCCGATGCGGCAATGGCGGCCAATGACGACATTCCCCTCCACATACACACCCGCCCGAATTTCGCTGCCCTCGCCCAGCGTCAAACGGCCATGCACTTCGGCGCGCGGGCTCACCGTTCCTCGCACGTCATCCCGCGTCATAGAGCCCACCACCAATTCGTTGATCCGCAGCAGATCCCACGGGTATCGGATCGCAAGGCTCTCGTCATCCGCTGCAATGACCTTGCCGCTTTCCGGTGCTCGATCCGGAAGGCCCAGCCAGGCCAGCAGCGAGCCGTCAACCGCCATCACTCGGGCCGGCGGGTCCGCCTCCCGCAACCGAACCAACAAGGGCTCCGACAGCCAGGCCTCTCCCCGCACCACAAGACAAGCGGTTCCGGATCCGCCGCTGCCTTCCAGCCCCCAGCCGGCCGCACTCAACGCGGCGCGCTGCCAATCGGCCAGCAGACGATTCGCGATAGGAACCTCTCCCAGCGACCGCCCGCAAGTGACCGGCTGACAGCTTTCCGGCCGGCCGGCATCCAGTAGGAGCGCTTTCACGCGACGGCTTCTCCTCGTGCGGCCGCCGTGATCCGTTCGACCCATCCCTCCGCCGTCGCGGCATCCCGCGCCTCCACCAAGATGCGAAGTTTGGGCTCGGTGCCGGAATACCGCACAATCACCCGCCCGTTTTCCCCTAATTCGGCTCGACAAGCCTCCACCAGTTCTGCTGTTCGAGGCATCTCTTCCAGCGGTTTGCGGACCGGGACGGGCAGGCTCACCATTCGCTGGGGATACTCCTCGATGCAGGCGGCCAGCTCGGCCAGCGATCGCTGCCGAACCTTCATCAGCCGCAGAACCTGCAACGCGCTGATTAGCCCGTCGCCGGTGGTGGCGTAGTCCATGAAGATGATGTGACCCGATTTTTCGCCGCCGAGATTGAAGCCGCCGCTTCGCATCCGCTCGATCACGCAACGATCCCCGACGTCGGTCGTCACCACCTGGATGCCGTGGCGGCGCATGGCTTCGTGCAGCCCCATGTTGCTCATGCTGGTGACCACCAGCGTGTCGTGGACCAAATGGCCGCGCGCCTTAAAATCGAGTGCGCACATGGCCAGCACGCGATCGCCGTCCACGACCCGCCCGTCGGCATCGCAGAAAATCACCCGATCGGCGTCTCCGTCCAGCGCCACGCCGAGGTCCGCGCCGTGTCGGCGCACCAGTTGCGCCACGGCTTCCGGATGCAACGCGCCGCAGCCGTTGTTGATGTTGTAGCCATCGGGCTCCGCAAACGCCTTGATCACTTCGGCGCCCAGTTCCCTGAAAATCCACGGGCCAATCTGATACGCTGCCCCGTTGGCGCAATCGAGGACGAGCTTGAGCCCGGCCAGGCTCTGATTGCCAATGCTCCCCTTCGCGTACTGAATGTAGCGGCCGCGGGCATCCTCTATGCGGTAGGCCTTGCCCAGATGCGCGCTGCGGATGTGGTCGTTCTCGAGCGCCCCGCTGAGGACGTGCGCCTCGATTTCCTCCTCCAAGGCATCGGACAGTTTGAAGCCTTGCCGGTCGAAAATCTTGATCCCGTTATCGTCGTAAGGATTGTGCGACGCCGTCAGCATGATGCCGGCATCGGCGTTCATCGAAGAAGTCAGTTGCGCCACCGCGGGCGTGGGAACGGGTCCCACCAGAAACACATCCATGCCGGCGGACACCAGCCCGCTGGTCAATGCGGTTTCGAGCATGTAGCCGGAAAGCCGGGTGTCTTTCCCGATTAACGCCCTCTGGCTGCCGTGCCCCGTGGCCTTGAAGGTGCGCGCAATGGCCTTGCCCAGCCTCATCGCAATTTCCGGCGTGATGGGATAGCGGTTCGCCACCCCCCGAATGCCGTCGGTGCCGAACAGTTTGCTCATGGACCCCCCCTGCTGCCGGTGCCCGAACTTGAGCGCCATCCGCACAGGCTGGAGCCAACGGTCGGAATCGAACCGACGACCTGCGCATTACGAGTGCGCTGCTCTACCGACTGAGCTACGTTGGCGCTTCCGCGAGAAGGGGAGGGTATCGGCTGGGGCGCAAAAGTCAATTCTGTTTTCCTTCGGTCACATGTTTTTTCTGCGCCGCAACCGTACGAACCAGTGCCATTTCGAGCAGCACGGCCTCATCCGCCCCGCCGCTCACCATCCGCTCGTACGTTCGCAGCCAATATGCGTGCGCACGGCGCAGTTCGTCCCCGCTGTAGCAGAGCGCCTGTTTCGCCAGGAGGCTGACGCGGTATTCGTTGGCCGCGCGCGGGCTCTTCTTGAACGCGTCGTCGAGCAGTTGTTCGGCCTCGGCGGGCATGTCGCCCCAAACGTACACTTCCCGCCCGAACTTGCGGGTCCGCCGGAGCCAGCCACGGTCCACGGCTTCCCGATAGGCCAACAGTTCACGGACACGTCCCAGCAGCACCCCCGCCAGATAGCCCGGCGACTCTTTTTGCGCCAGCAGATCGCGCAACCGGCCGATCGCGGCGGGGAGATCCCGGTTCCCCAACGCGTCGGCCAAATCCCAAGCCGGTGCGTCCCGCGTCGGCGAGGCCAAAAGCTGCACGTCTTCTTCTGTCAATTCCCGGCGCGGACCAAGGCCGACCGAGAGCTTTTCCACCTCCATCTCGATCTGCCGCGCATCGCAACCCACTCGACGCAGAAAGGCCTCTTGCACCCCTGCCGTGGCGCGAAGCCCCTCCCTCTGAAGCGCCTTCGCCAACCGCGCATGCGCCTCCCGTTCCTGCAAAAACTGTTTTTTCTGAACCGTGAATTCTTGGGTCTGGCCGCGTTCGGAAAAGAAGCGGAAAAAGGCCGTTCGGCCGTCCACCTCCGCTGCGCTGATCACGAGCACGTTGTTTCCCGGCCCCGGCTCCTTGAGCAGAGCAACCAGATCGGCCAAGGCCGCCTTGACGTTCTCCGCGCGGCCGGCTCGGGAATCGTGCAAAAAAACGGCCTCCCGAAGCCACACCACGCGCGCTGCGCCCAAAAAACCGGGCGTCAGCACCGCGGCGGCGCAACGTTTCAGCGCGGCTTCTGCTTCAGCAGCAGTCTCGACTGCCCCGTCAATGATTTCCAGCTCGAGCGTCTGGCGCTCTGGCGGAACCAGCCGGTCCACAAACGTTTGTGCCGCCGCGCTCCGGTTGTATTCGTCGTCGCCGTAGAAAAGGAACAGTCGTCCCCGGTCATTCATTCCCTTGCACCCGGCCCATAAACATGCAATGCTGACATTGGACGTCGTGCCATTGCGACGTGACAGGTATGTCAAAGCCCCGCTTCATTTGCATGACCGGGACCCGGTGTCGCCCGCGCCGCGTGCGATCAACTATAGCAGTTTTTCGATCACGCGCCACCGGCACGGAAGTAGACTTGGATGTTGCGGGATGAAACCGTGGGTTTCTAAGTTGCGAGCGCGACGCACAAGGCGCTGGCTTCGCCAGCCCGATCGCAACGGCCATGCCGGCCGGGCATCCCGGTGGGATCGGCCGGCGGTCGGCCACCTCGTGGCCGTCGGCGCATGGCTCGGCGCCGCCGTCCTGCTGCTTCCAACCGGGCTGCCGTTCACTCCGGCGGTTCTGATTGAGACATTGCGTTCGCAAATCCTGCTGCTGGCCGGGTTCCTGCTGGCAATCGGACTCTTGCGCGTACTGGCCCCGGACTGCCTGCGGGATAACCGCCGGCTGCTCCTGCTGGCACTGCTGAGCCTGCTCGCCATGCTGCCATCCAAAGGCTTGCTGGTCATCCTGCCGCGTTACCCGTCCGGCGCTTCCTGGGTGGCGCCGGTCGCCTGCGCCCTGCCCCTGACGTTGCCCCCCCTGATGGCTGCCATCCTCATTGGCGGACGTCCGGCCCTCGTGGCCGGCCTTTGGGCGGCTCACTTCTGTGCCCTGTTGGCCAACTTGCCGTCCGTCATCCTGCTGTCGGGCCTCGCGGTCTCCGTTTTCGTTTCCCAGGCCTCGCCCGGTGTCCGGCGCCGATCCCAGGTCATACGTATCGGTCTGCTCGGCGGCATCTCGCAAATGCTCGCCGTGCAGGCTTCCAGTGCGTTCCGGACGGACTGGGCGCCGTGGCTGCTCCAAGGCGCGGGGTTGGCCGTTTTCAGCGGCCTGTTCTGCGGCGCGGCCGCCGTCGCATTGCTCCCGTTCTTCGAGCGCCTGTTCGATCTGGCTTCAAACATCACGCTGCACGACCTGTCCGATTTGAGCCACCCTTTGCTCCAACGACTGGCGATGGAAGCCCCCGGCACCTACCATCACAGCCTGGTCGTGGCCAGCCTCGCGCAGAGTGCGGCCGACGAAATCGGCGCCAACGGCCTTTTGGCCCGCGTGGCCGCCTACTATCATGACATCGGCAAACTGTCCAAGCCGGGGTATTTCACCGAGAACATGCGGGCCAGCGAGAGCCCCCATGACGAACTCTCCCCGACCATGAGCTCCTTGCTGATCCTCTCCCATGTCAAAGAGGGGCTCAGTCTGGCCATGCTGCATCGTTTGCCCCGGCCCATTCAGGACGCCATCGGCCAACATCACGGCACGGGCGTCGTCACCTTCTTCCATCACAAGGCACAACAACAAGCGGCGGCCGAAAGCGCGGAATCGCAGGGCCGGCCCGCTGATCGCTCAACCGTCTCCGACACTGCCTTTCGCTATCCCGGCCCCAAACCCGCCGGCCGTGAAACCGCCATTCTAGCCCTCGCCGATGCCGTGGAAGCCGCCTCCCGTTCCATCGAAAAGCCGACGCCGGCCCGCATCGTGGATGCGGTGGACGCCATTGTGCGCCGGCGTTTCGAGGACGGCCAATTGGACGATTGCGAACTGACGTTTGCCGAATTGAACCGCGTGAAGCGTTCTTTCGTCACCACCCTCAACAATATTCTCCACAGCCGCATCGCCTATCCCTCGACGCATGAAAATCCTTCTCCGCGGCCATTTGACTGTGCCCCCAACGAATAGAAGGCGCCTGCGCCGCCTAGTCGAATTCCTGATCGCCCGCGCGCACCGGCCCTCGTGCGAATCGTGGGCCGAAGTGAGTGTGATCCTGACGGACAACAATCGCATCCGCCAAGCAAAGCGGGTTGCCTTTGGCGTGGACGAACCAACCGATGTGATCTGCCTTTCCTACACCCCCCTTCCCGGCGAGAAACCGCCTGGCCTGCGAGGCGAGATTCTGGTCAACGCGCAGCGGGCGCTCCAGATCGGCCCGCGTTATGGCGGACCCGATCGCGAACTGGCGCTCTATATTGCCCACGGACTCAACCATCTGGCGGGGGAACACGATCACACGCCCGCAGCTCGCCGTCGCATGCGTCGCCGCGAAAACGCATGGCTGCGAGCGGCCGCATGCGAAGGATTGCTCTCCGGGCTTATTCCGCCATCCCTTCGCCGCCGCAGGAGGCCCAGATGTTGATCAAAACGGACGCTATCGCGTTGAGGGTGGATCCTTTTTCGAGAACGTCCCACGTGGTCAACTGGCTCGCGCCGGCTCATGGCCGCATGGCAACCGTCATCAAAGGAGGCCAGCGGCCACGGAGCCATCTCGGCGGGCAATATGACCTGTTCTACCGCTGCGAAATCGTTTTCTATGCGCGCAGCCGCAACGGACTGCACGTGCTCAAGGAGTGCGCTGTCCTCAATGACCGCCCGGCCATCCGGTCTTCCTGGCGCGCCACCGTTTGCGCATCCTACTGCTGCGATCTGACGGCTCGCTGCTGTCCCCCCGGCATTTCGCAGCCCGCCGTATTTGAACTCCTGGACGAAGCCTTGAACGCTTTGGACGAACGCGCGGCCCGCGCGGCTTTCCTGTACTGGTTCGAGCTGCAGCTTCTGGGCCGCCTCGGTTGGGCGCTCCGCCTGACGCGTTGCGCCCGTTGCGGTCGCTCCGCCTCCTCTCACCGTCACGCCGCCGCCATGTCCGCGCGCGACGGCGGCCTGATCTGCCTCGCTTGTTCAGAGGCTCCGGGTTTGGAAAGCATGACGATCGGGGCGGATGTTCTGGCGGCCATGCGAAAATGGCAGTCGGATCGGCCTGCGGAATCAGCCGGCCGAGTCGTCTTGACGCCCCGGCAGACACAGGCCGCACAAGACATCCTGGGCCGTTTCCTCGCGCATCACC
>CALHGX010000037.1 GCA_938031185.1 uncultured bacterium
TAAACCACCTGGCCCTTTTCGGTCAGCGCCAGCAAAATGCTGTTCTTTTCCAATTGGACGGCCGAAGCGGCTTGCGGTTTGTCCACTTCAACCCCGGTCTCCTCCACAAAAGTTGTGGTGACGATGAAGAACAGCAGCAGAATGAAAATGCAGTCGATCAGCGGAGAGATGTCGATCGTCGCTTCGCTGCCTTCCTCGCCGCCCAGACTGCCGAACCGGCTCATGGCTCGAACCCCCTTGCGGATCGTTCAGACCGCGACTGCTTCCATTCCTGCATGCACAGCGTGGCCACCTGTTCGATGTGCGTGCCGAATCGGTCGTGCTGGCGTGTTAGAGCGTACTGGTACATCAATCCGCCCAGCGCCAGCACCAGGCCGGTTTCCGTTGTGATCAGCGCCTCCGAAATGCCGCCGGCAATCATTCCCATGGTCTTGTCGCCGCCGCCGCCGGTGGCGAGGGCGTTGAACGTGGCGAGCATGCCGGTCACGGTGCCGAGCAGTCCCAACAGCGGGGCGGTGGTTACGCTGATCTTCATGACGCGCAGATCTCGATCGAACGGCCTGATTTCATCCTGGCGCACCTGATCGAGATAGTGCTCCATCTCCTCCAGGCTCCGGCTGGCCATGGCGGTCCGGATGATACGGCCCAGCACGCCGCGCGCACGGCCGCCATGCCGTTTCCACCTGCGCCAGGCCCACGTTGGCGAAGAGAACAATCCCTTCACGGTCAACTTCGTCAGGATCAGCGTGCCCATGCCGAAGATCACCAGGCTGTTGAGCGCCAGCGCATACATCGCCCACCCACCCGCCGCCCATACATGGCGCGCTTCTGTTATCAGTGGCCGAACGCTTTCCGCCGTCATGTGGCTTGCTCCGGAACGTGCCGCGCCTTTTCCACCGCCGACACAAACGCCATGCCCATCCGTTCCATGCCGTCTACGATCGTTTTGGCCTTTCGTGAAAGAAACGCATGCGATATGAGCGAGGGGATGGCCACGCAGAGACCCAGTTCCGTTGTGATCAGCGCCTCCGAGATGCCGGCCGAGAGCATTTTGACGTCGCCCGATCCAAAGACCGTGATCAGCTTGAACGTGCCGATGATCCCCGTGACGGTGCCCAGCAATCCCAGCAGCGGCGCGCAGGCGGCGCTGACGGAAATCAACGGCAGCCCTTTGTTCAGTTGAAAGCGGGTCTCGAGCAGTTTTTCGAACATGACTTCTTCGATCAGATCCTTGGGGGCCTCCATATGCGCGGCGCCCGCGGCAAGCATGGCGCCGGCCGGACCGGACAGATTCGTGGCCGCGCGCAGCGCCGCTTCATTGTTTCGCTCCAGAATGGCGTCCACGAGACGGTCGAACTGTGAAGGCGAGGGTAGGCGCACCATCGCAAGCCGTAGCCATTTTACCGTCGTCACCAGCGCCACTACGCCGGCCAGCCCAAGAATCGGCGCCACGACCGGCCCGCCTTTCTTGAGGTGTTCCCGAAGGCTTTCGCGGGTCTCCTCGATCTTCCTTGCACTGCCGAGGCTGGCGTCGAACGGCACGAGCCCCTCGCCCTTGACGACGAAGTCCCGGGTGAGGGACGCATATGTCGGATTGGCGTAGGGTTGCACGGCCGGCTCCAGCGATCCCAGTCGCTGTTCGGCGATGCCGCTGATCGCGCCGTCTTCAGAAGCGAAGTAGGCCACCGGCCCCAGAAGGATGACGGTGCCGTCTTTGACCAGCCCGTTGGGACCCGCTCCGCGGCCCTGGAATCGGTCGCCGCCGCAGAGGTCCTTCAGTCGCTGGAGACTGGCCTCGACGAGGGCCACCTGCCGGGAGAAAATTTCCGCCGGCTTCAGGTTGCCGTTCTCCGGCGCCAGCCGGGCCGCTTCAACCGCCGACTGATAGCGCCCCAGTTCCACAATGTGCAGCCGCGTTTCGAAATTGCGGACGAATTCGCCCAACAGGCTGCTCACATAGGACTTCTCCTGCTCGCGGGCGGCGATATCGTTGCGCAGATTGCCCAGGTCCAGATTGCGCCGGTCCAGTTGCCTTCTAATGTCTTCGTAAGCTCGCCGGGCCTCGGTCAGCTCGGTTTCGGCCGCGGTCAATGTCTTGACCACGGGGATTTTCTCGTCCGCGATCTCCCGGCGCGCCACGGCCAGCTCGGCGAGGCTCTCGTCCAGCTTGAGTCCCACGGCCGCCGCCCAGTTGGTGGCGGCCATGACCGCAGGGGAGCCGGACCACAGGAGTGCGACCATGAGCCCGACGGCGAGGCGGAGTTGGTTTCGCGTTCTCATTGCACAGCCCCAGGCAGCAAGACATAGTCCGCCGGCTTCTCGTTTCGGTAGATGGCGATGGCGTCCGCCACCGCTTGAGCCAGTTCGTTGTTCGGTTCCCATATCCATCCCTGCGGACCGGGCCGGCCGATACCGGCCAGGCCGCTGGCGGCGTTGCAGTAGTAGGCGCGCGCCAATCCGAGGTACATGACGGTCACCTCGGCTTTGCTGCCGTCCGGCTGGTCGCGCACCTCGCTCGTGACCGTGATTTCCCGGCAGAACTTGTTCACTTCGTTCAAGATCCCGATCACGTTCTGGAAGCGTTCCGAAAGTCCCATTCGGGTTTGCGATCCCGGTTGCGGAATGCGTTGGCTCAAGGGCTTGACCCTTTCGACGATGGGCGTTGGAGCTTGCGAGAGCAGATCCAACACGCCCGCTTCCAGCCGGATGATGTCCTCACCGAGTCCGGCCGTCGCGGCCTTCAGCTCCTCGATCTTCCCCATGGATTCCGCCAGCTTCTGATCCGCTTCGCCGATGTGGGCGGCGACCTGGGCGGTGGACTCCTTCAGACTCTCCGTTTCCCGCCGCACAAGCTGGATGCGGTCCTCCAGCAACGCTTTTTCCGCGCGCCAGTCCTGCCGTTCCTTGCAGATGAGCCGCTTGGTCTCCACCCACTTTTCGAGCGCCGCCCGGCCGTCCGCAGGCATCTCCGCGGATCGTGCCGTCAGACCGAGCGCCAAAAGGCCGATCCATACCGAGAATCTTCCGATCCGCGTTCCGCGGCGCGTCCATAATTCGACACGACCGGCTTTCATCACCATGAGGCCCCCAACTGAAAAGTGTAGGTCACGCCTTCTTGATGCTTGCGCCGCAGCACTTCCGTCCCGTCCGGCGCGCGATAGACGTCCTTCACCCACGGATCGAGCAGGTTCTTCGCCTGAAAAGTGAACTTCCATCGTTTGGCGAACTCCTGACTCAGGGAGAAATTCACCGTGGCCAGCTTCTTGCTGTAGGTGTTCGGCGTAGCGCCCTTCTCGCCAATGGCTGCGCCGCTCTTCAGCATGTCGCCGCGCACCGTGTAGAAGAGCCCGGCGGAGGTGCCCCACGACTCGATGTCGTACGTGACATTGATGTTCCACAGGTACGCGGGTTGGCCTTCCATGTCGCGCTTGGCCTGGCCGAGCGTCGTTTTGCCGACCCCATACTGGTCCAGGTTCCTGCGCAGCGGCTCCGGTACCTCGACTTTGGCTTCAATGAACGTGTAATTGGCGCCTACGCTCAGGAACCGGAAGAGATCGGGAAGGAAATCCAGACGCTTGCGCCCCTCGAGTTCCCATCCCCTAACGGTCCCTTTCGGGTAGTTCACGGCCAGCAGATAGTCTTCCCCGAGGTAGGAGAAAGACTCCTTTTCGATCGGGTCTTCGATCGTCTTATGAAACAGGCTGGCCGCGAAGACTTCCCCGGGGCCGGGAAACCACTCCCATCGCAAGTCGTTGTTGACGATATGGGAGATTCGCAAGTCCTTGTTGCCGACGACCGTTTCGCCGGCGACGAAGTCATAAGTAATGACCGGCGCCAGTTCGAGAAACGTGGGCCGGGCGATGGTTTGACTCCATGTGCCGCGGACCTTCATTTGCGGCGTCAGGTCGTATACGGCGGTTACCGAGCGCAGCCAGTCGGACTCGTTGATGGACGCTCGCGCTTCCTCCGCCGGCACGCCCCGCATGGTGTAGTAGTACTGGTTGGTATTGCTCGGGTTGGGGTAGTTCTTCACCGGAACGGTGAAAGCGCGTGACGGATCGGCGGTCACGTCGGATCGAGGATCGACCGTGATCTGCGTGTTCTCCAGGCGCGCGCCGCAGGAAATGCGGAACCGCGTGGTCAGCGGCAGGTCGAGCATCCAGTAGCCGGAGCGGAAATTCTGATCGCCGTTGTAGTCCACGTCCTGTTCGTTGGGCAGAACGTACCACCGCATGCTGTTCCGATAGCGCCCCGTTCCCAGCCGTTTGGCGTCCGTGAAGACGTCGGTCCACAAGGCGTCCGGATCGCTGCCGGTGTGTTCGCGATAGGACTGGTCTTTTTGGTAGGCGTTCCATGCGGCGGTGTTGGTGAAGTCAAGAGGAGGATATTGGGAGCCAAAAACGTAGTAGAAGGAATCCTGGCCGTAGGAGCGATGCGTGAAATCTCTCGTGAAGCCCATTTTGAGCCTGCCGTCGGCCTCGGCCCATGGCTCCGGCTGTGGACCGACATTGACAAAGGACCAAACCGAATCCGGCACGGCACGCTTGAACGGGAAGGCCAAATTCAAGCCGAGCTGGGAATTGTCCTCCTGGGTGTCCCGCCACACGCGCAGCGTCCGTTCCGAACGGTCATAGGCCGGTTCGATGGACTGCGTCCAGCGATAGACGCCCGGTTCGTCTTCGCTTCTTTCCACGTAGTTCTTGAAGCTGCGGACGTCAGGCTCCTTCTGGCGCGCGACGTTGTGAACGCCGAACCAATCCGCCTCCAGACTCGAGAAGGTGCCGAAGGGGGTATCCAAGCGATGCTTGCCGGTCAACTGCATCACATTCAAAGACCGCTCGGTGTAGTGGATGGCCTGGCGCTGCTGCCAGAAGGGCGCATCGGCTTTGTGCTCTTCAATGCGCAAGCTGGCGCGATCCGTCGCTGCGCGATTGCGCAGGAACATCAAATTCACCTGATGGTCGTCGTCCTGCGCGAGTCCCACCGCGCCCAGCATGCTCCATTTCACCTCTTCGGTTCCGGTGTTGGCGCGCCACGGAATGGGCGAGCTGGGCGGCAAATTCGTTCGACCCACAGCGAGGGCCTGTTCCTCGGCAGCCTGGAGGCTGTACTTCTTGCTGTACGTGAATGCGGCCACGCCCCCGGCCACCGTTCCGCCGCCCCAGTCCCACCGATTTCCGCCGCTCAGGGTGTACCCGTGGTTGCCGTCGGGAACGTTCGTTCGCTTCGTTCCCATCGCCGGGGCCATGCCGCGGGTGATCCGGTCGTATGCTCGATGTTTCTTATCGTGAGGGTTGTCTTTGTCGGCCAGAATGTCGTGCGAGGAGGTGACGCCCAGGGTGGTGAGCCCGTTCTGCTCCATCTCGGCCGCACCGGGCGGAATATTGCGCCTTCCGAGGTCTCTTCCCCATCGGCCGCAGCCGCCTCCGTTGTAGGTGACGTACCCCGGTTTGTCCGTGTAGCTGCGGTTGAACTCACGCGACGATGACGCTTTCAGGAACGGTTTTTCCGGGATGCCGATGGTCCGGATGTTCACTCCGCCGCCCGTGTAATCACCGGGCAGATCCGGCGTGAATGTCTTGGAAACGGACATGCTCTCAATCGTTCCGGCGGGAAACATGTCCATGTGGACGGAGCGCTTTTTCGGATCGGCGCTGGGCACCCGGATGCCATTCAAAGCCGTGCCCACGTAGCGGTCGCTCAGGCCGCGAACGGTGGCGTACTTCCCGTCGGCCACGGAGGCGCCGACCACCAGACGGAGCGCGCCCGCGGCGTCGCTCGCGCCGGCCCGGCTCATCATGTCTTTGCTGATGGAATCTTGAAAAGATAGCGTTGTGCCGCGCAGGTTGAGCAGGCCGACTTCGCTGGAGGTGTCCGCGAGGTTCACGTCGCGCACCACCATTTCTTCCATCTCCGTGAACTCGCCCTTCATGCGCACGGTCACTTCCGCCAACGCGCCCTCGGCCACCACGACCGCCGATTGCACGTAGCGTTCGTAGCCCGGCTTGGACACGGTCAGGGTGTAGGAGCCGGCGGGCACGGCACGGAAGAGAAAATGCCCGTCCTCCACCGTGTTCGTCTGGCGATTGAGCTCAAGAATCCTGACGGTCGCCTCCGGCACGGGGCCGTCGAACTCGGCGTCATACACGACGCCCCGCAGTCCGCCGGCCGCGTCTTGCGCCGGGATCGAAGAAACGGCGCCGAAGTGGGTCAGCAAGGCCATGAGCAGTATGGTCCTCTTAGCCATGAGCCGCGCCGAACGTCATCCATAGACGGTTCAGGCCTTCGCCAACCCACTTGAGACGCAAACGGGCGCGGTCCAACGACAGGCAGATGTCCACGCAGGCAATGGCGCGGGGCCGGAGATTCGTCAACTCTTCGGCCATTTCCATGGCGTGTCGGTAGTGCGTTTCGGCCTGCTGAACGTCGCCCAAACGCGCCCTTGCTTCGCCCAGCAGGGCGTACAAAGCCGGCTGCTCGATTTTCTGGAGCTGGCGGATCAGAGGTTCCGCCGCGAGCTCGCACTCGGTCAGGCGTTCCCTCTGGCCCAACAGCCCGCATTGGACGCCCAGCCGCGCGACAACGGGCGCTTTGATATGGGCCGGCGCCGCCCAGCTCAACGTGTTGGAGTGCAGGGCCTCCATCCATGATTCCGCCTGGGCCAGGGCGCCCAGACGGACGGCCTCGTCCATCAGTTCGATTTGAACGTCGAACCGTTTGTTTCCGGGCACCGATGCCGATGCCTCCCATGCTTGCTCGAGCGCGTTGCTCGTCTGCGTGCTGTCCAGATGGCCGGCCTTTGCTAGCAACAGATAACCGTTGGCCCGCCAGCTCAAGACGTCGAGGTGCTTCGCGTCCGCCAACCCGTCAAGCACCGCCAGGGCATTCGTCGCCTCTCCCCGTCGAGCCAGTGCCAAGGCATGGTACGCGGCCGTCTCGCCGCGGTAATCCTGATTGCTCTGGTAGAAGGCACTCCACCGACCGACATCCTCGGATCGTCCCAATAAGGCCGATGTCTTCGCGACCCGAGCCAAAATGCGGTCCCGTTGCCAGTCCTGAATGCCGCGCCCAATCGCTTCCGCCTGCGCGGCTCGCTGCAAGGCGGCGTCGGTTTGCCCGTTGGCCGCCAGCATGGCCGCCACCTCGGCCAGCACAACCCCCTTGCGCCAGTTGGCGATTTGCTCGCCCAGCGCCAAGGCCTTGTCGCCCTCGCCGCGGGCCAAATGGGCCAGCGCAATCTTCTCCTGACATTCCGCCCGGTCATTCGAGTCGTTGGTGATGGCGCAGGCAAACTGCCAACCGGCCTGCAACGGATCGTTCGACCAGGCCGCCGCCGGTCGTTCCGCTCGGGGCGTGCAAGACGTTGCCGCTACGAGCGCCGCCATACCTACGGCCGCCATACAGACCATACGCTGTTGTTTCATGGAAAACCGCCTTTGGACCGGGCACGACGCGCGCCCTTTTCATGGCTCGAAATAAACACCGGAGAGCGTTGTGGCGGCCGGTAAGGATACAATTAGACTTAAGTTACCTTTGCGTGAACCATGGCGCCTGTTGACGCCCCAAAAAAGTTCCGGCAGCGGCGTGGCCGCTGCCGGAACAGGCGTCTCTTGGCACGAGCCCCTTATGGGATCGTCGCGAAGTACACGTGCGTGAGGTCCAGGATGCCGTTGCCCGGCTTCATGTCCACGACGAAGTAAGCGCGCGTAGCCCCGACCGGAGCGTTGGCGACCGTGCAGACCGGCGTCCACGAAATGCCGGGCGTCCCCGGCAGCGGGAACGAGGGAGCGGTCACCTGCGCCCCGTTCCAGGGCACCGCGTTCACAAACAGGCTGGGCAGCAGCCAGTAGTTGCCCGGGGTGGTCTCGAAGATCACGTACAGGTCCGCGGGGATGCCCTGATACACGCACCCGTCCAGCTTGACCTCGACGTTGCTCCCGTTCAGCCGGAGTCCCGGCTCCACGCCCGTGTAGTCTGCCGCCGTGCCGCCGGTAAGCAGCCCGAGCCGAGAGGCTAATGTCCAGCCCGCCGCCCAGTTCTTGGTTCCGCCGAACGCGCCGACGAAGTTCACCGGCGTGTAGAACCCGTCGTTCGGGGGCACGCGCCCGTGGACCATCATCGCGCCGTCATAGCCGGGACGGGGCAGCGGATTAAGCGTGTCCACCGGGTAGTAGGTGCGGCCGCCGATGGTTACGCCGACTGCGCTGCGAGTCAGTTCGGCGACCGGCGACAGGAATCCCGGGTCTTCGAGGTAGAAGTTGTTGAGCGATGTGTCGCTGAAGGCCGGATAGCCGTACCACTCCCAGTCGCCTGCGTTGCTGCCGCTCGGATGCCCGTTATTGGCGCCCCAGCCGATGGCGATCGTGTTGGCCGGATCAACCGGAATCGCGGGGATCGCGTTCGTGCCGAACTTCCAGAACACGTTGTACATGAATTCGGCCATCTTGCTCTGGCGACCGCTCAACCAGACGGACTCGTGGGTGTACCACTGGTTGTTGACGTAGTTCTGCGTGAACTTGTCGGCCGACTCGCCCGAAATGCTGTTGTTCGGACTGCCCTGGATCAACGCCGGCGCGCCGCCGAAGTCCATCCACAGACTGTTATACATGCGGAAGCCCGTGCCTTCGCGCAGCATGACGCCGGTGTTCTTCTTGTTGCCCGCGTCCCGGCCCATTCCGATCTGCGTCCAGTTGAACACCGTCGGGCAACTGGAAGGCTGCGAGAGCATGCCCATGCCGCCGTCCTGCTCCGTGCCCTTGTCCGACATTTCCGAAAGGGTGGAAAGCGGCCCCTGCACGCGCAGGAAAAACTGTTGTTTGCCGCGGTACCCTTCGTCGGTATCGAAGCCGTCGTCCGCCGAGCACCAGCCCACAAGGTATTTCAGGTTCACCGTGCCGCCGAACACTTCGAAGTCGTCATCGGCGTTCTGGAACACCTCGATGTGGTCAATCTGCGTGCCGCGCCCGACGCCGCCCATGGTGAGGCCGTTGATCTCGTTTCCGCTGCCCAGAACGTAGGCGCCGTAACGGATCGAGCAGAAGTGCATCTCGCCGCTGTCGTCGTCGTCATTGCCGCCGCCGTACTTGCTCAGGCTGCCGTAGTCGCCCGCGCCTTCGATCTGAACTTCCAGCGAAGGATGCGGCGACGGCGTGCCGGGCTCGCCGATGTCCGTCGCGATGTAGGTGCGGCCCAGCAGAACGACGCCGCCCCACCTCTTGCCGATGCCGTTGTTCTTCTGCGCCCAGACGCCGGTGCCCGGATTGGCGCCGATGTTGTCGTCTTCGTCGCAGGTGAACACGATCGGATTCGTCCGCGTGCCCATGGCCCGGATCTTCGACCCGCGCGCGATGAACAGTGTCGCGTTGCTGCCGGTCTTGCCCCGCACCACCGTGCCGGCTTGGATCGTCAGCGTGGCGCCATTGGTCACGAATACCGGCTCCATGAGCCGATAGACGTTGTTCGATGTCCACGTCGTATCCGTGCCGATGCCGTTATATACCTCTATGGTTGCCGCTTCGGCCTGATACGCGCCCAGCGCCAGCGCGCCGGCCGCCACAAGCCCCATCATTGCCATATTCCGCCGCTTCATGTTGTGCTTCTTTCCTCGCATTCTTCTTGGTTTATCCGCTTCCGTCGATCCATCGTTCGCCCCTGTCGCAAACCGTATCGCACTCCAACTGCCTTTCCTTCCGCCACCCCCTTTCCTGTTGCGGACCTTTTGCCCGCTTTCTGCGCCTGTTACGGCTGAAAATCGGACGCCATCATCCGCGAGGGGCGTTTGCGGTGAATTAGGAGGCCGGTTTTTTTCGATTAGCCGGGGCCCGTGAGCGGGCCGGAAGAATTCACGCCGGCGTGGGGGGCGCGAAACAAACCTTCAGGCATCCTTGAATCGGTAGCCGACGCCGCGCACGGCTTCGATGTAGTCCGCGCGCGCCCCGAGCTTCTTTCGCAGGCCGACCATTTGCACGTCCACGGCGCGCTCGGTCACGGCCACGTCTTCGCCGCGCACGGCGTCCAGAATTTGCTGGCGGTTCAAAACCCAGCCCGGCCGGCTGGCGAGAAGGTGCAACAGCCGGAATTCCGTCAGCGTCAATCCCTCGATGGCTTTGCCCTTGGCCAGAACCTGAAATCGGCTGGGACTGATCTCTAGGTCGCGAATATGGACCTCGGTCTTGGGGTCGTATGAGGAACTGTGCTGGCGGCGCAGGATCACGCGAATGCGCGAAACGAGCACCTTGACGCTGAACGGTTTCGTCACGTAGTCGTCCGCTCCGACTTCCAGGCCGACGACAATGTCCGCCTCTTCGCCTTTGGCCGTCAGCATGACGATGGGGATGCCCGAGGTCCGCGGTTCCTTCTTCAACTGCCGGCACACCTCGAGACCGGAAATCCCGGGCAGCATGAGGTCGAGCAAAATGAGGTCCGGCCTCTTTTGTCCCACGGCCTTCAGCGCATCCTCGCCGCGAGTCGCGGTTGTGACGCTGAAGCCCTCCTTGGTCAGATTGAAGCGCAGCAATTCGAGAACGTCGTTCTCGTCCTCCACAATCAGGATGTGTTTCTTCGCATCCGCCATGCGATGCTCCTTGCAAGGCGCCCCTGTTCGGCAACCGCGGGCCGCCAACCGCCTTTCGAAATGCTGCCGCACAATGCCGCCGCGCCGTTAGCGAATGATTAATGCTCCGTCAGACATCGGTAACGGCGAGGCCCGTTGCGCGCGCGCGCACGGCGACGAGATCGGCGACTTCAGGCCGTGCCGGCGCCTTCCGTGCGGTCCGGCTTGTCTGTCCGTTTGCGAACGCTCGAGCGCCGGTCCGGCGGCCGGCGAACCGGGTTCTAACACCGTTTTGATTGTGGGCTAACCCGCGGACGGAATCCTCTACCGCCTTGATTCGCATGACCATGCGCAACGAGTTTCAGTTGGTAGCGGTTTCCCCGCCCGGACAGCCGGATGCCGCCTTGGCGCGGGCCGCAGCCGTCGCGGGGGAAATCGGCATCGTGAACGGCGAGCTTGCCCCCTCCGTGGAGGCGCTGCGCCGGGCGCTGGACGCCCTGCGCGGCTGTCCCCGCGAGCGGTGCGGCGTGCGCCTGGACGGGAGCGAGCGCGATGTCGCAACGGCATTGCTGAAAGCCGTGCCCGAGCATCTGGGCTGGGTGGTTTTCGCTGGGGCCGAGTCGGCCGTCGTCTCTTGGCGGGGCCCCAGCCTGCGCGATCGGGGCGTTCGCGTTGTGGTCGAGGTTTTCGGGGTGGAGCAAGCCCTGGCGGCCGAGGCCGCCGGAGCCGATGGCGTGATCGCCAAGGGCAACGAGGCCGGCGGATGGGTGGGGGAGGAAACGGCGTTCATTCTGCTGCAACGCTTGCGGTCCGCCGTCCGTCTGCCGATTTGGGTGCAGGGCGGAATCGGCCCGCACACGGTCGCTGCCGCATATGTGGGGGGCGCGGCCGGAGTGGTGCTGGACAGTCAACTGGCGCTGATGCGCGAGTCGCCGTTGCCGAAGACGGTCAAGAACGGCGTCGCGAGAATGGACGGAACCGAAACGGTCTGCCTCGGCGAGGAATTGTCGCTGCCGTTTCGCTCGTTCGCGTCGCGGCGGTCGCAGGTTGTCGCCGAGCTTCAAGCGCTTGCGTCGCGCCTGGCCGCGGGCACGGATGTGGGCACGGCCGTTCCCATGCCGACCGCGTGGCGGGAGGCCGTTCGGCGGCGCGTGAGTTGGACCGATGCGGGCCTGTGGCCGCTCGGCCAAGACGCCTGCCTGGCGCGCCCCCTGGCGGAGCGATACGGGAGCGTAGGGCGGGCGATGCATGGCCTGCGCTCCGAATTGCGATCGCACCTGCGCTCCGTGAAGCGGGTTGACCTCCTGATGGAAGGCTCGAGCTGGGCTCGGGCGCATGACACCGCTTACCCGATCACGCAAGGGCCCATGACCCGGGTGAGTGACACGCCTGCCTTCGCCCGCGAGGTGGCGGCCGCGGGCGGGCTGCCGTTCCTGGCGCTGGGTATGCAGCGGGCAACCGAGATCGAAACGCTGCTTGCCGAAACGTGCGGCTGCCTTGGCGATCGGGCCTGGGGCGTAGGCCTGCTGGGCTTTCTGGAAGCGCCGCTGCAAGACGAACAACTGGCCGTCGTGCTGAAACATCGGCCACCGTTCGCGCTCATCGCGGGAGGCCAACCGGCGCAGGCCCGGCGGCTGGAGGCGAGCGGTATTCGAACCTACCTCCACGTGCCGACCCCGGGATTGCTGACGCTGTTTGCCGAAGAGGGCGCGCGGCGGTTCGTCCTCGAAGGCCGGGAATGCGGCGGCCACGTCGGGCCGCTGTCCAGTTTCGTGCTATGGGAGCAAGCGGCGCGGGTTCTGCGCGAGGCGGTCCCGGCCGGCGAGTTGGGCGCCTGCCACATTCTGCTCGCCGGGGGCATCCACGACGCGTGCAGCGCCGCCATGGCGGCGGCCTGCATGGCGCCGGCGGCGGAACGGGGGGTCAAGGTCGGCGTGCTCATGGGCACGGCGTATCTGTTCACCCGGGAAGCGGTCTCGTCCGGGGCGATCCTGGAGGCCTTCCAGCGGCAGGCGCTGAGATGCCGTCATACCGCATTGCTCGAAACCGGCCCGGGACACGTCGTGCGCTGCGCCCCGACTCCATACACACGGGCCTTTGCCGAACAGAAGGCGCGGTTGCAGGCCGAGGGCGCTTCCCACGAGCAGGTCCGCGCGGCGCTGGAAACGATGAATATCGGCCGGCTGCGCCTGGCGGCAAAAGGAGTGCGCCGCCGCAGCCAAAGCGGACCCGAACTCGAAACCGTTGACGAGGCCGGGCAGCTCGCCGACGGCCTGTACATGCTGGGGCAGGCGGCGGGGCTGCGAGAGAAGGTTTGCACCGTGCAGGAACTGCATCGCGACATCAGCGCCGGCGGGACCGAGATTCTGGGCAAGGCCGCGCGATCGGCGGGCGAAAGCGCACGGCGTATGGACCCCCGGCGCGAAGGCATCGCCATCGTGGGCATGAGTTGTTTGCTCCCGGGCGCACGGGACCTCGACCGGTTCTGGACCAACGTTCTGAACAAGACCAATGCCATTCGTGAAGTGCCTGCGGAGCGCTGGGATTGGAAGCTGTATTTCGACGAGCGGCGCGAGGCCGCGGATCGCGTGTACGCGCGCTGGGGCGGATTTCTCGATCCGATCCCGTTCGATCCGGCCGCGTGGGGCATGCCGCCGAGCTCGCTGGCCTCCATCGAGCCGATTCAATTGCTGGCGCTGGAAACGGCGCGCGCGGCTTTGCGGGATGCCGGTTATGAGGATCGCCCGTTTCCACGGGAAAACACGTCCGTCATTATCGGAGTCAGCGGCGGTTTGGCGGAACTTGGCCAAAACTACGTTCTGCGCTCGGCGCTGGCCGCCCGGCCCGATCAGCCCGTCCTGACGGGCTTCAATCGAAAACTGCCCGAATGGACGGAAGATTCCTTCGCCGGCATCCTGCTCAACGTCATCGCCGGCCGCATCGCCAACCGCTTCGACCTGGGCGGGCCCAGCTTCGCGGTGGACGCCGCCTGTGCGTCGTCGCTCGCCGCCGTGTACCTGGCCTGTCGCGAACTGGAAAGCGGGGCGAGCGACATGACCCTCGTCGGCGGGGCCGACACGTTCCAGACTCCCTTCAACTATCTGTGCTTCTGCAAAACGCAGGCGCTCTCCCCGCGCGGACGCTGCCGGACATTCGACCACACCGCCGACGGCACCTGCATCAGCGAAGGACTGTCCATGCTCGTGCTCAAACGGCTGGCCGACGCGGAACTGGATGGCGACCGCATCTACGCCGTCATCCGGGGCGTCGGCGCATCGAGCGATGGCCGTGCCAAGGGTCTGACGGCGCCTTCGCCGGAAGGCCAGGCCCGCGCCCTGCACCGCGCCTATGCCCGGGCAGGCGTTTCGCCGGCGACGGTCGGGTTGGTCGAGGCACACGGCACCGGCACCGTGGCTGGGGATCGCGCGGAAATCGAATCGCTGCGCCGGGTTTTCGACGAAGCCGGCACGGCGTCGCACGCGGTGGCGTTGGGCTCGGTCAAATCCATGATTGGCCATACCAAAGGCGCGGCGGGCGTGACCGGACTGCTCAAGGTTGCGTTGGCCCTGCACCACAAGGTTCTGCCGGCCACCCTCGGCGTGGAAAAGCCCAACGAAAGTTTGGCCGGCGGCGCGCTGTATGCCAACACCGAAACCCGGCCGTGGCTCCATTCCTCGCCAAACCACCCCCGCCGGGCCGCGGTCAGCGCCTTCGGTTTCGGCGGCGCCAACTATCACGTCGTGGCGGAGGAATACAACGGGCCGGCGTCTCGGGCCGCCACGGCGCAATGGCCCTGCGAACTGTTTCTATGGCGCGGAGACTCGGTCGCCATCGTCTTGCAACACCTTGGCGACTTGTGGGCGGCCCTGAAGGCCGGCGCACAGCCGACGCTGAAGGATCTCTCGTTCACCCTCTGGCGGAAGGCGCAGCGGACCGCGGAGGGCGTCTGCCTTGCCATGGTGGCCTCCTCGCTTGAGGACCTGACGGCGAAGATCGAGACGGTCCGGGGCAAGTTGGCCGCCGAGCCGACGACGCCGATTTGGGATCCCGCCGCCGGTTATTTCACGCCACGAAGGTTGGCCCGCGACGCGGGTCTGGCTTTCCTTTTCCCGGGACAGGGATCGCAATATCCCGACATGCTTCGCGAACTGGCCGTGCATTTCCACGAGGTCCGCGAGGCCTTCGAGACGGCGGACCGTGTTCTGGCCGGCCGCTTCGATCGGCCGCTGTCATCGTTCGTATTTCCGCCTCCGCGCTTCAGCGACGAGGAAGAGCGCGCCGTCCGCAAGGCGATCACGGCCACAAACGTGGCGCAGCCGGCCCTGGGGGCGGCGGCCGTGGGGCTGGCGGACCTGCTGCGCGCCTTGAACGTGCGCCCCGCCTTTTGTGCGGGCCACAGCTACGGCGAATACGCGGCCCTGTGCGCCGCCGGTTGTCTCACGCCCGAACGGTTGTTCGATATTTCAGAATCGCGCGGCCGGTTCATTATGGAGGAATCGCGCGGCGATTTGGGCGCCATGGCGGCGGTGGAGGCCGGCGAGCAGGAAACGCGCTCACTCGTGGCGGGCATTCGCGACCTTTGGATTGCTAATCTCAACTCGCCCCGCCAGACGATTGTATCCGGCTCGAAAACCGCCGTGGCCGAAGCGTTGAAGCGGGTGGAAGCGCAAGGAGTGGCAGGGCAGCCGCTGCCCGTGGCCTGCGCGTTTCACTCGCCTCTGGTGGCGCCGGCCAAGGAACGGTTGAAAAGCTTTCTCGGCGGCATCCGCTTCGAGGCGCCGAGGGCGCGCGTTTTCTCGAATACGACGGGCGCGGAATATGCGGCAGATCCCGAGTCCATTCGCGCGCAACTGGCTGAGCACCTCGTTTCGCCCGTTCGGTTTGTGGCTGAAATCGAGGCGATGTACGCGGCGGGCGCTCGCGTGTTCCTTGAAGTCGGCCCGCGGCAGGTGTTGAGCGGGCTGGTGGAGCAGATTCTGGCGGGCCGTGAACGGTTCGTCGCGCCGGTAGATCCTCGAAAACGGCCGGGGCTCGAAGGGTTCCTGCATCTCATCGCTCAACTGGCCGCGCACGGAACGGCGGTGGATCTGGATCGGCTGTTTGAGGGTCGGCGGCCGCGCGAACACGCGCTAGACCGTCTCAAGGAAGAGACAAGGGACAATGCGCAACCCGCGACCGCGTGGCTGGTGGACGGGGGCCGCGCGGTGCCGTTGCGCGATGCAGGATTCATGGCCCGGTCCGTCCCGCCGGCGTCCACCCTTTCACTCGCAACCAACCCACAGGAGCCCACCATGCCTTTGAGTAGGGATGTGCCTTCGCCTGCGCCCGCGCGAAATGCTGCGCCGGCTGTAGCCGCGCTATTGCAAACCCATGAGCAGGTGATGCAGCGCCTGCTCGAAACCCATCGGCGGGTCATGCTAGCGGCATTGGGCAAGACGGAACCGCCGGAGAGGGCGGCCGTCGAGACGCGGCCAAGCCCCGGACAGCCTGAAGTGGCGGCGGAACCGGCGGCTCCGGTTGCCGGTTCCGGCGATCCGATTGGTTCGGCCGCTCCAACAACCTCCGCCGGCTCCGTGGACGTCATCCGCCGGGAGGTGCTGCGCATTGTCGCCGAACGCACCGGCTACCCGCCGGACATGCTGGACCTTGACGCCGACCTTGAAGCCGATCTCGGCATAGATTCCATCAAGCGGGTCGAAATCGCGGGACGGCTGCGCAAGGCGTTCCCGCAAATCGGCGCCACGGCGGAGACGTCGAAAGTGGGCAACCTGGCCCATCTGCGCACGCTGCGCAGCTTGATTGATCGAATCGCATCGGCGCCGACGGGAGAGGAGAAAAGCTCGGGCGCCGGAGGAAGCGGCGCCGCTGAAGGGCCGGTTTCCGCTCCGTCCGGAACCTGCGCGGAAGTTCGCTCTCCGGCCGAAAACAGGCAAGCCGGCGCCGGCGGTCATGTCCCGCGTTTCATAATGCAATTGGAGGATGCGGCGCCGTCGGCCGTCGCCGCGCCACAGACGGACGGCGTATTCCTGATCACGGACGACGAAAACGGATTGGCGGACGCTATGGCCGAGGCGCTCAGAAACCAAGGGGCCCGCGCCGCGATCGTTTCAGCCCGTGAAGGCCGGCAGGGAGCCGCCCCACGCTATCAAGCCAAGTTCGACGGCCCGGACAGCCTTCGTCTTCTGGTCGCCGCCGTGCGCAAAGCGGAGGGCCGCATTACCGGCATCGTGCATCTGCTTCCGCTTCGAAGGCGGACGTATTCCCTCTCCATGCCGTTCAGCGCATGGCGCCATGCTCTTCAAGAAGACGTAAAATCGTTATTCTATCTCGCGCAAGCGGCCGCGGAGGACCTGAAGGCCGCCGCAACCGCGGGCCGAGCGCGGCTCCTGGCCGCAGTGGATGCCGCCGGCGACTTCCCCGGCCAAGGCGGCCTCGCGGGTCTGCTTAACTCCCTGGCCGTAGAATGGCCCGGCGTGCAGGCTCGGGTCCTGGCCATGGACGGTTCGGAGCCGCCGCCCCAACGCGTCGAGGCGCTTCTCTATGAGCTGGCCGACCATACGGCGGCGCGTTTTGTCCGCCGGCTGCACGGCCGGCGTCAAACGGCTGTCATTGTTCCGGCGGCGCTCGATTTGGCGGCAGAGCCGGTCATGCACATCGGGCGCGACTGGGTGGTGTTGCTGACGGGCGGCGCCAGCGGTATCACGGCCCACGTGGCGCGGGCGCTGGCGGAGCGATTCCAACCCACCCTGATTCTGAGCGGCCGCTCCGCGCCTCCGCCTGATGAGGAGGCGCCGGCCACGCGCGGGATCGAGTCGCCCGCCCAACTGCGCCGCATCCTGGCGGACGGATTGTCCGCTGCGGGGGGAGGCAAGCCCCCCATGGCGGCGATTGAGGCCGCATATCGCCGGCTGCGGCGCGAGCGGGAAATCCGCGCCACGCTGGCGGCGATTCGCGCGACGGGCGCCCGCGTCGAGTATCGGCAGGCCGACGTGCGCGACGAGCACGCCTGCTCCGATTTGATCGCGGCTATCTACACGGAGTTCGGCCGGCTGGATGGCGTCGTTCACGGCGCCGGCGCGATCGAAGACAAACCCGTCGAGGACAAGACGCCGGAATCATTTGATCGCGTGTTCGACACGAAAGCCGATGGGGCTTTTTTGCTGGCGGCCCATCTGCGCCTGGATTCGCTGAAGTTCGCCGTGTTTTTCTCCTCCATTGCCTATCTTGGGAACGCCGGCCAGAGCGACTACGCCGCGGCCAACGGTGTGCTGAACGCGCTTGCTCGCGACCTGGACCGGCGCACGCCGGGCCGCGTGGTGTCTGTGCTCTGGGGCCCCTGGCGGGGCGCGGGCATGGCGTCGGAAGAAGTTCAGCGCCGCTTCGAAGCTCGCGGCGTCCAAATCATTCCCGAGGAGGCCGGCCGGCGATGCCTCGTGGATGAACTGCTTCACGGTCGCAAGGGCGACGTGGAGGTTCTTCTCGGTGATGCGCCATACGCGTCCGCTGCGGCGGGGCTCGCCGCAGGGCAGCCGGCTCTGCCCTTGATTGGCCAACTCCACTCCGTGGTCCGGCACAACGGGACGATCGAGGTCGTTTGCGTCTTGGATCCTTCTCGGCACGTCTATCTGCGCGATCACATGCTGGACGGAAAACCGGTGTTTCCGGTTGCCATGGCAATGGAACTGTTGGCGGAAACCGCCCGGGCGGCCGCTCCGGACGCCGAAGGCGAGATCGAAATTGCCGGCCTGGAAGTGCTGAACGGTATCGTGCTCGAAGAAGGAAAGCCGACGGCTTTGCGAGTCAGCGGGCAACGGACGGTTGGGGGGGACGCGGCCGGCAGGGATATGGCGCTGGCCATGCAAATCGTTTCGCCGGAGAAGTCCGGCCGCCTGCGCTATCGCGCCGAAGTCAGGCTCGGCGGCCGGGCCACTCCGCCGCCATTGGCCGCGTCGGACTTCACGGGGCTGGAGCCGTTTCATTTCAGCGTCGAGGAGGCGTACCGACAATGGCTGTTTCAGGGCCCCTGCTTCGCGGCCATCAGGTCCATCGAGGGCATTAGGCGCGATGCCATCGCGGGCACGCTGCAATCGGTAACGCCGGACGTGTGCCTGCGGGATGCGCCCGCAGGCAACTGGCTGCTCGATCCCACAGTGGTGGATGCCTCCCTCCAGCTTGTGATCTTGTGGGAGCGCCATTGGAACGACATGACGCCGCTGCCCGTGCGGATTGACCGCTTTCTCCTTTTCCGCCCCCTTTCGGGACAGCCTGTGCGCTGTCTGGTCAGACCTGCGGTCGGCGACGAGGGGGACTCGCTGACGGCAACCATTTGCTATGCCGACATGCAGGGACAGGTGCTTGCGGTTCTGGAGGGATTGCAGTGCGCCTGCTCCAGGGAATTGAACCGGTTGAGCGAACGCGGGCGTGCCCGGGCCGCCGGGGCCGACAGAGCGCCACGGCTGGAGGCGGGGCATTGATGAAGAACTTGCCGGCCGGGATTTTCTCCGGGCCGCGACGGGAAAGTTCCTAAATGGGTTGGTTCGGTTCAAGAACAGTCTCCGGCACGAATGAGCCCCTGCTGGACGAAGTCATTCTCGCCATTCGTCAGGCAGGGGGGTGGGGCGACGGCGACACGGCGGAATCCATCCGTCCGGACGCCCTTCTCGGCGCCGATCTGGGCCTGAGTTCCATTGCCGTGGCGCGGCTGGCAAGCATCCTGCAGAAGCGCCGCGGCCGCGATCCGTTGCCGTTCCACACCCTTTTTGTGAAGCCGGACGGCACGATGGTTCAGGACATTCGAGTCCGGGACGTGGTCGAGTTCCTGAGGCGGCGCTCGAACGAAACGCCGCCATGAGCGCCGCCCCGCCACCGTGCGCGCCCCGGCCGGCGACCGTTGCTGATATGGGCGAGATTGCCGAACTTCTGCATCGAATCTTCGGCACGCGCCAGACCGTCGAGTTCCTGCGCTGGAAACTCACCGGACTCGCCGGACAATTGATCGGCTCGATCGTCCTGGCGGCGAACGCCCGAATCGTCGGCTTTCTCGGGCAGATTCCGGTGCGAGTTCGCGTCATGGGGCGTGACGTCTCAGCGGCTCAGGGTACGGATGTGGGCCTCCTCGAGGAATACCGGCGGCTCGACACGTTCCTCAGCATGGTTCAAGCCTCAGCGCGGGCGATGTGTGCGGCGGGCGTGTCGCTGGCGTATGGAACCGCGAACGCCACGGCTGGCCCCCTGGCGGCGAAACTCCTTAGCCCCATGCAAGTGGCGTCCGTTCCTCTCCTCGTCAGGCCGCTTTCAGCCGAGAACCGCTCCCTCGGCGCGGTCGCCCGCATGCTCGCGCGGCTCCTTTCCGCCGGCGAGCGGCTGTGCCCCGTCAAGCCGGCGCGCCCGCTCGACGGCGTTCGCCTGGGCCGGGTCGCGCGGTTCGATGCGCGGTTCGACCGTTTCTGGAAGGAGGTGTGCGACGATTATCCGGTGGCGGTGGTTCGCGATGCCGCGCACTTGAACTGGCGGTATGTGAATGTGCCGGGTCTCGTGTACGAGCGGCTCTGCGTCGAAAGTGCCGATGCAAGCCGCATCGAAGGGTATGCGGTTCTGGGGTTGCGCCGTCGTGGCGGTTTGCTCCGCGGATGCATTGCGGACCTCGTTACAGCCCGAAAGGGCGACCCCGGCATCGGATCGTTGCTCATTCGCGCGGCTGTGGATTGGTTTCGCGCCCAGGCCGCGGACGTCGCCGAAGCATGGGCGTTTCCGCACACCCATTTGCGGCGTTTGCTGGTCCGCCACGGGTTCATTTCCCGCCGCACGGGACCGGGCGGCTTGCATGTCAGCGCACTGGCGTCCGGCGCGAAGGCCGATGTGACGGCGGCAGGCCATGCGCGGAACTGGTTTCTATCCATGGGGGATAGCGACACGGTGTGATGGTGTGCAAGACGGGATTCAAGCGTCGAGCGGCGTGAGCGGGCATGTTGCGCTTTGTGAAACTTGAAAGAAGGAACCCGGCTTCCTGGCCCGGAAGAGGGCTTGCGTTTCTCGCCTTTGGCTTGGTGTGCGCCGTGTATGTCGCAACGGCGGCTACGCTGCATCCGTCCGTTTTCTGGTCACCTGACGAAGGCGCCAAGTTCATCCAGATGCACAGTCGGATGATAAAATCGGCCGCGCCGCACCGCATTTCCTACGGCGGCGCGAAGGCCGATCCCTTTTTCGCCTACTATCCAGCCGCGCCGATCTATCCTCAACCGCTCCGGCCGTCAGGTGTGCGCCGTCATTGGCCGGAAACCTTCCCGGCGCTCTCGCTCCCGTTTTTCAAGCTGCTCGGTCCCCGGGGCTTGTACGTCATTCCGTTGGTCTCCGGCGTTCTGGCGACGGCCCTGGCGGGCGTTCTGGCGCGGCGCCTGGCGGCCGGCACCGCCGTTCCGGCCATGCTGTTGGCCGGATGGGCCTCGCCTTTGTACTTCCATTCCGCGCTGTTTCTCGAACACAGCCTTGCTTGCGCGCTGGCGTTGAGCGCGTTGTGCCTCGGCGGCGCGGCGACCGAGGGATCCGTCCGGCAACGACGGATTCGCGGCATCGGCGCGGCGGTCTGCCTGGCGGGATTTTTTGCCGTGCGCGACGAGGCGGTTCTGCTTTTTGCTGCGCTCGGCAGCGCGGCCGTTTTCCTTGCGCGGCGGCGCGCCGCCATGGTCGCGGGACTGGCGGCGGGGATGCTCGCGGCGCTCGTTAGCCGAATGGATGAGGGCCGCATGACGGCTTTGATCGGCGACGCGGCCAATGCTCTGGCGGGTCTGCGAGACCCGCAGTTGTGGGCGGCGCTGCCGCGGCATGTCCTGCATGTGCTCGTCAACAACCCGGAGCAGTTCGGCGTGCCGCTGCCGCCGGAGTGGGCGGTTGTCGCCCTGTTCGGGCTCGTGCTGTGCGCCCTCTCGCCGGTGGTGGTCCCGCAGCGCCGGTTCGTTTGCTGGCTGGTCGGCGCGGGTCTCATATCCGCGAGCGCCACCCACGGGCTATGTTTGCCGGACCGCTACCGCGCGATTCACGGACTCCTGCTGCCCATGCCCAGCATGGCGCTCGCCTGGCTGCCTGCGCCGGACGGCGCCGGGCCGAAAGGCCCGGAGGAGCGATTTCTCAGGGCGACGCTCTCGCTGCTGCTGATCCTGCATGTGGGCGCCACCTGGCTGTTACGCCGGCCGGCCGGCGGCCCGGAGTGGGGTCTGCGGTATGCCATGGTCGCGTATCTGTTGGCGGCCGTGCTGGGCGCCGTCGCGATCGTACGCTTCGTCCGCGTCGAGCGGGGCGTGCGACGCGCCGCCAGTCTCGGTCTTGCCGCGGCGCTGCTGATATTGTCGTGCGGCTACGGCGTGCGGGGCATCTTCGAGCTCCAGGTGACCAAGCGCGATCTCAGCGCGTTCGAGCGCGAAATACGAAAGGCAAACATTCCGTTGCTCACCGACCGGTGGTGGCTGGCGGCGGCGCTGGCGCCCACCTTCGTCGAGACCGAATTCTACACCCTCAATCCGGGAACCGATCCGTCTCTGTGGTTGGAGCAGATCGGGTCTCGCGCGCCGGTTTTTCTTTACGTGAGTTACAACACCCCGCCTCATGCTGTTGCCGCCGACGGCTTTGCTGCGTTTCTGGTTCAGCGGCGCGCGATTCAGGAGATGACATTTTCGCGTTTCGAGGTGAGCAGCAATTCAGGCGCCGGCGCCCGGAGGTCGGGGCGATATCTCGGGGATTGAACCGGAGATGAAGACAACGGCGGCCGACGCAAGGAAGGGATCTTCCGATCCGATCGGTTCCTCTCGCGGGCGGACGGCCGAATCTCGGCCTGTGAATCCCGCCCTGCTTGGCGGGCTGGTCTTTCTCGCCCCCTTCGCCCTGTACTTCAACACCATGGCGCCCACCGTGTACGGGCTGGACAGCGCGGAACTGACCACGGGGGCGTACACGCTCGGAATTATCCATAGTCCGGGTTCGCCGCTGTTTCTTCTGGTCGGCCGGCTTTTTTGCTTTCTTCCGTTCGGCGATGTGGGATGGCGCGTGAATTTGGTCTCCGTGGTGTGCGGCGCGCTGACGGCGTCGTTCGTGTATGCGGCGATGCGGCGGATTACCGGCCGCCCCTGGATCGGCGTGGCGACGGCATGGCTGCTGGCGGCGTCCTATTATGTTTGGGTGTGGGCCGTGGTGGCGGAGCTGTACGCCCCGCACCTGTGCTTCGTCTCCGCCCTGCTATGGCTGGTCGTGAAGTGGCGCGACACGCGGCGCGACGGACTGCTTTGGGCGGCCGG
This sequence comes from uncultured bacterium, assembly GCA_938031185.1. GTDB lineage: Bacteria > Verrucomicrobiota > Kiritimatiellia > CAIKKV01 > CALHGX01 > CALHGX01. Next base: position 22,837 of record CALHGX010000037.1, read on the forward strand.
CGCTTTGGCGGGAATGGGGATGGGCAACCACACGGCCTTGGCGCTGGTCGGCCCCGGTGTCGCGTGGCTGGTTCTGGCCGCCGATCCGGCGATCTGGAGGCAGCCCCGGCGCTGGGTTGGGCCCGGCCTGACGGCACTGGCCGCCTTCGTGGCCATTTTCCTCTATTTGCCGATCCGCCATGCGGCCCGACCGCCAGTGGATTACGTGCGCGACTATTTTCCTCATGTGGACCTGTTCTCGCTGAAAGGATGGTTTTGGATGATACGCGGAGGCATGTTCGAGTCGCTGTTCTTCAGCGTTCCGCCGGCTGAAATTGCCGGCCATCTCCGCCGACTGGTCGCGCAACTCCTGGCGAACTTCGGCATTCTCGCGGCGGCTTTGAGCGGCCTGGGTTTGGCGTGCGGGCTGGCGAACCGACGCAGCCGGCGCCATGTCGCGATCATGTGCATGCTGCTTCTTTTCTGCCATTCCGGCTTCTATCTGGCTTATGGAGCCTTGGACAAGGATTGGATGCACTCGGTGAGCTATCTGGTCGTCGCGCTGCTCTTCGGGATGGGGTTGGATGCCCTGGCGGGACGAGTCCGGCCGGCTGGGGTGGTCCCGCTTCTTGCGGCGCTATTGGTGGTGAAGCAGGCGTGGTTCAACTATTCCTACGCGGACCTCAGCCGCGATTGGTCCGCCCGCCGCACGGGCGAGACCATTATGGGCATTATGAACCGCGGGGCATTGTATATCGGCATGTGGGAGCATGTGCCGATCTTGGAGTATTTGCAGGTGGTGGAGGGGCAGCGACCCGACGTGCGGCTGGTCAACGGCGTTTTCGTTGGCCCTGCCGGCGCGACTCACTTTGCCAGCGAGGCGTACGCCCGCGGCCGGTCCGTTTACACCACCGCCAAAGACCTGTTTTCCGAGGACTTCGTCCTCACTCTCTTGCCTGAGGGCCTTTGCTATCGGGTCGAGCCGCGCGCTGTCCCTCCGGTGGCCCCCCCGCCAGTTCCGGCAGGACGGTGATGGCTTGCCGCGCGACACGACAAGCACGGGACGGCGAAAATCCTTCGGGTTTTCGAAGAAAGGGCGGCGATGCTTGCGCAGGCCCCCCGGCGCAAGGCGAGGCCCTCGGACCGACGATCGACATCCGGCCCTTTGGGCGGGGGTGTGCCGCCCAGTGGTCAATTGGTCCCCACGGGCCGCACGGGAGCAGCCCACATCGCGAAGAGCGCCTGAATCGAATTCTCACAGACGTCCAATAGCGATCTTATCGGCGCGCAGTTGACTGCCACGGTGAGTTGTTATTCGTCGGAAGACGCTCAAACGGGTAGCGTCCGCAGGCGATCGGCATGGCTTCTGAAACGAAACTGATCAAAGTGGGACGGCAGGGCGTGCAGGTCCGCAACGCTCGGGTGCCCGCTTCGTTTTTCCGCCACCAGCAGCCCGGCAAACGTTTCGTTGTGCTGGTGGAGGGAGAGCGACGGCTGATGCACGTCCGCGCGTCGGATCTCGATGCCATCCTGCGCGCGTACCGAGAGTATGCGCAGGAGCGGAAGGGCCGTCGCGGTACGACGAGAGCTGACACGTGGCCAGTTGCCGCTCCTGTATCGCCGGGAAGGTGGCGCGCCCGCAAGGACGAGCGGAGGGGACCATGCGAAGGATAGCCGATCGTTTTTGGAAACAGGTGGCGGCGGCCGTCTTCCTCATCGGCATGGACGCGGCCATCAGTCTGCCGATCATGGGCGCGACATACCGGCCGTTCAGTTGGATGTCCATCGCCCCGGCGGATGCGGCCACGCTCTACCCCGTGATACGGAACGTGTCGTTCGCGGACGGACAGCCGACGTTGTCGGTGGAGGTGTCTGCCGGCGCGCGCGTGGTTTTGCAGCGCAGCACAAACTTGCTCGATGAGGCCGGATGGCGAGACGTAACGTCCGCCACCGCCGCGGATCAGGTCATTCTGCTGATCGACACCAACCCCGTCAGTCGCTCGGTGTTTTACCGCGTGAGACAACTTCTCGGCGAAAGTCCGTGAGCGCACAAGGGCAAGACATTGCCATCATCGGAATGGCGGGCCTCTACCCCGGCGCGCCAACCCTCGCGCGGCTTTGGAGCAACATCCTGGCGAGGGTCGAGGCCGTCACCGACGCGCCGGAAAGCTGGAACGCGGCGCGCTTTCACAATCCTGCCGCGGACGGGAACGACAACACCCACACCTATTGCCGACGCGGCGGGTTTATCGAGCCGTTCGCGGAGTTCGATCCCATGGAGTTCGGCATCATGCCCAGCTCCGTGGACGGCAGCGATCCGGGGCAGTTTCTGACGTTGCGTGTGGCGCGAGAAGCGCTGGCTGACGCAGGCTATCTGAAGCGGCCGTTCGACCGGCGGCGGGTCGGCGTGATCGTCGGACACGGCAGTTACCCGCATCGAGGTATGACGGCCAGCGGCGCCCATGGCGAAGCCGAACGGTTTGTCGAACTGCTCCGCGACGCGGTTCCCGAACTTCCGGCCACGGTCATGGACGAACTGGCGCGCCGCCTCAAGAGCCGTCTGCCCCCGTTCACGCCGGACACCTGCCCGGGCCTGATTTCCAACGTCCTGTCGGGGCGCATCGCCAATCGGCTCGATCTCATGGGGCCGAACTACCTGGTGGATGCCGCCTGCGCATCGTCGCTCATCGCGTTGGACGCCGGAATCCGGGAACTGCAAAGCGGCCGCTGCGACATGATGCTGGTGGGCGGCGCGCAAGAAAACACCAACGCGGGCGTGTTCATCGTCTTTTCGATGCTCGGCGCACTGTCGAAGCGCGGCCGATTGAGGCCCTTCGACAAGAACGCCGACGGCACCCTTCTGGGAGAAGGCATCGGATTTGCCGTCATCAAACGACTGGCGGACGCCGAGCGCGACGGCGATCGAGTCTATGCCGTCATCAAGGGCCTGGGAATATCCAGCGACGGACAGGGCCAGGCGTTTCTCGTCCCGAGACTGGAGGGGGAAGTGACGGCCATGAAGCGCGCTTATGCGTCCGCCGGCCTGCCGCCGTCGTCGGTGGGCCTGGTCGAAGCCCACGGCACCGGCACCGCCGTGGGCGACCGCACCGAAGTGCAGGCGATGACGCAAGTCTTTGGCGGCCGTGACGGCCGCCTGCCGCGGTGCGCCGTAGGCTCGGTCAAGTCCATGATCAGTCACACCATTCCGGCGTCCGGCATGGCCGGCATTTTCAAGACGGCTCTGGCTCTCTATCACAAGATCCTGCCGCCGACGTTGTGCGACGAACCTAATCCCGATCTGGGTCTCGAGAACAGCGCGATCTACATCAATACGGAAACGCGCCCCTGGATTCACGGCTCATCGCATCCCCGGCGCGCCGGGGTCAGCGCGTTTGGCTTCGGCGGCATCAACAGCCATGTGGTGCTCGAGGAGCACCGCCCGTCGCGGCCCGGTTCCGCAGACACGCTGCTGCGCGAGTGGCCGTGCGAATTGATCGTGCTGCGCGGGGCTTCGCGCGACGAGGTCCGGGATCGCGCGCGGCGCCTGCGCCGTCGTCTGGAGCGGGAGCCGGAGGCCGCGCTGCGCGACATTGCCTTCACGCTTAATGTCGGCGCCGCGCCGGCGACGGCGGTGTGTCTGGCCATCGTGGCCGACCACGTCGCGGACCTGACCTCCAAGCTCGACACCGCGACGACGGCATTGGCCGAGAGCGCGCGAACAACCGTCCACAACCGCGCCGGCATCTATTACACCGACAAGCCTCTGGCGCGCGATGGGACCGTGGCCTTTCTACTGCCCGGCGAAGGAGCGCAGTATGCCGGCATGTTGAGCGAGCTTTGCATGCATTTCGACGAAGTGCGCCGCTGGTTCGACCGCGCGGACCGCGCGTTCGCGGAGCGCGGACGCGAACCGCTGCCCAGCCGGATCGTGTTCCCTCCCCCGCATCTGTCTCCCGAGGAGCGGCGCAGCGTGGAGGCCGCGCTCTGGAGCATGGAATACGCGCTGCCGCTGGTCACCGCCGCCGACAGTGCGCTCTACCATCTGCTGCTGGTGCTGGGCGTGCGGCCCCAAGCCATTGCCGGCCACAGCACGGCGCAGGATCTGGCGCTGGAAGCGGCGGCGTTCGCCGACCGCGTCACGCCGGACAACGTCATGGATCAGCCGGTGATCGAAGACCGCGTGATCGAACAATGGGTGCGGGACCTGGTGCCGCCGGCGCGCCTTCTTTCGGTTGGGGCGTCCGACCCGGCGCGGGTGGCCGCGTTGGCCGCCGACAGCGGCGGCGAACTGTTCGTTGCGATGGACAACTGTCCGAACCAGATCGTTCTTTGCGGCGGGGCGGACGCGATCGAAAAGGCCCGAGCCGCGTTGGAAGCCGAAGGCGCGCTGTGCCGGTTCCTGCCCTTCGATCGCGGCTATCACACCCCGATGTACCGCCCCATTTGCGAGCGGCTGGCCGAAACCGCCGGAACCTACGAGGACCGTATTCCCCGGATTCCGATGTACTGCACCACGACGGGACAGCGCCTGCCCGAAGACCCCGCCGCCATTCGACGCATCATGATTGACCAGTGGGCCGACCCTATCCGCTTCCGGGAGACGATAGAGCGCATGTACGCGGACGGCGCGCGGGTGTTTGTGGAAGTCGGCCCGCGCGGCAATCTGACGGGTTTTGTGGACGACATTCTCGCGGGGCGGGAATACGCCGCCGTCCCCTGCGATCTGCCCTCGCGTGCCGGCTTGCGGCAACTGCACCACGCCCTGGCACTGCTCTGCACGCACGGCGTCCCGGTCAATCTTGACCGGCTCTATGCGGGGCGCGGGTGCGTCCGGCTGTCGCCGGACGAAGACGCGGCGATGCCCGCTGCTCCCGCGTCGCGCCGCCGGCCGTTGAAACTCAAGATGGATATTCCCCTGATAACGCTCGACGAGGCGGATCGCCGAACGCTGCGCTCCGCCCTGGCCGCCGCGCTGGGCGGCGCGGCTTCCGGGCCGGCATCGGGTCCGTCTTCGGATGCGCTTGCGCCGCGGCCTGACGATCCGCTTCTGCAGGCTCACCTCCGCGCGATGGAGCGGTTCGCGGCGGCGCACGAAGAAGTCATGCGGGCCACGCTCGGTTTTGATCCGATCAACTAATCGAGAAGTTATTCGGCCCTTTTCGAATTGCCATCGAGCCCTTCTACCTTGCGCCTCGTCAATCGAAGGGAAGGAGGTGGCGCCGGGACACCAAGAGCGCGGCAACAGGGCGACGGACGGGAAGGGTAATCGCGGGATTGATCGGAAACACGACGAGCAACGCAAGAAAGGATGTCAAGAATGAATCGGCGAAGGATGCACGGAGTGATGGCGGCGGGATGCGCGGGCGCGCTGGCGCTCGCGGCGGCGACGGCGGAAGCGGGTCCGAAGTATGTCTTTTTCTTCCTGGGCGACGGCATGTCCGCGTCGCAGATCCAGGCGACGGAGGCGTACCTGGCGAAAGTGAACGGCGGATCGGAAACCGATCCGAATGTGCTGGCGATGAACCGGCTGACGATGCACGGCGGCGCGTATCTGGGCATGCAGACAACGTACGACGACGGGTCGCTGTGCACCGATTCGGCGTCGGCCGGAACGGCGTTCGCATGCGGCACGAAAACGAAAAACGGCGTCATCGGCATGAACACCGGCTGCACGACAAGTTACTACAGCGTGGCACACGCGGCGCAGCACTTCGGCAAAAAGGTCGGCATTGTGACGAGCGTTTCGCTGGATCACGCCACGCCGGCCTCGTATTGGGCAAGCGTGCCGAGCCGCAACCACATGAATAATATTGCGTACCAGTTCACGCGCACCGGCTTCAATTTCCTCGGCGGCGGCGGGTTCGCTTCGCCCACGGGGCCAAAGACGACCGGCGACACGTCCTACAACATCTGGAACGAGCTGGCGAGCCAGGGCTATACCGTGCTGTCGAACCGGACGGACATTATGGCGCTATCCGCGACGCCGATGGATAAAGTGGTCTGCATCAACCCCTGGCTGCAGGACTCGGCCGCAATGCCGTATGCGATCGACACCCCGACCGGCAACGTCACGCTGGCGGAAATGACGCAGGTGGCGATCGACTGCCTCAAGGGGCATCCCGGCGGGTTCTTCATCGTGGTCGAGGGCGGCAAGATTGACTGGGCCTGCCACGCCAACGACGCCGTGGCCGCGATCAAGGACATGCTGGCGTTCGACAGCGCCGTCGCCGTGGCGGCCGACTTCTGGGCGCAGTACCCGGACGATACGCTCGTGATCGTCACCGGCGACCACGAGACCGGCGGCATGGCCATCGGCAACGCGCGGCTCGGCTACGGCGCTAACTACGCCGTGCTGACGAACCAGATATGCAGCTTCCAGTACTTCGGCGCCAATCAGTGGCCGGCCTACAAGGCCAACAACCCCACGAACGGCCAGACCATGGCGACGATGAACATCGAGGACGAGGCCGATGGAGAAGCCAAGGCGCTCTTCGAGACCTGCTTCGGCCTGGTCTGGACCAACCTCAACGCCTTCGACAAGGAGCGGCTTGAGAACGCCTACGACAAGTCGCTCAAGCTGGGATCCCCGAACACGGCTTTGGAGGACTCGATCCTCTACGGCGGCTACGATCCCATGGTCGTGACGCTCACGCACATCGTCAACGAGCAGGCCGGCATCGGCTGGACCTCCTACGCTCACACCGGGCAGCCGGTTCCGGTCATCGCACACGGTCCGGGCGCGTGGCGCTTCGGCGGGTTCTACGACAACACGGACATCGCCAAGAAGATTGCGGCGATTCTGGGCTATACAGGGACGCTTCCGGTGGCGAAGTAAAGTCCGAGCCGTCCCGAATCGTCGAGGCCGGAGCGGCCACAAGACTGCTCCGGCCTTTTTCCATTGGACGGGGGAACAATGGACGAAAAGCGGAAAAAGACCCGAAGATTGAAATGCGTTGATGCCGGATGCGGGAGGTGCGCTTCATGCCGAAGGTCTGGGCTCGTCGTGACCTTGTCTTCCTGGGGCTCGTGCTGACGACCTGCGTCGCCCTATCGGCATTCGAACCGTTTCCGGTGCCGCACGTGCCGCATCACGCTCCGTTTCGACATCGGGGGCGGGTGACGGCAACCGACAACAGCCATGTGCGCACCAACCTGATCGTCAAGACCCAGACGCAGTTCCTGACCGTGGAGCTGACCGCCGGCCCGCATAGGGGCGCCGTGCTGCCCGTGGAGAATTTCCTGACCGGCAAACTGGAATTGGACGAGTTTTACGAACCGGGCGACTGTGTGCTGGTCGAGTATCGTCTCGCGGACGGGAAACCCGCCCATCCGGTGGCGCGCGGTCATTACCGGTTGCGTGCGCAAGGATTCCTGACACTGCTCTTCGCCGGCTTGCTGGTTTTGCTTGCCGGGCCCATGGGTCTGAAAGCGCTGCTTTCCTTCGCGTTCACCGCGCTCATGCTCTGGCGGGTTTTCTTCCCGGCCCTGCTTCGGGGCATCCACCCCATCCCGATGGGGTTGGCCGTGGTGGCGCTGCTGACGGCCGCGATCGCCTTCTCCGTCGGCGGCCTGACGCGGCGCGGGCTGGCCGCCTTCGCCGGCTCCATGCTTGGGCTAATCCTGACGGCGGCGCTGGCGGTGCGCTTCGCCGCCATCTTTCGCCTGCACGGCGCCATTGCGCCGTTTGCCGAAACGCTGCTGTACTCGGGGTACCTGAATCTCAATCTGACCCATGTCTTCGTGGCCAGCGTCTTTGTGGGATCCTCGGGCGCGGTCATGGATCTGGCGATGGACATCGCCGTGGCGATGGAGGAGGTGCAACTAAAGAAACCCAACATCGGAATATGGGAACATCTGCGGTCCGGCCTGCGCATCGGGCGGGCGGTGCTGGGCACCATGACCACGACGCTGCTGCTGGCCTACACCGGCAGCCACATCACCATGTTCATGTTCTTCATGAGCCGAGGCCTGCCGCTCGACCGCATCCTGAACATCCCGATGGTGGCCGCGGAAATCCTCAATATCCTGGCGGGCAGTTTCGGCCTGGCCACGGTCGCGCCGTTCACAGCTCTCATGGCTGCGGCTTTATTCCGCAGGCGGCGCGCATCCGCATAGCGGTCTCGGGCATAGGGACTGTCACGCCGGATGCAGATCTTCGCGCGGTCCTCGGACGCCCTCCGCCAACAGCGCCCGCAAGCGCATACAGCGTTCGAGATGACGTACATGTCGTTTCTCAAGCTGGAGCAGTTCTCGGTTCGCGAACAAGTTGCGGCCCGCGTTTAGCAAACGCGTCTTCATCTCGACGAGCTGCACGGCCAGAGCGTTGGCCTGTTCTAGCTCACGGCGCTCCGCCTCCTTCAGCTTGTTCGAGTCGTTGGACGCAGAGGGAATGATCGAAGAGATGTCGGCCGCGGGAGTCGGCGGATCACCGATACCCGCAAGGGGGGGTATCGCAGTGGCCTGTCTGTCGGTGCGGCTTGAACGGCGGCGGGATTGGCGTGGCGGTTGGGCGGCCGCATACTGCCGATACACGTTCTCTATGGCTTCCTTGTCGGCCGCGCGCACATGGATGTGCCGGCCTCCTTCAGCGCGACGAACGACAAACCGTTGGCCGGGACGTCCATGGGAAAAAAAAGCGATCGGCACACGGGTTGCTCCGATCCGCAGGCCGCTCCGCGACACCCTTTGCAGCAGCGTTGGCTTGCTCATGAGAGATCTCCTGCTTCTTGTTTGCAGGACACGAAAGAGAAGCCGTGTCAGCAGTGCATCATGGAAGGGCAAAGAATCGGTCAGCGTTCCGTCGCCGGGGCGTCGGATTGGTCGCCGCGCCGTGTGGCGGCCATCGGGTTTGGCTCGGTTACGAAAGACTCCAGCGCTGTGCGCGGGGGCATCGATTTGGCCCGTCAGGACGCGATCGCCTAATCGAATTTTGTTTGGCAGTACATTCTTTGCTCACATTGTTCCTGGATTATGCGCGGCGTTTTTGTGAGAGGCCGGCGGGTTGATGAATCGCGTGGCGGAGTAGGCCGCAACCTACAGGGGGGGGAGGTATGAAACGGATGGAGATCGCACGATTGGTCAGGAGATGGATGGCGTGCCTGAGCGGCGCATGGTTGATCGCCGCGAGGGCCAGCGCGGCGTTCGGCGCGGATTGGTCCGTGCATTTCAACGGCACGAATCAGTACGCCACGTTCGGGACCGCCACGGCCACGCTGGGGGCAACGAACTTTACCATTGAGTGCTGGTTCAAACGCACCGCCGCGGGGACGACCACCAGCACCGGCACTGGCGGCATCACCGCCGTCCCTCTTGTGGCCAAAGGTCGCGGCGAGGCGGACGGGGACAGCAGGGACTGCAACTATTTCTTCGGCATCACCTCCGGGGGGGTGTTGGGCGCCGATTACGAAGAGGGCGCCGGTCAGGCCAGTCCGGGTTTGAATCACCCCGTTTCCGGAAGCACAACCATCGCCAACAACCAGTGGTATCACGGCGCGGTCACGTTCGATGGAACAACCATGCGGCTGTACCTCAACGGCCAGTTGGACGGCACGCTGAATGTCGGCACCAATCGTCTGCCGCGTCACGACAGCATCCAACATGCCTCGTTGGCCTCGGCTTTGACCAGCGCGGGCAGTGCCGCCGGCTATTTCGCGGGCCGGCTGGATGAAGTGCGCATTTGGAACCGCGCGCGCACGCAGGCCGAGATTGCCTCCACCATGCGGGCCAAGGTGCCCAGTGCCGCCGGCCTGATCGCCCGCTGGTCGCTGGACGAAGGCACGGGAACCAATATCGCCAGCACCGCCGGCACAACGGTAAACGGCACCCTGATGAACACGCCGACGTGGAACATCGACACGCCCTTCTCCGTGGTTCCGGCCGGCAGCGTTTGGAAATACCTCGACAACGGCTCCGACCAGGGCACGGCGTGGCGCGCGCCGGCCTTCGACGACAGCGCGTGGGCCGGCGGCCCGGCCGAGCTGGGCTACGGCGACAACGACGAAGCGACGGTCGTGGGCTACGGTCCGGACCCTAACAACAAATACATCACCACCTACTTCCGCCACGCCTTCAACATTACCGATGCGGCCAAGTACAGCGGCCTGGATTTCAGCCTCGTGCGCGACGACGGCGCGGTGGTCTATCTGAACGGCGCGGAAGTTTGGCGCAGCAACATGCCCGAGGGCCCCATTCTCTACAACACCGTCGCCGCCAGTCCTGAAGTCAGCGGCGCCGACGAAGCGAAGTGGTTCAGCACCAATCTGCCCGCTCTCGCGTTGCTGGAGGGCGCCAATGTGGTGGCGGTGGAGATTCATCAACAGCGCGCGAGCAGCTCCGATATCAGCTTCAACCTTAAGTTGGCCGCCAGCCGCCTTGACGAGGCCAACGAACCGCCGACGATCTCCCTTACCACGCCCGCCGCGGGCGCTCTGCTGGCGGCCGGCGTCGAAACCACGCTTTCGGCCACGGCGGCCGACAACGACGGCGCGATCGCGAAAGTCGAGTTCTTCGTCAATGGCGGCAAAGCGGGAGAAGACACGGAATCGCCTTACACCTGCGGTTGGACGCCGGTAACTCCCGGCCGTGTCACCCTTACGGCCAAGGCTACGGACGATCAGGGCGCGGCAACCACCTCTGCCGGCGTCGAGATTACCGTATATGAAGACGGAACCGGCGCGCTGCAGTTCGACGGCGTGAACGATTACGTGACGTTCGGCCAGGCCCTTTCGCTCGGCGCCTCAAACTTCACGATCGAGTGCTGGATGCGCCGCCTGGGCCCCGGCGTTACCGCTAATACCGGCAGCGGCGGCGTGCTGGCGGTGCCGCTGGTCACTAAGGGCCGCGGCGAGGCCGAGAACAGTAACGTGGATTGCAATTACTTCTTCGGCCTGCTTCCCAGCGGCGCTCTCGCGGCCGATTTCGAGCAGTTCCATGCCGAAGGCGGCGGCGCGGCGGGTCAAAATTATCCCGTGACAGGCGTTTCAACAGCGCCCGGCGACGGCCAGTGGCATCATGTGGCCGCCACCTACGACGGGACGACGTGGCGGCTCTATGTGGACGGCGCGCTGGACCGCGAACTGAACATCGGCAGCCACACGCCGCGCTTCGACAGCATCCAGCATGCCGCGCTCGGCACGGCCATGAACTCCAGCGGCGTCCGTGAGGGCGCTTTCGAGGGACTGCTCGACGAGGTGCGGATTTGGAACTACGCCCGTAACGAGGCCCAGATTGCCGCCTGCCGCGACAAGGCCATTGCCGCCGCCAACGGCTTGCTGGGTCGCTGGAGCCTGAATGAGGGCGCCGGCGCGGTCGCCGCCAACAGCGTGGCTGGTCAGCCCGACGGCACACTGGTTAACGGTCCCGTCTGGTGCCTTGGGCGATCGCTTGAAGGTTCCGGGTCGGTCGCGCCGGTCGTCAGTCTGACAACCCCCGCGGATGGCTCGACCGTCTTCGCGGGCGAGAACTTGACCTTGTCCGCCGAGGCCTTCGATGACGACGGCAGCGTCATCTCGGTCGTGTTCCTCGCCGGCGAGACCGAGCTCGGCAGCGACGCGACAGCGCCCTACAGTTACGTCTGGACCGCGGTTCCCGAAGGCGCGCACGCGCTGCGCGCCGTGGCGACGGACAACGACGGCCTCGCGGCCACGTCCGTGATCGTCAACGTCTCCGCCATCGTGCGCAACGATCCGCCGGTCCTCTCGGGCCTCGCCCCGGCCGATGGCGCCGGCGTCGCGGGCGACGCTGCGATCTTGCGGGCGACCGCCACCGATCCCGAGGGGCAGCCTATCACGGTGCGCTTCTACGGCCGGGTTCGCACGCAACAGCCTCCGGCCGCGGATTTCACCATCGTCGCGCTGCCGGACACGCAATACTACAGCAAGAATTATCCGCACATCTTCACGGCGCAGACGGACTGGATTGTGGCGCAACGCGCGGCGCGCAATATCGCCTATGTGGCCCATCTGGGCGACATCACCGAAGACGCCACCGATGCCGCGGCCCAATGGAACAACGCCTCCAACGCGCTCGCCCGCCTCGAAAATCCGGCCACCACCGGGCTGCCCCACGGCATCCCGTATGGCGTCGTTCCCGGCAACCACGATCACATCAGCGGCATTGCCTACTTCGAGCAGTATTTTGGCGTGTCACGGTTTGCGGGGCGTTCCTATTATGGCGGCCACTTCGGGGCGGATAACCGCAACCACTACGACCTGATCTCGGCCGGCGGCATGGACTTCCTGTTTGTTTATGTGGACTTCAACTACGGCGGCATCCCCAACTACGCCGAATTGAACGCCTGGGCTAACAGTGTGATCCAAGCGCATCCGAACCGCCGCGCCGTCGTGGTCAGTCATGCGATCATAGACGCGGCCGGGAACTTCAACGCCGATAACGGCCAGGCGCTCTTCAACGCCGTCAAGGGGAACACCAATCTCTTCTTGATGCTCTGCGGCCACTATGTCGGCGAGCGGCAGCGCACGGAGACGGTCAACGGCCGTCGCATGGACATCCTGCTGAGCGACTACCAGGGCTATGCCAACGGCGGCAACGGCTTCCTGCGCCTCTACGAGTTCTCGCCCAGCAACAACGTTATTCGCGTTAAGACTTACTCGCCGACGCTTGACCAGTACGAGACCGATTCCGCCAGCCAGTTCGAGATTCCGTACACGATGGCGGCGCCGGCCGATCCGACGCCATTCACGCTGCTTGGTGAAACCAATGGGATGGTTTCCGGAGACGCCTACGCCGTGGCGTGGTCGGGGTTGACCCAGGGGACGCAGTACGAGTGGTATGTGGAGGCCCACGACGGCGTCCATACGGTGACTTCGCCTGTCCTGGCGTTCCAAACTGCGGCGCCGCCGCCCCCGCCCGAACCGGTCGTACGCGTTTTCAATCCGTACTCGAACGTGACGTGGTCGGCGGTGAACGCGTACAAGGCCAACCTGCACACGCACACGTCCAACAGCGACGGCAGCCAGACGCCCGCCGCGCGGATTGACGAGTACGACACACGCGGTTACGACGTTCTCGCCCTCACGGACCATAACTTCGTGACCTACCCCTGGACGGCATACGGGCGCGACCCCTCGGCTCTCGGTATGGTCGCCATCCAAGGCAACGAGTTGTCGAGCGGCCACCATACGCTAAGCCTCTTCTGTGGCTATGCGAGCACGTCCGCGGATCAAACGACGCTGCTGACCGGCGTGGCCAATGCCGGCGGCCTCTCGGTCTTCGCACACCCCGGCCGCTACACGTATGAAGCCTCGTGGTATGCGAACCACTACCGGGCGCATCCCACCTGCATCGGACAAGAAATCTACAATCAGGGCGACCGGTATCCCGCCGACCGGGCCAAATGGGACCAAGTGCTGACGATTCTGATGCCGGGCCGACCGGTCTGGGGCTTCTCGAACGACGACGCCCACACGGTGGACCAGATCGGGCGCAACCGCACGTACATTCTGGCGGACGCCTTGACGGAGGCCAACGTCCGCGCGGCACTGGAGCGCGGCGTCTTCTTCGCGACGTACTCGACCTCCAGCAACCACGTTCCGCCGGCCATCACCAACGTGACGGTTGACGAAATCGCCGGCACGATCACCGTGGGCGGTATGGGCTATACGCAGGTGGTCTGGATTTCGCAGGGCAGCGTGGTCGGCACTAACGAAACGCTGAACCTTGTCGGCACCCTAGGCGTTGCCAAGTACGTCCGGGTGGAACTGCGCGGCACGCAGGGGGTCACCCTGTCCAATCCGTTTGGGCTGCGGCCGGTGGGCAACCAGGCGCCGACAGTCGACGCCGGCCCCGATCGCACCGTCACGCTTCCGAATGCCGTGACGCTCACCGGGTCAGCCACCGACGATGGCCTGCCCAACCCACCCGGTACACTGACCATCGCTTGGAACAAGGTGAGCGGTCCCGGCACGGTAACGTTCGCCAACGCCGCTGCCGCGCAGACCACGGCCACCTTCTCGCAGGCAGGCACGTACGTGCTCCGGCTGACGGCCAACGATGGCGCGCTCTCCGCCTACGACGACGTCACGGTCACGGTCAACGCCGCCGCGCAGAGCGGCATCTCGGTCGGCCCCTCCGGCAGCGGCACGTTGACGTTTGATAGCCTGCCGCCAGCCGGCGAATGGGCCACGGCGGCCATCGGCAGCGGAAAGGACGGCTTCACCACGGCCGCCGGGCTTGACGCGGGCGTTCAGGGCTTGAACCAGTCGGCTGTGGTCGAGACGCTCATCGGCGACACCAGCGCGAGCCCCGCCAAGCGCAACCGCGCGGTCTGGACCTCCGGCGGCGGCAAGTTCATCCAGCTCTCCTCCACCTCCGTCGGGGCGGTACTGCTCAAAGCCACGCTGGTCAACGGCTCGGGCGAGGCGATCTCCTCCCTGCGCGTGGCCTACGATTACACCGTCTCGGGCACGCAGCCGGAGGAAGTGCCCGGCCTGCGCGTCTTCTACAGCCTGACCGGCGCGCCCGGCTCCTGGGTGTTGATCCCGGAGTTCAGCGGCCTGCTGACCGGTCAGGCGCTGGACACGACGCTGACCTTCGGCGCCCCCTGGCAGCCTGGCGCCCAGATGTTTTTGATGTGGGCCGACGATAACGCCGCCGCGGACGACGAGCGCAAGTACCAGCTCGATAACTTCTCCGCCACGCCCGCCGGCACGCCGCTGTCCGTGGCGCTGAGCGCGCCGGCCGACGGCGCGACCTTTGCCCGCAACGAGAACGTTGTATTGGCCGCGACCGTGGCGGGCGGAACGGCGCCTTACACGGTGCGCTTCTTCGCCGCGGTGGACGGCGGTGCGCCCGCGCAGGTCGGGACCGACGTCTCGGCTGCGCCCTATCAGATTAACCTTGGCCAACTGGCGCCCGGCAGTTATGTGTTTCATGCCGAGGCCACGGATGCCGCCGGCGGTGCGACCGTGTCGGCGACATCCGCCGCCACGGTCGCCAACCTGCTCGCCCCGGTCACAAATACGCTCCTTGCCGCCGGGTCGGTTTGGAAATACCTGGATAACGGCAGTGACCAGGGCACGGCTTGGCGCGCGCCGGCTTTCGACGACAGCGGCTGGGCGCAGGGGCCGGCCCCGCTCGGTTACGGCGATCCCTGGATCGTGACGACCGTGTATTCGCCGCCTCAACCGAACCGCTATATCACGACCTACTTCCGCAAGACCATTCAGATCGAGCGGCCGCAGCTCTTCAGCGAGGTCAAGCTCCGCTGCATGCGCGACGACGGCGTCGTGGTCTACGTCAACGGTGTCGAGGTCTGGCGCAGCAACATGCCCGAGGGGGAAATCAACTACCTGACCTTCTCGAGCACGATTGTTGACGGCGCGAACGAAACCACCTGGTTCGAAGGCGCCGTCCCGCCGGGCCTGCTCGTGCCGGGCGCCAACGTGATCGCGGTGGAACTGCACCAGCGCGACGGCAACAGCTCGGATCTGACCTTCGACTTCCAACTTCTGGCGACGATGACCGGCGGCGCGCCGAACGAGCCGCCGGTCGTCAACGCCGGACCGGACCTGAACGTTGTGCTGCCGGCGGCCGCCACCCTCAACGGCGTCGCCACGGACGACGGCCTGCCCGTTCCGCCCGGCGCTCTGACGGTCACCTGGCGCAAGGTCAGCGGCCCCGGCACGGTCACGATTGCCGATCCCGCGTCCGCCACGACCACCGCCACGTTCAGTCAACCCGGCGAGTACGTGCTGCGGCTGGAAGCGAGCGACGGGGCCGCGGAAACCGCCGACGAGTGCCTTGTGACGGTGCAGGCCGCGCCCGCTCCCAGCTTGGCCGTCCTGCAGCCCGCCGCGAAGAAAGTCGTTGTTCCGAACGAAACGGAATCGCTCACGCTCTCCGGCACGGCCTCCGCCGCGGAAGGCGAAATTCGGCTGGTCAACAGTCTCGGAGGCGAAGCGGTCCGGCCCGCAAACTCTGTGTGGGCCTTTGCCGACGTGCCGCTGGCGGTGGGCGTGAACCGCCTGACCATCTCGGCGAGTAACGCCGTGGGGACGGTGGCCGAGAGGATCACCGTGATCCGTCAGGCCGCGCCGGCCGCGGACACGCTGCGGATGGCGGTGTTCTCCGATCCGCACTATTTCGCGCCCCAGTTGCTGATAGAGAACGGACCCGCGTTCCAGATGTATCTGGCGCAAGACCGCAAGCTGATCGCCGAAAGCGCGGCGATCGCAGAGGAAGCGGTGGATCAAATCATCGCGCAGAACGCCGATGTGGTGCTGGTGCCCGGCGACCTGACCAAGGACGGCGAACGAGCCAGTCATGAAGCAATGGCTGCCGAGCTGGGCCGATTGGCCGCCGCCGGCGCGCAGGTGCTGGTGATTCCGGGCAACCACGACGTGAACAATCCGCACGCCGTGGCCTATGACGGCGCGACGACGATCCCGGTGAGCAACGTATCTCCGGAAGAGTTCCGCGCCATCTACGCGCCCTTCGGCTACAACCAAGCGGTGGCAAGCGATTCCAACTCGCTGGCCTATGCCGTGGATCCGCTGCCCAATTTGCGGATTCTGTGCATGGATGC
>CALHGX010000038.1 GCA_938031185.1 uncultured bacterium
GTGCATGTGCGCGAGATGGACGGACCGTTGGCCGAATTGGATGTGGCGCGGCGGCGGGCCCTCCTCGAATTACCGGTCGCCTATTTTGCCGCCTCCGAGGCCGTGAAGAAGTGTTTGAGCGCCTTGGGTGCGCCGCCGGAGCGCATTTGGATTGTGCCGCCCAGCGTGGATGTAGAGCAAGTAGAGCAGAGTGCCGCCCTGTCTTCGCGAGAAGCCGTTCGAAGTTCATTGGGGCTTTCGGATTGCGCGTTTGTGATCGGAATGATTGGTACGGCATGCCGCACAAAGGGTGTGGATCTTTTTCTGGATACCGCCATGGCAGCTTCTCGTTTTCCTGCGCTACTGAATGCCGTTTTCTTGTGGGTGGGTGACGGGCCTGAAATGTCCATGTTGGAAAAAGCGGCCGAAGGGCCGTTGCGGGGACGGCTTTGTCTGGTTGGGCGGCAAACCAACCCGTATCCCTATTTCAAAGCTCTGGATGCCTTGTTTCTGAGTTCTCGTCAGGACTCTTTTCCTCGCGTCAACCTTGAAGCGGGACTGCTTGAAGTGCCGATCGTGGCGTTTGAGGCGTCCGGAGGAGCGCGGGAGTTTATCGGACAGGATGCGGGACTGATGGCGCCGGGGCTGGATGTCGAAGCGGCTGCCCAATGTCTTGCTCGCTTGGCAGCCGATGAGACGCTCCGAAAGCGGCTTGGGGAAAACGCGCGAAGAAAAGTGCTTGGCCGTTTCGCCACCGAGACGGTGGGGCGTCGTGTTGTAACGCTCTTGGACGGCGTGCTAACGGAAGCCGCGTCGCGTGCAGCGACTGCCTGCGGGTCATGAATGCAAAGGGGGCGAATTCCGCGGCGCGCTTGACGGGCGGAGCCCGTTTGGTGGCCATTGTCGTTTTGAACTGGAACGGTTGGCGGGAGACGGTGGAATGCCTCGAATCGCTGAAAGCGCAAACCCGTTCGAGTTTTCGGGTTATCGTCGTGGACAACGGTTCGCGGGACGAGTCGGTTTCGCGACTGGCCGCATGGGAACCGTGGATTCGGTTGGTGCGCCTCGCTGAAAATCGTGGGTTTGCAGGGGGGAATAATGCCGGCATTCAATCGGCGCTGGAAGAAGGCGCGAAGTTCGTCTTGTTGCTCAACAACGATACGGTGGTGGCGCCCGATCTGATTGACGCCTTTGCGCGGGCCGCGGATCGGCATCCGTCCGCGGCGGCCTTTGGCGGGCGGATATACTATCACGATGAGCCGAGCGTGCTTTGGTTTGCCGGCGGAGAGTTTCGAACGGGCCTGGAGGAACCGAAGCATCGCGGCTTGAATGAGCGGGATGCGCCGGCCTTCGCTATTGAGGAGTCCTCGCCGTTTATCACCGGCTGCGCTCTGTTTGTTCGCGCTTCGCTATTTCAAGAGGTGGGACTGTTAGACGAGCGCTTCTTTTGTATGTGGGAAGACGCCGAGTGGTGCTGGCGCGCCGGGCACAAGGGCCTTGAGCTTCGCTATGTGCCTGCGGCCCGGCTCTGGCACAAAACGTCGCGCTCCTTTGGCGGGATTCGATCTCCTTTGGCGATGTACTATTACGAGCGCAATCGGCTGCTCTTCGGTGAGTGTTGGGTGGAAGGATTTCAGCGAGGCCGGGAGATACGCGCCGCGCTGAGGAACCTCGCGCGGGATGTCCGAGCCGAAATTAGTCTGCGAAGACCTTGGAATAGCGGGATCATCTGGAAAAGTCGGCGGCGACTTTGGGCGGCCCGACTGACGGGGATTCGCCATTTTGCGGAACGACGATGGGGGCGGGGCCCAGTGACGTTGGAGCAGACGTGAAGCTGTTGGTTGATGGGGTGGTGTATGGATGGGGTTGGCGTGGCGGGGTGCGCCGGGTTTTTGATGAGGTGTTGCCCCGATTGGCTGCGACTGGCGTGGATCTCACTTTGGTGGTGCCCCACTCGGCGGACTTGACGGGCGTGGCGCCGGCCGTGCAGAGCCGAGCGATCCGGAGCCCCTCCCTTCCGCGCACCTTGAAGCCGTGGCGATTGTGGTCGCGACTGGCTCCTTGGATCGATGGCGTCTTGGCGCGTCGGTTCTGGCGCGCTCTGCATGGTGACGTCGTATTGACTACCCACTATACCCGCCCACCTATTCGTTGTCCGCTGATCTGTCCGGCCTACGACACGATTTTTGAAATGTTTCCAGAATCGTTCGAAGACAAGTTTCGGCAATCGGTCATGCGTGCCAAACGGGCGGCTGTCAAAGCCGCCGACGTGGTGGTGTGCATCTCGGAGCAGACGCGAAAAGATGTGCTTCGCTGGCTGGAGGCGGAATCGCGAAAGTGCCGGACCATTCCGCTGGCGCCGAGCGTTACGGAATCGCTATTCTCGACACGGCAGCCGGTGAAACGAGAAAGGTTTCTTCTGTATGTCGGTGATTTCAGGAGCCGCTACAAGAATTTTGACTTTCTTGCTCGGGCATTAGCCTCGCAAAGCTTTGCGGCATTTTCGAGCTATCAACTGGTTGTTGCGACGACTCAGGCGCCTAGCCCGCTCGAGGCTGAACGGTTGTTCAAAGTGCTGCCCCCCTCACGCCTGCACTTCCAAGCTCCTTGTTCCGATGCCGAGTTGGCGGGGTTGTACGCAGGTTGCGAAGCTTTGATATGTCCGTCCCTATACGAGGGCTTTGGCATTCCCGTTCTGGAAGCCATGAGCTTTGGCGCGCCGGTAGTGTGCTCAAATGCCGGCGCTCTGCCGGAAGTGGGCGGCAAGCTGGCTTACTACTTTGATCCACAAGACGCTGATAGTTTTCATGGAACTTTGATCAGTGCACTCGCCGATGGGCGACGGCCAGACCTTGCAAGGGAGCGTCGTGTCTGGGCAGGACGTTTTTCTTGGGACCGAACGGCGGCCGCGTATCTGAATGCGTGTCGCGAGGCGATGGAGGTGGACACGGGGCGCTACCGCTCCCGAACAACCAATCACGAATAGCCCATCTCTGGCTTTCCTCTGCCTGTCCCCATGCCCCTTGTCTCCATCTGCCTGCCGAATCTGAACACGCGGCCGTTTCTGGAACCGCGGATGGCGTCCCTGCGGGCGCAAACGCTGACGGATTGGGAATTGATCATTTCCGACAACTACTCCGATGACGGGTCATGGGCGTTTTTCCAGCAATGGGCGGGCGATAAGCGGGTGACATTGTTTCAGGCGCCGCGGCGGGGCATGTACGCGAATTGGAACGAGTGCCTCCGGCGAGCCCGGGGCGAGTTCGTGTATGTTGCCACCAGCGACGACACGTGCCACTCACAACTGCTGGAACGCTTGGTGGGGGCGCTGGAAAGACATTCGGATGCGGATCTGGCGGCATGTGATTTTGACTTTATTGACGAAAAAGGGCGGGTTATGTCGCCCCCGCCGCGGCCGGTGCCGCCGGATGAGTTTTTGGGCCCGTGGCGTGCGCGGTCCCACCGGCGCAGGGGAACATTGGAATTGTTGGTGCACCTCTGCATTGGGATTTCCTGGACCACCATGACGGCGGTGGTGTTTCGACGGCGGCTGCTGGACAAGATCGGCTTATTTCCCACCGAGGGTGGAGCTACAGGAGACCGCTATTGGGCGATCAAAAGCGCGTTGCACACCGACTTGGTTTGGATTCCCGAGCGCCTGGCCACTTGGCGATATCATTCCGATCAAGGATCGGCGCGGGTGCCGCTGTCGTTGCGGCGGCGGCAGATGGAATTGACGGAACAAACGCTGCGCGAATGCGAGGCATTGATTCCGGCGCAATGGAAACGAGACCCGGCATGGTTTGACAAACTGATGTGGGGGAGCCGGCAATTCTATCGGCTGGCATTTTGTTTGGATCGGAGGGCTTTGCTGGTGCGCCCGCACTGGTTCCTGAAGGGATTGTGGGCTGCCTGGAGGGAGGAGCCGCAATACCTGCGGCGGCGATGGCGGGAACGGTTTTCCTGGCAGCATGAGGATTACCTGAGCAATGGAGAATATCTGCGACGCTTGATCGCGGAATGGCGGGTCCCCGGGCCGCTGGAGGTATTGAAAGGGTGAGGGGGGGGGGGGGGGAATTAGAAAGGGGTTATTGGCGGATCAAAACAGAGGCCTCGGAGCGAAGCGGATAGCTTACCGCCCATCTTCCAAAAATCATCGGTGCCCCATTCACGATGCTGACCGTGTGCCTATATCCGCTGGAAAAGCGTAGCGGCGTTGGCTCTTACTGTCGCCTGCTGCAAAAAGGGCTGAAGGGGCGGGTGGAGTTTATCAACATCGAAAATAGCGCTGTTCCGGGGCCTCCCCCCCGTCCCTTCGATGCGCACAATCGCCAGAGCGAAGAACAAAACAGAACCGGCCGATTTCCTGGCGCTTTGGCGGCGGGCTATTTGAAAGATTTTGCTCTGGAAAGGCGGCGCCTGCGAAAGCTCAAGGGCCGGTCTGTTCTTTTGCATCTCAATCGAATGGGATGCGAGGTGGATGCGATAGCAGCACGAAGTCTTGGTGGGCGTCGCGTGATCGGCACGTTACATGTGATGCCGGGGCCCAATGCGGCGGCTCGGCATCCCGTGCGGCGAGTCGTGGAGTGGCTGAGCCTGCGCGGGGTGGTTCGGCGGATAGCGATCAGCGAAGCGGTGGCGCAAGCGTGGTCGCGCAGAGTACGGATCCCGCCCGGCTGCTTTGATGTGATCTACAATGGGGTGGATATGGAAGAGCGGGATCGTGGGTTGAGGCAGCCGGCGGCCAATCTGGCGGGCGGACAGCGCATCATTATGGCCTCCGGTCGCTTGCATCCGCTGAAGGGGTTTGACGTTTTGCTAAAGGCCGTGGCGGCTTTGCCGGCATCGTGGGGGGCGCAAACACGGGTGGTTATTCTCGGAGAAGGCCCGGAACGCGAACAATTGGAGCGATTGGCGCAGGCACTGGGGATGGCGGATCGTGTGTTGTTCACGGGGCATGTGGACAATGTCTTTTCCTATCTGGCGCGCGCCGACGTTTTTGTGGCCGCTTCGCGGTACGAGGGCTTTTCATTAAGCGTGGCCGAAGCGATGGCCATGGGGTGCCCGTGTGTCGTGACGGATGCGGGTGGGCAGGCGGAATTGATTCGTAAAAGCGGGGGCGGCTGTGTGGTGCCTCTTGACGATCCAGACACCATGGCGCTGGAGCTACAACGGTTGTTGGAAGACCCGCCGCAACGGCACACGCTTGGCGAGAAAGGGCGGGCGTTTTCGGAACACAATCTCTCGTTGCATCAGATGGCCGAAAAGACGTTGAAAGTCTATGAGGGGGTGAGCGGGGCAAAGAGCAAGGAGTAGGCGGGAAGGGGTAAGGGGTGATGGATAAACGGGGAAGGGTTATTGGGCAGAAGGACTTGCGGTAAGAAGAGGGCCTTTGACGCTGCCGAGGGAAAAAGCATTGGTTGTGGGGGGCGCCGGCAACGAGAGGGGTGGCCGAATTTCGAAGGCCCGATAGCGCCTGATTCTGGGTGTGTGTCGCTGCGGCGCGGCCGGACAGGCGTTTTCACAAAGAGCGCGCGTCAAAAACCATGAATTGGAAGGACCCAGTTAAAAGGCTATTGCATGGGGGGATTCCAATGCCGCGAGTTGTGCGTCCCTTGATTCGGGCTCTGTACATGGCCGGTGTGGCAGGAGCCGAAGCGTGGCCGTTGGTGCTCAAAACGCTATGGATCGAGCCAGTGCTTCGCTCTGTATGTGAGGAAGTTGGACCGGGGCTGCGCGCGGAGCGGTTGCCATACATGCGGGGGCGCGGAACGATACGAATCGGCCGGCGGGTGCACCTGTCCGGCCGAAGCTGTTTCTATTTCATGGATGTGGTCGGCGAGAGGCCGCGGATTGAAATTGGCGATGGGGCGTTTATCGGCAACGGTTGTACGTTTTCGGCGGCTCGTTTGATTTCGATTGGCGCGGGATGCTTGATTTCGACGATGGTGCGGGTTCACGACAACGACGGCCACCCTCTCGATTCGGCGCGGCGGCGGGCAGGCGAGCGAATCACGTCGGAGGAGATAGCGCCCGTGGTGTTGGAGGAAAATGTGTGGGTGGGAGCGGGCGCAATCATTCTAAAAGGCGTTCGCGTCGGTCGGGATGCGGTCATTGGGGCCGGGGCGGTGGTGACCCGCGACGTGCCGGCAGGCGCGGTGGCGGCGGGAAATCCGGCCGTAGTAGTCAGGGGGTAGATATTTGGGTTGGCGGGCGGAAGGGCTTGTGGACCGAAGAGATGAATGGGGGTTGGGATGGGGTGAGATGGGGCGTTCATCTCTCGAGCGGCAGAAAAAGGGCCGCGGGATGACGCGGCACTGGGATGCGGCCTGCCTGAAACGGAGGGAGCATGAAAGAAACGATGGATGATGCGATTGCCCGTCTCAATTTGGAAGGTCGGCGTGGCGTCTGGGTGAACAACCGCAAAAGCATCGAATATGTTGTTCGCCGCACGCGCCGATATTGGCCGCCGGGAAAAGAGGCCTGCGAGGTGGGGGTGGGCGAAGGCTACCTTATCCGCCGTCTGTGTGGGCTGGGCTATCACGTGGTGGGCGTAGATCACTCGGCGTATCTGGTGCAGGAATTGGGGCGACAGTTCAGGGAGGAAAAGCTTCCGGTGGAGATGATTCAGGCCGATTTCGCGAGCATGGATCTCGGCCGTGAGCGTTTTGACATGGCGTTCTGTCTCGACGTGCTGGAGCACATCCCCGGCGATGGCTTGGCGGCGGGACTGACTCGCCTGCGGGATGCGTTGAAGCTGGGCGGGCTTTTGGTGGCTACGGTTCCGCTGGGAGAAAACCTGGACCACGGAATGGTGGTTTGTCCGGAATGCGGGCATCGTTTTCATCGGGTGGGGCATCGCCATAGTTTTGCGGACGTGGCGGCTGTCGCGGCCATGTTGCCTGAAGGGTTGCGGTTGGTTGAGGCGCGGTTGATGCCCGAGAAAATGTTTCCCTGGCCATGGGCGAACAGCGTGGTATCAGCCATGTTTCGCGCCTTTGATGTGTTGCGCGGAAGAGAACCGACCGGCTCGGTGTGTTTCGTCGCGCGGCGCGAACACCGCCCGACACGGAGAAGGCCGTCGTGACCGTTCCCATTTCCCTCAGAGCGCTGGGCATCCCCGAATCGGGAATTCGACGCATCTACAACCGGGCGGCCGGCTTGTCCGATGTGATCAGCTTTACCCTGGGCGCGCCGGATGCGGAAACCCCGGCGCATGTCTGCGAGGCCGCCGTGCAGGCCATACGGGACGGGTTCACGCATTACACCCCCAACGCCGGATTGCC
>CALHGX010000039.1 GCA_938031185.1 uncultured bacterium
GTCTCTTCGCCGAAGACACCGGCCTGTTACCGAAGATGGTTTTCTCTCGCATCGTGGAGACGGCTGCCGGCGACCCGGCCCGCTTCGGCAAGGTGCTGGGGCAACTCTTCGACACGATGGCCACCGGCGGCGACTTCGGCCTTGAACCCATCCGCCATTTCAACGGCAACCTGTTTGACGACCGCACCGTCATTGATCTGACCGCCGACGACGTGAAGCGCATCGCCGCCGCCGCGTCCCTCGATTGGAGCGCCGTTGACCCTTCCATCTTCGGCACCCTGTTTGAACGCGGCCTTGACCCCAACACCCGCGCGCAACTCGGGGCGCACTTCACCAGCCGGGCAGACATTGAACTCGTGGTTGACGCCGTAGTCATGGCCCCGCTTCGCCGGGAGTGGGCAGAGACAAAGGCAATCGTTGAACGCCTGTTGACCACCGGCCGCAAGACGGCCGCCGACGCCCCCAAGGCCCCGACCAAGCCGCTGAGCGCCGCCGCCATGCGCAAGGCGCGCGGCGAAGCCGACAGCATCCTGCACCAGTTCCTTACCCGGCTCCGCGCCGTCAAGATTCTCGATCCGGCGTGCGGCTCCGGGAACTTCCTCTATGTCGCCTTGCTCCGCCTGAAAGACCTGGAGAAAGAGGCCGCCGTCACCTTCCCAGGCGAACACGGCTTAGGCTCCTACCTTCCCGGCGTCAGCCCCCTGCAACTCTACGGCATCGAAACCAACGCCTACGCCCACGACCTTGCACAGATGACCGTATGGATCGGCTGGCTCCAATGGATTCGCGTCAACGGCTTCGGCTTCCCCGATAGCCCCATCTTGCGCCCCCTTACCGAAAACATCCGCCGCATGGACGCGATCCTTGCCCCCGACGGCACCGAACCCGACTGGCCGAAGGTTGACTTCATCATCGGCAACCCGCCGTTTCTGGGCGACAAACTCATGCGCCGCGAACTGGGCGACGCCTACGTTGACCGGCTCCGGGCGCTGTACGCGGACCGCATCCCCGGCCAGTCCGATCTTTGCTGCTATTGGTTTGAGAAGGCCCGCGCCCACATCGCCGCCGGCAAGTGCAAGCGCGCCGGACTACTCGCCACCCAGGGAATACGCGGCGGCGCGAACCGCGAAGTTCTGAAACGCATAAAGGAGACCGGCGGCATCTTCTGGGCCGAAAGCGACCGTCCGTGGGTTCTGGATGGCGCAAACGTACACGTCAGCATGATCGGCTTTGACGACGGCGAAGAAAAAGCGCGATGCCTAGATGGTCAATGCGTTCCGGCGATCAATGCGAATCTCACAGCCGCAGCAGACGCCGCCAGTGCCAAGCGGCTTGCAAGCAACGCCGGAATCGGCTTCATTGGAGTTGCCCAGAAGGCCCCCTTCGACATTCCGCTCGCCGAAGCATTGCTTCTGCTCAACGAGGGCAATCCACATGGCCGCCCCAATTCAGATGTTCTGGTGCCTATTCGGAATGCTGTCGATTTGACCCAGCGACTGCGGAATGTCTGGAACATAGACTTCGGTCTGGACATGCCTCAAGAAGCCGCGGCATTGTATGAGAAACCTTTCGCGCGTGTCGTGACGACGATCCGCCCTTTGCGGGTCAATCATCGGGAACCGCGTCAAAGCAAGTACTGGTGGCTCTTCGCCCGTCCTTGCCCCGACATGCGAAAGGCTCTTGCCGGACTGCCGCGATTTCTCGCAACGCCGAGAGTGTCCAAGCACCGGGTCTTTGTGTGGCTCACCCCTGAAAGTCTGTGCGACAGCGCGGTTGTAGCTTTCGCACGCTCCGACGACTATTTCTTCGGCGTCCTGCAATCCCGCTTTCACGAAGTGTGGGCGCTGAAACTCGGCACGCGACTTGAAACCCGGCCGCGCTACACGCCGACCACCTGCTTTGAAACATTCCCTCTCCCCGAGGCCCACGCCGCACACGAAGCGGCGATTGCCGCCGCTGCCAAGGAACTGAACGAACGCCGGGAAACATGGTTGAACCCGCCGGACTGGACGCGCCTGGAAGTCATGGAGTTTCCCGGCACGGTCGGCGGCCCGTGGGACCGCTGCATTGACCCGGCGACGATTCAAGACCGGGGCGCGTTCAAGGTCGGCACCGTCCGCTATCCGCGCCTTGTGGCGCGTGACGCCGACTGCGCGGCCCGCTTGAAGGAACGCACGTTGACGAAGCTCTACAACGAGCGCCCGCCGTGGCTCGCCGACTGCCACGCCCGCCTTGACGCGGCGGTCGCCGCCGCCTACGGCTGGCCCGCCGACCTGCCAGACGAAGCGATCCTTGAACGCCTGCTTGCCTTGAACCAAGCGACGGCCGGTTGACCTACCACGCCGCCGGGCGATCCCCGTTTGACTAACCACATGCCGGGCTTCGGGAAAGCAATGCGCATGTTCAGAGAGGCGAGGCCGCGCCCACGGTTCACGCCGACGCCCGGCCCGGTCGCCCGCGTTGCACGGCCCCGCACGAGGCCCACGCCGCCGACGTTGCCCAGGATGATGACCACGGCGAAGACCGCACCGGCCACGCCGTGCGCGGTCCGGCGCCGGCACTACGCGCCCCGCGCCCGCGATCCCGAAAAAGGTTGAATCAGGTTGAACAAGGCCGAAAAGGGTTGAAGACCCTTCACCGCCGGAATCCGGACAAGGCCGGAGAAAAGCGGAACAAGGCGGGAATAGGCGAGAGAATCCGGCAGGCCCGCCACTTACGAACATCGGCGCACGGCGGCGCATATCGCCGCCCACGTTGTAAGCCGTGTTGTAAACCGGTCATAAGCTTGGGGTCGGACCTTAGCAATTAATATTTATATCTTCTTGCGCTGCTCGCTCAGTGAGCAGTTCGCCAGACGATTGATCTGTTCGGCCAGTTGCGCGTCACCTCCCATGCGTGTCCGCAGCCGTTTCAGTTGCAGACAAACCGCTACACCGGTTCTCATGCCAAGAAACTCAGCAATCTCGCGTTGATTCATCCCGGCATGCCTCAAAAGCAGATATGCAGCAACGGCTCTGGCCCGTACCCCGTACTGCCGCTGCCGCAATGCCTCCGGTCTTATCCCGTACTCCCCCGCCACCCGTCTCAAGACAATCTCCGGCGCCACTGCCGCCCTCACGCGACGCAACGCCACATCTTCCATACGTCGGACGCTCGCCACTTGCCGGTTGTATTCCGCCTGAATGCGTTGCTGGAATTCTGCGTTGCCCACAGCCCATCGTGCGGCTTTCAGCTCGTCCCGAAACTCCTGATCCTCCGTTGCCAACGCAGCCTCGACGAACCGCCGATACCGCAATCGTGCTCTTGCCCCCTCGCCGCCCACAAGCCGCAACAGCGGTTCTTCCGCCACACACTCCAACGACGTCGTCAGCCCCACGTAGCCCCGATAGCTGCTCCAACGGTAATGGCGTAACATTCGCCTGCGCTCTTCCACCGGCAGGCAATCGGCATGGCCGACAACAACCGGATTAAGATGCACATAACGGCTAAGCCTTAGCAAATACTCGTCGCCACTGACCAGCTGGCTCCAGAAGCGCCCCTGCATCAGATGCCCACTACGGCCGTGCCGCAGGTTGAAATACACGGCATAGGCAGTTTGCAGTTTGCGCATGAAGGCAGACAGATTCGCCCCTGGCGTTTCCAGCACAAGGTGGACGTGATTTTCCATCATGCAGAAGAGATAGAGCCGCACCCCGTACTCCTCTACCGCCTCTTTCAGCCGAAGGAGAAAACGGTTCCTATCCTCATCATCCCTAAACAACCGCCGCCGCTCGATCCCCCGTACCGTCACATGATGGATCGCGCCCTCGAAGTCAACCCGCAGCTTTCTAGCCATGCCCCACGTATAGTTGGACCAGGACACAGCTTCAATTGTTAATTACTAAGGGCTGACCCCTTTCCGCCCCCTTTCCGTGAATCTTACCCCTTTTATTGGGCCAGTGTAGCGAAGCGGTTATACTGACACAGACAGGAGGGTAAGATGAATCAGACGGGGAAGAGTCATCAACCGTATGACAAGGAGTTCAAGGATCATGCCGTAGAGATGCTCATTGAGAGCGGACGGCCCTTGAAGGCCGTCGCGCGGGATCTGCCCGAGGCCCCTTTCCTTTGCTATACGGCCGCACCGCGCGTACGAGTAACGGATGGCACGGTGTTGGCGACCATACGGGAGCCGTATTTCAGCCGCACATGGCAGCATTACTGTGGACATCAAAATACGCCGTACCGGCTTGAGGATGCCGCGCATCCGGCTGCGGTGCAGAAGGGCCGCGTAATCTACCTGCCGCATGCGCTGGGCGAGATGTACCACGCTCATGGCGCACGGGTGCATCGGCAATTCTTCTTGAATGCCTTGCGGCGAGTCTATTGGCGGCCGAACTGCCGCGTGGAGATGCCCAGCAGCGGGCGGGTAAGCTTCGTGAAACAGCCGGAGCATGATCGCTACGTGGTGCACCTGCTCTATGGCCCGCCGCTGCAACGGGGCCGGGTGCAGGTCATCGAGGATCTCGCGCCTCTTCACGACGTGTCCGTGGAGGTGACAGTGCCGGAAAAAATCCGTCGAGCCTGGATGGTGACGGATGGAAAGCGGTTGCGTTTCTCAAAGAAGAACAATCGGACAACATTGGTTGTGCCCCGCGTGCAGTGCCATGAGGCGGTGGTGCTGGAATACTGACGGAAGAAGGCGAGGCCGAAGCGCATAACGGAACCAATCGGTCTTTTTCCCGTTTGCTCGGAGGCGGGGGCGTGTAAAATGTCCCCATGAAAAGCGGGCTTTGGCGTGCTGTTCTGGCGGCGATTTCGCTGGCGATGTCGGCGCAGGCGGCCTCGACGAATTTCCATTTTGTGCAGTTGACGGATCTCCACTGGGGGACGGAAGAACACTTGGCTCGGACCCGCTGGGCCGTCGATTCCATCCGCCGGCTTCCGCCGGAACTGAAACCGGATTTCGTTGTCGTGACGGGCGACATGATGGCGGACAACATCCTTGACGAGCCGGCGGCCGTCGAGGGGCTGCGACTGCTCCGATCGTTGAACGTGCCGGTCCACTATCTGCCGGGCAATCACGATATTCTGCGCCACGACCTCCTGCGCACGCGGGCGGCCTACACAAACCTGTTTGGGCCAAGATACCATCGAGCTGAGCATGCAGGCGTGACGCTGCTTTTTGTGGACGCTGAGCCGCCGCGCAAGAACGATGGTGGAGGCGGGACGGAAGCGATCGAATGGTTGAGCAACACGCTGACGCAGGCCCAGTCCCAATCGGTCATAGTTTTTCAGCATGCCCCGGCGGTTTTGGATTTCTATGACGGCCGACTGCGGAAGCACTGGTCGCCAAAAACCATTGCGGCGTGGACCAATCTGCTGCAGAGACCGAACGTGCAGGCGGTGATCACGGGGCATTTTCACCGCGACGAGTTGCACTGGCTGGGGCGGGTGCCCCTGTACGTGAGCGGGCCGCTGGCAGGCTACTGGGGGCGGCAGGGCAGCTACCGCATCTACGAATATCGGGATGGACGCCTGAGTTACCGGACGGTCTATTTGGAGTGAGGCTTCTCTTTTGCGTCTGCCTGGCCATAGTAGGCGCCGGGTCCGTGTTTCCGGAGGAAATGGCGGTCCAGCAGGTGTGGCGAAAGCGGTGCGGCCTGCGGGGCCAGCGCCAGCGTGCCGAGCGCCATGCGGGCCACTTCTTCCAGCGCCACGCTGTTGACGACTGCCTCGGAGGCGGTGCGGCCCCACGTAAACGGTCCATGGTGCGCGACCAAAACAGCCGGAATGTGTTCCGGGTTAAGCCGGGCGAACCGTTCGACGATGACCTGCCCGGTGGCGAGTTCGTAATCGCCTTCGATTTCCGGCTTCCGAAGCGGCCGCGTTACGGGCACTTCCCCGTGGAAATGGTCGGCATGCGTTGTGCCGAAGCAGGGGATGGGGCGGGCGGCCTGTGCGAAGATGGTGGCATGGCGGCTGTGAGTGTGCACCACGCCACCGATCGTTGGGAACTGCCGATACAGTTCCAGATGGGTGGGGGCGTCGGATGAAGGGCGCAAACGGCCTTCCACCACACGGCCTTTGAGATCAAGAATCACCAGATCGGCCGGCGTCAGGCGGTCATATTCCACGCCGCTGGGTTTGATGACCATCAGCCCTTGTTCGCGATCCAGTCCGCTGACATTGCCCCAAGTCAGTGTGACCAGGCCGTAGCGGGGCAAATTCTGGTTGGCCTGGCAGACCTCTTCACGAAGCGACTCCAATGTCATGATTCGTTTGCTCTCCCCCGGGAAACGATCGGTGCTCAACCTTTTCGCTGGCGGTCGCGGATGGCCATCAAATCCTTCATCACGTGATGGAGCCGACCGGACCAGGCGGCTGTGCCAAAGGCGTCATGCAATTCGCGGTAGAGCTTGTAGATTTCCGCGTAGATGGCATGGTGTTCCGGAATAGGTTTGTAGATCAGCTTACGAGTGCCGCACATGGCGGCCTGGGCTTCGGCCACGTTGGCGAAACCGGAAGCTGTCGGTCCGGCGGCCACCGCGCCAAAGATGGCGGCGCCCAACGCGCAGGTCTGATCGCTGCGGGAGATTTTCATCGGCCGCCCCGTCACATCGGCATAGATCTGCATCAGCAGCGGGTTCTTTACGGCCAGGCCGCCGCAGTTCACGATCTCCTCGACGGGCACGCCATATTCCTCGATGCGACGGATGATGGTGAGGGCACCGAAGGCCGTGGCCTCGATGAGCGCGCGATAGATTTCGTGCGCCTCGGTGTGCAGCGTCTGGCCGAGCAGGAGGCCGCTCAGGCGGGCGTCCACCAAAATTGTCCGGTTCCCGTTGTTCCAATCCAGCGCCAGCAGGCCATGTTCGCCCGGCTTTTGCCGGCCGGCCAGTTCGGCGAGCTTCTTGAAACGCTCATCGGCATTCTTTCCGTAGCGGTCCGGCGTGAGATGGTGAACCAGCCAGAGGAAAATGTCGCCCACAGCCGACTGTCCGGCCTCAATGCCGAAGGCGTCGGGCAGGATGGAGCCCTTGACGATGCCGCAGACGCCGGGGATGTCAGCGAGAGGCTTTTCGGCGGGCCAGACCATCATGTCGCAGGTGCTGGTGCCGAGGATTTTGACGAGCGTGCCGAGGCGGATGCCGGCACCGACGGCGCCCATGTGCGCATCGAAGGCCCCGACGGCCACCGCTGTGCCCTCGTTGAGGCCCAACCGAGCAGCCCAATCCTTGCAGAGACGGCCCGCGAGCCGGTCGGACGGCACGGCCTTTTCGTAGAGCCGATCCCGCAGGTCGGCAAGAGCTGGGTCCAGCTTGGCGAGAAACTCCTTGTCGGGCAAGCCATTCCAATCGTCGCAGTACATTGCCTTGTGACCGGCGGCACAGATGCTGCGAGCGATACGTTCCGGCCGCGTTTCTCCTGTCAGCACGGCGGGGATGTAGTCGCAGCATTCAACGAAGCTGTGCGCGGCTTGAAAGACCTCCGGGGCCACGTTGCGGCAGTGGAGGATTTTGCTCCAAAACCATTCCGAGGAATAAGTGCCGCCGCATTTGGCGAGGTATTGGGGCCGCATTTCGCGGGCGAGTTCCGTGATGCGGGCCGCTTCCGCGTGGCTGGTGTGATCTTTCCACAGCCAGGCCATGGCGTTGAGATTCTTGCGGAAAGCTTTTTGGAAGGCGAGCGGAACGCCGTCGCGGTTCACGGGCAGCGGAGTGCTGCCGGTGGTGTCCACACCGATGCCGACCACCTGATCCGGCCGGAAATTCCGGCGTTTTTTAGCGGCGGCGCGAAGCACCTTCGGGATGGTCAGGAGCGCGTCCAAATAGTCCTGCGGGTTTTGGCGCGCCACATTTGGGTCCTTGCGGTCCAGCAGGATGCCGTGTTCTCCAGAGGGGTAGGGGAAGACGTGGGCGGCCAGTTCCTCGCCGTTGCCGAGGTCCACCACCACCACGCGGCAGGAGTTGGTGCCGTAATCCAAACCGATGGCGTATCGTTTCATGTGACTCCTCTCTTTCCGTTCGCGAAGTGATTTCCCGTGCGCTCCCATGGCGGCGCTTCAGGCCGGGAACGGATTCTCCGATGGATACAATGATCCGGCGGGGCGGGGCGCCCACACGTCCTCGATGCCCAGCATGCGGACGGCATCAAAAAGCACCCGTCCGCTGTGGCGGAACGCCACGGCCGTGTGATGCGGGAATTGCTTTTCGATGAGCACATGCCGGTAGAAGCGCGCGAAATTCGGGATGCCGAAGATGCCGATTCCGCCGAAGGAGTTCGGCTCGGCGTCGAGCACGTGGCCATCCGCGACATAGCTTTGCAGGCGGCAATCGGCGGTGCCCTGCAGTCGGAAGACGGTGACCGGGCCCGGCCGAATCCGTCCTTCGAGGGTGCCGCAGGTGATGTTGGGCGTTTGATCCGGCTCCATCAGGCGGTGCATGATGAGCTGGTACTTCATGCCGCAGCCCTCGCACAGGCAGCAACTGGGCGTGTTGCCGCAATGGAAACCCATGAAGAGGTCCTCGCGCTGGGCCCCGCGCAGGTCGGGAATCTCGATGTCGTCGGGCACGGTGTTGTTGACGTCGAGCAGCGTGGCCGGCATCAGCGAGGCCAGTTGCGCCATGTATTCGGAGACCGCGCCGTAGATGTCCACTTCGCACGCCACGGGAATGCCCCGGGTGGCGAGGCGGCTGTTGACGTAGCAGGGCACGAAACCAAACGCCTTTTCGAAGGCCGGCCAGCACTTGTTGGCAAAAACTCCGAATTCGCGTGAACC
The DNA here is from genome assembly GCA_938031185.1 of uncultured bacterium. Lineage (GTDB taxonomy): Bacteria > Verrucomicrobiota > Kiritimatiellia > CAIKKV01 > CALHGX01 > CALHGX01. The sequence goes on from CALHGX010000039.1 coordinate 8,762, forward strand.
GAGGTTTTGTTCGAAGAACGTTGTGAGAGCCAACTCGAACTGGGCCAGTTGGTGGAGTTTTTCCGGGTAGCGGTTGCCCGTGCCGAGTTCAGCGGCCATGTCGCGGGCGATGGCCTTGATCTGCCGTTCCTCTCCGGCCACGGACTGGTAAAGGAGGTACATGTCGAGTTCGGAATTCTCCATCACCTCGATGCCGAGGTCGTAGAGCGGTTTGATGGGCGCGTTGCAGGCGTAAAAGTCCTGCGGACGGGGGCCGAAAGAGAACGTCTTCAGGCCGCGCAACCCAAGCAGGACGCGCGCGACGTCCACGAAGTGGGCAATGGCGGCGGCCGTTTGCGGCGGCAGGCTGGTTGGTACGGGCGGGATGTAGGGGCGCAGTTTGCGCAGTCCGCAGTTGATCGAGGCGTTGAGCATGCCGCAATAAGCGTCGCCGCGGCCGTCCACCAAACTCGAACGGCTCTCCTCGGCGGCTGCGCACAGCATGAACGGCTGGCCGAATTCGCGGGCGAAAATGGTGAGAGGCCCTTCGGGACCGAAATTGCCGAGGTAGATGGCGACGGCGTTGGCGCCCTTGTCGCGCAGTTCCGCGGCGGCGGCCATGGCGTGGGTTTCGTTTTCGATGATCGTGGTGCACGGAAGGATGGGGAGCCCCAATTTGCGGCATTCTGCGACCACCTGTTTCATGCGCGAGCGGGTCAACTCGATCGGGAAACAGTCCCGGCTGACCCCCACGAGCCCCATCTTGACCTTTGGAGTATTGCGCATCGCTTTCATGGTCATGCCTTTCTCCTTCCGCCTATCTCTTGCCCTTCCTGCCGCGCGACACCGATGCGCTCGCGCCGGCGGTCGCTCGGTTTTCCGCCTCGATCATTTTTCGCGCCTCTTCGGCGTGGCGCGCCATTTCTACGACCGTTTTTTCCCGGACACGTGCCGCGCCTTTGTAGCCTTCTCGGACGGGGATGCGGGGCCCCTTGGCGAGACGGCGGCGCGCGGCGCGGATGGCGGCGGCATACTGTGGCAGCCAGCGCGCCTCGGCCACGAGCATTTCGTCGATCATTTGCCATATTTCCGGCGGGTCGCAAACGGCGCCGGTGAGGGGGTCCATCATGGCTGCTTGCCGCAGGAGCGCGTCGTCGCCATGGACGGCGGCCTCCACGGCCAGCCGCTGCACACTGATGCTGGCATTGCAAACGGCGGCGCAGCCGAGGGGCAGTTCGCCGTGGATGGGGATGCGAAGCCCGAAGCGGTCCACGTAACCGGGCACCTCAACGATGGCGTCGGTCGGAAGATTCGCCACGCATCCGCGATTGACCACGTTGAAATGGCCGCGATAGGCGCGGCCGGTTTCCAGGGCCTCAATGATGTACGAGCCGTGCTCTGCGCCGCGTCGTTCCGGCGCATAGCGTTCGGGTTCTCCTTTGAGCCAGTTCGGGAAATCGGTTTGGAACCAATTGCGGCCTTCTCGGCATACGCGCAGGTAGCCGCCGGTTTCCCCGTTGATCCAGCACGAAAGGTCAATCCACCGCGGGATGTCGTTGGGGCGCTTGCGGTACCAGGGCACGTATTCACTCAAGTGCCCATTGGACTCGGTGCTGAAATAGCCGAAACGGCGCAGCATGTCGATGCGCACCTTTTCCGTCTGGCGAATGTGCGGGTGTTTCTCGAACGCTTCCAGCAACTCCCCGGAACGGATCCGCCGTCCCTTGTAGAGGATCTCAACAAACCACGTTTGGTGGTTGATGCCTACGGCGCTGGTGAAGAGATAGTTCGGATCTTGCGGGCGGATTTCTTTGTCGCCGTGCAGGCGGCCGAGCACCTCGGCGATCATCGCATGGCCGTGCTGGACGCCGTGGCAGAGGCCGACCATCGGGATGCCGCCGTATTTATTGCAGGCCCATGTGTTCATGGCCATGGGGTTGACGTGGCTGATCAGCATGGCGTCCGGCGCGCCGACCTCGCGAATGTCTCGGCAGAACTCCAGCAGGACGGGGATGGTACGCTGGGCGTACATGATGCCGCCGACGCAGAGTGTGTCGCCCACGCACTGATCCACGCCGTAGCGCAGGGGGATGTCCACGTCGTGCTGGAACGCCTCCAGTCCGCCGACGCGCACGACGCAGAAGACATATTTCGCGCCCTTCAGGGCTTCGCGGCGGTTGGTGGTGGCCTTCAAGGTGGACCGGACCCCGTTGGCCTCCATGTCCCGGCGGCAGAGCCGGTACACCATGGCGAGATTGCGCGCGCTGATGTCCGTGAAGGCGAACTCGATCGAATCCCGAAATTCCGGCACGCAGAGCAGGTCGCGGACGATGCCTCTGGTAAAACCGATGCTGCCGGCACCAATCACCGCCACTTTGATCATGCGAAAAGGTCTCCTTGTTGGTAATGCAACGGTGTGACAGTAGTAAAGGCGGCCGTAAGTGCAAGAGAAAAACGGGCTGTGTGGCAATGCTAATGCAGCGTGGGGGGCTCGGTGCTCAGTGTGCCGTAGCTCCGTTGTCTGGTCGGCGGCGCGCCTGGGGATTGAGCTTTGGCGCTCTCGGTCGCTCAAGAAACACGGCGACCCTATGTCCTTGAACGGGGGACTTGCTCGTGGTAAATGAGCGCCGTTTGTCAGTGCGCCGTTGGGGCGCGGAAGGAGCGGGGGATGCAACTGGAACGGCTGGACAACGGGCGGTCCGCGCGGCGATGGCTTTGGCCTTTTCTGATACTGGTTTTCCTCCTGGTGGCAGGGGCAATGTGGTGGCGCTGGCGGATGGTGCCGTCCCCCGCCATCTGTTCCGAGGCGCCACCGGCCGCGGTGAGCGGCATTCCGCCCACCCCGGCGCCGGTGCCACCGCTGGCTCCAACGTCTTCGCCGCCTGAAGTCGCAACGCCGCCAGCGCCCGCTCCGGAGACGGCTCCTGCCGAGCCCGCTCTGGCGACCACGGCGGATAAAGTGTCTGAGGGCTTGCAAAAGCTGAATGAACTGATTGAAGCTGGCAAGTGGGTGGAGGCGCGCAATTACGGGTGGGCTATGCTCGATGCGCTTTCGGATGAAGCAGCCCGGGCGGAGGTGGAGGCCAAGCTTGGCGCGATGAACGTGGAGTGGGTGTGCACTCCGCGGCCCATGCCGGAAAAGGCGGAAGTGGTGGTTAAAGCGGGCGACTCCGTGGCGCGATACGCCCAGGAGTACCAGACGACGGTGGAACTGATCCAGTTAAGCAACCGGCTGACGCGGCCGGACATCATCAAAATGGGGGATCGGCTGCGGGTGCTTGTTGGCCGCTTTGTTGTGGTGGTGGACACCAGCCGCAAAGACCTGCTGCTCACGCTCAACGGAAAGTTTTTCAAGCGGTATCGTGTCGGCACGGGAAAATACGACACCACGCCCAAGGGTGAGTTTGTGATCAGTGACCGGATCAAGGAACCGGTTTGGTGGCGCCCGGACGGCAAGACGATTCCCTACGGGGATCCGGAAAACATCCTTGGCACGCACTGGCTGGCGCTGAAAGCCACGGGCCAGACGCCCGATGTGCGGGGCTACGGGATTCACGGCACATGGGACGAGGCGTCCATCGGCAAGGATGAAAGCGCGGGCTGTGTGCGGCTGAAAAACACGGACGTGGAGGAGCTTTTTCTGCTGCTGCCCATCGGAACGCCGGTGACGATTCGATGAGCCGCCATCCCTTTCATTTTCCCGCATGACCCATCGGGAGGAACCATTCATGCACCCCTATCGCACGCACAATTGTGGCGAACTCAGAGCCGCGCACGTCGGCGCGACGGCTCGGCTGTCCGGCTGGGTGTTTCGCAAACGGGATCACGGGCAACTGCTTTTCATTGACCTTCGGGATCATTACGGCATCACGCAGGTGGTGGTGCATCCTGGGCAGTCATTCTTTGAAGCGGCGCAGCGGCTGCGGCTGGAAAGCGTGGTGACGGTGACGGGGGCCGTGGTGGCGCGGTCGCCGGAAACGGTGAACCCCGCTCTGCCGACGGGCGAAGTGGAGTTGCGGGCGGAGGCGCTGGCGGTGGAAAGCGCGGCGGAACCGTTGCCGTTCCCTTTGCACGTGGACGAGGAGCCGCCGGAGGAATTGCGGCTGCGCTACCGGTTTCTGGATTTGCGCCGTGAGCGGCTCCACCGCAACATCCTGCTGCGCTCGCGCGTGATCGCCAGCCTGCGGCGGCGCATGATGGCAATGGGGTTTCATGAGTTTCAAACCCCCATTCTTACGAGCAGCTCCCCGGAAGGAGCGCGGGACTACCTTGTCCCGAGCCGGGTGCATCCGGGCAAGTTCTATGCGCTGCCGCAAGCCCCGCAGCAGTTCAAGCAGCTCCTGATGGTGGCGGGTTTCGATCGGTATTTCCAGATTGCCCCGTGTTTTCGCGACGAGGACGCACGGGCGGACCGATCCCCGGGCGAGTTTTACCAGTTGGACATAGAAATGTCGTTTGTGACGCAGGACGATGTGTTTGCGGTTGTGGAAGAGGTGATTTACGGCGTTTTCACCGAGTTTTCCGACTGGGCGGTGGATGTGCCGCCGTTCCGGCGCATTCCTTACGCCGAAGCGTTGGTGAAGTATGGAACCGACAAGCCGGACCTGCGCATTCCGATCGAAATGCGCGACGTGTCCGATCTGTTCCGAACATCGCGTTTTAATGCGTTTCGGGCCGTGGTGGAGAAGGGCGGGGTGGTGCGGGCTATTCCCGTGGCGGGCATTGCCGACCGGCCCCGCAGTTTCTTCGACAAGACCGTGGCGTACGCGCAGGCCATCGGCTCCAAGGGCCTGGCCTACCTCGTCTGGGAGGGCGGGGCGGTCAAGGGGCCGATTGCGAAGTTCCTTGACCCCGGGGATCTGGATGCGATGGCGCAGCGGTGCGGCGTGGGCGAGAGCGATGTGGTTTTTTTCGTGGCCGACGAGGCGGCGACGGCGTCGCGCATCAGCGGAGATTTGCGCGCGAAGCTTGGGCGCGAACTGGAGCTGATTCCCGATCGCGTTTTCCGCTTTTGCTGGATTGTGGACTTCCCGATGTACGAGTTGGATCCCGAAACGGGAAAAGTCGCGTTCTCGCACAATCCCTTTTCCATGCCGCAGGGCGGGATGCAGGCGTTGTGGGAGAAGAACCCGCTCGAAATCGCGGCTTATCAGTATGACATCGTGTGCAATGGCTGTGAGCTGTCGAGCGGGGCGATTCGAAATCACGACCCCGAAATCATGTACAAGGCCTTTGAAATTGCCGGCTATGCGCCGGAGGAAGTGGATCGCCGGTTCGGGGGCATGATCAACGCGTTTCGGCTTGGCGCGCCGCCTCACGGCGGCATTGCGCCGGGGGTGGACCGCATGGTGATGTTGCTGGCCGGCGAGACCAACATCCGCGAGGTCATCGCCTTCCCGATGAACCAACGGGCGCAGGACTTGATGATGAACGCGCCGAGCGAAGTCAGCGAAAAGCAGTTGCGCGAGCTGCATATTCGCGTGCATGCGCCGAAGAAGGACGCTTCGGAGAAGCCTCCGTCCGCCTGACGAACGCTCTGTGGCGCACCCGCTTGTCAGCGAACGCCGGGTGTGCGAAGGTATGCCGTGGAGCGAGAGATGTTGGCGGAGTGTTTACGATGCTGGAACGAATCAACGGGCCGGATGATCTGGCCGGTTTGACACTCGAAGAGCTGGGCACACTGGCCGGCGAATTGCGCACGACGATTATTGAGACGGTATCGCGCACCGGGGGACATCTTGCGGCTAATCTGGGTGTGGTGGAATTGACGATTGCGCTCCTGCGCACTTTTCATCCGCCGGAAGACAAGATCATCTGGGACGTCAGCCACCAGGCGTACGCCTACAAACTGCTCACCGGCCGGCGTGACCGATTCGGCACACTGCGTCAGTACGGGGGGCTGTCCGGCTTTCTCGCGCCGCGCGAAAGTCCGTATGACTGCTTCGGCGCGGGGCATTCCGGCACGGCGTTGTCGGCCGCGCTTGGCTTTGCCGCGGCGCGGGACCGGCTGGGCGGGCGGGAACACGTTGTGGCGGTCATTGGCGATGGGGCGCTGGGCTGCGGCCTTTCCCTTGAGGCACTCAACAACGTGGAAGGCGCCACCTCGCGGTTGATCGTGATTGTCAACGACAACGAAATGTCCATTTCGGAAAACGTCGGCTCGCTGGCCCGCCAGCTTGGCGAGCTGCTTGCCAGCCCGCGGTACAACGATTGGAAGCGAAAGCTCGAGGCATGGGTGGGCCGTCTTTCCGGCGGGCCCTCATGGCTTCGAAGGATGTATTTCAAGATTGAGGAGGCGTTGAAGGGCCTCTTTCTACACAGCATTATGTTTGAGGAGTTCGGGCTGCGGTATGTCGGCCCGATTGACGGGCATGACATTAAGGCGTTGCTGTCGGCATTCGACATTGCGCGCCGGGCGGAGCAGCCGATTCTGATTCATGTTGCCACGCAGAAAGGTCGGGGCTATCCGCTGGCGGAGGCCTATCCCGAGCAGTGGCATGGGGCGGCGCCGTTCGATGTGGCGACAGGGGCCGCGTTAAGCGGGCCTGGCGCGCCGACCTACTCCCAGGCATTCGGAAACGCGGTGGAAATGCTGGCGGCGCGCGACGAACGCGTGGTGGCCATTACTGCGGCCATGCCGGCAGGCACGGGTTTGACGGGATTCGCGCAACGGTTTCCGAATCGCTTTTTTGACGTGGGCATATCGGAAGAGCATGCCGTGGTCTTCGCGGCCGGCTTGGCCGCCCGAGGTCTGCGGCCTTTCGTGGCCATCTATTCGACTTTCGCCCAGCGCGTGGTGGATGGCATCATACACGATGTGTGTCTTCAGAATCTTCCGGTGGTGTTGTGCCTCGATCGGGCCGGCATCGTGGGGGATGACGGTCCCACCCATCATGGGGTGTTCGATCTGGCGCTGTTTCGGACCACGCCGAACCTGACCATCATGCAGCCTCGATCCCTCGAAGAGTTGGCGCACATGATGTTCACCGCGCTGCAATGGGAGCGGCCCGTCATCATTCGCTATCCGCGCGGAGTGGGGCCGGGATTGCCGGCGGTGGAGGAGTTTCTGGAGGTGCCTTACGGCGAGGCTGAAACCATGCGGGAGGGCTGGCAGGCGCAGATTTGGGCCTTGGGCGACATGATTCCGCTGGCCCTGGCGGCAGCGGATCGGCTGGCCGAGGAAGGGATATCGGTCGGCGTGGTCAACGCCCGGTTTGTTCGCCCGCTTGATCGGAAACGCCTGGCCGCGGATGCCCGGTATGCCCGGGTGTTTGCGACGATTGAAAATGGGGTGGCCGCCGGCGGGTTCGGTTCGGCGGTCGAAGAGGCTCTTGTGGAGATGCGGTTTCAGGGCGCAATGCGGCGCTTTGGGTGGCCCGAGCAATTCATTCCACACGGGGCCAATGAGCTGCTGATGGAGCGATATGGTTTGACGCCCGACGCGATTGCTGCCGAGTTGGCAAAAGCACTAAAGCGGTTGGAACAGCAAGAAGCGGCGCGTTCCAGCCAGCCGTAGGCCGACGCGATGCCGGTGGCGTCCTTTTTGGCGGAGCCCCTTTCGTGAACATTTCGCCGCGCATTCGCAGTAAGCTTTCCGAAGTGCCAGACCGGCCGGGCTGCTATCTCATGCGGGACCGGCGCGGCGTTATCATCTACGTGGGGAAGGCCACGTCGCTGCGCCGTCGAGTGTTGTCGTATTTTCGGCCCGCGGCAAGGCGGCGCGGATCGCCAAAGCTTCGCAGTTTGATTCACAGCGCCGAGGACATCGAGTGGATTCCCCTGCGCACCGAGGCCGAGGCGGCCCTCACCGAGGGGCATCTCATCAAGGAGTACCGCCCCCGGTTCAACGTCAGCTTTCGCGACGACAAGCGGTTTCTGCTTCTGCGAGTGGATTTGCGCGAGCCGTTGCCGCGTTTTCAGGCGGTTCGCCTCAACCGGGAAGAAGGCGCCACGTATTTCGGTCCCTATCCCTCTTCGGCGGCCGTTTGGGCGACCCTTGACTTTCTTGAGAAGCATTTCGGCCTGCGGCACTGCAAGCCACGTATTCCCGACGCCGAAACGCATCGGCACTGCCTGGCCGACATCGTTCGTTTCTGTTCCGCGCCCTGTATCGGACGGGTCGGGGCGGAGGCCTACCGGCAGCGGGTGGAGGAGGCTTGTGCCTTCCTGCGGGGCGAAAGACCGGCCTATTTGGAGGAGCTGCGCGCGGCGATGGAGCGGGCCGCGGCCAAACTGGATTTCGAGAAGGCGGCGGCATTGAGAGATGTGCGGATGGCGCTTCAACGGGTTGTGGGGGCGAGGCGTCGCGTGGTTCGCACGCCGGAGATGGAGGAAGAGGCGGCGGAGGCCGGCTTGCGGGAGTTGGCAGCGGAGTTGGGGTTGGCGGAGCCGCCGCAGCGCATCGAGTGCTATGACATTTCAAACATCTCCGGCACGCTGGCGGTGGGCAGCCTGGTGTGCGCGGTTCGCGGGCGGCCGCATCGCGCGCTCTATCGCCGGTTTCGTGTGCGGAGCCAGACCGCCCGGGATGACGCTGCCATGATGGCGGAAGTGCTTCGGCGGCGTTTCAGCCGATTGGAAACCGAGGGTGGGGAATGGCCGGACTTGGTGCTCGTGGATGGGGGGGCGATTCAGTTGCGGGCGGCCTGTCGCGAATTGGGCCGATTTGAGCGCCATGTCGTCGCTGTGGCCGGCCTGGCCAAGCGGCGCGAAGAATTGTATCTGCCGGGCCAACCGCAGCCGCTACGGTTGCCGGCGGAGTCCGCGGCGTTGCCCATTCTGCAGCGCATCCGCGACGAAGCGCACCGGTTCGCCCTCGACTACCATCGGCGCCTTCGGGCCCGAAGGATTCGGGAATCCATATTGGACGATATTCCTGGTGTGGGCCCCCAAAAGAAAAAGGCGCTCCTTGAGCGATTTGGATCCGTGGCGCGGTTAAGGGAAACCCCCACGGCAGAAATCGCCTCTGTTCCTGGAATTGGCGCTCGCTTGGCGGAAACCGTAAAAAGCGCCATTTCTTCCCTGTAGGTTTTGCATTCGATTCAGCAGGTCGAACGAAGATGCATGCCGAGCGTCATTATGACGCGCCGTTTTTGATGATAGCATATTGTAGTGGGTCATTATGGCTCTAATATAGCATATTATTCAGGAAGCTTTTGTGATAATAACACACAGAAAGAAAGTTACTTACGACTAATTTGAGCAGAGGCTTCGAGAGATGGCATTTGTCATGCTAATTGCAAAAACGGAGTAAAAAAGATGAAAGGAGGTTGTCACCATGCAAGCGGAAGGCACAATTTTGAATGGCTGGTCAGTGTTGGATGAATTGACGAGGTTGCAGGACGAAATGAACCGGCTTTTCGATTTTGGCGGCGGGGTGCGCGAAGCATCCTTTCCGGCCCTGAACGTGTGGGTGTCGGACGATGCGATGATGGTCGAGGCTGAAGTTCCGGGTGTGGATGCGGAACATCTGGATGTTTCCGTGGAGGACGGCCTGTTGACCATCTCCGGCGAGAGGATGCGCTCGGTTCAGGAGAAGGATGTGACATGGCATCGCACCGAACGGCCGTTCGGTCGTTTTTCGCGGTCGTTGGAGTTGCCGTTCAGGGTTGATGCGGCCAAGGTGACGGCCGCGCAGCGGAACGGGATTTTGCGCGTCACGCTGCCGCGTGCGGAAGAGGACAAGCCAAGAAAGATTGCGATTCAGGCCGGCCCGGCGTGAGACGGGCCTGCGGTAGGAGGGATGAACCATGACGACGGCCACAACGAGCAAGGCAATGGAGAAGAGGTCCGAAAGCGGCGCGCTGCGCGTGCAGAATGATAGGCCCCGGTTTGTGCCGTCCGTGGACATAGAGGAAACGGACGCGGCATGGATCGTGACCGCCGACATGCCGGGCGTGGACGAAAAGAGCGTAAGTGCGACGCTGGACCGGGATGTGTTGACGTTGACGGGCGAGCGCGAGACGGTTCGACCGGAGCATTTCCGGCCGGCGCTGCGGGAGTTTGTCGGCGGCACATTTCGGCGGCAGTTTGCCGTATCGGGCGATGTGGATCGGGATCGAATCGCTGCGGCGGTTCATAATGGCGTGCTACGCGTGACGCTGCCCAAGATGGCGGAATCGAGGGCGCGAAAGATTACCGTCACGAGCGAGAAGTAAGGGAAATATATTGCGGCCGGATCAGGGCCGCGGAATGTGAAAGGAGGTGTGCCATGGCGATTGGGGATATCATCAAATGGCGTGATCGAGGAAGCGTGCCGGTTCGCCGCGGATACCACGGCGGCGTGGGCGCTCTCCAGAGGGACATTAATCGGTTGTTCGACGAGTTCTTTGAGGGGTTTGGCTTGGCGCCGCGGATCTGGGGCACGGAAGCCCTTTCGGAGTTCATGCCGCGGGTGGACGTAAGCGAGACGGCCAAAGAGGTGCGGGTCTCGGCCGAGCTGCCCGGCATGGACGAGAAAGACATCGAGGTTCGTTTGGAGCGCGGCGTGCTGACCATCAGCGGCGAGAAGAAGGAGGAAAAGGAGGAAAAGGACAAATCCTATCATCGCGTCGAACGGTCGTATGGTTCCTTCACACGGTCCATTGCGTTGCCGGCGGACGTGGACGAGGGTGCGGCCAAAGCGACCTTCAAGAAGGGCGTGTTGAGCGTGGTGTTGCCCAAGAGGGCCGAAAGCCGCGAAGCGCAGAAGCGAATAGAGATCAAAGCCGAATAAAGGACGGCCCGCCGAGAGCAACGCGGGACAAAGGACGGGGTTATCCCCGTCCTTTCTTTTTTGCGAAGGCGAGTGCAATTGCGATTCGGGTCACGTTGTGTTGCGATGATGGCGAGCAGGATTGTGATAGAGAGCGGGGTGACGATGATGCGCCGTCGCAGGGGTTGTCCCGTTGCTTACGGTGCAGCGGGGGGCGGCCAGCCGGCCTCTTCACAACCGGCCAGCCAATCGTCTTCGCTCCAAGGCATGGCGCCAAGATCCGCGGCGGATGGATCATCTGTGTCCGGCGGCGGTTCCCCGACATTCCGGCAAGGCGAGTCCTCTTCGAGACGAAAGTCCAGCGCATCCGGATTGCGCCAGCCTGGCTGATTGCCAATGAAGTTGTGACGGGCAGTAGCCAGCTCCGCTGGAACCGTCCCGCTCTTGCAAAGGATGTTGTTGAACACCTGCATCGCCTGAGCAGACGATGAGGAGGAGGACCACACGAGTCCGGCGCCGTTATTCCAAAACGAATTGTTGAAAATGAGGCACGATTGTGCCGCGCCGAGAAAACGAACGGCGGCCCCTTGGTGGTTCCATACGATGTTGCGGTGAAACAGCCAGTTCATGGCGCCGTCGCCAAACGCCACGGCGTCCCACTTGGGGCCGTGTCCGTCATGAATCCAGTTCCGGCGGATCATGCTCCCTTTGCCGTTGCCCCGCAGTGTTAACGCAGCGCCTCCGTCGGCCTCGCGTCCGCTGGAGTGCAAGTCGTTGCGCTGAACGCGGGCGTTCCACAGCTCGTCGCATTCCATAGCGGCATGCCGACTATTGGCAATGGTGTTGGCTTCCAGGACATGGGCCGAGCCAGAGGCGAACAACGCCGGTTGCCGTGGTGCGGCCCATCCACACCCATCCAGCAAACAGCCGGCCACCCGGATGCGGGCGCTGTTGGTGAGCAGTTCGAGACCGATGCCGGGCCAGTCCTCGACAAGGCATTTTTCGATCAGGTGGTCGACGCCGCTGACAGAGACGGCGGCACGGCGGTGCGAGCGGACCGGTTCCGGGCGTGGGGCG
>CALHGX010000040.1 GCA_938031185.1 uncultured bacterium
TGCTTGCGCCGGCTTCGAGCAGGGCCGAGTCTAAGAAGAAGCCGGTGCGTTCGATTCCCATTGTGATGGAGGAGGCAACAGTACGGGGCCGTGTTGTCATGTTGGAAACCCGCAGCGAAGAGCGCCGGTCTGTGGAGGGACTGACGATCAGGATTTGGTCGCAACCGGGCGCGGAACCGGGCGCTGAGCCGTTCAAGACCGATCGCAAGCTGATCGCCGAAACGAAGACGGACGACACCGGAATGTTTACGTTGCCGTTGCTCCAGGCGGGAGAATATGTCTTCGGCATGGGCGAAATGGAACTGCGGCTGGTTGTGGTGGGCAAGACCGAAAAAAGAAAGGATCAGGAGGAACCCAAGGTGCTCCTGATCCTTGCGCCGCGCGAAGTGTTCAGCGAGGCCGCTCAAAACTCCCCGCGCACGCCGAACTGAAGGGCGATGCCCGTCAGATCCAATTTGTCCCGGTTGGGAACGCCTTGGACATCGGGCTTGGCCGAGATCAGATCAGCAGACACGATGTAAGAAATCCGCTCCCCGATGCTCATCTGCAGGCCCGCCATCCATCCGGTTTTTCCGTCAAACTCGGCGGAGTCGTCTTCCAGCCATTCCGGATTGAGCAGGTGAATCAAGCCAACCCGGGGACCGAGGGAGAACGAGGTGTCGATGGCCCAAGCCGCCGCAGCGGAAGCCTGAAGGAAGGCGGATCGAAATCCGTCATTCACCAGCATGCCGGCTCCGGCGGTGAGGTCCAGATACAGTCGGTCCCATCCGAGCCCCACGCCCGCATCCACGTTTGGCATGTAATAGAGCGTGGAAAGCTTGGTTCCGTTCGATTCGAATTTCTTGCCTTCGGTCACGATGAAGAGCGAAGCGGGGCGCGCTTCAACGATGAAGTCCACGGACGGTCCGCGCGCCTTTTCCGCTTCCTGTGCGACGGCATGGGTGAGGAACGCGCTTTCCGCCACGACGCCAAGAATCAACGCGAAACAAACTGGTGTTCTCACGACGAGTCCTCCATGTTGTGGCCGTCACTCGGCCCCACCACTGGAAACTCTAGGCCGACTCCTTTCTTTTGGCAACATCTTTGTTCCCAAGCCTGCCCGGAAGGCCGACGAAGCGATCAGGGCGTGGCGCGGAATGCCGCAACAGCGTAAAGGATTCAAAGTGCGCAGTGCGCGGAAACATATCCAGCAGCCGCGTGTGCAAAGGTTCGTATCCCCCTTCACGCAGCCAAACGAGGTCGCGGGCAAGGGTGTCGGCAGCGCAGGAGACATAGAACAACCACTCCGGATGCCATGCCGAGAGCAGACGGATCATGTTGCGCCCAAGACCGTCGCGGGGCGGATCAACCAGCACAGCGGTTTGTCGGTCTGGCCACGTGGCGCGGAGCCGGCGAACAGCGGCTGCCGCGGATGCAGTGATGAAATCCACTGGCGCGCACCCCATTCGCTCGCGGTTTAATATTGCGGCGCGGATCGCTTCGCCATCGGTGTCCGCTCCGGAAACGCGTAGTACCCCGGCCTGCGCCGCAGCCAGAGCGAAAACTCCCGCGCCACAGAAAAGATCAGCCACGCGCTCCGGTCGGGTTTCAGCCAAGCCTGCGCGAAACGTTTCGAGAAGAAAAGCGCCGACTTTGGGGTTGACCTGAAAAAAACTGTCGCGGGGCACGGCCAGGAGCCCCAGCGACGTTGTCTCCGAAAGCCAGACCGCCCTCGGACCGGCCTGCCCCCGCCACCAGAGGGCGCCGTCATGGTCGGTATGGCGGAACGTGACAGCCAATCCGTCCCGCAGCCCTTCCATGAAACCGGGCTTCTTGCGCAGCGCTTGCAGTGCTTCTTGAATAGGGGCTGCGGCCAGAGGACAACACGGCACGTCCAGCACGGTGCGGTTATCTTCCATGAAGTAGCCTAGTCGGACTTGACGTCCGTCGCGTTGAGCGTGGAGGGTGATCTTGTTGCGATACCCCAGGGTCACGGGCGAAGCCAGGGGGGGGTGGATATTTGGAGCGGTCCATCCGCCGTGCCGTTCAAGGAGGGTCCTGAGCTGCTGCAGCTTAAGGGCTATTTCCGTTTCATAGGCTGCATGTTGGTAGGCACAGCCGGGACAGAAAGCCGACACCGGGCAACCGGTTTGGCGGCGCGGTGGACCATCCGCCAGCGGACACGCGGACGGGATGCGGGTTGGTGCGGGGGTGACGATTTCCAGCAGGTCAGCCCGCGCGAAACGTCGGGAAGGGACGCGCAGGCGCGCGCGAATCGTTTCGCCGGGCAGGACGTCGCGAACAAAAACCACGAGATTTCCGGCTCGCCCCACGCCCCAGCCGCCGAACGAGACGTCTGTGACCGTCAGAATCAGTTCCTCTCCGCCCCTCATTGGCGCGATGCTCCAGCCTGGCCGGTCGAAGCCCCGGCGTAGCGCGCGCGACGTGTGCCCTCATAGAGGTCGAACCGCAACAGGCGGCATTCGATGGGGCCATTGAAGAAAAGCAAGCGCCGCGAAGAGCGCAGGCCAACGCGCTTGCCCAGGTCAAGATTGCCGGTGAAAACGTATCCCCGGAACCCTTGCCCGTGCTGTTTGAAGAAATCGCCGATACGGCGATACTCGGCGATCAGCGCCTCCTCTTCTCCCATTCGGCGGCCGTATTCCGGATTCAACACGATCACGCCTCCGCCCGTCGGAAGATATGTTTGCGCGAAGTCGCAGACGGCCCAATCAACAAGGTGCTCGATGTGGGCGGCGCTTGCGTTACGGCGCGCCGCCTCCACCGCGCGGTCGTCCCGGTCGGAGGCGATGATGCGGGCCGCGCCCCTTGCGGGCGGCGCCGATTCGGCGCGTTCCCGGATGCGCCGCCAGGCCGAAGAATCGAAGGTCTTGACGTGCATGAAACCGAAGGATGCCCGGCCCAGCCCCGGCGCCCGCTCGGCGGCCATCAGCGCCGCTTCGATGGCGAGAGTTCCGCTCCCGCACATCGGGTTGACGAAATGCTCCGGCGGCGTCCAGTCCGTGGCCATGATCACGGCGGCGGCCAGTGTTTCCTGCATCGGTGCCCGGAGCGGGAAACGGCGGTAGCCGCGGCGATGAAGCGGCTCGCCGGAAGTGTCCAAGTATAGTTCGCATGAACATCCGTTCCACCGTAGGAACAAGACCGTGTGGTCCTGACGGGGACCGGAATTCGGCCGTCTTCCGGTGGCGTAGCGAAGGCGATCCACCACGGCGTCCTTGCATTTGACGTTGGCAAACCGAGGATCGCGGATGGAGGGCGTGCTGACGGCGGATGTGACGCACACGTAACCGTCCTCCGGGATCCATTCCTCCCAAGGAAGGCGTCCGACCTGCTCGTGCATCTCCTGTGCGTCCCGCGCGGTGAAGCGAGCTAGCAGTTTGTGGACATGCTGGGCGGTGCGCAACCACAGGTTCAGCCGCATGGCATCATCCATGGTCCCTCGCGTCTTGATCGCGGTGGCCGTTTCCTCCGTGGCGGCGAACCCCAAGGCGGCGAGTTCGCGGACGGTAAACGGCGCGATGCCCCGGCCGCAGGTTATCAGCAGGGGGCTGGTTTCGTTGATGGCGCAGAGCGAGATCACTGGTTAGAGCCGGCGATGCCGCAGCGCGGGAATCCGGCGGCGTGTTTCATCCAGACGGGCGGAATCGAGCGTGACCGAAGCGGCCGCAACCCGCGCCCCTAGGGCGACCAAGGTCTCCCCCCAAGGGCCCACCACCATGCTGTGGCCGTAGCTTGCCACGCCCGTGACGGGATTGACGCCGCACTGGTTCGGGGCGACGACGAAGCACTGATTTTCTATAGCGCGGGCGCGAATCAACGTTTCCCAGTGATCGCGCCCGGTGCGTTGGGTGAAGTTGGACGGCAAAAACAGGATGTGGCTGCCCCGCGCGGCGTAGCGGCGGAACAGTTCCGGGAAACGCAAGTCATAGCAAATGGCCAAGCCGCAGCGCCACCCCTCGATGGAGGCCATCACCGGTGTTCGTCCGGGCGAATAGGTGTCGCGTTCCCGAACCACGATGCCGTTTTCCAAGTGCGCCTCAAAGAGATGAATTTTTCTGTAGACAGCTTTTCGTCGGCCCCGGCGATCGAAAAGCACGGAGGTGTTGTGGAAACGACGGCCGGCGCGTTCGATGATGCTGCCGGCCAGCATCCAGACCTTGCGTTCTGCCGCCCAAGAAGCCACCCGGCGGAGGATGGTTCCCTCCAGGGGCTCGGCATGTCGGCGATAGTCGGTGTGACTGCCCCGCAGAGCAAACACTTCGGGCAACACGATGATGTCGGCTCCTCCGGCCGCTGGCAACATCCGCTCGATGGCCCGGAAATTGGCCTCGATGTCCGTTCCAGCCGAGGTCTGCAGCAGTGTGACGCGCAGTGATGTGGGTGGGGCGCTCATGAGCGGCACACCACGGCCCCGTATCCCACCACCCATTCCCCGCGGCTCTCGGGATGGTCATCGCCGCTGTTACGGTAGTGGAGTATTTCAGCTCGGCGGACGCCCTGACGAGCGGCGAAACCGAGGGCCGCCGCCACAGGAATGATGCCGCAAAGTATCTGATGGTCCGCTCGCCATGCCTGCAGCAACCCCTCGGTATCCATTGCTTCGATCAGGCGCAGCGTGCCACGGTCGGTGCGTGTGACCAGGTCATAGTCGGGATCATGCAACATGTCAGAACTGGCGATGACAACGATTCGCCTGAAGGCGGCCGTCGCTTCCAAGCCTTTTACCAGCGCCTGTATGGTGCGGCGACTATGGTCGCCGGTGAGGCCGACGGCCAGGCGGGTGTTCGGCAGAGCGACCTGGACGAAAGGAATCTGGTTTTCGGCCGAATGCTCACCGGCATGAGGTGAGGGATTGCTGTGGTGTAACGGATCGGTCGCCAACATCGCAGCCACTGTCTCGCGATCCAAGGGTGTTTCCCCGAGCGGCGTGGAGAAGGCGTCCCCCTCCAGCCAGGCGATGCCGGGGAAGGAGGTGCGATGGCTGAAGCCCAGAACGATGGCGGTGTCAGGCGGTCCAAACCGGTCGGCGGCGTCCTGGAGTGCGCGGAACACAAAACCGGCGACAGGCCCGGAATACACATAACCGGCGTGTGGAGAAACAGCGGCCAGGATCGGGCGCTCGGGCGGCGGAAGCATGACCTGCTTGAGGAAGCTTTCGATCATAGAACGTAATGGACGAGCCTGTCCAGGGAACCAGCGTCCCGCACCGAAGGCGGGGTGGACAACCTGTGATCTTGCCGTCATGGCGCACCTCGTTTCCACGTGACATGGTAATGCAGAGGACCGGCTGCGCGTCAATCAGAGAAAACAGGCACGAGATGCTCTTGGTTTGAGCCCCTCCGCATTCGGATAAACATCGCAACGCTGCGTTGACAAATTGTGGCGTTTTCTGCGACTGTACGACGGTTGGCGGTTTATTTTTGGGCACTTAGTTCAGTGGGAGAACGCTTGCTTCACACGCAAGAAGTCACAGGTTCAAATCCTGTAGTGCCCACCAGTATCGGGATCAAACGGCCAAGCTATTCGGATTCCGACTTATGAACTGTTCCGGTTCCTGCTGCGCGCACGCCGGCATTTTACTGGCGGCCATATTGGCGTTGAGTGCGGGTTGCGAAAAAAAAGACGAGAAACTGGCACCGCAGGATTTGGGAGACAACAACCCCAACCTGTGTGTGGCCGTGGGCGACAGCATCACGGCCGGGAGTGAACTAGCCGCAACACCCTGGCCCGCCCGGCTGGCCGCGCTGACCGGCAAACAGGTGGTGAACCTCGGGGTGCCGGGGCAAAAGGCGGTTTCCGCAGTCGGGCAGGTTTCGGCCGCAGCGGCTGCGTACAAGCCCGGTTACCTGTTGATTCTGTACGGGGCCAACGACGTCATTGGGCGAGTGGATCCTCTGGCGATTGCCGGCAGTATTCGAGCGATGGTCCAGGCGGCGCGAGCGAATCAATGCGTGCCGGTGGTGGCGACGCTTACGCCAATGATTGGAGTGCATGCGGTGTTTCAGGGCGGCGTCAGCGCGCTCAATCCGTGGATTCGCAAGCTAGCGGCCGAGGAAGGCGCCATTCTGGTGGACTTGGAGGCGGAATTCGGCGATGGGGAGGGTTTGTTCAACGCCGACGGCTTGCATCCGAACGACGCCGGGACCCAGTTGATTGCCTTGGCCTTCGCCGACGCAGTGGATTGATTCCGCCGGCGTCGGCGCTGTTCCAGCTTGCTCCTTCTGCCAACTTCCGGTTAGTATCCGCCGGGTTTGGAGCGGCCGGCGGCCGTTGTAATGCGCGGCCCGTTGCCCCTCTCCTTCAGGAAGGAAGGTTGCCCGCTTTATGATGCGTCCCCGATGGAATGAACTTCTGGCGATTTTCCTCGCGGCAGCCGCCACGCTGTTGTTCGAAATCACTGCGACCAAGATTTTTGAGTTCAGCCTCTGGGCAAACTATGCGTACCTGGTCATTAGCACGGCCATGTTCGGGCTGGGCTTGAGCGGGGTGCTGCTGACCCGCTTCCCCCGCCTTCTGCGCTATCCGGAAGCAGGCTTTCTCTCGCTGAACAGCGTCCTGTGCGGCGGGGCGGTTTTCGGCGCCTTTCTTGTGATGAACTTCGTGCCTATCCATTTACCGGAAGCGCCGCGCGGATGGCCCTCGGAGCTGGGGCGTGTGAGCGTCGTCTTTTTTGCGCTGGCCACGCCATTTTTGTTTTTTGGCTTTGTCATCAGCTACCTGTTCGAGCACCGCGGTCGTCAGGCGAACGTGTACTACTTTGCGGACCTGGTAGGAGCCGGTGTGGGCAGTTTTGCGCTCGTGCCTCTCATCCCGTTGTTTGAACCGCAGGGGCTTGTGGTGGTGTCGGCCATGGCGGCGGTGGTGGCTGGCGCGTTGTTCCTGCTGTCGTCGCCGCATCGGGCGGCCGCCCGGGGGCTGGCCTTGGTGTTGCTGGCGGTGGCGGCCGCCGGACTGTGGTGGTGGACGCCCCGCGTGGCGCGACAGCTTCCGCTGCGTGTGCATGTCCCGAAGCGCGGGTTTGTGAAGGACATGCGCGCGGGCCGGATCGAGGCCACGGGCTGGAGCGCGTTGTCGCGCGTGGATATCGCGCCACTGGGACGGGACAAGAACCGCAAGCGGGTTTGGATTGCCGGCGGCGTCAACGAGTCCTCCATTGTGCGCTTTGACGGCGACTACGAACGGTTGCGCGGTCAACGGGAAAAGACGCTGGCGCGCGCCGCCGAGGTGCTGGACCACAAAGCGCTGCCGCATCTTTCCAAAACCAACCATACCGTTTGCATGATCGGCACCTCCGGCGGCGAGGACTCACTGTACGCGCTCATGCTGGGCGCCCGCCGCGTGGTGGGCGTCGAGATGGATCCAACCATCGCGCATTTGGTGACGAATACCTACCGGGAATTCGCGGGCGGGTTGTTCACCGACGGCGATTACAGCGAGATGGTAGTGGATGAAGGGCGGAGCTATCTGCGCAACACGGACCAGAAATTCGACGTGATCCAGCAGGTGAACAATTTCACGCCCATCGCCTTTCAAAACGGGGCGCTCAATCTGAGTGAGAGTTACCTGTTGACCGCGGAGTCCTTCAAGGACTTCTACGACCGGCTGACGGACGACGGCATCCTGGCTATCAGCCGATACGGCTCCATCCGCATGCTCAGCACCGGCATTGAGATGTTCCGCCGCATGGGACTGCGCCCGGAGGAATATTCCAAGCATATGGTGGTTTGTGAAGGCGCCAACTGGGTCATCAACTCGTTCCTTATGAAGAAATCGCCATTCACCCCCGAAGAAATTGACCGGCTTTTTGAGTTCTTCTCGCAAGGCGAGCACAACCGACGCATCGTGTATGCACCCTACCGGACGAATGACCTGCCGGCGTTGGCCGAGAATCTGTACTATCGCATGGTCACGGCCGATGATCCCTCTCCCTACCATCGGATGGGATGCTTTACGTTTGCGCCCACGACGGACAATCGGCCGTTTTTCAACCGCATGAAGATCCTTGGACTGAAAGATGGCGCGCGTCCGGCGGGCCTGCCCGGAGAGATCCGGCATATCGAGCCGCCGAACGTGCTGGACCGGCGCGTGCCGCCGGGCGACCTCCCGCCGCTGATCGTGCTGCTCGAAGCGTTGGTTCTGGCCAGTGTGTTTTTTGGATTGCCGATGCTGTCCCGGCGGGAGTTGCGGGAGGCGCTACGGGTTCATCGCCGGGAACTGGGCTACTTTGCGTGCCTCGGCATGGCTTTTATCATCGTGGAGATATGTCTGATCCATAAGCTCGTGTTGTTTCTTGGCGCGCCGGTATACAGCATTGCCACGGTTTTTTGCAGCCTGCTGGTATTCGCGGGATTGGGCAGCCTGTGTTCCGGTGCATTGGGGACCTCCAGGGCCACGCTGCGCCGGCTGCTGCCCTTGGTTGCGCTGGTGGTGCTCGCGCTGTATTTCTCCATGGGACACGTCACCAGCCGCTTCCTTGGGCGGCCATTGCCGGTGCGCGTGCTGGTGGCGCTGGGTTTCACCGGCATCGCGGGCTTCTTCATGGGCATGCCGATGCCTACAGGCATCCGGTATCTGGCTGATCGCGGTCGATTTGTGATCCCTTGGGCGTGGGCGGTGAACGGCTATTTCACGGTGATTGGCTCGACGTTGAGCGTGTTGCTCGCCGTGCACTTCGGGTTCACGGCCGCGTTTGTCCTCGCCGGTTTAATTTATGCAGCCGCGCCGCTTTTTTTGGCCGGCGACCACAAAGGTGTTGGAGAGGATTGACTCAATGAAACAGGCAAGGACGTGTTGGGGGCAACTGGCGGGCCTCCTTGCGGCCTGTGCGCCGTGGTGTGGTTGGGCGCAACAGGATATGCCGCCCGTTTCGTCGTGGCGGGAGACGGCATTCGGCCGGGTGGTCGCCGAGCGGCTGGTGGTCGGCACCCGCTTCTTCGTCTTTCGGATGGCGGAGTCCGATCGCGCCTCTTTTGTCGGCACGATCAACCATCTGGGCGCCGTCCAGGACATCATGCCAACCCGGGTTTATGCGGACTGGTTTTTTCATCCTAATTGGGGAATGGAGCTGGCGTGGGACCGGATGCGGGCGCGGACCAAGACCACCCCCCACGGCTATTCTGACGGAGATTTTTTGTTCGGAGGTCCGCTGATTGGCGCGGTGGTCCGCGGCCGCAGCGGTCGCCCGGCCCGGCCGTATGCGGTCGCCGGACTGGCGTTCTTTTCGAGCGATTTTGAGCCGCAAGGCTGGTGGGAGTTCGACTACGGCAATCCGGAGGAATGGCACAAACGCGGTGATCCGCAGTTTACCGCCAGCGGGCAGGTGCAGGAACTGGTGACTGACGACCACTCGCCAGGCGTCTCCTTGGCAGCGGGATGCGAAGTGCGGCTGACCGAGAATATCTCGCTGGACGCCTGCCTGCGCTACATCCGTTTCGAGACGGAGGTTATGCACCCCATCTACATCAACGGGAGATTGGTGCAGGATAAGGGCCCTTACACGGTTCCGTTGAGCACCTATGGGCTGGGGATCGGCTTGCGGCATCTCTTTTGAGGCCTGCGCGTCAAAGACGCCGGGCCTCGTTTTCCGGAAGCGGCGGGAGGTATCGTCTGCGGTACCAGATAAACCCTAGGAGATCGAAAGTCGTTCGGGGAAGCCGTTTCAGGTTGGTGTACTTCGACTGCCCCCGCAGTCGGGGGCGGTGGTCAACAGCGGCTTCCTTCACCACGCGGCCGTTGAGCTTGAAGTAGGCCGGCATGAAGCGATGCACGCCCTCCACCGGCGGCAGATCGGCGACGCAGGCGCGTCGGAACGCCTTCAGGCTGCAGCCCGTGTCGCGAATGCCGTCGTGGGTGAACTGATTGCGGATGCGATTGGCCAGTCGCGAACCAATGCGTCGCGCCCAAGTATCCTTGCGTTTGGCCCGGTATCCGCAAACGACATCCGCGCCGGCCAGTTCGGCGACCAGTCGAGGGATGTCCGCCGGATTGTTCTGCATGTCGCCGTCGATGGTGACGAGCACGTCGCCCTTGGCTTCGTGCAGCCCAAAGAGCATGGCGAAGCTCTGCCCGCGGTTGCGTGAATAGCCGACGCCGCGCACGCGCGGATGCCGCGCCGCGGCTTCCTGTATGCGACACCAAGTTTCGTCCCGGCTTCCATCGTCCACGAAGACGACTTCCAATCCCGGCAACTGGCCGGACAAACGATCCAATTCTTCCGCCAATGGCAGGATGTTCTCCTGCTCGTTGTAAACGGGCACTACCACGGACACCTGCACAGCGCCGCCCCTTTCCTTGTAGCCGCACTTTCAACCGGCTGCTATGATTCTTGGTCAAGCCGATGCCATTGACAAGACCAGAATTGGACAGTTCCCCCCGTGCCCAGACGACGTTGGCCCGACCGCTTTTCAAACGTTGCTGGTGGGGCATAACCCTGTTCGCGGTACTAATGCTGGCGGCCACCTTGCGGGTGTGGAACTTCCGCTTTGACCGACTGACGGACCAGATGCCCCTTACGTACGATGCCTACTCGAAGTATCTTATGGCGGAACAGGTGGTGCGCGGGCATACGAGGCCTCTCAGTTACAACCAACCCTACTTTCTCATTTACACCACGGCGGGGCTTTTCAGATTGTCCCGTTTTTTCGGCGCAGCCGACAACCTGTGGCTGTGGGATCTGACGGTGCTCTACATGATCGCCTGCTCTGTGACAACAGTGGCGCTAACGGCCGCCATGGCAAGGGTGTTGTTCAACGATCGCCGAGTGGCCTTGATGGCGGCCCTTTTTTTTGCTGTGGCGCCGGTCAGCGTCATCGGCTCGCGCTATTTCAAAGAAGACATCCCCCTGATGCTGTTGGCGAACGCCGCGCTGTTCTTCCTGCTGCGGATGATACGGGAGCCGCGGGGGCTTAATTATGCGGCGGCCGGACTGTGCATCGGCTTGGCGGCCTCTGCCAAGTACGCGGGCTTCGGCCTAATCCCTTTTTATCTGTTAGCGCATGTCTTGGCCGCGCTTTCCGCGCCGGCCCCCGGTCGTTTGCGGCTGGCCTTCAATCCGTGGTTCCTAGTGGGGCTACTCTTGATTCCTGCTGGTTTTCTGCTCTTCAACCCGTTTGTCGTCACGAACTGGCGGGCTTTTTGCGCGGCGCTTCATGCGCAAGCGGAATATGTGAAACGCGGGCATCACGACGGCACAGCCATCCGCGGCGGAGACTATTGGTGGCTTTTTTACCTGCGTTATGCGTTGCTGCCGGGTTTGACTTTTCCGCTGATGGCCGCCGCATTGGCCGGTTGGCTCATGGCGCTGTGGCGCCGCCGGCCCTTGGAATGGTTCGCTGCGGTCTTTGTGCTGGTCAACTATCTTGCGGCCGAGAAGGGGTTGGCCAAACCGTTTCCTTTTTTTGCGCGGTACTTGCATCAGGTGGTGCCTATGCTCTGTGTGTTTGCCGCGTGGGCGTTGCTGGCGCTGTATGATGCCCGGCAAGCGCGGCCGTGGCGCGGAGTGGCCTGGGCTGTGATGGCGCTTTGCGCCTTTGTCCCGCTGCTGCATTCCGCGCTGGTGACCGCCGAACTGCCGCGCGATACGCGCCTGACGGCAACCGATTGGATCAATGCCCACCTCGAGCCCGGGGCTCGGGTTTTTCTGGATGACGCGTATTACTCTCCCAGGCCCTCCACGGAAAAATTTCATGTGCGGTACGCCCGTCGGATGTACCGGGAAAGCCCGGAAAGCCTACGCCGCTGGGGGGCGGACTATCTGGTGTTGAATAGTTTTCGCCTGGGGCGTTACGATTACAGCGCGCCGTTCAATCCCACCGCCGCCGCCATTCGCGAACGGTACCGGGATTTGCTACGCGACGCCGTACAGGTGCGCGAGTTCCGCCCCCGATTCTCGTTGCAAACCTACGGCTTCCATAATCCAATAATTTGGGTCTATCGCCTGCCCCAGGCCTCTTCCTCCGCCACGGTTGGCGGAGACCGCCCATGAACGCCAGGTCAGCGATTAGGCGTTTCGTGGGGGCGTCGCTCGGACGGGGTCGGTTCCCGACAGTTTGGTTGGGGCTACTGGCGCATCTGCTGTTGTCGGCGGTGGTTTCGTTCGCGCCCCCTGGGCCTGCGCGTACAGTGGCCGGCCTGCTGCTTTTTTTTGCGCCCGGCTTTGCGCTGGCTTTCGGATGGCTCGGCGGGGTGGGGCGAGCCCTCGTTGATCAGGTCGCGCTGGCCGTAGGGCTTTCTCTGTTGGTGGTGCCTTCAGGGCTTTTGATCCTCTCGAAAGTCACCGGGGCGGCGGCCGTCGTGTTTTTGCCGCTTCTTTTGGCCGGCAGTGCCGCGCTTTGGCTTGTGCCTCGCCAGGAGAATGAAGCAGGCGGTGATGGGCTGGCTTCAAGCCGGCAAAAGGAATGGATGGTATGGATGGTGATGTGGCTGCTTGCCGGACTCCTGCGGCTGCCATGGCTTGGCTATTCGGATTTTCAAGGCGACGAAGCGGACAATTGTGTGTGGCCGGCGTTGCGTTTGATGCAAGGCGACAGGGATGTGCTGAGCTCCATGCGACGACCGCCGTTACAGGTGTTGGTTCCGGCCGCGACCTACGCTCTGACCGGCACGCCGGCAGAATGCGTCTTGCGACTTCCTTTTGCGATGGCGGGAATGACCGCGGTGATCGCTCTTGCACGACTGGGGCAAAGGTTGTTTGGTTTTGGTGCCGGTCTGGCCGCAGGCCTGCTTGCGGCGCTGTTCGGCTATGGGATCGTTTTTTCTCGCATTGTCCAATATCAGGCGCCAGGCGCGTTGGCGTCTCTACTGGCGCTGGGCTGCTTCTGGGATGCGGCGCGTGGATCGAACGAGGGAATGCGCCGGTGGGGATTGTGGGCGGGGGCCGCGTTGACCGGTCTGGCCGCCGCGGCGCACTATGAGGGATTGCTGCTCTTGCCGGCGGTTGTAGCGGCCGGGTGGCCTGCGGGGGACGGGCGTCGGCTACGAGGCGAGTCCATATTGGTTGGGGTGCTGCTTTTTCTTGCCGTTGTGGCCATCTTCTACTGTCCAATGGTTGCCGGTTCTTCTTCTGCCGGCAAGGTCCTATCCTACGCGGCCCCACGGTTTGGGCGTGGACTCGGCTTCAATGTGCGCCCCTTTTGGAGATCAAGCCTCCTCTACAACCACCCGCTCTACCTTGTTGCCCTTGCCGTTCTGGGATGGGCGGGGCTGTTGCGGATGCCACGTCGGATCGGGATTCTGTTGGCCGCCTGGTTTCTCCCCTTTTTCGTGACATACATGGTCATCATGCGCAAACCAAACACGCATGTTCAGACTTTTTTCTGGCCTTGGCTTTTGCTGGCGGGAGGCGGTGCGCAGAACCTGTGGCGCCTGGTTGGCGGGTTGCGAAAATCCGTGGCGAGATATGGCCTTCGAACGGCATTGTTGGGAGGAATGGTCGTGGTCTTGACGATGACGGCGCAGCAGGCCTATAGGCGCTTATTGTCGCACGAGCCGGAACAAATGCTGACCGGCGCGCCCCTGTTTCGACGCGACGGCCTGTTTGGCTTTCCGTATCACCGTGGTTGGAAGACGGCCGGATACTTGTTCCGAACGGGACAACTGCGCGGCAGCTATCGCACCAACGAAAAAGCTTCCATTGCCGCCTACTATTTGCGACAGCAGCCCGTGCCTTCAGGGCATGCATCGGATTTTGTTCTGTTCGTCGAACAGCCTCACTATTGGAAGACCGAATTGTTTCGCGAGCCTGGCGCGACATACGCTCCAGTCGTGCTGATCGGACCTTCGCGCGCGCCAAGAATAATCATCTACCAGCACAACGGCCCCTCTGCACCGCCGGCATTGTATGGCTCGCGCGAGTTCGACAAGGCTTGGCTGCGCCTCGATGCGCCTTCGTCCGTCTGGCGTTGAAGCCTGGCTTGGGTTGGGCGAAAAAGCTTCTGATGCCCCCGCTATACTGGCCTGCCGGTGGGTCCTGTGTGTGGGGGCGCTTTTGTCTTTTATCTGTCAGGCCTTTCCCTACAGACGGTAGTGCACCCTGTTTTTTGGACAGGTAGCTAAGCCAAGATTTTGGCAGGATGACGTCCAAGAAAGCGGGGGTTCTGAGATGGCGACGAAGAGGCGGAAGCATTCGGAGGAATTCAAGGCGAAGGTGGCTCTGGAGGCCGTGAGGGGTGTTCGGACCTTGAGCGAGTTGAGTGCGATGTTCAAGGTCCACCCGACGGTGATCGCCCACTGGAAGCGGATGCTCGTGGAAGGAGCGGCGGGCGTGTTTGGG
>CALHGX010000041.1 GCA_938031185.1 uncultured bacterium
GCGTTGTTCGGCGGCTGAAGCGACGGTTGGGAAGGCGGAAACCGAGTTTTTTCGGTTGCATTCTGAAGATTTTTGCTCCTTCCCGCATTCCGACCCCTCGTCTCACCCCTCAAAACAATCCACAGCGCAATCGGCTCGAGAGTGCAAGAGAAATTTGCATTTTTTACCTACGGAAGCGGTAAAAGGGGGAAGCGGAAGGCGGGATGGCGGAAGGGGAGAGACCATAGACCACGGATCACGGACCCGGAGAGGGTTCGCGCAGAGGGTGCGGAGCAGACTGGACAACCCCGTCATTCCCGCGTAGTTTCTTGGCCATTGTGGGGGTGCTGCTCATGAACGCCAAATCGGCGTTGCCAAGACAAGACGGCGATGCGCCGTGGCCGGACGTGTCCAGGCTGCTCTGTGAGGTTTCGTGGGAGACCTGCCAGCAGGTGGGAGGCATCTACACGGTGCTTCGTTCCAAAGCGCCCACCATTGTCAATCGATTTGGGGACGCTTCTTATCTCCCCGCGTCTGGGCGTCTTCCAGGATCGAGGCAAACGAACGCCGCGCCTCCACAAAGCGGTTGAGCCGTCTGGCTTCCATGGAGCTTTTCAGGCGCCGTGCCGCCGCAGGCGTCGTGACAGTCTGGTCGTATTTCTGAAGGCAAAGCCGCGTCACGTGAAAGCCTGGCAGCGTGTCTCGCAGCAGCGTGGGATCGAGGTCGGAAACCAGGCGGTGGAATTGCCCCAGCACGGCGCCCGCTTCAAAGGCATGTTCCGCCCCTTGCGTTTTGTCATGGGAATTGGCGGAGGCGATCAGCGTGATGGCTCGCCAGTACTCGCCGTCGTCGTCCACCGCGAAATCCCGACCGTCGCGCGCCGGGATCAGGCGGGGAAGCTGCCAAATGCGATCGGCCTCGTCTTCTTCCTGTTCCAGTCGCCGGTACACATGGTCCGTAAGCACGCGCATGTTTTCCATAATCCATTCGGGACGAGTGAAAACCCGTTTGTTGATGCGCTGGACGATGCACCGCTCTTCGGAAAAGTGGGTGCGAAAGACGGCGAGGTACGTTTCATTAACGTTGCCGGTTCCGGTGGGGGTAATTGCGACCAGTCGCCCTGCGACGTTGAACTG
Organism: uncultured bacterium; assembly: GCA_938031185.1. Lineage (GTDB taxonomy): Bacteria > Verrucomicrobiota > Kiritimatiellia > CAIKKV01 > CALHGX01 > CALHGX01. The sequence continues at coordinate 1,117 of CALHGX010000041.1, forward strand.
CTTTGCCATGAACGCCGGATCCATGCGCCCTCTCTTTGGCAATCTAAGTTGCAGCCAGTTTGTCAATTAGTCGCCGGTTTGTAAACAGTTGCGCCGCGTTATCTTGCGCTTGAGGCCAATAGGGGGTTCTCTTTGTAACGAACGTCGCAACCCCATGTTTTGTGGCCTTGGGGCCCGGAAGAAACGCAAAAAGAGCATGAATTTCGAGTGGGGTTCTGGCAAAAGATGAAGGACGGATCGGCGCCCGAGAATTAGTTTCACGTGGAGGATGATAAAGGCCATGGGAGACGCAACGGCAAGATCGGCGACATGCATGCCGCACACGTGGCGGGAACGCCTGCTGGCTGTGCTGCGGGGAGCTACGCCAGAAGGTCTTCTCTTCGTGCCGCGTCTGGACATCTGGTACAACCGCAACCGGGCCCAGGGCACGCTTCCCGCGGAGTTCGTGAACTGCAGCTTACGGGAGATAGGTCACCGCCTGGATCTTGGTTTTCACTCCGTTGTGCCGCACTTTCTTTCCGCCGCCGACCAGGGTGGCCTCACGCACCGTGCGCTGGGTTTCTACAATCATCCCGATTTCCCTTACTGGGCCGACTTCTCGGCCGTGGATTACGAAGTGGAGGAAACGCCCGCCGAGCTTAAGGTGACGTATCATCTGGGCGCCCGTTGTCTGACAACCCGCTCCACGGCTCCCTTGGTGCTGCGGGCTTCTGGCTCCTCCATCCCGGATCTGCTGGAGCATGCCGTCAAGGAGCCGGCCGATTACGAGACGCTGGCGGAACTCTTTTCTCGCGTGCGGATCTGTCCTCAGCCGGCGGGATGCGCGGCCTATCAAGCGCGCGTGGGTGATGACGGTCTGGCCGTGGCCTACCTTTCATTGGCTGGCGGCCCCATGCATCACATTTTGCGAGACTTGCGTCCGTTCGATCGGTTTTATTTGGACCTTTACGACTGTCCGGACGCGGTGCAAAGGTTGAGCGAGGCGCTGGCCCCGCTGCACGACGCACTCATTGACGCTGCGGTGGCGTCGGCCGCCGAAGTGGTGCTGTATGGCGCCAACTACGACTGGGCCGTGACGCCGCCGCCTTTTTTTGAGGAACACATTGCCCCTTGGCTCAATCGCGCGGCGGATCGCCTGCACGAAGCTGGTAAACTCCTGCTGACCCATACCGACGGCGAAAACCAAGGACTGCTGGCGTGTTATCAGAAGTGTCGTTTTGACGTGGCCGATTCGGTGTGCCCGGCCCCTATGACGCATCTGAGCTTGCGCGAGCACCGGCAGGCCTTTGGCGGGCGCGTGACCATTTGGGGCGGATTCCCGTCCGCCCTGATGTTGAAAAGCGCTTATTCCGACGATGTTTTTCGCTCTTATCTGGACGAGGTGGTGGAAGCTATGCATCCCTACGACCACTTGATACTCAGTGTGGCAGATACGTTGCCGCCCGATGCGGATTTCCAGCGCTTGCTTGCGCTGCGGGACGCCGCGGCCGCCACATGGCGGGGGCGCTCCAAAAAAAAGAGGACAAAAGCTCATGACGGATGAAAGGACTATTCCCCCTAAGCGGCGTTTTTTAGCGGGGATTATGGGCCGGCGGACGCCTCGTCCATCGGTGGGCAACGTGGTGTCGGTCATCACTCAGGACCTGATGAAGCGGGCCGGCGTGTGGTTTCCAAGAGCGCACCTTGAAGCGGACGCTATGGCTACGCTCGCGGCGGCAGGGCATGCCGTGCTGGGCTTCGACACCATCATGCCGGTTTTTAGCGTGACGCAGGAAGCGGCTGCGCTGGGGTGCGAAGTGGACTGGGGCCGACCGGACATGATGCCCGGCGCGCGAACCCACCCTTTTGCGGGGGCGAACGATTTCTCGCTTTCGCCGGGCTGGATGGAGGAGCCCTCGATTCGGGTGGTGCTGGACGCCATCACTCGCCTCCGGGCGCAATGGGGCGATCGCGTGGCCATCGTCGGCAAAGTCATGGGGCCGTGGTCGCTTTCTTATCAGATGATGGGCGTGGAGGAGTTTCTGATCACCTCGCTTGAAGCGCCAACTCGGGCACGCCGATGTCTGGAGGCGCTGGAACCGGTGCCGATTGCCTTTGCCGCCGCGCAGATCAAGGCCGGAGCGGATGCGATTTGCCTGGCGGATCATGCCACGGGCGGCATGGTGTCGCCGGTGGCCTATCGGGATTTACTGCTGCCCGTTCACCAGCGCATCTGCGGGCTAATCGGGGCGCCGCTGGTGCTGCACTGCTGCGGAAACACCTCCGACCGGCTGACATATTTTGCCCAGGCCGGTTTTGACGCTTATCATTTTGAGGCGGTAGTGCCCGTGGCGGCGGTTCGCGAAGCGGGCGGGGGGCGTTTGGGCTTGATGGGCAACATCAACAATCCGGACGTTCTCCTGGCAGGTACGCCGGAGATGGTGCGGCAGGCTGCTCATCGGGCATTGGAAGAGGGGGTGCATATCCTGGCCCCGGAATGCGCCGTGCCATTGAGCACGCCGACGGACAACTTGCGAACATTGGTGGAGGTGGCGGAGGCATGGACATGATCGAGCGGACGGCGGAAATGAACCCGGATTTCGAGCGGCTGCGGAAAACCGTGCAGCACGAAGAACCCGACCGGGTGCCCTTGATCGAGGCGCTGGTGGACTTTCCCATGCAAAGCCAGTTTTTGGGGCGTGAAGTGACGGCGGATAATGTCGAAGCGCAGATCGCGTTTTGGGCGCAGGCAGGGTACGACTATATTCCGCTGGTAGCAGGGGTGCTGCGTCCCGGCCGCGTCACTCGCGATTCGGCCATTTCCCGCGTGCTGCGCGATGCGTTGGCCTGCGAGGGGGTGGATGTGACCGATGAGCGGGCTTGGAATCCGGAATACACGCCGTTCATTCGAGACCGAAGGCGGTTCGAGATGTTCCCGTGGGAGGCGGCGGCAGAAGTGGATTTGAGCGCGTTTCATGCGGCAGTCCCCCTCTTGCCACCGGGCATGAAGATTGTCGCCTTGTCCGGCAAGATCTACACGCTGAGCTGGATGCTGATGGGGTACGAACTGTTTGCCGAGTCTTTGCTGGTGGACGAAGAGTTTGCGGTGGCCGTAATCGAGCGTGTGGCCGCCATTCAACGAGAGGCCCTTGAAAAAGTGCTGGCGATTCCGGAAGTCGGGGCGGTGTGGTTCGTGGATGATATAGCTCACACGCAAGGTTGCATGATTTCCCCGCAGGCGCTGCGGGACCACTTTTTCCCGCACTACCGTCAGTTAGCGGCGCGGTGCCATGACACCGGTCGGCTGGTGTTCATGCATTCCGACGGCAATCTGGAAGCCGTAATGGAAGACATCATTGGGATGGGCGTAGACGCTCTACATCCGATAGATCCGACGGCCATGGATATTCGGGCCGTCAAGTCGCGGTGGGGCGACCGTTTGTGTCTTTTTGGAAACGTGGACACCGAACTGCTGCGCAGCGGCACGCCAGAACAGGTGCAGGAGGTGGTGCGAGGGCTCCTGCGCGACGTGGCGCCCGGCGGCGGTTACGCGCTTGGTTCCGGCAACTCGGTGCCCGGCTGGGCGCGGCTGGAGAACTATCAGGCCATGCGCGAAACCGCGCTGGCCGCGGGCCGCTATCCGATATGCTGCTGAAAAGGGTCATATGCAGGTGCGGATGAACTATGGCCGGACCGGCTGGCCTGTCGAACTGGGGCCGGAATGGCAGGTGACGGTGGTTGAGCGGCCTCCAATGCCCTTTCTGGACGACCCGGCAGGGGCCACCCGGGCCGCGCTGGAACAGCCGGTCGGCTGCGAGCCGCTGCGGCAACTGGCGCGGGGACGGCGCAGCGCGTGCATCTTGATCTGCGATATCACGCGTCCGGCACCTAACGGCTTGGTGCTGCCGATTTTGCTCCGGGAACTGCAGGCGGCAGGAATGTCGCCTGCCGCTATTCAGGTGCTTGTCGCTACGGGACTTCATCGGCCCAACTTTGGCGCAGAGCTCGAAGAGGTGGTAGGCGATGCCGATGTCATGCGGACCGTGCGGGTGTGCAATCATGATGCGCGATGCCATGCCGATCACGCGGATTTGGGGAGCACGGCGCGCGGGACGCCCATTCGAATAGACCGTCGTTTTGTGGAGGCGGATCTTCGTTTGATCGTGGGGCTGGTGGAGCCCCATTTCATGGCCGGGTACTCAGGGGGGCGTAAACTCGTGGCGCCCGGCATCGCGCACCATGACGCCATCGCCGTGCTGCACAGTGCGCGGTATCTCGAAGCGCCGGGCGTCCAGACGATGAACCTGAGGGGAAATCCGCTGCATGAGGAGCAGATGGAGATCGCGAGGCGGGTGGGCGAGATGTACGCCGTTAACACCACCCTCGACGAACGGCGGCGTCTGGCATTCGTCAATTTTGGAGACTTGGCCGCGTCGCATGAAGCCGCCTGCGCTTTCGTCAAAGCCCGTGCCGCGGTGCGTCTGCTGCACCGGTTCCCGGTTGTGCTGACAAGCAGCGCCGGATATCCGTTGGACGCGACCTTCTACCAAACGGTCAAGGCTATGGTGAGCGCCCGGGAAATTCTTGCACCCGGCGGCGACTTGATTGTCTTGTCCGCCTGTAATGAGGGGTTGGGTTCTGCAGAATATGAGGAAGCGCAGCGGCGGCTCGTTCAGGTGGGGCCAGAACGGTTTCTTGAAAACTTGCGGGTGAAATCGCGAGCGGACATTGACGAATGGCAGACGGAGATGCAGCTCAAGGCCATGCGCGAGGCGCGCGTGCATCTGGTCAGCCGGGATCTTCCCCAGGAGGCCGCACGCTGGACGGCTGTGAACGTCACTTCGGATCTCGATGGGCTTTTACGAGATTGTCGCCGCCGTGCTGCCGATGGCGCCATCGCAGTGATTCCGGAAGGCCCTTACATCACGCCGTATGTGGCAGGATAGGAAAAGCGGTAGGACCGCATAGGGTCCCGTCGTTTGGTTGCTCGGCGGGCGGCGTTGACGGAGGGGCATTGGACGCGTAACATACCGTGCGAAGTAGCTGAAATCTATCGCATTGAAGTAGCTGAAATCTATCGCATTGTCGAAGGAGGGAACGCGGATGAAAATGATTGTGCGGATGCTGGGCGTGGCGGCGATCTTGGCAGTACAGGAGACGGCGATGGCGCAGGGTGCTGCGGGGAACTTGCGCTACACGATCACGGTGAGCAAGTTCGAAAATGAAGCGGGTTGGCGCGGCCAGTGGGACCTGGGCGATGCCTGGGGCGCGGTGATGACCGAAGCCCTGCAGGCTTCCGGGCGGTTCATCGTGTTGGGCGAAAAAGACATGCGGGCCGAAGCAATGGCCGAGCAAGATTTGGCGGAGTCCGGCCGCGTGGCCAAGGGAAAGAAGACCCCTCAGAAAGGGTTCATGACACCCGCGCAGTTGCTGGTGAAGGGCGCCATTACGCATGTACAAAGCAGCACAGGAGGCGGCGAGGCGGGCATCAATTTCAAGGGTATCAGCATTGGGGGCGGGAAGGACACTGCGGAAATCAATGCGACAATCTATGTGGTGGATGCGCGAACCGGACAGGTTAAAGCTTCCACAAAGGTGGTTGGCAAAGCCGGCCGCCGCGGTTTGCGGGTAGGGTACCACGGCTCCCGCTTGGGCGGACTCACCGGCGACATGGCCGGATTCAAGAAGGATAACCTGGGAAAGGCCACGGAAGATGCCGTAGTGCAGGCGGTGGAGTTTCTCGAAAAACAGTTGGAAAGCATTCCATGGGAAGGCTCGGTACTGCTGGTCAAGGACGGCAAAGTGACCATCAATCGCGGCAGCCGGGAAGGTGTGAGCGAGGGGCAGATTTTCACGGTCGGCGAGGTTGAAGAACTGGTGGACGATGATACGGGCGAAATCCTGGACCGCTCCGTCAAGAAGGTGGCCTCAATCAAAGTTGTTCAGGTCAAGGAAAAGATTGCCATTTGCGAGGCTGTGGACGGGGCAGGGAAGATCGAAAAAGGGATGACAATCCAGCCGGCTGGCATGTGACGCGCCGTAGCGTCATCCTGACAAGGCCTTCGGCGCGGTCTAACGCAATACACGGTGGGCGATGTCCAGCATGCGCTCGGGCAGTTCCTCAAATCCCTTGACCCGGAAGACGTCGCCCCGACCCGCCCGGGCCATCCGACGGCAAAGGTCTTCATTCATCTTGTAGTCTTCCGTGAGGAGAACGAACAGGCGGTGAAACCGCGCCGCCAGCCGGGCGGGATCGGTACCCACCGTGTAGACGCCGTCGGTGATGATCAGGCCGATGGGGCGGCCGCCCCGCGAGCGAAGGCTCTCGCGATGGCCCACTTCGAGCGCTTCCGCGATGTTGGTGAAGCCGCGGGCTGGTTGTGAAAGGATGAGTCGGACGACTGTCTCCACGGGATGCGGTTCCCCGAGGCGGGTAAGCGCCCGTGCGGTATTATCGAAGGCGACCACCGCGAGATCCTCTTCCGGGATCTTGAGCGCCAGCACGGCGGCCGCCACCGCCGCCAGCGCCAGGTTGCGCCCGGCCATGGACAGCGAGACGTCCATCATCAGCACGAGCGGCAGGTGCTTGTTTTCGCGCCGCTCGACGATCCAGTCCGCGCGCGCCGGGAATTCCTTGCCGAGGAGGTTTTCCAGCGATCGTTCCACATTGATTTCGCCACGGAATCCCTCCGTCAGCGGTTCGCGCACCATGCGGCGGGCGGGCCGGATGGGGCCGACCAACTGGCCGGCGCGCCGCAGCACGGCGTGGACAGCTAGCTTCAGCGCATATTCGCGCAGCGCGGGATCGGGAATCTCGCGGCCGACCTCGGAATAGCTTTGCGCCACCGTCCAGCCGTCGAGGCGGACTTCTTCCCGGCGGTAATGCTGCGCGAGTGCCGACGTCAGATGCACCACGGCCGGGCGGCGGGGTTGGTCCGGGGTTTGCTCCATCGGCCGGGCGAACTCACGGCGCGTGACCGGCGGAGTGGTCAGTTTTTTTTTAAGCCGGCGCGGATTTCTTCCAGCGTTTCGCCGAGGGTGGTTTCCGCATCGTCGCGCAGTTCGACGCGCGTGGGCAACGCGGCGTCTGCCGCGCGCCGCAGCGGATCGGGTCCGTCCAAATGGCGGGCAATGGCCACCATGGCGATGGCGGCACGGACAGATGCGCCCTTCTTGAACTTGGGGTGGTTGCGCGTGGCGCGCGTAAGCGCGACGGCTTCGGCGGCCAGCGCGCGATCCTCGCAGCCCGTTTCGCGCAGGACGATCGCCGTCTCCTCCTCCGCGCTCTGGTAGTCCAGCGTGATGTGCTCGAAGCGGTCCTTCAGGGCCTCGGAAAGGTGACCGGTGGCGACATACTCCACCGGATTTTGGGTGGCCACCACCTGGAAGCCCTCCGCCGCGCGGATTTCGCCCAGTTGCGGGAGAATGAGATAGCCCTCGTCCAGCGCCGGCAGCAGCACATTCTGCACCGATTCCGGCATGCGGTTGAGTTCGTTAATGAACAGCACCGCGCCCAGCCGCATGGCCTCATAGAGCGGACCGGGCAGGAACGATTCGGAGCGATAGCCCTGCTTGAGCACCAGCGGTGGATCGAACCAGCCGGTGAGCTTGCTCTCCGTGTAGCGGTCGTCGCCGTCCACGCGGATCACCCGGCGGCCCAGATGACGGCATACGGCCTGGGCCACGGTGGTCTTGCCGACGCCCACCGGGCCCTCGAGCAGCAGGTGGCGTCCGGCCGAAAGCACGGCCCAAGCCATCGCCAGCTCGATTTCCCGGCCGACGATGCCCTGCTCAGCCTGTATTCCCCGAATAGGCGTCACGTCAACTCCCTCGATTGCGGCGGTTCATACGCGGATGGCGCGGGCCCGTCAAGCGCGTTCGGCCGTCACAGCGTGAGCAATTCCTGCACATCTTCCCACGAGAGCCGCCGCGCCATGGCGTCGCCGCCGGCCGCCAGCGTGGCGTCAATCACGGCCTGCTTTTTTCGCTGCAGGGCCAGCACCTTTTCCTCCACGGTGCCCTTGGTGATCAGCTTGACGCTGTACACGGCGCGTTTCTGGCCGATGCGATGCGCGCGATCCGTGGCCTGATCCTCGACGGCGGGATTCCACCATGGATCGTAGTGAATCACCATGTCCGCCCCGGTCAGATTCAAGCCCGTGCCGCCGGCTTTGAGGCTGATGAGAAACAGCGGAATCGCGCGGTTGTTGTTGAATTCATGAACAACGGCCAGGCGATCCTTGGTGGCGCCGTCGAGGTAGCAATGGGCCAGATTGCGCCGGTTCATTTCTTCGCGCAGAAGCGTGAGCATGGAGACGAACTGGCTGAAAACCAGCACGCGGTGGCCGCTGTCCAGCGCTTCGTCAATGAGTTCGAAAAACAATTCCATTTTGGCCGAGGGCGCTTCGCTCCGCAGGCCGGGCCATCGCAGCAAGCCAAGATGGCAACAGACCTGGCGCAATCGCAGCAGCGTTTTGAGCGCCTCCATGCGGCAGCGCTCAAACCCCTGCCGGGCCACCAGATCCGCCAGGCGGGTGCGCGCCGAGTCCACCAGTTGCCGGTAGACCAACTGCTGGTCCGCGCTGAGCGAGCAGGCGGCCACGCGCTCGATGCGCGGAGGCAAGTCCGTGGCCACTTCCAATTTCAAGCGCCGGAGCAGGAAAGGCTGCAACTTTCGGCGAAGCCGGGCCTGGGCCGCCGGCCCCTCATCCTGGCTTTGCGCGATGGGGATTTCGTAACGCCGCCGGAACGTTTCATGGGAGCCCAAATAGCCCGGCATGAGGAAGTCCATGATGGACCACAGATCGGAGACGCTGTTCTCGATCGGGGTGCCGGTCAGCACGAGCCGGTGATCGCCCTGAAGCTGCTTGGCCGCCATAGCGTTCTGGGTGGAGCGGTTCTTGATGTGCTGGGCCTCATCGAGCACCACCACCGAGAAGCGATGGGGCAGATAGTGTTCCAGGTCGCGCCGCAGGAGGGCGTAGGACGTGATGACCAGATCGGCGTCGGTCAGGCGCTCCCAGTGCTGATGCCGGGCGGGTCCGCTCACCAGCCGCACCCGCAGTTGCGGGGTGAAACGCTCTGTTTCCTCCGCCCAGTTTTCCACCAGACTGGTCGGACAAACGATCAAAGCGGGACGACCGCGCGATTCGGGGCGATGACGTTCCAGCGACAGCCAGGCGAGCGTCTGGGCGGTTTTTCCAAGCCCCATTTCGTCGGCGAGAATGCCGCAGAAGCCGTTGGCTTCGAGAAAGCGGAGCCAGGCCACGCCATCTTTCTGATACGGGCGCAGCACGCGGTCCAGCGTTTCGGGCAGCGCCGGGCGCTCCAGGGGACGCAGTCGGCCTTGTGTTTCCGCGGTTATGCGCCAGGACGGCGGCGCCTCCACGTCCACGCCGTCGAGCGCGTTGAGCGAGCTGCGGATGTAGGCCGCGTACACCGCGGGAAGTCGGAACGCGCCGGGACGCGAGCCCGGGCCGCTGGCGCAGTCCTCGAACACATCCCTCAACGCTTCAATGGCCTCGGTGTCCAACAACACGGTTCGCTCCCCGCGTGTGACGAAGGCCTCGCCTTTAAGGATGGCGCGCTGGATGTCGGCCTCGGAAAGGGATTCGCCGGTCGCGTCCTCGAAGGCGAAGCCGATTTCGAACCAGTCGGCACCGCCTCCGGACGGCGTCACGCGGACCAGCGGGGTGGCGTGGGAGAGGGTTTCCGCATACCCTGCCACCCGGCCCTCGATGTCCACGCGCCAGCCTTTTCGGCGCAGGGAGGGCAAATCGCGCGCAAGAAAATTGAGCACTTCGCGGCAGCCGACGATCGGCTCCAGTTGGTCGCCCATTTCGCCCTTGAAGCCATGCCGCGCCAGTTCACGCAGCGCCTGGCGCTCCGCCTCCAGGTTGCGAACGGCATAACGCAGGATGTCCTCCGGGTCCGGAATGGCGAAATGACCGGCCGGATCGGGTTTGCCCGCGATGAGCCGAATGCCGTTGTATTCCGCATGGAGCGTGGCCGCCAGCGAAGCGGGGCTTCCGCGCACCGCCAGGCGGAAGCGCGGCGTGCCGGGTTCAATGGTGAAGAGCCCGGGCGTGACGTCGGTTTCGATTCGTATGAAGCGGGCCAGCACCGGCATTTCGGTTTGCACGAAGCGCGGGATCGCGCTTCGGCGGATGATGACCGGTTCGCGATACACGGACTGCAGCAGCTCCGGCAGCACCCGTTCCAGCGGCCAAAACCCGCCGCCGCCAAACACCCAGCCCCGATGGCCGCTGACGAGGTACAGCGGCGACTCTTCCGGCGCCGCAAAGGGCACTTCCGTGTGGACCATCAGCGCCAGCTCGCCGGTTTCCGGATTCAGCTTCATGCGAAGGTATGACGGGAGCGGCGTGCAGTTGACGGTCAGTTGCACGCCGCCGTCTTCCGCCAGCGCCCGCCCGCGGAACAAGTCCAGGAGGGAAACGAAGTCGGCGTAAGACGCTTCAAATGTGCCGGCCGCCGGGCCGCCGCAGATGTCCTCCACTACAAACAGGACCGCTTCGTCATGTTCGGTCAACGCGACGACAGTTCCGGCGGGCAGTTCCGGAGGACAAACACGGCGGCCCTGGAGCGCCAACGCGCACTCGCATGGAATCCGGCGTCCAGCCATGACGGCCATGCGCCAGTCGCTTTTCAGAGTCAAGACCACCTCGGCGGGGACGGCGCCGGGCGTTCCCGGCTTCGCGCGCTGCACATAGTCGGTCTCGCGGGTGTTTGCCAGGCGCGCGGCGCGGCGCGCTTCCGCTTGGCGGGCGGCGTCCGCGCCAGGATTGCGCGCCCGCCGCAGCAGTTCGAGGCAGAGCGCCACGACGTGGGCGCAGATGATGCCGCGCTCCTGATTGTCGCGGCATGGACAGTGGCTCTCCGCCGATCCGTCCGGCCGCACGCGCACGAGGCATTTGAGCGGGCGGTTACTCCACAAGACCGTGCCGCTCACCCACGGCGGTTCGTAGCCGGCCTCCTGCACCAGACCGCGGCGCACCAAGGCTTCACCGTCGCGAAACACCACCGGCCCGGCCCAATCAATCAGCGTCTTCTGGGTAAAGGGATATCGAATGGCCATGAGCTCATTCCCGTTGAAGGCAACCGGTGATCCATTCGCCTTCGTCAATTCGGCGGCTTTCCGAAAAACCCCGCGCCGCATAGGCGCGGAGGATATCGTCGTATTGGGCGCGCAGAATGCCGGAGACAATCAGCCGGTTGCGAGGTGCCCCGGCCGCCGCCGCCAGGGTGTCGGCGTATGCGATCAAGGTGTCGGCCAGCAGATTGGCGGCCACCACCTCGAAGGACCGACATAGCGGCCAATCCGCCAAATCCGCAACCGCCAGTCGAACGCGATCCGCCACGTTGTTTTTCCAGGCGTTCTCCGCCGCAATCGCCGCGGCCGCGGGGTCGTGATCCATCGCCACGACCGGAGCGAAGCCCAGTCGGGCGGCCGCAATGGCCAGCAGCCCCGAGCCACACCCCACATCCAGAAAAGAGCGCGGCGAGCCTTCCGAAGCCGCTTCCTCGATGAGTTTCAGGCAGGCCCGCGTGGTCGGATGTTGGCCTGTTCCGAAGCTCATACCCGGATCGAGCACCACTACGCATTCGCCGGCCGCGGGCTCGTAGCGCGCCCAGGATGGGGCGACGACCAAACGGGAAGAAATCCGCTCGACGCGAAAAAAACGCTTCCAGTGTTCGTTCCAGTCCACCGGTGGAACGGCTTCGACGAAAACGCGGGACGAAGCGGAGAGGAGGCCTGTGGTTTGCAGTTCCCGCGCGAACTCTGCGGCCATCTCCGGTGTGCCGCAATAGTGTTCCACGCGCGCGGTGTCGCTGTCTTCGTCGCGCCAGAAGACGGTTTCCGGATCCTCCGCAAACGGCAGGTTTCCCAACCGTTCGGCGGTGACCCGGTCGGTTTCAATACGCACACGATGGAATTCTGAAGCACTCATCCAGGGACTTGGCTCATGCCTGACCGCGCCACTGGAATGCTGTGACTCAAGCCTTCGCTGACCGGCCGAACGGGCGGCGGGGGCGGGATGTGGCGGCCCCGTCCGGCCCAAGGCTATTTCGGTCCAGTCCCGCGGCGGCCAGCACATCGTCCGTGGTGCGGAAATGGCATTTGGCGGTTTGCAGCAGCGTCTCGGGACCATGAGCCTGGATCAGTCGTCCCGCGGCTTCCTTTACGGCGTCCGCGGCGCCTTTCGGGAAGGGAACCGCGAATTGCTGCTCCATTTTTTTCAGGGCGGTAAGGAAGGCGGCTCGCGCCAGCACGGAGGCGGCGGCGACGGCGGGATCGGACTCCGCGTGCGGGCGCTGAACGAGTTCGATCTTCCGGCCGCGCTGCATCAGCGCGCGTTCCACCTGCTTCTTGTTGCCGAACTGATCGGAAATCACCCGCGGGCAGGAAGGAAGCTTCTCCAACAGGTTTTCGATGGCACGGGCGTGTCCCCAGGCCAGGAGCGTGTTGACGCTGCGCATCCGGGCGTAGAGCTGATTGTAACGGGCCGGACCGATGAGCACGATGCTGTAACGCACGCCTAGCAGCTTGCGCAGGTCGCGTGCCATGGCCAGCGCCACGTCGTCACTTTGGATTCGCTTGCTGTCTCGGACGTTCAGTTCCTTCATGCGAGGCAGCAGCGTGTGGTCCACGTAAGCGCAGGCTACCACGAGCGGCCCAAAGAAATCCCCCTTGCCGCTCTCGTCCACGCCCATGTGCGGCTGAGCACGTGCGGGATCCAAGACCTCTTCGTAGCCCAGTTGGGCTTCCTTGAGAATGAGCGGTTCCAACACAAATGACACGAAATCGGCGGCGCCGCGCCCCTGTACCAGGCATTTCCCCGTCTTGTACAGCGCGATGCGGCAATCGGTGCCATCGGCGGCGATTTGGGTGTGCTCGACGAGGACCGGACGATAATGGCCTTCCCGGAGCAGTTGGATCAACGCCTCCTGCTGAGCGGGGTTCAGGGCAAAGGTGAACGAGTTTTGCGCATTCATCAAACGCTCGCTTATATCACAACGCCCCTATTCGCGTCGAGGCCATACTTGCCGGGGGCGCTTGTGTGGACGCTTCTTTGAGATTGACGCGGATGGGGCGGATGGCGCATGATGTCGTCGGAAATTCGAGGAAGAGAGGTGCGGGCATGAAAAGCTGGAGCAGGCCGGCATTGGTGGTGCTCGGCCGCGGTGGGCCGGAGGAAATGGTCCTGACGGTGTGCAAGAGCGTTCACGGCGCGCAGACCGGCCCGGTCGGTGGACAGAACAAGTGCGACACCCGCGGGCAGGGGAACGATTCCTGCGGCGGTTGCCAGGCGCAGCCGGGCAAGGGGAGCTAATCGTCGCTCCCCTGATCGGACAGACAACCTGGTGGCGAGAAGGCGGCGGTTCGGCCTGTTGAGGCAGGCTCGCCGCCTTTTCTCTGTTCGGCAAACATGACAAGTTTTCTTGCCATCGAGCGGCTGCGCAGCCTGCGAAGCCTGGCGCTGGCGGTGCGGCTGGTGTGGGGAAGCGGACGTATTCGCACCTTGGCGGTAGGGCTGTTGGCTGTCCTGCAAGGGGTCTTGCCGCTGGCGACGCTCTGGCTAACCAAGCGGATCGTGGATGAAGCGGCCGGGCTGGCATCCGGTCACGCCGCGAGCGTTTCGGCCTTTCCGCTTTTGGGCGTCATTGGCGCATTGACGGCGGTGGGATTGGCGGGCGCGCTGCTGCAGGCGGCGTCACGATGGGCGTCGGAGGCGCAGTCGCAAGCCGTGGCCGATGTAGTGCTTGATCGGCTGCACGAGCAGTCGGCGCGGCTGGATCTGGCGTACTACGAGAGCGCCGAGTATTTCGACACGCTCCACCTGGCGCAACTGGAGGCGCCGCACCGGCCGGATGCGATTGTGCAGGGGCTCTTCCAGTTGGGCCAGGCGCTCGTGGCGCTGGTGGCGATTGCCGCGCTGCTGGTGGCGAGAAACGTCTGGATCGCCGCAGCGCTCTTCGCGGCGTCGGCGCCAGCGCTGTGGCTCCGGGTGCGGCAGGCGGACCGACAGTATCGCTGGCGTCGCGATCATGCGGAGAACGAGCGAAGAACGCATTACTACAACTGGCTGCTCACGGGCGAGGCGCACGCCAAAGAACTGCGGTTGTTCGACTTGAGCGCGTTGTTGCGAACACGCTTCAACGCATTGCGGCAGCGGCTGCGGCAGGGGCGGCTGCGGCTGGCGGGCCGCATGGCGGCGGAGGAGTTCGCGGCGCAGGCGCTGGCGGCGGCGGCGTTGTTTGCGGCGCTGGTCTGGGTGACCGGCCTGGTGGCGGGCGGACGGCTGACGCTTGGCGACCTTGTCATGTATTTCGCGGCCTTTCAGCGCGGCCAGGGGTTGGTGAGGGAGGCGCTGGGCAGTCTGGGCGCGTTGTACGAGAACAGCGTGTTTCTTCGGCACTTCGAAAAGTTCCTTTCATTGCAACCCTCCGTGGTCATCAGGGAGCCGTTGCGCCCCGCCCCTAATCCGGCCTCCGTGGCGGTTGAAATGGAGCAGGTGACCTTCGGTTATCCGGGCACGGCGGCGCCCGTGCTTCGGGACCTGAGCTTTCGCATCGAACCCGGAGAACATGTGGCGCTGGTGGGCGCCAACGGCTCCGGCAAAACCACCATCGTGAAGCTTCTGACCCGCCTCTACGATCCGACGGCGGGCGGCGTGCTGGCGGGCGGGTGCGACTTGCGCCACGTGCGGCCGGCGGACTGGCGGCGGCAGGTGGCGGTGCTGTTCCAGGACTATGCGCGTTATCAGTTGACGGCCCGGGACAACATCTGGTTCGGCGACATTCGGCGGCCTCCGGAAGATGCCCGCGTGGCTGCCGCCGCGGCGGAATCGGGCGCAGACGCGGTGATTCGCGCCCTGCCGAACGGCTTTGAAACCGTGCTGGGCCGCTGGTTCGAAGGCGGCCGCGAGCTGAGTCTCGGCGAATGGCAGGCCGTGGCGCTGGCGCGCGCGTTTCTGCGGGATGCGCCCTTTCTGATTCTCGACGAGCCCACCAGCGCGCTCGATCCGGAGGTGGAATACCGGCTCCTGCAACGGATTCATGAACTGGGACGCGGCAGGACCATGCTGATCATCAGCCATCGGATGGCCACCGCGCGGATGGCCGATCGTGTGCTGGTGCTGGCGGAGGGACGGATTGTCGAAGACGGGCCGCATGATGTGCTGGCGCGGGCGGGGGGGCTCTATGCGCAGTTCTTCGAACGGCAGGCTTCACGCTATCGGTAAGACGCAACGTGAGCCTTGCAGACAAGGCGTTCCTGCGCTAGTACTACGCCCCGGAAACCGGCATTCGTCCCCGGACAATTGAAAGACGGAGAGGCAAGTCATTGCGAACAACCGCTTCATTCCGGTCTTTCGCGATCAAGCGCCGGCGTGAGCCCCGAGGATCGAGCGATCGTTTTCGATGAATGGGAACCGCAAAGCGGCCATGAAAGAGGAGCCGAAGAAAAAATCGGGGTGCCGGCAGGAAGGCGACGCGCGGCCTGATGCGGCGGTACCGGCCTGCGCGCCGGCTGATCCGGCGGCGGAGTTGCGCGAAAAAGAAGCCTTCAATTTCGCCCTCTTTCAATACAACCCCGCGCCCATGACGGTCGTGGATTTGGAGGGGCGCGTGGTGAAGAGCAATCTGGCCCGGCGGAAGGCCGGCGCGCTGCCGCCGCTCGGGCAGCCGCTGTTCACGGACGACATTCAAACGCCGGACGGGGACGGATTGCAGAGCGTTTTGCGGCTGTGCATCCGCCGCGGCCAGGTGCGGCGGCTGCCGGAACAGCCGATCAACGGGCGGGTGTTCGACATGACCATGGCGCCTTTTTCCGCGGGCGCCATTGTGATCATGGAGGACATCACCAGCCGCAAGCAGGCGGAAGAAGAAGCGCGCGTTCAGCAGCAGCAACTGATCCAGGCGCAGAAAATGGCGGCGCTGGGAACGCTGGTCTCCGGCGTGGCGCACGAGATCAGCAATCCCAACAGCGTTCAGCTCCTGAGCGCATCGGCGTTGAGCCGCTTGCTGAAGGATTGTCTCGCCCGGCTCAGCGATTGCCCCGAAGCGCGGGCGCGCCTGGAGGAAGAGGGACGGACGTTCGACGTGTTGCGCGAAGAGGTCGTCGAACATGTCGAGGTCATCGGCCGGGCGGCGGAGCGCATTCAGAATTTTGTGCGCGAACTCAAGGACTACGCGCGGTCGGAAGAGGCGCTGCCGACCGAACAGGCCGATCTCAACCAGGTGGTGACGAACGCGTTGACGCTGCTGCGTCCGCTCATCCGCAAAGCCACGAACCGCTTCACGGTGTGTTGTCGGGACGCCGTGCCGCCGGTGCGCGGCAATCCGCGGCGGCTCGAGCAGGTGGTGATCAACCTGGTGTCCAATGCGTGCCAGGCGCTGCCGGACCGCGATCACGGCGTGCGCATCGAGACCGTCCATGACTGCGCCGAACGGGTGGTGCGCCTGACGGTTACCGATGAAGGCGTGGGGATTCCTCCAGAGCACTTGCAGCGGATCAAGGACCCCTTTTTCACCACCCGACAGGACGCGGGCGGCACCGGACTGGGGCTTTCCATTTCCGAAAAGATTGTGTCCAGCTACGGCGGGCGGCTGACTTTCCAATCGCGAGTGAATGAGGGCACGGTGGCCATCGTGACGTTGCCGGAGGCGTCGCCGTGAGCGGAAAGCCGGAGAGCATCGAAACGGCCTTGCCGGTGCTGCTGATTGACGACGACCCGGATTTGCAGCGCAGCTATGCGCTCGTGTTTCGCCATCACGGCATTGAGAATTTGGTGCAGTGTCAGGACAGCAGAAACGCGGCGGGCGTGCTGGCCGCATCGGACTACGAGGTGATCCTGCTCGATCTCAACATGCCCCACGTGTCCGGACGGGACCTGCTGCCCCGTATTGTCGAAAAGCACCCTGACGTGCCTGTGATTGTCGTCACAGGCGTGGATGAAGTGAGCACCGCCGTGCAGTGCATGCGGCAGGGGGCCTTCGACTACCTGGTCAAACCGGTTGGCGAAGAAGCGCTTATCGCCGCCGTGCGGCGGGCGATGGATGTGCGGGACATCCGGCGGGAGAATACCCTCCTGCGCGAGCGGTTGCTGGCCGGGAAGCCGCGGCATCCGGAGGCGTTCGCTGAGATTGTCACGGCCCATCCGGCCATGGAAGGGGTTTTCCAGTACGTCGAGGCGGTGGCTCGAACGCAGCAGCCCATTTTGATCACCGGCGAGACGGGCGTGGGCAAGGAATTGATTGCCCGGGCGATTCACCGGTTGAGCGGACGGAAAGGCCCTTTCGTGCCGGTCAATATCGCCGGGCTGGACGACAATTTGTTCTCGGACACGTTGTTCGGTCACCTCAAGGGCGCCTTTACCGGCGCGACGGAAGCGCGGCGCGGATTGATCGAGCAGGCTGCAGACGGCACGCTGTTTCTTGACGAAATCGGCGACATGACGCCGCCGTCCCAGATCAAGCTCCTGCGTCTGCTACAGGAGCGGGAATACCTTCCGCTGGGCGCCGACACACCCCGGCGCAGTCCCGCCCGCATTGTTGTGGCCACGAATCGCGACCTGGCGCAGCTTCGCCAGTCGAAAGCGTTCCGCGACGACCTTTTCTTCCGACTGCGTTCGCATCATGTTCACATTCCGCCGCTGCGCGAGCGGTTGGACGACCTGCCACTGCTGACGGATCATTTTCTCGAGAAGGCGGCCCGAGCGTTGCAGAAGAAACGGCCGACACCCCCGCGTGAACTGTTCACCCTGCTGGGTTCGTACGATTTTCCCGGTAATGTCAGGGAGTTGGAGGGGATGATATTCAATGCGGTCAGCACCCACCGTGGCGGCATTCTCTCCCTGGAACCGTTTAAGGAGGTGGTGCTGGGTTCCGAACGCAAGAGCTTGTCGCGGCCTGGGGAAGGCGCGTCGGGCGCGATATCGCAGTTTCCTTGGAATCCAGGAAAACCCTTACCGACCATCCGCGAGGCCGAGAATCAGCTTATTCTCGAAGCCCTGCGCCGGACTGGCGGAAATCACACTATGGCCGCCGATTTGCTTGGAATTACCCGCCAGACCCTCAACCGGCGACTAAAGGAAGTTCAGTCGCAGCGGTGATCCATCTGCATGGCGACGCATTTTTTTCCACTGTAGCATAATAAACCACCATCTATTCAGCAGCAGATTAGATGAAATGATTCCTAAGTAATTGATAGCTAGCATATTAGGCGCGTAGCGGTCTTGATGGCATGGTGATTGCGAGATGCAATACCTGCCATGAAGAGAATCGTACAAATAGTTACGTGCCTCTTGGGGGCGGCCATTCAGGTTCAGGCGGCCCGAGTAATCTGCATCGGTCTGAACAATCCCGAGAACTACAAGCCGCTCAAGCATGCCGAGAATGATGCCGCCTTGGTGGCGGAAATGCTGAATGCGCAGGGGCATGCCACGGTTTTGTTGACGGGCGCGGAAGCCACTCGCGAGAAGGTATTGGAGGCGTTGCAGGGCGAGAAGGCGGTGGTGTATTTCGCGGGCCACGGGGAGAAGGATCATTTGGTGCTGGCCGATGGGAAGTTGATGCTTGCCGAACTGTCCGAGCGGGCGGCGATGATGCTCCTTGACTGCTGCTATGTTGGCGGTGGGCTGCGGAAAAGCGGAGGCACAACGGTGTTCGCGGCGGCGCAGCATGAGGCGTTCGAAAGCGACGGGCACGGATTGTTCACGAAGTATCTTTTGAAGTGGTTTGGCGGCGGGCGATCCTTTGCGGATGAAGGGCTGGCGCCTTTCGTCGGCAAGGGCATTCGGGAGGAGACCGGCGGGTGGCAAAAGCCGGTTCTTGGGTACACCTGATCCCCCATCATGGCGACCTCTCCTAGGGAATCGGTTTAGCCAGGCTGGCTCCTCCCGAATGCGCGCCCGCCGCGCAACATTTTCTTGGCTTCCCCTCCACCGTTCGACACACTGGAGCCGGGTTGTTGTCCGGCAAAGGCTGAAGCCGGCGCTGCGCGAATGTTCCTGATGAGCTGGCGTCAACGTCTGCACGGCTGGGGTTTCGTGCTGCGGGAAACCGCCGCGTCGTTCGGCCGCAACCGCGGCTTCGGCAAGGCCGCGATGCTGGCCTACTACAGCTTCTTCGCTCTCTTCCCCTTCCTCCTGCTGCTGCTCTTCGTCCTGGGACGTGTGCTGGTTGCGTCGCGAGGTGCGGCGGACGCGCTAGAACGCATGGCGGAGCAGACGTTCCCTCTGTTTGCACAGACCATCATGCGCGAAGTCCATGCCCTGTCCGCCCAGCGGACGTGGGGCCTGGTCAGTCTGGGCATTCTCGTCTGGGCCGTGACCCCCATGTCGGCGGCGCTGCGCCAGACTTTCCGGGATATCTTCAAGGCCGAGCGACCGCTGCCTTTCTGGGTGGCCAAGCCGCTGGATGTGGGCGTCGTGCTGGCGCTGGCGGCATTGATGGTGGCGGTGGTGGTCAGCGAGGTCACTTTTTCGGTTGTTCGAGCGGAGTGGCCGGAGCGGCTTTCTTTCTTGCTGCGATGGGTAGACCGGGTCGGACCCTTTGCCGCGACGATGGCCTTTCTCTTGTTGCTGCATCTGGCGTTTGATCCCTTGCGGATGGCGTTCGTCCATCGCTTGGCGGGCAGCGTGGTGTCTGCCGGGCTGCTGGCCGTGATTAGCCCTGTCTTCACAACGGTGGTCCGTTTCAATCCGAACTACGGTTTCGCGTTCGGCTCGCTGAAGGCGGTGTTTCTGCTCCTGGTATGGGTGTACTACGCGTTCGTGGTGATCCTGATCGGGGTGGAACTGGCCGCCAACCTGCATCGCCGCGACGCGCTGATGGTGCGCAACCTTCTCCGCAATGGGATCAGCGGGGCCAAACTGCCCGCGCATCTCGCCCGGTTCCTGACGGAGTGGTCGGCGGGGCAACTGATCTTCAAGGAAGGCGATCCGGGCACGGAACTCTACTACGTGGTCGTAGGTTCGGTGAACCTTTCCCGTGGGGGCCAGCTCATCCGGGTGATGAAGCCGGGCGAGTACTTTGGCGAAATGGCCATGCTGCTTGATGAAAGGCGGACGGCCACCGCCACCGCGGCGGAAGACGGAACGCAACTGCTGGCGCTGTCCGCGAGCAGCCTGCGAACGGCCTTGAAAGAGAATCCCGATATGGTTCTATTGCTGCTGCGCGAGATGGCGGAGCGCCTCAAAGCCGCCGATCAGATGATTGCCGCAGTCTGAAGGAGATTGGAGAGCGGATGAACATGGACAGAAAAGACTGGGGGCATCCGGAGCTCACGCACCGCGGGCGACTTTCGGCCCGTTCGGTGCGCGCGTCCTTCCCCGACGAGACGTCCGCGCTGGCGGGCGCGGCGGAAACGTCGCCGTGGTTCCAGAGCCTGAACGGCGCGTGGCGCTTTCATTACGCTTCCGCTCCCGAGGAAGCGCCGGCGCGTTTCTTTGACGAAACCGAACCGCCGCACTGGCCGGAGATCGCCGTTCCGGGGCATTGGCAACTGGCGGGATATGGCCGGCCGCATTATACGAACGTGATGTATCCCTTTCCGGTGGATCCGCCGCGCGTGCCGTCGGAGAACCCCACCGGCTGCTACTGGCGCGCGTTCCACGTGCCGGAGGAATGGGACGGCCGGCGGCTGCTGCTGAGGTTCGACGGCGTGGATTCCGTCTTTCATGTGTGGGTGAACGGGGAGGAAGTCGGGTTCAGCAAGGGCAGCCGCCTGCCCGCGGAGTTCGACATCACCAACGTTGCGCGCCCCGGCCGCAACACCCTTGCGGTGCGGGTGTGCCAGTGGTCGGACGGCAGCTACCTCGAGGACCAGGACATGTGGTGGCTGAGTGGCATTTTCCGGAGCGTGAATCTGCTGGCACCGCCGCCCTGCCACATCTTTGACGTGGCGGCGGATGCGGATTTCGATCCAACAGACGGTTCAGGGACCCTGCGTGTGACAGCCCTGGTTGCGCGCACGGGGCGCAAGGCCGATCAGCCACTAAAGATGGAGGCGCGTCTGCTGGATGAAACCGGCGCGCGCCAAGGGCCCTCGCGTTCGGCCGCCGTCAAGCCGGACGCAGACACGGATGGAGGATGCGCAACGTTCGCGTGGCACCTGCGCGAGGTTCGCCC
Source organism: uncultured bacterium (assembly GCA_938031185.1). Taxonomy (GTDB): domain Bacteria; phylum Verrucomicrobiota; class Kiritimatiellia; order CAIKKV01; family CALHGX01; genus CALHGX01. Next base: position 22,249 of record CALHGX010000041.1, read on the forward strand.
CTGGTCGGCGGAGACGCCCCATCTTTACACCCTGCTGCTTTCTTTGAAGAACGAGAGCGGACGCGTTCTAGAAGCAGTGCCCGTAACCGTGGGGTTCCGCCGAGTCGAGATTCAGGGACGCCTGTTGTTGGTGAACGGCAAGCCCGTCAAATTCAAGGGCGTCAACCGCCACGAATTTCATCCGGATTTCGGGCGGGCCGTGCCCCGGGACACGATGCTCGAGGACGTCCTGCTGATGAAGCGACACAACATCAACGCCGTCCGCACGTCGCACTATCCCAGTGATCCGCACTGGTATGATCTGTGCGATCGCTACGGCATCTATCTGATCGGCGAATGCGATCTCGAAACGCACGGGTTCGGCATTTTATCAGGATACCACCATCCGTGGCAGAAAAACCCTGTGAACGATCCGGTTTGGCGGGAGGCGTGCGTGGATCGCATGGAACGCATGGTGCGGCGGGACCGCAATCATCCCAGCGTGATTATGTGGTCCCTGGGCAACGAGTCGGGATTTGGAGAAAACCATCGCGCCATGTATGAACGGGCCCGGGCGCTGGACCCGCGGCGTCCCATTCACTACGAAAACGATTACGAGAATCTGCTCGGCGACGTCTTCAGCACGATGTATGCTCCCGTCGCGTTCGTCCACCATGTCGCCAACGGCCGGGAAAAGGAAGCCCGGGCCATCTATCCGCATTTGAAAGGAGAAGGCTTTTCCAAGAAGCCGTTCATTCTTTGCGAATATGCGCATGCCATGGGCAACGGTCCCGGCGGCCTGAAAGAGTATTGGGATGCCTTTTACGCCTATCCTCATTGTCAGGGCGGCTTCGTCTGGGAATGGGTGGATCACGGGCTGCGGAAGCGGACCACAGACGGGCGCCCGTATTTCGCTTATGGCGGCGATTTCGGCGATGAACCGAACGACGGTGCTTTTTGTTGCGATGGGCTTGTGTTCCCCGATCGAACCCCATCGCCGGGTCTGATCGAGTACAAGAAGGTGATCGAGCCGGTTTGCGTCGAAGCGGGCGACCTGACCCGCGGCGAGGTGGTTCTCACCAATCGCTACGATTTCCTTGATCTGAGCCATTTGCGGCTGGAATGGAAAGTCGAAGCGGGCGGCGCTCTGGAACAGAGCGGAACCATGGCCGTGCCCCGGGTTGCGCCCGGCAAGCGGAAAACCATGCGGCTGCCTCTTGCGAACGCGGCGGCTGCGGCAGACGAAGGCGTTGAACGCTGGCTGACGTTGTCCTTTGTGCTGGCCGACGATCAGCCTTGGGCCACGGCGGGACACGAGGTGGCGTGGGCGCAGTTCCCGTTGCCCGTGAAGCTCCGTCCGAAGCTTTTCCCCCGCCGCAGGGGGACCGCCCTTGAAGTGGTGGAGGAGGGAAAAGGCCTCCGCGTGTGCGGAGGCGATTTCGAGTTCGGTTTCGACCTCTTGCGCGCGCGATGGGTTTCGTGGCGCGATCAAGGAATGGAGCGGTTGCGTGGCGGTCCGCATCTGAACTTATGGCGCGCGCCGACCGATAACGATGTCAATGTGGCGCGGGAATGGCGGGAGTTTCGCTTGGCGCTTCTGCAGCATCGCGTGCAGGAAACGCGGGTCGAACAGCCTGAACCCGAAATCGTTCGCATCGCAACCCGCATCTTCTCCGGCGTTCCGGCGCACGATTTCGGCTTTCTCTGCGATTGGGTGTACACGGTTTGCGGTGACGGCGCGGTGGACCTGGAGATACGGGGTGCGCCGCAGGGGTTGCGCCGCCCCGCCAGCGTGCCGCGCATCGGGCTGCGCATGGCGCTACCCCGGAACTTTCGGCATGCCCGGTGGTTTGGCCGCGGGCCCGGCGAATCCTATCCCGACAGTTTGCAGGCGGGGCGCATCGGACGGTGGCAGGCGGACGTGGAAGCGCTTTACACGCCTTATGTTCGGCCGCAGGAAAACGGGAGCCGGGCGGACACGCGCTGGCTGGAAATGCGGGACGACGCGGGCGCCGGCCTGCGGGTGGCCGGCCGGCCCCTGTTCCATTTCTCCGCCCTCCGTTTTGCGCCGGAGGATTTGGAAGCCGCACGCCACACCGTGGACCTGATTCCGCGGGACGAGATCGTGCTGCTGCTGGATCGTCGCCAGCATGGTCTGGGATCGAACAGTTGTGGGCCGGAACCATGGGAAGAGCATCGCTTGAAGCCCGACGCGTTTTCTTTTCTCTTGGAATTTTGGCCCCTCCGCCGATGAGGAGGGGGCGGCAGAGGGCCGCTAGAAGAACGGCGGAGGCGGCGTACTCCCGCCGAGAGTCTGTTCTGGACGCGGAGGGGGCCCCGTCATAAGCTGATCGCGCGATGTACCTCGAGTACTACCACCTCAAGGAGCGTCCGTTCAGCCTGACGCCGGACCCGCGCTACCTCTATCTTGCGCCCCAGCATCGCGAGGCATACCACCACCTGATGTACGGCATTGAACACCGCCTCGGGTTCATCCAGCTTACCGGCGAAGTCGGTTCAGGCAAAACCACCATTTGCCGGGCGGTGCTGAACAGCCTGCGCGAGAAGGCCAGGACCGCGCTCATCCTGAATCCTTGTTTGACGGAAGGCCAGCTCCTGCGCGCCATCCTCCATGATTTCGGCATCGAAGCGCGGGGCAGCGATCGGCTGCGCCACATCGAAAGGCTCAATGCGTTTCTGCTCGAGCGGCTGAAGGAAGGCGTCAACGTGGCGCTGATCATTGATGAGGCGCAAAACTTGTCTCCGGCGCTGATGGAGCAGGTGCGGCTGCTGTCCAACCTGGAGACTGATCAGGAGAAACTGCTGCAAATCGTGCTGGTGGGCCAGCCGGAGCTGGAGGAACGCTTGGCCCACGTCGCCCTGCGGCAGTTGCGTCAGCGCATCACGGTGCGCTACACCTTGCGGCCGTTGACGGAGCAGGAGGTGGACGCTTACATTGCGCACCGGCTGCGCATGGCCGGCGGGGACGGACAGCCGGTGTTCGACGCGCGGGCCGTGGCCGCAGTGCATCGCTATTCGGGCGGCATTCCGCGGCTGGTCAACGCGGTGTGCGATGGGGCGCTCTTGGCGGGATATGTGGCGCAAACGGCGGTGATTGACGCCGCTTGCGTGAAGAAGGCAATCCAGCACTTGGAAGGCAAATCATGAGCCTGATAGAGGAAGCGCTGCGGCGGAAGGTGGAAGAGCAGGGGGCGCCGGGGCCAGAGGCTGGGATGGTTCCGCCCGGCGCTTCGGATACAGCCGGACGGACGTCTGTCCGCTCCGCGTCGGCGCGCCGGCAGAAACCTTGGTTGGAAGTGCTCGGAGCGGTCGCGGTCGGTCTGCTGCTTTGCGGACTGGCCGGGTGGCTCTTGTACGTAGGCTTGGCGCAAGCCCGAAAGACCGGAAGGATGAGCCTGAGTTCGGCATCCAACCCGGCGCAGGCGGAGCCGGTGGCTTCTTCGTTGCCGCCGTCGGAATCCGGCACGGCGGTGGCGACCACGAAGACGCCGGAGGAGCAGGCGCCCGCCGCGCCGGTTGCAGAACCGGCCCGTGCGACGGAGCAGGCGGCGTCATCCGGTGAAGCGGCAAGGCCTGGAACCACCGTCGAGGTGGCGGCACAGGCGGAAACGCCCCCCGTGGCCGCCGAAACCCATCTTGCACTGGGGGCAGCGCCGGTTACGACGCCCCCCGTGACGCCCGCCCCGGTTGTCGAGCTCGCGCCGCTTCCTTCTCCCCCCGAGCCGGTGTTGTGGCCGCGTCTGGCCGTTTCAGGGATTTTGCAGTTGCCCGGCGGCGAATGCTCGGCGCGCATCAACGGCAATCTGCTCATGGCCGGCGACGTGGTGGAAGGCGCAACGGTGGTGGAGGTCACGCGCCGGCAGGTGGTCATGGTGTACCAGGGGGAAACCAACGCCTTGCGCGTTGGAGATGCCACCCGTTGAACGCGCGGCGCAAGTGCCGCGGAAGCTTGCCTCGAGTGGGGGGCGGGTGCTAGCGTTACCGATTGTGAACACGCCCGAACGGTTCCCGCTGCGGCTCATTGGGGCGCCGCCTTTCGATCGGCGCGAAGATGGTCGGCTGATCTCGCGCATTGCAACCCTTTTTCCCGCGGCCCGAACCCTGGTGACCACCCCTGGGGTACATGCCACCCAGCGTGTCGCTTTCGCTGATCAACTCAATGCCGAGCGCGCGGCCGCCGGCCAGCCGCCGCTGACGCCGGAAGAGACGCAGAGCTATTGGGCGGAATCGGTGGATCTGCTGGTGGACGAAAACCTCATTCTGATCCGGCCGAGCCCCGACGAAATGGATCTGGCGTTTGCGGCGGATGAGATCCTGCAGGAATGTTTTTCCAAAAGGCAGATTCGCTTTCTCAACGTGGATCATGAAGGTGTTCGCCAGGCGATCAAGGCGCGCGGGGAATGCTGGCGCATAGCACCCTTGCCGAGGACCCCTGCCGAAATGGCGACGATGATCCGGGAGGCGATCAGCGCCATCGCGCTCGAGCCCATTTACTATCACAGCCGTTTTTCGGGCAGCCGGTTTCTGACGCTGGAGCAATTCCTGCGGCTGGAAAAACTCCCCGACGCAAAGCTGGCCGCGCAACTGACGGAAATTCGGGAATACAGCGCGCGGCGAAACCGCTGGCGAAATCCGGAAATCGCGTTCTTTTTGACGGCTGATCGTTTCGGCGCTTCCCAGTTTCAGAATATGGATTTTCTTTCCATGAGTTCGGCGGCGCTGCGCGAGTCGTATGCGAAGCTTAAGCAGGCGTTTCGGGAGGCGGTGCCGCCCGACCTATGGCGAGACGATCTCGAAAACACGGACTGGCGCAACCGGATGTTCGCCGCGTTGATGGGACGGGCCGACGAAACGATCGTCCCCGAACTGCTTTGGGGGTTGAGTCCGGAATTTTTTATGCAAATCGAATGGCTGCCGGGCGGCCGGATCGAGGACGGGGAATTGCTCTTCGACCCGGTTTTCGAAGAGGCGGACCGGCGCCCGGACGACACCGAACTGCGCACGCTGTGCGACGAGAAAGCCAAGGGCTTTATTTTCAATTTTATCCGCGAGTTCGGCGACATCGAGTATGTCAACATCGGCCGTGTGATCGGTTCGCTCTCGCGCCGTGAGCCGAGCCAGGGCCGGCGGGACGTCTACTTGGCGGAAATAAAGCAGGCCGGCACGCCCCAGCCTCACGTGCGGATTCTGCGGATGCAGAAGTGGGGCATTCGCGAACACCTTGAAGAGGGCAAGGATCTTCTACAAGCGATCATGGAAGCCGAGGACTACACCGACTACATCCTGGATCGGCGCATGGGTTGTCGGCAGCTTGGCATGAATCTGCCCCGGCGCGTGGTCACCCGTAAACTCAGCGAGCGCTATTTTGGTTCGCGCCGGGAATACGAGGGACAACGATTGTGGTCCACGTATTTCGAGCGGGAATACATTCCGGGGATGGCCACGGATAAACTGCCGCGGGCGCGGTTCCGGTCGAGGGACTACGCCCTACGGTTTGCCGCCCTGCTGGGCCAGGCGGCCGCGCCGAACCTGATTGTGGGACGGCTCAATTTGCAGCAGCATACGCTGTTCGACGACGGCGACGAGGTGCTGTTGGAAGACGCGGCTGGATTGCCGGCGGAGATCGTCGTCTCGGATCACACAGGCACCTTCATGGAGTATCAACGCCCGCTGGAGCTGCTGGCGCCGGACTACGCGGAACCCATCAACAAGCGCCTGGCTCATGTGGACGCCCCGGTGGAAATGGCGGAGACTTATCTGGAGGCTTTCCGGCGGCGATTCGAACACATTCAGGCGGACTACCGTAAACGGCGCCGGGCTTTCGACACTCTGTTCAAGCACCGACGCCGCGATCCCGCAGGCAGCTTTGCCTACCGATGGGAAAAGGTGCTCGAACGGCTGGATGCTTCCGATGCGGGGCGGCTGGCCGAAGTCATCCGCCGCAATCTTGTTCTGCCGGCCTAAGGCGCCGCTTCAATGCCACTCGTGCTTGGGATACTTCCGGCTTAGTTCCCGCCGTACAGCCGGATACGCGTTGCGCCAAAAGCCGGCCAAGTCCTGCGTGATCTGGACGGGCCGGCCGTTCGGCGCGAGCACCTCCACGCAGATGGTAGCGCGACCTTTTGCGATGGTGAGCGGCCCCTCCACGCCGTAGAGCTGTTGGATGCGCAGCGCAATTCGTGGAGCCGTGCCGTCGGCGGGATACTCCACCCGGGCTTTCTGGCCATTGGGAAGAACAAGCTGCTCGGGCGCATGCCGGTCCACCAAGGCCTGCTGGGCGGGAGGCAACCATGATCGGACCACGGGCCAAACAGGACGCTGCGCCACTTCGCGCCACGACGAGGCTCCAGCGCACAGCCGTGCCACCAGCATGCGGCGTTCGGCGGGACCGATGGTCGGCAGGCCCAGTTCGGGACACCAGCCGGCCAGCGCGTTGACCCGCCTAATCCACTGTTCGACGCGGCTGTCCCAATGGGGCAGGGTCAGACGCCCGCGAGCGATTTCCTCCGTCAAACGTTCTGCGGTCTCCTCGGCGGTGGGAGGGGCAGCCGGTCGCATGGACAGCACCAGATCGCGGAATTGTCGCTGCTCCTTTGCTTCGAGCCGGCGCCGGCTGGCGTCCCAAGTCACCACTCGCTGTTGCCGCATGTCGTGGGGAAACATTTCTTCAAGCCACGATTCCTCGATTGCGGTGGCCAACGAAAGCCGAACCGTCAGGTCGCCGTCCGCGCGCTCGATTTCGCTGATCTCCGCCGCAACGAGAAGCGGAGCATCCCGAGCGGCGCTATCGCGATCCAGCACCCCTTTGCGTCCGTGCACCATGGCGCACCGCAAAGTGCCGGTGTCCAGGCGGCACGCCACATGATCCGCAAAACCCGCCAGCAGGCACCGCCGGAGGCGGTCGTCCGGCTCAGCGAGGCCATCCACGCACAACCCTTCGCGGCGCGCGATGTCGAGAAACTGCCGCCGGAATCGTTCGATTTGCCGTGCGGTGGCGGCGCGAATCCCGCGCGCTTGGCAGGCGGCCGGATCGTATCCTGTGTCGCGGGCAAAGGCCCAGGCTGCGGCCAGACGGAAAAAATCGGACGATGGTTCGTTGCCGTCCCACGCGTCGCGGGAGGACGAGGCGGATAAGAGATTGCGTTCCTGCGTAAGAGCCGCCGCCAAGGCTGCGGCGGGCACGCACCCCAGCCGCTCGGCTTCCAGCATCATACGCGCATAGCGCGGATGCATGGGAAAGACCGCCATCCGCCGGCCAATATCCGTCAGCTCGCCATCGGCTGCGATCGCACCCAAGTCGTGCAGCAGCGTTTCCGCCCGCTCCAGCGCACGCGGATCCGGCGGGTCCAGCCAGGGGAATGAGGCGGGGTCCTTCACGCCGGCCGCCCGCAGCGTAAGCAGGATATCGGCCAAGTCCACCCGCAGAATCTCGGGGGCTTCTCGTGCGGGACGGTCCTGTTGCTCGCGTTCGGTCCAAAGCCGGACGCAAACACCTGGCGCGGTTCGGCCGGCGCGACCGGCTCGCTGCTCCGCCGCCGCACGGCTGATGCGCTCCACCAGCAACGTGTTGATGCCGCGACGCGGGTCATACCGCGCCACCCGCGCCAGTCCGCTGTCCACCACCAGCCGCACTCCCTCGATGGTGATGGATGTTTCCGCGACATTGGTGGCGACCACTACCTTGCGGCGGGGGGAGGGGGCGACCGCTGCGTCTTGTTCCGCGGGCGGCAGTTCTCCGTGAAGTGGGCGTAAATCAGCCTCTCGGAGCGTCGGTTCGCGCCGCAATGCCTGCAACGTGCGGTGGATTTCGTAGGCGCCGGGCATGAAGACCAGGACATCGCCCTCCGGATATTCGCGGAACAATTCCGCCACCGTCATGGCGGCAGCGTCCCATGGGTCCGCCTCCCGTTTTCCCCCGGCCATGCGGCCGCGATAACGGATGGTCACGGGATACTGACGTCCTTCGGCCCGCAAGGCGACGCAGGGCGCGAGATGGCGCTCCAACGCCGCGATGTCCAACGTGGCGGACATGACGACAACGCGCAGGTCCGGGCGAAGTCCGCGCTGCAACTGCAGGGCCCGCCCCAGCGCGACATCGCTGAACAGGTGGCGCTCGTGAAACTCGTCAAAGAGGATCGCATGAACGCCCCCCAGAAGCGGATCGGCCAGCATCTGCCGCCACAGAACGCCATCGGTGACGAATTCGATGCGGGTGGCGGACGAACAGCGCTCGTCGAACCGCACGCGATAACCCACCTCCTCGCCCAACCGGACGCCCCGCTCCGCCGCCACGCGAGCCGCCAGCAAACGCGCGGCCAGACGGCGGGGTTCGACCACGACGAGGCGGCCAGGATTCGTGCGGCTGGCATCAAGCAGTATTTGGGGGATTTGCGTAGATTTTCCGGACCCCGTCGGCGCTGTCAGGATGATTCGTTGCGCGCTGGGCCAGGCCCGCAGAAGGTCGGGCTCTATCTCATATATGGGCAAACTGCGATTCGGCATGATCCGAGGAGCATACCGTTCGACAGGGTGATCTCAATCGAGAAACGCGTGGCGTGGAGAAACCGGCGAGCCGGCCGGGAATTGTCTTGAACGGCCGAGGCCGTGTTTGGATAATGAACAAGACAACAGGAACCGGCCGACGATTTCATGGATCCGCAGATCATTCCCCGCGAGCAGCACACTCTCAGCCGGCAACACATCAGTCCGGACGCGTTGAAAGTGCTTTACCGCCTCAAGGAGCAGGGGTTTCTCGCGTATCTGGCCGGCGGCGGGGTGCGGGACTTGCTGCTCGGCCGGCGACCGAAGGATTTTGACGTGGTCACCGACGCCACGCCCAACGAAGTTCGGCGGGTCTTTCGCAACTGTCGGCTGATTGGCCGCCGGTTCCGGCTGGCGCACGTGTTGTTTGGCGACCGTGTGGTCGAGGTGGCCACCTTTCGTTCCGGCGGCGAATCGCTGCCCGATCCGGCGATCCATCCGGCGCACATGCTCAAGGCGGAGGACGGCCGCATCCTGCGGGACAATCTTTTCGGCACGCCGGAGGAGGATGCGCGACGGCGGGATTTCACGATCAATGCCCTCTTCTACAACATCGCGGACTTCTCGGTGATTGACTACATCGGCGGGATGGCCGACCTCAAGGCCGGCCTCATTCGCTTCATTGGCGACGCTCGCCTGCGTTGTCTCGAAGACCCCGTGCGCATGATCCGCGCGGTCCGATTCGCGGCGATGCTGAACTTCCAGATGCATCCTGAGACCCGGGCGGCCATGGCGGAACTGCACGGCCATTTGGCGCTGGCCAACTGCTCGCGGCTCTACGAAGAAACGCTCAAGCTGTTTCTTTGCGGGCGGGCGGAGGCGGCGTATACGTTGCTGCGCCAGCTCGGTCTTTTCGGCGTGCTCTTCCCGGCGTTGGACGCGGGCCTGGGCGCGCCGGACGGGACGCCGGAATGCCGGCGCGTCCGCCAGGCGTTGCGCCGCGTGGACGAGTGGCGATCGGCGGGACGCGAGGTCAGGCCGGCCTTGCTCTTTGCGCTTCTGTTCGGGGGGCGCCATGAATCCGAAGCCGCCCGGGCCGCCGAGGAGGGACATCACCCCTTGGCGGCTCTCCATAGCGAGACCATTCGCCATTTTGGAGCCCTCGCCCCGCGCGTTCTGGTGCCCAAGGCGGTTCGGTACGAAGCGGCCGAAATCTTGCTGATCGCGGCGCAGATGGCGCACACCCGCGGCCGCCGCGCCGAACGTCTTGCGGCCCGGCCACTGTTTTCCGAGGCGCTGGAATACTTCGCCTTTTCCAACGAATGTCTGGGGCGCGATCCGCAAATGGCTGCGCTGTGGCGAGCCCTGGGGCCGCGAGAGGGTGAACGTCCCGAACAGGCTTCTCGTCGGCGCCGGCCGCGCCGGCGCGGGTGGCGGCGCAGGAATCCGGACGAACATGTCCCGGCGGGCGAGCGCCTGGCGGGCGTGGCCGCGCCATGACCGACGGCTACCCGTTGGAGGGCGAATGCCCGCTTTGTGACGCACGGGCGCGACGGACGGCGGTGGTGGATGGGCGGCCCCTGCTGGATTGCGAGGACTGCGGATTGCTGGCGGTGCCGCGCCCATGGCATGTGTCTCCCGAGGAAGAGCATCGCCGATATCTATTGCACCGAAATAGCCTGGACAACGAGGGATACCGGCGGCTGCTCGAAGACATCGTGAAGACGTTGCGCCGGGTGTTGCCGCCCGAGGGCGCTCCGCGCGTGGTTGATTACGGCAGCGGACCAACGCCGGCATTGGTTTCGCTGCTGCGGGCTGCGGGTTACACCGCCTGCGGCTACGATCCCTTTTTCGAGCCTTTGCCGCTTCGACTGGGCGCGGCCGACGCTGTGGTTTCTGTGGAAACCTTCGAGCATTTCCGCATGCCGAGGGACGAAGTGCCTCGTGTGCTCGCGTGCCTGCGTCCCCACGGCTGGCTTGTCGTGCGCACAGCGCTGCGGGACGCCGCGCCTCCGCCCGAGCGCTGGCATTACGTGCGCGATGAAACGCATGTGGCCTTCTACGCCCAGCGCACGTTTGCCTGGATGGCTGAACGCTGGGGCTTGAGACTTGTATGGACCGACGGCATTCGATTGATCGTGTTGCAACGTATGGCCGCCATGGGCGCACCGGATGCCGTCAACCGCCCGCAGGAAAGCCTCGCCGGCTCCGACGGTAACGCGCGGGCGTCACGCCCATGACCCGCTTGAAATGCCGGATGAAATAGCTCTGGTCTCCATACCCCACCTCGTAGGCAATGGCCGCGCTGGACAAATCCGTTCGTTCGAGCAGGCGGACGGCATTCTGAATCCGGACCCGCTGGACAATTTGGATGACCGACTGGCCGGTGTTCTCCTTGACAAGGTGGGCGAGCCGATAGGGGCTGATGCCGGCGGCGCGGGCCACGTCGCGCAGCCGCAGCCGCTTCATGTAATGGGCGGCGATGTAGTCCAGCGCCCGCCCGACGTGGGTGTTGGAGCGGTTGAAGCCGTGCAGGCAGATGCCCTCGATGAAGTCGTCGAGCGCCTCGGTCAGCACGCGGCAAAGCTCCTCGAAATCCCGGGCCTTGATCAGCCGCTCCATCCAGCGGTGGTTGCGCTCGATGAGGGGTTCCATGACCGCGCTGTCCTCGACGGCGGCGCGGGTGAGGTGGCCCATCATTTCGATGGCCCGGGCGCGCAACAGCGCCAGACGCGGCGAGCTCATGTACATGGCGCCAAGCATGTCGTTGAGCACCCGGCGCGCGCCCGTCTGGTCGCCGGCGCGGATGTGGGCCAGCAGGGCGCGTTCCTTTTCGAACGGATACGCGGTGGCGGCGCCCCGTTTCTTTTGATCCTCCATAGCCTCGGCGATTTGCCTTTGCTGCTGCGTGCGCAGGCGGTTTTCCTCCAGCAACACGGGTTTCCATCCGCTGATCTGCAGAAAGGTCCGCTCCAGCAAGGCGGCGGCGTTCGCCACCTCCGCGCGGGTGCGGCGGGGCAGGGCGCGCAGAAAGGCATCGGCGGTTCGCGGCGCAAGGCCCATCGCAGCGAGTTCCTCCGCGGCGTTTCGGTCCGGAATTTCTTCCTCCGCGGCCAGGCGGGCTTCGCCGCCCAGCAGGGCTCCGTGAATGATGCGGCGATCTTCCAGCGGATAGATCCAACTGACGACGCCCGGCGCCACGTCGAACACGCATGGCTCGCCGCGGGTGATGCTCTCGTGCAGCGCGAATACGCGCGCCTTGCGCGCGCGCGGCAGCGCGGACAGCGGATCACGGGCCACCGGGGCGCAGCGCCCCTCCAGGTCCATCCACCGGGGACGCAGCCCCACCGCTTTCTGCACGGTTCGAGCCACGTCGAGAAGAAGGCGTTGAGAGAGCCGGCCCATGATGTCCATCCTCGTTTGAGGTTTGGCAAGATAAGTCCATTCCTGGGCCAAGTCAAACCCCGTGACGCTCAGTAACTGAAGGAATTGCGCGTTTTTCTTCCATGGAACAGCAAGATCGTTGTATTGCGCGCCTGAAAAAGACTATTCGGGGTGTTTGGAGGGTGCTAGCGTAACACCCGTTTTTCGTTGGAGGAAACAGCCCGCGGGAGGGCGAAAGGAGTCGGCATGAGCCTGTTGGAGCAGATCAAGGAAAGTCTGATGAAGGGCAAGGCCAACGACGTCAAGGCGTTGGTGGAGAAGGCGCTGGCGGAGAAGATGGGCGCGGCGGAGATCCTGAACAACGGTCTGCTGGCCGGGATGGCAGTGATCGGGGAGCGGTTCAAGAAGAATGAAGTGTATGTGCCGGAAGTGCTGATTGCGGCGCGCGCCATGAAGGCCGGCATGGAAGTGCTGAAGCCGGCGTTGCAGGCGGCGAAGGTCGAACCGCGCGGCGTGGTGGTGCTGGGCACGGTGAAGGGCGACCTTCACGACATCGGCAAGAATCTCGTCGGCATGATGCTCGAGGGCGCGGGGTTCAAGGTGATTGACGCGGGCATCAACGTCGAATCGTCCAAGTTCATCGAGCTCGCGCGGCAGAATCAGGCGCAGTTGATTGGCGCATCGGCCCTGCTGACCACGACGATGACGAACATGAAGGAGATCGTCGAGGCGCTCAAGAACTCCGATCTCAAGGGCAAGGTGCGGGTGATGATCGGCGGCGCGCCGGTGACGCAGTCGTTCTGCGACGAAATCGGGGCGGACGGCTACGCGCCGGACGCGGCCTCGGCGGCGGATTTAGCGAAGAAGCTCGTCGCCTGATCTAGCGACGCAAGGGATGAATGGGACGGGCGGCCGGAATCGGCCGCCCTTTTCTTTTTTCCGTCGGGGCGGCCGGACGAAGGACCTCGTCCGGAAAATGAAGCAGACGGCGGAATTCTCCCGGGGTCAGGTTGATATGCCGTTTGAATTGACGGGTGAAGTGGGCCTGGTCGAAAAAGCCGCAATGAGCGCCGATTTCGCTGAGTGTAAGCCCGGTGGTGGCTAGCAGTTTTTTTGCTTCCGCCACACGGGTTTCGGTCAGCAGTTCGCGAAAAGTCTTCCCGGTTTCGCGGGGGAGACGATGCGAGAGGGTGGACACGCTGACGCCCAATGCGCGCGCGGCGGCTCGCACGGTCGCCTGCTCCTGGTAGTGCTGCCGCAGCCATTCGGCCGCTCGCACCGCCAACGGCCGCGGTTGGCGGCCGAGGGGTTCCTCCTCGCCGTGGAAATGCTGTCGGATCCACTCGGCCACCTCGTAACAGCTTTCCTCGGTGGTGCGGGCCTGCTCGAGCCGCTGCATGCGGCGCAGTTCACGGCTGGTGGCGGCGGCCCAGGGGACGCCCCGCAGGAGGTCATAGGCCGTGATGACCGCCAGTAAGACCCGCACATGCGCCTTCAGTCGCGCCAAGTCCCAGCGTCCCACCGTCAGCAATTCCGCCAAGTAGGTTGACACAAAACGCATGGCGCCCTCGGGATCATGGCGGCGCAGGTAATCCACCAGTTGATAGGCGTTGGCGAGAATATCGGCATCGGTGATGGGACGCTGCCGCATTTCGGCGGCGGCTTCGGCGATGTGCCGTTGCTGCAGGTAGATTTCGTTTTGCCGACGGAAAAATTGCGCCGAGTTCAGTCCGGAGGAAAAGGTGGTTTCGAGGATGAATGCGCCGAGACCGCGTAATGCTTCAGGGGTAATTTCTCGAAGCGACGCAAGATGCGGGAGGAACTCCTGAACTCTTGCTTCGGGGTTTGGCAGATGGCGCAGCAATTGGTCTCGAACGTCGTCGTGCTCGCCGGAAGCAATGAAACCGCCGAACGAGAGGCCGCCGCGGCATGCATTGTCCGGTGCGATGGCCACGGTGAGGCAAAGCAGGCCAGCCCAACAACGGCAGTAGTACGGTTCTCCGGACGCTATGGATTGCAACGCGGCGTTGCCGTAGGTGAAGCGGCACAAGGTGGCCGTAGTGGCATTTCGAAGGCATTGGGCGCAAAAGGCGCACACGGCGGAATGTGGCTGAACCGCGCTTTCTTGAAGATCAAGGTATATCCCCCCGTGTCCTGTGATATCGTGAACCGAAGCCATTGCTCGTCGAATCAACGGGGCCAAAGTGTCGGGCTTCATGTGCACATTGGTACAAAAAAAAGACATAAAAATGCAATCCTGTTTTGAGGGCGGAAAAGACAATGCGGCCATCCCATTTTGGAATAGCAAGCGAGAGCAACATCGTATCCGGCACTTGGCGCATGACGCAGGAAGCATGAAAGCAGAGAGTCTTACCGGCCGGCTGGTTACGCGCAAGCGCTTGGTTTCTGATGGCGCGTGGGGGACCATGCTTCAGGCGCGTGGTTTGCGCCCGGGTGAATGTCCGGAACTTTGGTGCCTCACTCGCCGGGCAGACGTGATGGATGTGGCGCGAGCTTACGTAGCAGCCGGCGCGGACATGATCAAAACCAACAGCTTTGGCGCAAACCGCTTCAAGCTGGCTTTCTATGGTCTGTCGGATCGGGCGGGCGAGTTGAGCGAAGCAGCGGCGGCTATTTCACGTGAAGCTGCTGGCGACCGTATTGTGCTCGGCTCGATGGGGCCGACGGGCCTCATTCTCATGATGGGCGACGTGCCGGAAGCGGACATCTATGCGGCGTTTCGCGAACAGGCGGCGGGGTTGATGCATGGCGGCGCGGATGTGTGTCTTGTGGAAACCATGTCGGCCGCCGATGAGGCCGCGCTGGCGGTTCGCGCCGCCCGTGAAGCGACGGATCTGGAAGTAGCCTGCACGTTCACGTTTCAGCGGACACAGACCGGCGAACATCGCACTATGATGGGCCTTTCTCCCGCCGATGCCGCGCGTGCTGCCGTGGAGGCCGGCGCGCATGTGGTTGGGGCCAACTGCGGACAAGGCATGGCGGAAATGGCGGAAATAGTGGCCGAAATGCGAACGGCCGTGCCAGGCCATCCCATCCTCGTTCACGCCAACGCAGGGCTGCCGCACAACGTCAACGGCGTAGATGTGTTTCCCGAGACGCCGGAGATCATGGCGGCTCGAGTCCGGGAGGTTTTGCGCGCGGGGGCGGTCATCGTGGGCGGCTGCTGCGGCACGACCCCGGACCATGTCTCGGCGATGGCGAAAGTCGTTCGTGCGTTTGAAGGATAGTCGGCAAGAAGTTGAGGCAACAACCAAGGGAAGACGGCATGAAGAAATTCATCATCATCGGCGAGAATATTCACTGCACGCGCGTGTACAAGGTGGGGGGGCAGTTTGCCCAGACCCGCCCGGATGGGAGCGGAGTAATTCTTTATGGGGAGAAGGGGTCGGTGCGGGAGCTGCCGGTGCCGGCCGTGTATCGTGACGGGGCGGACTGGCAGGCAGGCAAGGTGAAGCATTGTGCGGTGGCCGTCTGGCAGGGGCTTTACGGCGATACGGCGGCGCGAGAAACGGCCGCGGACTATCTGAAACATCTTGCGGTGAAGCAGGAAAAAACCGGAGCGGCCTTTCTTGATGTGAACGTGGATGAATTCAGCACGGATGTGGACGAGCGCGTTCGTGCCATCCGCTGGGTGGCGGAAGTCGTTCAATCGGCCAGCGGGTTGCCCTTGAGCGTGGATTCGTCGAACCCGGTCATTCTTCGCGCCGGTTTGGCGGCCTGTGACCGTCGCCGGGGCCACCCGATGGTCAACTCGGTGTCGCTGGAACGGCTGGAGGCGATGGGGGTGGCCGCCGAATTCGGCGCGGTGGTCGTGGCGTCGGCCGCCGGAGAGAAGGATCTGCCGTGCAACACGGCGCAGCGGCTCGAGAATCTCAACCGTTTGATGCCCAAGCTCGACGCGGCGGGGCTGCGGGGCGAGGCGATTTACATTGATCCGTTGGTATTCCCCGTGGCCACGGATTCGGAAAACGGCCGTTCCTTCCTCGAGGCGGTGCAGGCGCTGCGCGGGCACTACGGACCGGCCGTACACATCACCGGCGGGCTGAGCAATGTGTCCTTCGGCATGCCCGGCCGCAAGCTGATCAATCAGGTGTTCACCTGGCTGGCGCTCGAAGCCGGCGGGGACAGCGGCATTGTGGACCCGGTGCAGATCAACAGCCGCATTCTGGAGAAACTCGACACCTCGTCCGAGGCGTTCAAGCTTGCGCGGGCCTTGTTGACGGGGGAGGACCCCTTCGGCGGTGAGTATATTGCGGCGTTTCGAGAGGGGAAACTGAACGAATAGTCTGGATTGGTTGAAAGCAGGAAATGTGGAGGAAGGGCGAGCAACCATGAGCAAACACATGACGCCGGATCCGCGCGTGATGAAGGATTGGCAGATTGCCGAAGCGTCGGAAGAACGGATGAAACCGTTCATGCAGTTGGCGGCGGAGCTGGGGTTGCGGGAAGAAGAAATCATCCCCATGGGCCGCGGGTTGGGCAAGGTGGACGGCCGGCTGGTCTTGAACCGCCTCGGCAAGAACCCGACTGCCCGCTACGTGGACGTGACGGCGATCACCCCCACGCCGCTAGGGGAGGGCAAGACCACCACGACGATCGGTCTGGTGCAGGGGCTGGGGCGGCTGGGGTACCGCGTCTCCGGCGCCATCCGTCAGCCGAGCGGTGGGCCGACGTTCAACATTAAGGGATCAGCGGCCGGCGGCGGCCTGGCGCAATGCATTCCGCTGACGCCTTTTTCGATTCGGCTGACGGGCGATATTGACTCGGTCACCAACGCCAACAATCTGGCGATGGTGGCGCTGACGTCCCGCATGCAGCACGAACGCAACTATGACGATGCGCGGCTGGCCCGCACGGGCATCCGCCGGCTGGACGTGGATCCCCGCCGCGTGGCCATGCGCTGGGCGATTGATTTTTGTGCGCAGGCTCTGCGCCACATCGTCATTGGCCGCGGCGGAAAAATGGACGGCTTCGAAATGGAATCGGGGTTTCAGATTTCTGTCTCCAGCGAGGTTATGGCCATTCTTTCCGTGGCCCGCGACTTGAAGGATTTGCGGGAGCGTATGGGCCGCATCGTGGTGGCGCAAGATCGCCAGGGAAGGGACATCACAACGGCGGACCTCAAGGTGGATGGCGCCATGACCGCGTGGCTTGTGGACGCGATTCATCCGAACCTGCTTCAGACCATTGAGGGACAACCGGTCTTCGTGCATGCCGGCCCGTTCGCCAATATTGCCATCGGGCAGAGCTCGATCATCGCGGACGAGCTGGGGACTCGCCTTTCGGAGTATCATGTGACCGAAAGCGGATTCGGCGCGGACATCGGTTTTGAAAAGTTCTGGAATCTTAAGTGCCGCTTTTCCGGCCTCAAGCCGTCGGCCGTGGTGATCGTGGCCACGGTGCGGGCGCTGAAGATGCACGGCGGCGGACCGGCGGTGAAACCCGGCGTGCGGCTGGATGAGGCTTACACCCGCGAGAATCTGGAACTCGTCGAGAAGGGCTGCGAGAACCTGCGCCAACACATTGCCATTGTCCGACGCAGCGGCGTTCGGCCCGTCGTGTGCATCAACAGCTTCCACACCGACACGGCGGCCGAAGTGCGGCTCGTGCGTCGGGTAGCCGAGGAAGAAGGCGCTCTGGCGGCGGTGTCCGAGCACTGGTTGAAGGGCGGAGAAGGGGCCCGCGAGCTGGCCGAGGCCGTGGTGTCCGCCGCCAGTGAGACCAACCACTTCCAGTTCCTCTACGAGCTGGATACGCCGCTGCGCAAACGGATCGAATTGATTGCGCGCGAGGTGTACGGCGCGGACGGCGTGTCCTACACCGACGAGGCCCGGGCTAAGGCCGAGGCGGTGGAACGCGATCCCGCCCTTTCGCAGCTTGGCACGTGTATGGTGAAGACGCACTTGAGCCTTTCGCACGATCCGGAGATCAAAGGCCGGCCGCGCGGCTGGACGCTTCCGATCCGCGACATTCTGGTCTATCGCGGGGCGGGATTCGTGGTGCCGGTGGCCGGCGACATCAAGCTGATGCCGGGCACGGCTTCCGAGCCGGCGTTCACCAACATTGACGTGGATGTGGAAACGGGAAAAGTGAAAGGACTCTTCTGATCGGGAGACGCGAACCATGCAACATCACATTGACAACAAGATCTATCACATCGAAATTCTGACGCCGAAGCAGAACAGCGAGCAGCTGGAAGACGATCTGGCCAAGTTCGCCGAAAAGTACGAGACGGTGATGAAGGCCGGCTATGTGGCCTGCATTACGGACAACCCCATGGGGCACCTGAGTTTCCAGGCCACGGAGATCATTCCCGAGCTGGGGCTTGAAGTGCGACCGGAGCAGTTGATGATCCATCTCAACACGTTCCACGCCAAGCACGCCATGGATGAAATCCTTGACAAGGCCGCCGAAATGGGAGCCAAATACCTGCTGGTCGTTTCCGGCGACGGCAGCGAGCGGCTTCCAAAACTCAGCCCGGAATCCATAGGGGCGAAGGTCAACGCGGTCACCTCCGTGGAATTGTTGCACTACATTCACCAGCGACATCCCGGCGTATTCCGTTGCGGCGTGGCGTTCAATCCTTACGAGCCGCAGGATCACGAGATTGAGAAAATGCGCCGTAAGATCGAAGCAGGGGCTGAGTACATCATCACGCAGCCGGTCATTGGGCGCGACGAGCGGGTCTATGCCCTCAAGCCGTTTGGCCTGCCGGTGATTATTGACGCCTGGATGTCCAAAAAGCTTCACTTGTTGTCCGAGTGCGTCGGGTACGAGATCCCCGAAGACACGCCCTATGACCCCATTGCCAATCTGATGGATCTGCGCCGCAACTATCCCGATTGCGGCCTCTACCTGGCGCTGGTCGGTTACAAGACGCAGTTCCCGCGGCTGAAGGAAATCTGGAACTGAAAAACGGCAAGCAGGAGGCGGTCATGAGCGCCAAGATTATTGACGGGAAGGCGGTGGCAGAGAAGATTCGCGGCGAACTGCGGGCGGAAGTGGCGCGGCTCAAGGCGAAAGGCGTCACGCCGGGACTGGGCGTCATCCTGGTGGGGGACGATCCGGCCTCCAAGTCCTACGTCACGGCCAAGGAGCAGGCGTGCCACGAAATCGGCATGTTCTCGGACGACAACCGCCTGCCGGCATCCGCCACGCAGGAGGAACTGCTGGCGCTCATTCGCCGGATGAACGAGGATCCGGCCATCCACGGCATCCTGGTGCAACTGCCGCTGCCGAAGCAGATTCGCGAAAGCGAGGTGTTATTGGCGATGAATCCCGACAAGGACGTGGACGGCTTCCACCCAACCAATGTCGGCCGGATGGTGGTGGGGCAGCAGGCGTTTTTGCCCTGCACGCCCCACGGCGTGGTGCAGTTGCTGCTCCATAGCGGCGTCAAGATCGAAGGCGCGCACGTGGTGATCGTCGGGCGCAGCAACATCGTCGGCAAGCCGCTGGCGAACATGCTGATGGCCAAAGGGCCTGGCGGCAACGCCACTGTGACGGTGTGCCATACCAGGACGCGCGATATCGGGGCCTTCACACGGCAAGCGGATATCGTTGTGGCGGCTGCCGGACAGCCCGGAGCGATCAAGGCCGACATGGTGTGCGAGGGGGCGGTGGTGATTGACGTGGGAGTCAATCGCGTGCCCGATCCGACAAAGAAATCGGGTTTCCGGCTGGCGGGCGACGTGGATTTCGAAGCCGTGAAGGAAAAGGCAAGCCTGATTACGCCGGTGCCTGGCGGCGTCGGCCCGATGACCATCACGATGCTGCTTTACAACACCGTCGAATCCGCTCGACGAGTCGCAGGCGCTTGATTGGCGGCCGGCCATGGCCGTCCTGCGCTCTTGCGAGCGCCGGAGGAGCGCCGACGCGCGGCTCAGCGGGACGTTTCCCCCCGCGTTGACGGCGCTATTGTTGCTCCATCCATTTTCCCGCGGTGTCTCCTTCTTGGACGGAGGTGATGGAACGGCGTCGCCACCGCCCCGCTATGTGTTGGGATGCTGACACGCAAGGCGATCTTCAGGGGTTGAAGCGGGTGGCGGACGTGCTAGGCTTCGAGCCGGCAGCGCATGAAGGTTCGGCTCCGGACGTGAAGACGATGAGTGGCAACCTCCAAACGCAAGAACAGAAGAATCCAGAGCCGGTGACGCGCATTACCCGCGGCCCCGGCGACACGCGGCGTCTGGCGAGGCAGTTGCTGCGCCGGTTGCCGGACGGGGTTGTGCTGGCGCTATATGGGGACCTCGGCAGCGGGAAGACTTGTTTTGTGCAGGGACTGGCGGAGGGGCTCGGCATTTGTGAGCCCGTGACCAGCCCCACGTTCACGCTGGCGCATGAGTACCGGGGCCGACGCCCGCTGCGTCACGTTGATCTATACCGGATCGCCTCGGAGGATGAAGCGCTGCAGATGGGGATCGAAGAGTATCTGGGGGGCGACGGCATCACGGCTATCGAATGGGCGGAGCGCATGGCGGGGCTGCTGCCGGAGGAGACGCTGCACATATCGTTTCGCCCAGGGGAGAAGCCGTCACAACGCCTGGTGACCATCAGCCCGGACCCGCCTTCCACAAGGACGGGAGAAGGGCCACACGCGTAATCTGCCGCAACGCGCTAGAAGCCGTGCCGTTCGAGTTCGCGGTTCAGCGCCGTCTGGAATTCTCTTACATCCTGATCGCTCGGACGGTAGCCGGGAGTGCCTGCGTCCAATCGGAGGCGGCCCATCTGGTCGAGCGACCATGAAGCATTGACGCCGTCGCTAAACGTCACGCGTCCGCTGACAACGGCGCCGGGCTGCGTCACGCGATCCAGTTCGACCTGCAC
The DNA here is from genome assembly GCA_938031185.1 of uncultured bacterium. Lineage (GTDB taxonomy): Bacteria > Verrucomicrobiota > Kiritimatiellia > CAIKKV01 > CALHGX01 > CALHGX01. The sequence goes on from CALHGX010000041.1 coordinate 42,961, forward strand.
GCCGCCGGCTGGCGCGGCGGGTTCCAGGCGACGTCCGAACAGGCCGCTTCGTTTTTCGCGAGGCGGTTCCGGCGCGCTGAGATTGGGCGGAGGTGCGGAGCGAGCCGCCGCGGGCTCGCGCACCTGCAGCCCCAACTCGATGAGCAGCAGGCGCGCCTCCATGAAAGTGAGCGTTAGTTTGAACTCTTCCGCGAGACGCTTTTGAATTTCCGGAAGCTGGAGTCCTTCGCTCACCCAGCGGGTGACAGCGGTTTTCTGTTCTGGCGTCAATTCCATGGTTTCTTTTCCTGTGGCGACGCTCTTATGAACATGGCCGTTCGAAGCGCCGCATGCGATTCATAGTCACAGATGGCGCTTTGCCTGTCAAGAAACCCGCGATATACTCCCGGCCATGAGCGGGCCGCGATGGGAGCATTTCGAGCATTTGTCCGACATAGGGATTCGGGGCTGGGGCCGCACCATCGGAGAAGCGTTCGAGCAGGCGGCTTTGGCAATGACGGCCGTGGTAACCGAGCCGGGCGGCGTGAGCGCCCGGGAAATGGTGTCCGTGGAATGTCAGGCGGACGATCGGGCCCAGTTGCTGGCAGACTGGCTGAACGCATGGATTTGCGAGATGTCCGCGCGGCGCATGCTGTTCGGCCGGTATGAAGTGCAGGTAGCGGGAGGGCAACTGAAGGGGCGCGCGTGGGGCGAGTTGGTGGATGTTCGCCGACACCGGCCGACGGTAGAAATCAAGGCGGCCACCTATGCGCTGTTGGCGGTCCGCCAGGAGCCGACCGGCGAATGGATGGCCCAAGCGGTATTGGATGTCTGAAGGGTTTCGCAGAAGCCGGAGGGCAGGAGACCATGAACAAGGCATTGCTTAGGCAACAAGCGGAGTGTGAGTGGGAACTGATGCCCACTGTCGGCATGCGGGTCCCGGGCTTGTTGTACGCGTCAGAAGCCCTGTTGGCGGACATGGATGAACATGTGCTCGATCAGATACGTAATGTCGCCTCCCTGCCCGGTATTGTGCGGGCGGCATGGGCCATGCCGGACGCGCATTGGGGCTATGGCTTTCCCATTGGCGGCGTGGCGGCGTTTGACCCGGAGGCGGGGGGGGTGATTTCGGCCGGCGGCGTGGGGTTCGACATTTCCTGCGGCGTACGCGCGCTGCGAACGGGATTGTCGGCCGCCGAGGTGACGGCCCGGCGTGATCAACTGGCCGAGGCGCTTTTTCACGCCGTCCCTGCCGGCGTGGGTAGCACGGGAAATGTGCGGATGGACGACGCTCGGATGAAGGCAATGCTTCGCGGTGGGGCGGCGTGGGCCGTTCGGCAAGGATATGGCTCGGCAGAGGACCTCGCCCGCGTGGAGAGTCACGGGGTCGTGGAAGAAGCGGCGCCCGATGCGGTTTCTGAGCAGGCGCGGCGTCGGCAGCTGGAGGAAATGGGCACGCTGGGATCGGGCAACCACTATCTTGAAGTGCAGGTGGTGGCCGAGATTCACGATAAGGAAACGGCGAGCGCTTACGGCCTTCATGCGGGCGAGGTGGTAGTGAGCTTGCACTGCGGTTCACGCGGACTAGGGCACCAGGTAGCCACAGAATATGCGCGTCGAATGGCGACGGCCGCGCCGCGATATGGGATTCATCTTGCGGACCGCGAATTGGCGTCGGTGCCGGTTCGCTCCGAGGAGGGGCAGGCGTATTTGGGCGCAATGCGGGCGGCGGTCAACTGCGCTCTGGCCAACCGCCAAATTCTGGCGCACCTGGTGCGGCAGGTGTTCCATAAGTTGTTCAGGCTGGAGCGGTTGCCGCTGCTTTACGATGTCTCGCACAATGTGTGCAGTTTGGAGCGGCACGTGGTCGACGGGCAACCACGGCTGCTGTTTGTTCACCGCAAAGGGGCCACGCGAGCCTTTGGCCCCGGGCATCCGGAGCTGCCGGAGGATTTGCGTCCTTTTGGGCAGCCGGTGTTGGTGGGCGGTTCCATGGGCACGGCCTCCTATGTGCTGGCCGGTATGGCGGGCAATGATAACAGGGCCTTCAGTTCAGCGTGCCACGGGGCGGGCCGGAGTATGAGCCGCTCGGAGGCCATGCGAAAGTATCGGGGGGAAGACATTGTGCGCCGCCTGGCGCATCGCAACATTCTTGTGCGGAGCCGCTCTTTGCGGGGCATCGCGGAAGAAGCGCCGGATGCCTACAAGAGCGTGGCGGCCGTGGTCGAGGCGACGGAGCGGGCGGGATTGGCCCGCCGCGTGGCACGTTTGGAGCCCCTGATTTGCGTCAAGGGATGAAGCAGACGGCGGTCAGACGCTGCATCGTTCCCACGGGCGCAGGCCGTGCCGGCTCCGGCAGATCGGAATGTTGCGGAACGGCCGGTTGGCGCTTTCATGGGCGCGAATCATCTCATGCTTGCGGCGCGACGGGGCGCCGTTGAGGATGGCGACCGATCCTCTTTCGCCGCCGGCGCCGTTCATTTTCCATTCGAGCGCGCCGCCGCCCAAACTGTAAGGCCGACGCAGATGAAACGCAGCCATGCGGCACGCAAGAACCGCTTTGCGCTTGAGCGGCATGGCTCCGGCAGATACCTTGCCGCAATGCCTGTGCGCGTAGCCTTGAGTGGATGTGCTGATTACGCTTCGGTGGCTTCGGCACTGGACGCCTTGATGCAGCCCCTCGGCGGTTGGGCGTCATTCATCCGGCCGGGCCAGTCGGTGCTCGTCAAGCCTAACCTGCTCACTGCGCGAAAACCAGATGAGGCGGTGACCACCCATCCCGCGCTGGCGCGCGCGGTATTGCGAAGCTTGAGGGCGTTAGGGGCAAAGCCCTTCGTGGCCGACAGCCCCGCCAGCGTGGCGGACTTGAATGCCGTTTGGGAACGCACGGGATTTCTCGATTTGTGCCGCGAGGAGGACGTGCCTCTGGTGAATGTGGAGAAAGCCGGCTCGATGCCTTGCGAATCGGCGGGTATGCGCTTTAGCGTGGGCCGTCCTTTCTTGGCGGCCGACGTCATAGTGAATCTCCCCAAAGTCAAAACCCATGTGCTGACGGGCCTGACTGCCGGCGTCAAGAACATGTACGGCGCCGTGCCGGGCTATCAGAAGACCAGCCTGCACAAGCAATATGCAGGTGCCGTATCGTTTGGGCGATTGCTGGCGGCGGTGTACGCCCGGGTGAAGCCGGTCGTGACCATTGCGGACGGGATCGTCGGCATGGAAGGGAACGGGCCATCGGCGGGGCGTCCTGTGAAGCTGGGTTTCCTCGCTGCCTCAACGGATGCCGTGGCGCTCGACGTGGTCCTGTGCCGCCTGGTGGGGTTGGATTCCCGACGGGTGCCCTATTTACGGGCGGCAGCGGAACTGGGAGCGGGGGAAGTCCGACTGGAGCAGATCGAGGTGGTGGGGGCCTCCATTGAGAGTTGTTCGCCGGCATCGTTTCGCCCGCCGATGCAGTTCTTTTCCGGCGCCGTGCCGGAAGGGGCGTTGCGGCTCTTGGGACGGCTGATTTGGACGCGACCGCGGTTCACAGCGCAGTGTGCGCGATGCGGGCAGTGTGTTCGGGCTTGTCCGGCGGGGGCATTGGCGCTGGGCGCCAACGATGCGCGTCCGAGACTGAACTTCAACGCGTGCATAGAATGTTGCTGCTGCCACGAGGTTTGTCCGGCGCGTGCGGTGGAAATGCGGGCCAGCCCGCTGATGCGGGTGGCGACCGCGGCGCGGCGGATGGCTCGTCCGAAGGGCGTCAACCGGGATGCGGGCGGGGGGCGGTAGGACGATCATGGATGCTGTTCGCCATCGTCTCGAGTACGCGCTGTTGAGGTTGGGGGCGGCCAGCCTGCGCGCCGTGTCGTATCGCATGGCCCTTTGGTTGGGCTGGCTGGCGGCGAGCGCGAGTTTCGCGGCGGCGCCGGGTCTTCGCCGCGAAGCGGACCGGCGCCTTCTTCAGGTGTTTGGCGCGGAGTGTTCCGCAAAACGCCGCCGCGCCATTGCGCAGGCTTCCTGGCGGAATTTTCTTTTGACGGCGGTGGAAATCATTCGCGCGCCGTTCATGGCGCCTGAATGGTTGCGGCGCGCGGTGCCGCTGGACGAAATACTGGCGGTGTTGCGGCCCCTTCAGGATGCCAAACGGGGCGCGGTGCTGGCGTGCCCGCATATGGGGTCGTGGGAAATGGCTGGCACCGCGTGCGTCAAAGCCGGCGTACCCATTTTTTCCATTGCGGGGCGTCAGCGGAATCGGCTGTTTGATGAGTATCTTGCCCGCACGCGATCGGCGATGGGGATTGAGACCCTGATACGCGGCGAGGGATTGATGCGGTCGGTCTTGCACCGTCTCAAGGGGGGGCAGGTGTTGGCGCTCTTGCCGGATGTGCGCATGCCGACGGAAGGCGTGCGGGTGCGTTTTCTCGGGCACGAGGCCAATGTGTGGCCGGGCGCGGCGCTGTTCGCCCGGCTGGCGGACGTGCCCGTCGTACCGGTCGTCAATCTTCGGAGGGGATGGACGGGGCACGACGTGAGACTTTTTCCGCTGATTCATCCGGAGCGACAGGCGGAACGGGACGCGGATATTCAGCGGATGACGCAGGCGGTCTTTGACTGCTTTGACGAAGCGATTCGCGCCGAACCGGGCCAATGGTTCTGGCACAACCGGCGCTGGATTCTCGATCCGATCGGATGACGGCCGCGTGGCTTGAGTGGCGCCAGCGGCTTGTGATATAGGGCGCCGGCAAGGCCTTTTCCTGACGTGGCAGCCGGCTGCACGAAAACAGGAGCCATCAATATGGCGGATGGTTTGAGGATGGAGATTTCCGGATGCCTGGAAGCCATTCGTGGCAAGCGGGTATTGGTGATCGGGGATATCATGCTCGATCACTATATCTGGGGGGATGCCGGACGCCTTTCCCCTGAAGCGCCGGTGCCGGTCGTGCAAGTGGCGCGAGAATCCTGGACGGCCGGGGGCGCCGCAAACGTTGCGGCCAATGTTTGCGCGCTGGGCGCGAAGGCGATGCTCTTTGGGGCGCTCGGCGAGGACGAGAGCGCCCAGCGGCTGATCCGGCTGATGGAGCAATGGGGCGTAAGAATGGCAAGCGGTTGCATGAAGCCGGCGCGCGCCACGATTGTAAAGAGCCGCGTGGTGTGCCGTCGTCAACAGCTTTGCCGTCTGGATCGGGAACAGGCGCCTTCTGTGTTTGCGGTCGGTTCGAAGGATTTGGAGCGGCATGTCGAACCGTTGCTGCCGAGGATGGATGCGGTCATTCTTTCCGACTACGCCAAGGGCGTGATTACGACGGAGTTGATTGCTTGGCTGATGGCGCAGTCGTCGAGGCCCTGACTGATCGCCATGGACCCGAAACCGCGCTCAAGTTTGTGTTATGAGGGATTGACCGTGATGACGCCTAATCGTGCTGAAGCGCTGCAGTTGGCGGCGCTGGATGAACCGGGCGGGGTCTTTCCCGACGAAGCGGTATGTCGGCGCATTCACGAGCGATACCGGCCGGAGCATCTGGTGGTGACGATGGGGGCTGATAGCATGCTCTTGAGCAAGGAGGGGCGAGTGCTGGAGCGCATGCCGACCGTGGCGCGCGAGGTGTTTGACGTGTCCGGCGCAGGGGACACCGTCATTGCCGCGTTGACAGTGGCCATGGCGGCGGGGTTGCCGTTGCCGCAGGCGGCTCGGTTCGCGAATGTGGCGGCGGGAGTCGTGGTCGGGAAACTGGGCACGGCAGTCGCGACGCCCGACGAACTGCTGGCGCATGCCCGAGCCATGGAGGAAAGCGTGGACCTGTAAGCCGCGTGTGCCGCCAGGTGGCGACTCGGCGCGGGAAAAGGAAAGGACGAAGGATATGAACGTGCAGAGCCTTTTTGCGGAGCGGATTGGCGGAGCCCGTTTTGGGCTGGGCAACGAAATCTACAAGTTTGAAAAGATCAAGCGCGCCAAGGCGGCGGCCCGCGCCGCGCGGCCTGATGTGGAAATGCTCGATTTCGGCGTGGGCGAGCCGGATCAGATGGCGCCGCCGGTGATCCGGCGAGTCCTCAAAAAAGCGGTGGATGACCCCGCCAATCGGGGTTATGCCGACAACGGCATTCGGGAATTCAAGGTGGCGGCGGCGGAATACATGCGCCGCATCTTCGGAGTGAGCGATCTTGACCCCGACGCCGAAATCAATCACAGCATCGGGTCCAAACCGGCGCTGGCCATGCTGCCATTGTGCTTCATCAATCCTGGCGACGTGGCGCTGGTCACGGCGCCGGGCTACCCGGTGCTTGCGACACACACTCGTTACCTCGGCGGAGAGGTAGTGAAGGTGCCGCTTCGCGCGGAAAACGGCTTTTATCCTGATTTGGATGCCATCGACCCGGATGTCGCGCGGCGCGCGAAGCTGTTCTATGTGAACTACCCGAACAATCCGACGGGGGCTGCCCCGACGGAGGAATTGTTCGACCGGCTGATTGCGTTTGCCGAGCGGCACAACATCCTGATTGTCCAGGACGCGGCCTACGCCACGCTGGTTTACGGACGCAAGCCGCTATCCATTCTCAGCCGGCCGGGCGGCAAGGAGACCGCGGTCGAGCTGCACTCGATGAGCAAGAGCTACAATATGACCGGCTGGCGGCTGGGTTTTGTGGCCGGGGCGGCGCGGGTGGTCCAGGCCTACGCGGAGGTGAAGGACAACATTGACTCCGGCCAGTTCAAGGCAATTCAGGTGGCGGCATGCGCCGGTATTTCCGATTCAGCGTTGTCCGAAAAAATCCGGCGGCATTACGAACGGCGGCTGAAAAAAATGGTGGCGGCGCTGCAGCGCGTTGGCTTTCAAGCACGGATGCCGGGCGGTACATTCTACCTCTACGTGCCGGCGCCGAAGGGGGCGGGCTCGCTGGCATTCGCGAATGCGGAAGAGGCGTCGCAGCACCTCATCCGGGAGCACTCCATTTCCACCGTGCCATGGGATGATGTGGGCGGGTTCCTTCGGTTCTCAGCGACGTTCGAATCCCGTGGCGCTTGGGACGATGATCGGGTGATCGCGGAACTTGAGGCGCGGTTGCGGCGGGCTGCGTTGCGTTTCTAAGGCGGATTACTCGGCCAGCGGGCGGATATGCTTGTCCGCGTCCGCTTCGGTGCGGATCGGCCGAACTCCCTTGAAGAGCTGCCAGCACTCCGTGTGGCGGATGGAGCGACCGGGCTTGAGCGCAACCAAGGGCCCGAGGCTTTCCACCTCCAGCATGTCCTGGTTGGAGAAGGTTTCGAAATTCATGCCGCCATCGGGATAGTTCGCGCCTTCGATGTAGTCGAACTGTTTCACGAACACGTATTCGCCCAGTTGATAGGCCACCCACCCTTCGCGGTGCAGCATGCCGATTTTTCCGGGACCCCGGCGTGGATTCTGGCGGAAAAAAACATAGCGCGAACCGATGGTCCAGCGGCCGTCGGCAAAATCCGTGTAGCTCCAAATGCTCCACTGCTGATTATGCGTTAGTCGCTTGGGGTGGGGGGTCTTTTCGGGCAACGGGATGATCGCCATGCCGCCTGGCGCCATGACTGAAAGCGCCCACGGTGCCGCGGCTACGGTCTTGCGGCTTCGATTGGTGAGCACGTGCTCCACGCACACGACGTTGCGTTTGTCCGCCATGCGGATGTTCATGGTCTTTTGAAGCCCGCTCAGAGGGCCGACCGGTTGGACTGCTCGCAGTCCGCCGGCAATGCGGCGCAACGCGACCGGCTCGTTGTCGAGTTCGTAGGTCACAATCGGGTCTTCGGGCGAAGCCCAGAACCGATGGCCGCCGCGGACCATCCATTTTGTTTCGCCTTTGCCGCCCAGTTGGTCGGGAAACTCCTTGAAGAGGTTTCGCTCGCCGGCGAAGCCAAGGCGGATGACACGCGGGCCGACCTCTCCGGTGACGACCAGATCAATGACGCCGTTGGTCACGCGCAAGTTGTTTTGCCAGCCGCCGTACTTGGTGGACTCCACTTGAACAGGCATGGATGTTTCTCCTGACTCGCCTCAGTTGTTTTCGTGCCGCCGGTCGGTTGAGTAAGGTTGATAGCTACTCGAAGCGCGCGTGAACGTCAAGGCGGGGAATCAGTGGAATGTCGGCAAGGCTGTCACCGAACGCTGCGCGATGCCGTGCACAATGATAGCCCGTTCGGGCTGAGCGGGGCATGCGTTCTGGCAGGCGCCACACCCGCGGCACATGTCAGGATCCACGACGGGGCATGGCGCGCCACGATGCGTGACGGCGCGAATGGCCAGATAGGGACAGAACTCCTGGCAAACCAGGCAATGGGCGCCGCGGTTCCATGCGATGCAACGGGACTTGGAGACAACAGCCAGCCCAATGGCCAAATGTCGCTTGGCATCCAAGGTCATCGGCCGGATCGCGCCGGTGGGGCAGACGTGGGTGCAGGCATGACACCACTCGTTGCAATGGCCGCGGGACAAGTTCAGAACGGGGGTCAGCAGACTGGCGAGACCGCCCGAGCCGATGTCAGGGACGATCAGGCGATACGGGCAGACCTTAAGGCAGTTTCCGCACCGTGCACACATCCCGGCGAAAGAATGCTCTGGCGCGGCGCCCGGCGGGCGGATGGGCATGCGTTCCCCGCTCCATCGAGTCCATGCGCGCAACGTCAGGCCTGCAACGCCGCCGGCAAGCACGCCGAGAAAGGCGCGCTGTCTGAGGCCGCCCGTTGGCGCAATCCCGGCTGCGGCGGTCTGAGCAACGGCTTGGCGGCGCAGCACACGGCGGAATTGGCTCAAGGCATCCTGGGTTGCGCCGAGTGGGCAGAGGCGGAAGCACCAAGCACGGGGGCGAACAAGACTCAGCAGCATGACGCCGAGAAAGCCCATAGCCGGCAGGGCCGCGGCAAATGTAATCGGCCGCCGCCATGCCGCGAAAAATCCGTTGAACATCGCCAACGGGTCCAACCAGAGCGCCAGCGGGTACCCCGCTATGGCCGAGCCAAGCAGCAGTACAAAAATAACGAGGCCGAGGCGCGGCCATCGCCGAAACATATCAGCGCCGGAGGGATGGGCCCGTCCGATCGATTCGCAGGCTAGGCCGGTGGGGCAGAGGTGGGCGCAAAACCAGCGTCCTCGCCAAAGGGCCAGAAGAGCGAGCGGCAATGAGGTCAGCGCCACCCACGGAAGGGCACGCAAGGCGATGGTGCCGCAAACGCCCAAAACGGGGCTTAATGCCGGCAGCAGGCGAGGGCTCCAAGTCCATGGCAACAAACCGAGGGCTGCGGTTGCTGCTGCCAGAAACGCCGCGATGCGCAACGCCATCCGCTGCTGCCATTTCGCCTTTGGCTGGTTGGGCATAATGCTGGCTGGGGCCGTGATGATTCAGATTTCCACGGTGACCAGGTTGACCTTGGACAGGTCGCCCTGACCGACACCCATTTCGTGCGCGATACGGATATAGGGTACGGTGAAAGGTTCGAGGCCGAACAAGGTGGCGGCGTAGGCGTCGCAGGCCACAGGATCGCGTCCCACGATCAACAGATTGGGATAGAGCAACTTGCCTGGCCCCCGTGGCCCGTTGGTGGTCATGATGCGGGTGGCGTCCACGATGTTCAAGGTGGGCCGGATGAACGTCGAGAAGTCTGCAATGCACTGATGGAGGTTTGTTCGATGCCACTGGCCGCGGTCTCTTACGCTGCCCATCCAGTTCTTCATGCAGATCGTCAAGGTGGCGCTGCCGTGGTGTTTGGCGACCGGCATGTTTACGAGGCAATCACAGTCGAGCGCGTCCACGGTCACCTCGGCCTCGGTAAGCGCCTTTCCTTTGGGAATGGAGACTCGACGAAAATGACTGTCCTGCTTCGGGCTATAGATGCGTCCGCCGGCTTTTGTGACGGCGGGACCGATGCCGCTCATCTCGAAGGCTTGTTCAGAGGGCGAGCAAGTGTTTTCGCAGACCACGACCTGGGCAGCGCCGGCGGCCAGCGCGCCACGCGTGAAGGCTTCCGTTAGCGCCGGATGCGTGTTGCCGCCTTCTTCGGGCTTGGAGGCCCAAGCCGCATTCGGCTTGAGAGTCACCCGCATGCCGGGACGCAGAAGGGCGCTCCACCCCCCAGCGCGGGCGATGGCCGTTTCGAGCATGCGGGCCGGGTCGCTGCCCTTTATGATCCACAGATCGGGACGCAGATTGTTCGCCGCGCCGCTGACGGCGTCGGTTGTTTCGTCCGCCATAAGGCCGGGCGTCAGCACGCCGCCGGCAGCGGCTGCGGTGACGGTTTTAAGGAATGTTCTTCGAGTTACAGAATGCATAAAGCGATTCCTTTCTTTAGCGCGTTCGTTTGTGTGTGGGGCTTTCGCATGCCGGCCTGCTCATATTGTCGCCGGGCTGCCGAAGGCGGTCAATCGAATTAGCGCAGGTGTATACGGATCAACAGACCGATCAAGCCCCTGTGAAGGCCGTAGATAGAAGCCTCTCGGGCCGCATGGTTGATTTACTGGTGCGACGCGAGCTTCGTGCGGATTCGGTGGGAAGCGGCGCCCAGAATATTGCACAGGTTGCAGGAGATGAGGCGCAAGGGCCCGCGGTGTGGTTGTTGCCATGCGCCGCTCGCGAGCCAAGCGGGCACGGAACGTAGGGACAGCGCGTACCCGGTTTCTGTCCGTGCACAGTATCCGGCTGGCAGTCGCCCAAGCGCGCGATCTGCCGGCAACTTCGGAACGTTCACGCCGAATAGCGCCATCGATCTCATTGTTCCCATTAGGCGCGGGTCACATTGCAGGAACCAAGCTTGCCTGTGTTCGAAATCGACCTTAAGGTCGAAGTCCGCAATACCACTGAATTGTGTAGCGCGCACAAATGAGCGGCCGAGTTCCTCCAGCCACTCTGTGCAAATAAACTCGACATCACAGATGGGACTGAACGGTGGGGTGTTGGGGCGACGGAACCATCGCTTCCGTATGGCCACGGCAAATACGTCTCCCTGGTCGGCCGGCAAGGTGCGGGCGACATCTTCGCCGGGCACCTCTTCTTGAAACAAGAACTGCCCCGCCGGCGCGACTTTTGTTTTGATGAAGGCGCGTAATGCTGTCGCGCTGTGCAAGCGCCGGATTCCGGTCCCGGATTCTCCAATAACTGGCTTGGCGAACAAGGGCAGTTTCAGCTGCTCGGCGATGGCGTCGGCATCGAGGTTCGGTTCGCATGCCACAGTGCGCGGCACTGGAAGGTTGAGCGACTCAGCTAGTCGGGTGAACGTCAACTTAGTGCAAACCGCACGGAGCAGGTCGTATTCCGGCACCGGGACCGGATGGGTTTCGGTCAGAGCCGTTCGGCGTTGCGCAACAAACAGAGCATCCTCGGTGCGCACGGGAAGCAGCGCAGCGGTGCGGAGTTTGCGGAAGAAGGCAAGGAGGGCATCCAAGGTTGTGTCATGGTCCTCGTCGGCAGGCGGCAGGAGGGTGTAGGAGCTGACATGCAGCGAAACATGTGATCCGCTAGGAATTCGGATGGCGGTATGAACATTCGGATAGCCCCCCCGAACCAGCATCTCTGCCGCGGTCTTGGCCAGATGATCCGCCTGAGTGCTAAGCAATAGGATCGGGATTGTGCATAATAATCGGCCGGCCATGAACAGGGTGGTGCTTGCTTTTTCGAACGGCGCGGCGAGGCCTTATGTTTCTCGTGGCGAGAACCTGCCTCGACGCGGAGTATGTCCTCTCCACCGACGATCTGCAATCGCTGGTTACGATATAGCATGCCGCTTGGAACAGCCGCTTCGGAGGAAGCAAGTGGTTTCTTGGCTTCGCTTTGCTATGATGGCCGCGTTTTCCAAGAGCCGAGAGATTCGCGGGGTGTGACATGGCGCAGGTTGATAGACAGCAAGCGGTGCTGAACATCCTTCAGAACCTTCGAGACTTGGACGGGCTCAAGAAGCTGTTCTGGGAGGAACTGAACTACGAGCGCGAGAACAAACCGCTCAGCGTTCGCCAGTGGCCCGACAGCGACAAGGACGCACTCGCCGAGGACCCTATCCTGTTCGCCGGCGGCGGGGAGGATAACGACTTTCACATTGTGTATTGCCGGCTGGCTTCGGCGGAATTGAAACGCGGTTCGGAGCGCCCGGCGGTCAACCTGCTGCTGCGCGACCACCCGTACGCACTGTTCGTCTTCTCGAATCAAAACCAGTCCGCCTGGCACTTCCTGAACGTCAAGTATGACGCGCAGGCCGAAAAGCGCCGCTTGGTTCGTCGGATCACCGTCCGGCCCGGCGAGGGCCTTCGCACAGCGGCGGAACGGTTGTGCATGTTGGACGTGTCGGACAGGTCGGACTCTCCGCTGGCCATCCAGCAGCGCCACGACGAAGCCTTCGATGTCGAGAAGGTCACCAAGGACTTCTACCGCGAAATCGCGAACTGGTACTTCTGGGCGCTCAAGCACGCAGAGTTCCCAAAGGATGCGCCGAAAGAAAAGGATGGACGCGACCATATCAGCGTGATCCGGCTTATCACGCGGTTGATCTTTTTGCTGTTCATCAAGGAAAAGGGGTTGATTCCCGATGTCCTCTTCGATCGTCGGCGGCTGGTGGAGATGCTGGAGGGCTTCGCGCCGGACAAGCCGCGCAACACGGATTCGGTGTTCTACCGCGCCATTTTGCAGAACCTCTTCTTTGCCACGCTGAACACCGAGATGGACCAGCGCGGCTGGCGGCGTGAAGACCAGAACTTCATGGCCCACTGCCTCTACCGCCACAAGGACTGCTTCCGCGATCCCAAGGCGGCGCTGGAGTGGTTCAAGAACATTCCCTTCCTGAACGGCGGCCTGTTCGAGTGCCTGGACAAGGATTTCGGCGAGGGCGCCAAGCCGCGCTATCTGCGCGTGGACGGCTTCTCCGACCGGCCCGACAGCCGCCCGACCGTGCCGGATTTCCTATTCTTCGGCCCGGAGCAGGAAGTGGATTTGAGCGGGGACTACGGCGACAAGAAGTTCAAGAAGGTGCGGGTGCGCGGCCTGATTGACACGCTCAACCGCTACAAGTTCACCATCGAGGAGAACACGCCCTTCGACCAGGAAGTCGCGCTCGATCCGGAGTTGTGCGGCAAGGTCTTCGAAAACCTGCTCGCGGCTTACAATCCCGAGACCGGCACCACGGCCCGCAAGGCCACCGGCTCGTTCTACACCCCGCGCGAGATCGTGGACTACATGGTAGATGAGGCGCTGGTGGCGTTTTTGTCGGACAAGATCGGCCGGTCGGACAAGGCGGACGAGTCCGACAAGCCTGACGAAAGGTTGCGCGCACTGCTGGCCTATGACGGGGAGACGCCGCAGTTCACCGGAGCCGAGACCGAGAAACTGATTGACGCGATTGACAACCTCAAGGCCCTCGATCCGGCGGTGGGTTCCGGCGCGTTCCCGATGGGCATTCTGCACAAGCTGGTACATGTGCTGGGCAAGCTCGACCCGGACAATGAACGGTGGAAGGCCAAGCAAATCGCCAAGCTCGACGATGCCGTCATGCGCGAGGAGGCGGAGCGGGTTTTCCGGGACAATTACGATAACTACGGCCGAAAGCTCTATCTGATCGAGAACTGTATCTACGGCGTGGACATCCAACCGATCGCCGTGCAGATCGCCAAGATGAGGTTCTTCATCTCGCTCATCGTGGACCAGAAGATCAACCCCGCCGCCCCGAACCTCGGCGTCCGGGCCCTGCCGAACCTCGAGACCAAATTCGTCGCCGCCAATACGCTGATTGGGATCGAGCGGCCCAAACAGATGCTCCTGCGCAACCCGGAGATTGATCGGAAAGAGGCCGAACTGCGCAAGGTGCGCGAGCAGCATTTTACCGCCAAGACGCCCAAGGCCAA
>CALHGX010000042.1 GCA_938031185.1 uncultured bacterium
AGGGCGTTGTTCGGCGGCTGAAGCGACGGTTGGGAAGGCGGAAACCGAGTTTTTTCGGTTGCATTCTGAAGATTTTTGCTCCTTCCCGCATTCCGACCCCTCGTCTCACCCCTCAAAACAATCCACAGCGCAATCGGCTCGCGGCATCCACCAAAACCCCACCGAAAACGCCCCCGTTCCGAAGTTTAGCGACGCGGTGTTGGTAAATATCATGCTTTCGTAGCGCCAGTTATGGGTGAACCCGGTACCCTCGTTCAGATAATAGCTATTCGTAATGGCCGAAGTGGACGGGCGATTGATAGCCCAGTGTGGCGTCGCCATAACTACGTCATTGGACAGAATGGTGCCTGTGTGACCATTTCCCGAGGCATCAGCCACCGACGTACCGGCCCCCTCGTCGAGCTTGAACCACATAAGAAGGTCGGCCTGAACAGGCGTCGACAGGCAGAACGTCAGCACTACGAGCATCACTTCGTAGAACCACCGAAATATTTCTTTCATCGTCTTTCCTTCCTTTCTGAATTCAGGGTCCACCAGCCCTGTCAATTTTTTTATTCCCCCCCAGAAAGCAAGAGTTTTTTGGCAGAGACAAGGGGCTGAAAGGGTGGCGCCCTGAAATGGTAATGGGAGTAAAGAAGGCCATGGCTGAGTGGCGCGTTAAGAAAGAGGCGATACGAGGCGTTGCCATTCCAGAGGACCGGAGTATTCCGCTTTTCGGGGGGGCAGAGGGTAGGGGTGCGATCGGCTTGGGTTCGGGCGTGAAACTTGAGAGGGCTCTCGATGCCGGGGTGGGGTTTGTGGTTGCCGTTGAAGCAAAGTCCGTGATAACTGGTAAGGACAAAGCGCTGGCATTGGAAGGCGGGAAATGTATTTTACCGGTTTGCCGGATGAGGCGGTGTTCGATTTGGACGGGCAAATTGCCGCGACACGTGCTTTGGGATAGAGGCACATCGAGCTGCGGAATGTGAATGGCGTCAACGCGCACGATTTGCCCGAAACGGAGTTTGAGGGGGCTTGTGAGACGCTGAAGGTGGCGGGCATCGAAGTGAATGGCATGGCGTCCGCCATTGCCAACTGGAGTCGGCGCATCGAGGATGACTTCAAGGCGACATTGGAGCAGGCTGAACGGGCCGCAGCGCACATGCGGCAGCTTGGCGCGCATGGTTCGCCTGATGAGCTTTGCCGTGCAGGCGGAAGACGATCAGATGGAAGGGTAAAGGGTCCGCCGGCTGCACGAGCTGACGAGGCTCTTTGCCGAAGAGGAGGGCCTACAGGCGCTGCACGAGAACTGCATGAACTAGGGCGGCATGTCGTGGCGGCACACGCTGAAACTGCTGGAGAATGTGCCTGGCATGAAGCTGGTTTTCGACACAGGGAATCCGGTTTTGTCTGATGATTACTCGCAGCCGCCGCCTCGTCCGAAGCAGTCTGCATGGATGTTCTACTCTCAAGTGCGCGAACGTGTGGCGCACGTGCACGTGAAAGACGGAATGTGGGACAAGGAAGCCGGCCGCATGGTGTACACCTACGCGGGCGAGGGGCAGGGGGACGTCCGGCGGATTTTGGGCGACCTGCTGGACCGGGGCTATGACGGCGGCGTGTGCATTGAGCCGCATCTGACGGTGGTGTTGCACGAGCAGGACGCGGCCGCCCGGGAGCAGAACGCGGCGGTGTATGTGGAATATGGGCGGCGACTGATGAAGATGGTGGAGGAATTGCAGCGCGAACGCGCGGGGAGATGATTCCATGGAGGCAGAAAACGCAGGAGCGGAACGGATCGTGCGGTTTGGGGTGATCGGCGTCGGCGGCATGGGGCAAGCGCACTGCAAGGGATTGGCCAAGGTGGCGGAGGCGCGGTTGGCGGCCGTTTGCGACGCGGATCCGGCTACGGCGGAACAGGTGGGCCAGACTTACGGCGTGCCGCATTTTACGACGGTGCGGGCGTTGCTCCGCGCCCGGCTGTGCGACGCCGTGCTGGTCGCCACGCCCCATCCACTGCATGGGCCGACGGTGCGCGCCGCGTTCCGCGCGGGGTTACACGTGCTGTGCGAGAAACCCTTAAGCGATCGGATTGGCGAAGCAGAACGGATGGTGGCGGAGGCGTATACAGCGAAACGGTCGTTCGGCGTGATGTTCCAGCGCCGCACCGAGCCGGTATTTGTAAAGGCCTTGGAGCTCGTACGAACCGGGGCGATCGGGCGCGTGTATCGAACGGCGATGGTATCGCCGGAGTACCGCACCCAGGCCTACTACGATTCGGCTTCGTGGCGCGCCACCTGGCGGGGGGAAGGCGGCGGGGTGTTGATGAATCAGGCGCCCCACGTTATGGATCTGTTCATCGCCATCGGTGGCATGCCCTGCGAGGTCTACGGGCGCACCGAAACCCGGTTGCATCGGATTGAGGTGGAGGATCTGGCGGAAGCGCTGTTGACCTATCCCGATGGCGGAAGCGGCTATCTTTACTGTTCGACCAATGAGCCGCCGCCGGGCCAGATGATCGAGGTGTTCGGCGATCGCGGGAAGCTCACTTGGCGCGACGGGCAACTCCGGTTGGTGCGGTATGAGCCTTCCGTGAGCGATTTCACGCGCGAGAGCAAGGGTATGTGGGATAAGCCTAACGCCTTGGAAGAGCCGCTGGTTTTGCCCGAGGGTGAGAGCGGGCACCACATCGTACTGCGCAATTTCGCGCGCCATCTTCTGGGCTTTGAGCCGTTGCTGGTGCCGGCGGAGGAAGGATTAAAGTCACTCGAGGTGGCGAATGCCGTTTGGCTGTCGGCGCATTTGCGCAAGCCGGTGAAACTGCCCATCAACCGGCGGGCTTATGATCGGTTTCTGGCCCTGAAGCGCAAGGCTTCGAAAGAAAAGCAGGTGGTCGGGGCGACGATTCGGCAAACGGACCCCCGACACAACGTGTGATGAGGCGAAATGCGCCCCTATCTCCTGATTTTCGATCTCGACGGCACGCTGATTGACTCGCGGCGTGATCTGGCAACCGCCGTCAATCTCATGCGGCGGGATTTTGGCCTGCCGCCATTGCCGGTGGAAACGGTGACGCGTTTTGTGGGGGACGGGGTGCGGATGTTGGTCGCTCGTTCACTCGAAGGCACCGGGTTTTCAACCGAAGACGGATTGCGTATAATCGGGCCGCACTATCGGGCCCATTTGGCGGACGAGACCACTCTGTATGATGGCGTGGCGGAGGGGTTGGCCATGCTGCACGGGGCGGGGCACGCGCTGGCGGTGGCGACCAACAAGCCGACGGACGCGGCAGAGATGGTGCTGGAGCATTTCGGCCTGCGCGTTTTTTTCGCGAGGGTGTATGGCGGGGGTGGGGCGGGGCCGTTGAAGCCCGATCCGGCGTTCATCGAGAAATTGATGCGCGAGACGGGGCACGGCTGTGACGCCACCTGGATGATCGGGGATCATCGCGCCGACTTGGAGGCCGCGCGGCGCGCCGGCGTCCGCAGCGTGTTTCTCACGTACGGGTATGGCGTCAAGGACGGCGAGCATCCGACGCTCGAATTCGCAGATTTCGCGTCACTGACGCGGTATTTTCTGGCGTCTTGCGCCCCGGGATGACAGACAGCCGGTCGGGGGGGTATACTGACCCTATGAAAAAGAAGACGACGGAAGCCGTGGTGCGGAACGCGGGATTTACGGACGCTGAAGCGATTTTCGCCCTTATCAAGGAGCACCCGAAGGAACTGCTGGCGCGCTCGATGAGCGACATCGTCCAGAACATTGACCGGTTCCTTGTTTGCGAACAGGGGGGGCGGATCGTGGGGACGGTCTCGTGGGCGGTGCTGCCGGAAATCGGACGGGCGGAACAACCGACGGTTGAGATCAAATCACTGGCGGTGACGGCAGCAGCGCAGCGGCACGGGATCGGCCGGCGGCTGGTGGAGGCGGCCGTGCGGCGCGTGCGGATGCTCAAGCCTGCGCAGATCATCGTGCTGACGTTTACGCCGGCTTTTTTCCAGCGGCTCGGGTTTCGGGAGGTTCCCAAATCCACGTTGATGCACAAACTCTACATGGGCTGTCTCAACTGCGCAAAATACGACTCGCCGTTCACCTGTCCGGAGGTGGCCATGGCGTTATCGTCTCCTTCGGTTCGCCGCATCGGAGGCCGCGCGCCACGAAAGTGATTTTCTTTTTGCGGGCGGGGTCGCTAACATGAGGGCCGTGAGCGCGACGCCCTTTGTTCATCTGCACCTGCATACCGAGTACAGCCTGCTGGACGGCGCCTGCCGAATCGAGGATGTGGTGTCCCGGGCCGCGGAGCTGAAAATGTCGGCGGTGGCGATGACGGATCACGGCGTCATGTATGGCGTGATTCCGTTTTATAAGGCGGCGCGGGAGCAGGGCATCAAACCGATTATCGGCTGCGAGATGTATGTGGCGCGCGGCAGCCGCTTTGATCGCCACTCGGACGGCGCACGGGCCGCCGGACATCACCTGGTGCTGTTGGCGGAAAACGCGGTCGGCTATCGAAATCTTTCCCGGCTCTCCAGCGCCGCGCACTTGGAAGGGTTCTACTACAAGCCGCGAATAGACAAGGAGTTGCTGCACCAGCACCGCGAGGGATTGATCGCTCTCTCGTCCTGTCTCAAGGGAGAAATCCCGGAGCAACTGCTCGCCGGAAAGCAGGAGGAAGCGCGGGCGGCGGCGGAGATTTATCGGGAGATTTTCGGTCCCGACCGCTTCTTCATTGAGGTCCAGGATCACGGGTTGCCCGATCAGCGGGCGGTGTTGCGCCCGCTGGCGGAGCTGGCGCGGGACCTGGGGCTGGGGCTGGTGGCGACGAACGACATCCACTACCTCAAGGCCGAGCACGCCGCCGCGCACGAGGTGCTGTTGTGCCTGCAGACGCAGACGGTGTTGAGCGATCCGCGCCGGATGCAGTACGGCTCCAACGAGTTCTACATGAAGAGCGGGGAGGAGATGGCGCAGCGTTTCAAGGAGTTTCCCGAGGCGGTGGCCAACACGGTGCGCATCGCGGAACGCTGCCATCTGGAGCTGCGGTTTGGGGATCTGCATTTCCCCGTTTTCCAAACGCCGGACGGCAGCGACCAAAAGGCGTATCTCATCCGCCTGTGCCGCGAGGGGCTGCAACGGCGCTATGGGCTGGCCGATCCTGACCGGCCGGCGAACGAGCACGAGCGGGAGGTGATGGAGCGCTTTGCGCACGAAATGCGCGTTATCGAACAGACCGGCTTCATCAACTATTTCCTGGTTGTGTGGGATTTTGTTCGCTTCGCCCGCAGCCGCGGGATACCTGTGGGACCGGGCCGCGGCTCGGGCGCCGGCAGCCTCGTGGCGTACGCGCTGGGAATTACGGGCATTGATCCGTTGCGCTACGGCTTGATTTTCGAGCGCTTCCTCAACCCGGAACGCGTCTCGCCGCCGGATTTCGACATTGATTTCTGCCAGAGCCGGCGCGGCGAAGTGATCGAGTACGTGCGGCAGAAATACGGCCGGGACAACGTGGCGCAGATCATCACCTTCGGCTCGCTTGGAGCGAAAACGGTGATTCGGGATGTGGGGCGCGTGCTGGAGGTGCCCTTTGCGGAGTGCGACCGGCTGGCCAAGATGGTGCCCGAGGATCCGAAGATCACGCTCAGCAAGGCGTTGGAGATGAACCCCGAACTGGCCCGATGCTACCAGACCGATCCGCAATGCCGTCGCATTGTGGACTACAGTTTTGTGCTCGAAGGGCTGGCGCGGAACCCCGGCACCCACGCCGCGGGCGTCGTGATCAGCGAAAAGCCGCTGATTGAAATCGTCCCGCTGACCATGGGCAAGGACAAGCAGGTGGTGACGCAGTACGCCATGGAGCCCTTGGGCGACATCGGGCTGCTGAAGATGGATTTTCTCGGATTGGAAACACTGACCATCATGCAGGAAACCGTGGCGCTCATCGAGCAGACGCGCGGCGAACACGTGGACCTCGATCGGCTGCCCTTGGACGACGCGGCGACCTTCGCGCTATTCAACCGGGGCGACACGGTGGGCGTATTCCAGTTTGAAAGCGGAGGAATGCGCGATTTGATGCGGCGGGTGGGCGTCAACCGGGTCGAGGACTTGATTGCGTTGAACGCATTGTACCGGCCGGGCCCCATGAACATGCTGAACGACTACGTCAACCGCAAGACAGGCAAGGCCAAGGTGGCCTATGAGCACCCTCTGATGAAGCCGATTCTGGAGGAGACGTACGGCGTGATGCTCTATCAGGAGCAGGTGCAACGCGTGGCCAACGTGCTGGCCGGCTATTCGCTGGGCGCGGCGGACATCCTGCGACGGGCGATGGGCAAGAAGAAGGCCGCCGAAATGGAAGCCGAACGCGCTCGGTTCGTGGAGGGCTGTCGGCGAATGCATCACATATCCGCCGCCAAGGCCGAGAGCATCTTTGACAGCATGGCGCGGTTCGCGGGGTACGGATTCAACAAGTCCCACAGCGCCGCCTATGGCATCGTGGCCTATCAAACCGCATATCTGAAGGCCAACTATCCCGTGGAATTCATGTCGGCCCTCCTCTCGGGCGTCATGGGGGATTTCGACAAGCTGCCGGTCTTTGTGGCCGAAGCTCGCGCCATGGGAGTAGAGGTGCTGCCGCCGGATGTCAACCGCAGCGAAGTGCGGTTTCGCCCCGAAGAAGGGCGCATTCGTTTCGGGCTGGCGGGCATCAAGAACGTGGGCGAATCGGCCGCGGAAGAGATTGTGGCGGAACGCCAGCGCGGCGGTCCGTATGCCGGGTTGCTCGATTTCTGCCGGCGGCTGCAGAGTCAACTGGTCAACCGCAAGGTGGTGGAGAGCCTGGTGCGATGCGGCGCGTTCGACGGCGGCGGCGTGCCGCGCGCCCGCCTGCTGCACGGGGTAAAATATGCCATGGCGCGCGGCGCGGCGGCTTGGCGCGACCGGCAGTCGGGGCAACAGAGTCTTTTCGACGCCTTGTCGCCGGAGGCGGATGCGGCAGCGTGGTCGGACGGACGGCTGCCGCCGGCCGCTGCCAAGCCGGACAGCGAGTTTCTTGCGGCGGAGCGCGAGCTGCTGGGCATCTACATGTCCGGCCATCCGCTCAGCCGGTACGCGGCGATGCTGGAACGGTATGGGCTGGCATCCGTCAATGGGCTGGGGGAGATGCCGGACGGCGCCGAGGTTTGCGTGGGGGGGCTGCTGACAGCCGTGGAGCAGCGGTTTGCTAAGAAGGACAAGAAACCGATGGCCGTGGCGCAGTTGGAGGATTTGGACGGGAGCGTCGGCGTGGTGGCCTTTGCGGCCTGCTATGAGCAGTACGGAAGCCTGTTGGCGAACGACCGAGCCGTACTGGTGTTCGGACGGACCCGCCGCGAGGAGGCGGTTCGCCTGTTTGCCGATCGCATTTATTCCCTGGAAGACGCACCCAAAATCCTGACCGAACGGGTGAGCCTTCACGTGCCGGTTGCATCGCTGAACGGGGCGCTGCTGGAAAAGGCGCGGGACATTCTGCGCCGATATCCCGGCTCGACGCCGGTGGTGATCTGTCTGCAGTACCCCGGCGGGGAGAAAGTGTTTCTCGATACGGATGCGTCGTGCCGCGTGAACCCGGACGAACGGTTGGTGGCGGAACTGCAGCGACTGCTTGGCGAGGAAGGCGTTTACGTGGCCGTCAAGCGGGTCGGTGGCCAGAGTCGGCCCAAGGCGAACGGGCGGCGCGATGAGGCGGAAGCGGCCGCGGCGGAACGCGTGGCGGAATGAGCGCCGAACAAAACATCAACGCCCAGTGGTGGTTGAAGACCGCCGATGGAACGCGGTACGGCCCGGTGGGGCTGCCGACGCTGTGCGCCTGGGCGGCCGACGCGCGGGTGGCGCCGGGTTGCGTGGTCTCGCCGGACGGCGAACGATGGACGGCAGCCCACGAGCTGGCGCCGCTGCGCATGGACTGGTTCGTCGAACTAGGCGACGGGACGGAATACGGGCCGCTGAATCTTCTGGCGGTGGCCGACCTTGTGCGGGAGGGCTCTGTGCGGGTGGGGGCGCGGCTGCGGCATGCCCGAAAACCTGGCGAGCGGGCGGTAGATCATCGTTTCTCCGTTTGGGTGTTGGAGGAATCGCGGGCCATGCTGGCGGCAGTGGTCGGCATGGCGGAAGAACCGGCCGGGAAACGCGAAGCGGAGGAACAAGATTTCGCGGCACGCGTTGCGGAAACGGAGAAACAGTGCCGCGAGTTGGAGGCGGCTCTTGAAGAAGCCCGGCGGAAGATCGCGTCACTCGAAAGAGCGGATGCAGGACGGCTGGCCGACCTCCACCGCCGATTGGCCGAGGCGGAAAAACAGGCAGACTTGCTGTCATCCCTGCTGGACAAGGAGCGCGCTGAAGGCGTTGCCGCAGGCGAGGAAGTCCGACGGCTGAAACTGGCGTTGATTCAGGCGGAAGACCGGCTGAAGGAACGACGCGACCTTGAAGGCGGCGACCGCCGGCGGCTGGAGGAGGAGCGGGACCGACTGGCGCGAGCGCGCGACGAGGCGCTTCGGGAGGCCGAGGCGGCGCGGAGCCGCTTGCGGGAGCGCTCGCGGGTGCTGGAAACGGCTTTGCAGGAGCGAGAGGAGCAGTTGGGTGTTGCCGCCGAGAGGGCGTCCGCGGCCGAGCGGCGATTGGCCGAGGCAACGGAAGAAGCGCGCATGGGCCGCGCGGCGGCGGAAGAGAAAGCGGCGCGTCTTGCGGACGCCGGCCGCCGCTTGGCGGAGGCCGTGAAGCAGGCGGAAGCGTTGTCCGGGTTGCTCGAAAAGGAGCGGGCGCGGGCGGCGGCGCTCGAAGCGGAAATCAACGGGCTAAAACAGGCGTTGGCGCAGATCGAGCAGCGACAGCGCGAGGAGCAAGGCGAACACAACGAGCGGGAAGCGCAGCACCGGCGGCTGGAGGAGGAGCGGGACCGGCTGGCACGGGCGCGCGACGAGGCGTTGAGGGAGGCGGCCACGGCCCGTGCCCAGGCGGTGGAACGGTCGCGGGAACTGGAAAAGGCGCTCAAGCAGAAAGAAGAACAGTTGCGTGAGGCCGTGGCGCGTCTGGCTGTCGCCGAGGCGGCGCCGGCTCAGGTGACGGAGGCGGCGGTGCGGCTTGAAGAACTCGAGCGGCGGCTGGCGGAGTCGGATAACCAACTGAAGGCGCTGGCGGAGCGCTTGGAAAGCGAGAGGAAGCAAGCCGCGTGGGCGGAGGCGGAATCCCGCCGGCTCAAGCAGGCGCTGGCGGAGGCGGAAAAGCGGAGGCCGGAACCGACGGGGGCTGCGGGAGACAAGGCGGCTGTGCGGCGGGAGGACGATCGGCGGCTGGAGGAGGAGCGGGATCGGCTGGCGGAGGATGTCCGGAATCTGACGGCTCGACTGGAAGCGGCGGAAGCCGCCCGGGACCGCGCGCTGGCTGCGGGCGCTGAAGCGGAGCGCGCGGCGCATGATCTGGCGGAACGAATCCGGCAATTGGAGGCGGCGCGGGCCACGGAGGAATCTGCGTGGAAGACGGAAAGCCGTCGGCTCGAAGAGGCCCTGCAATCAGTGCGCGAGGAATGGGCCCGCGCCGAGAACCGGCTGGCTGAAGAACAGAAAACCACGGCGCAGTTGCGCGGCGCGATGGCGGTGGGGGAGCAGGACCTGCATGCTCGCATGAACCGCATGCGGGACGAATTTGCGGCGATCGTGGCGGGGCTCGAACAGGCGGCCCGGCACAGCGCGGCGCCCCGTCGTGCGGAGACCATGGACGCGGTGGAATGGCTCGACGGCGGACGCCGCGCGCGGGCGCCGGAGGCGCCAACCGGGACGCTGGACGGAACCGAGGCGCTGGCGCAGCGGGTGGAGGGTCTTGCGGAAGAAATGCGGCTGGCGCTGGAGACGGCGCAGCGCGCACAGCAGGATCTGGGGGAATATCAGGCGCGGTACCAGACGCTGGAAGCTCGATACCAGGACGCGATGCGGGCGAATGAGGAGCAAACGGCGCGGCTCCGGGCGGAAATACAGGTTTCGGCCGATTTGCTCGCGCAAGCCATGGGCGAACTGGAGCGAAGGGAAAGCGAATATCGGGCGCTTCGGAAAAGGCTGGAGGAGCGAGCCGACCCCGGCGCAGAGGTTGTCTCCGGTCCGTGGGAGAAGCCCGGTGCGCGTTCCGCGCCAGAGGGGCCGACGGTTCGCGACAAGCTGAAGAATGTGGAAGCGCAAGCGCAGGCGGAATTGGAGGCCTGGCAGCGTCGGCAGCAGGGAGAACCGAAGGAGGGCGGCAGAAAATGGTTTCCGCGTCGAACGACAGGAGCGTGAACGGCGAGCCGGCGCCCGAATCCGGCGGCGATCTGGACGCACTGGCGCGGGTCATCCGGCGGCACGCGGAGGAACTGGCGCGTATTTCGGGGCGGATGAGCGGGACTGCGCAAGAAGAGGCGGCGGTCCTCATGCCGGTGGACGACAAACCGCCGCGTCGTGCCGCGGCGCCGCCGGTACTTCGGCGCGATGCGGGAGGATTGCCGTCGCTGGCGGACGATCCGGCGCTCTCGGCCGAATCGCTGCCGGTGCTCAATGCGTTCCGGCAATTCGTCGAGGCGGAACGGCGTCGGGCACGGACCCGCATGGTCTGGATGGGGGTGGGGTTTGCGCTGCTGCTGGCAGGCGTTCTGGCCGGCGCGTGGCTTGGATTGCGCCGTTATCAGGCGGCGATGCGAGGGGAAATCAGCTTGGTGCGCGGGGAAACGGCGCAGCGCATCGAGCAGGCGGAGACGGCTTTGCGACAAGTGACCGAGGCCGCCGAAGGCATGAATCACAAACTGGACGGCGCGTTGTCTTCCACCCGTGCCGACATCGAAAGTCAGATCAACGAAAAGGATACCGAGCTCAAGGAGTTGCGCGAGGCGTTGGTGGCGTTGCAGATCGAGCAAGCCTTGCTGCAGGGCGCGGTGAGCGCCATGCCGCGGGAGGAGGCGGGGACGTTTCCGGCTCCTGAAACGCCCCGCGAGGACGCGCCAGACGAAACACTGCCCCTGCGGGAGCTGCCGCTGGTCATACGGCCCGGTGGAGCCGGACGTCCTGTTCAGTTTCGGCTGCCGCTAGGGCCTTGATTGCCGGGACGCGCCCCATTTGCAGGCGAGCTATTGCGCCGCCTTGTCTCGTTCCGCCATCGCGCTTTTGCGACTCAGCTTGACGCGCCCTTTCTCGTCAATGCCGATACACTTGACCCACATCTGGTCGCCGACCTTGCAGACGTCTTCGACCGCGCGTACGTGGAAATCGGCCAGCTCGCTGATATGGACGAGCCCGTCGCGGCCGGGAAAGATTTCCACGAATGCGCCGAATTTCGTGATGCCTGTGACGATGCCGTTGTAGATGGCGCCTTCCTCTGGTTCGGCGGTAAGCATGCTGATTTCGCGCACGGCCATATCCAGCCCCTGTTGGTTGGTGCTGAAGATCTTGACCGTGCCGTCGTCTTCGATGTCAATCTGCGTCTGGGTGATGTCGGTGATGCGGCGGATGTTCTTTCCGCCCGGGCCGATCAGTTCGCCGATCTTGTCCGGCGGAATCTTCATCACATGGATGCGGGGCGCGTAGGGGGAAAGATCCGCTCGCGGCTGCGCGATGACGCTCGTCATGAAGTCCAGGATTTGCCGGCGCGCCATGCGGGCCTTTTCGAAGGCCTGCCGCACCAGCTCCCAGGGAAGGCCGCGCCGTTTCAGGTCCACCTGAAACGCGGTGATGCCGTCGGCGGTGCCGGCGACTTTGAAATCCATATCGCCGCAATGGTCTTCTTCGCCCACGATGTCCACGACGAGCTGGGCGTCGCGGTCCGAGGAGAAGAGACCGATTGAAATGCCGGCGACGGGTTTGCGGATGGGAATACCTGCGTCCATCAGGGCGAGCGTGCCGGCGCAGACGCTGGCCATGGAGCTGGATCCGTTGGAGCCCATGATATCCGACACCAGCCGCACGGTGTAGGGATAGTCCTTGGGCATCACTTCATCGAGGGCCCGTTCGGCGAGGGCGCCGTGGCCGATTTCGCGGCGACCCGGGCTTCCGATGCGCCGGACTTCGCCCACGCTGAACGGCGGAAAGTTGTAATGCAGCATGAAGCTCTTGCTCTTCGGACCGCCGGTGATGGCGTCCATATCCTGCACATCGGAGGCGGTGCCGAGCGTCACGGTGGCCAGGGCCTGGGTTTCGCCCCGGGAGAAAAGCGCGGAGCCGTGCACGCGCGGCAGCACGGCCACCTGCGCGGCGAGCGGCCGCAGTTCATCGAAGCCGCGGCCGTCCACGCGGCGTTTTTTCTCAAGCACATTGCGCCGAACGGTTTCGATTTCCAGCGCGTCGAATACCGCGCGGAACTGCTCGTCGGTCAGCGTCGGGCACCGTTCGAGGAGGCGGGGTTTCAGATTTTCGCGAACGGCCTGGACGGCCTGATTGCGCTCGGTCTTGCCTGCGATCAACAGGGCGGTTTCGATGTCCGTGCTGGCCAGTTCCCGGGCGGCGGCCAGATGATCGGTCGGGACTTCTTCGCCGTCCGAGACTGTCTTGTCGGGGCGGCCGATGCGGCGGCGCAGTTCGATTTGGGCGTCCACGAGCTTGCGGCATTCCTCGTGGGCGAGCCGCATGGCTTCGAACAGGTCCGCTTCGGAGATTTCGCCTGCTTCTCCTTCGATCATGACGGGCAGGTCGCGGGTGCCCACGTAGAAGAGATTCAGGTCGCTCTGCTGGCGCTGCGTATTGGTGGGGTTGATGACGAACCGGCCGTCCACACGGCCGACGCGCACGCCGCCGACGGGACCATGGAAGGGCAGGTCGGAGATCACAAGAGCGGCGCTGGCGCCGATCAAGCTGAGCACATCGGCGTCGTTTTCGCCGTCGGCCGACAGCAGCATGTTATAGACTTGGACGTCGTTGCGATAGCCTTTGGAGAACAGCGGGCGCAGCGGCCGATCGGTGCAGCGGGCGGTGAGTATTTCCTTTTCCGAAGGGCGGCCTTCCCGTTTGAAGTACCCGCCGGGAAAGCGGCCGGCAGCCGAAAACCGTTCGCGGTACTCCACCTGCAGCGGGAAATAATCAATGCCTTCACGGGGTTTGGCCGAGGCGGTGACGGTGGCCAGCAGGACGGTATCGCCCAGCCGCACCGTGACGGCGCCGGCGGCCTGCGCCGCCATTTGGCCGTGCTCGATCGTGATGGTTTGGCCGCCGATGGTGACGGTGACGGTGACGGGTTCTTTCATATGACTTCCTTTCGAGCGGTCTTCAGGCGGGGTATGGACTGAATGGGCGGCCGGCGAAGCCGACCGGACACGAGAACTCCGTACCGGGCCGAGACGGCCTAGCGCCGGAGCTTGAGTTTCCGGATCAATTCCTGGTAGCCGCGCTCGTTCGTGCTCTTTAGGTAGTTGAGCAATTTGCGCCGCGCGCTTACCATTTTCAGCAGCCCGTAGCGGGAGCTTTGATCCTTCTGATGCGTCTTCAGGTGTTGGGTCAGCTCTTCGATACGCCGACTTAAGATCGCTACCTGCACTTCCGACGAACCGCTGTCCGTGCCGTGGCGACCAAACTCTTTCTTGATCGCGTCTTTGGTTTGCGCATCCATGGCCTGTTCACCCAACCCCGTCCCTGCCGACCGTGCTTTTCCTTCCTCTGTTGTTTGTGTTGGGGGGGACTATACGGCCCGGCCCGGCGGCTGGCAAGGCGAATCTTTAGAATTTTTTTGTCGGTCGATACGGGCCAGGAGCGCCCGGGCCCGGACCGTGTCGGCTCGGATCTGGCGGGCCAGATCCTGTGGCGAAGCGAAACGCTTTTCGGGGCGGAGGCGGCGGAGGAAAAACACCTCGACGGAACGGCCGTAAAGATTCGCGCGGGCATCCAGCAGGTGCATTTCCATGACAGGCGGTCCGTTTGGAGCAAATGTGGGGCGAACCCCGAAATTGACCACACCGTTCCAGCGCCGGGTTCCCTCCGTCGCCGTGGCGGCGTAGACGCCGAAGGGCGGATGCGCTTCGTTACAGGGCGCGACGTTGAGCGTGGGAAAGCCGAGTGTGCGGCCGAGCCCCCGGCCGCGGGCCACGACGCCCATCAGGCTGTAGGGGCGGCCGAGCATGCGACGGGCGTCCGCCAACCGGCCGCGTTGCACGGCCTCGCGGATGCGGGTGCTGGAAATGGCCGCGCGCCGCCAGCGAAGGGGTGGGATGACGTACACCGAGATGCCGAGCGGCAACGCCCATCGGCGCAGCGTGTCGGCGGTGCCCGCGCCGTGCCGTCCGAAACGCCAGTCCGGACCTATGAAGAAGGCCTGAAGATCGGGCAGGGTGCGCCGGAGCTGTTCGAGGAAGTCGAGGGGTTCCATGGCAGCCAGGCGGCGGTTGAAGGGCAGCACGAGACACCCGTCGAGGCCGGCGGCGGCGAACAGGCGAATTTTGTGATCAAGACAGGTGAGGAGTGGTGGCGCGGAGGAGGGATCGAGCACTTTCTGCGGGTGCGTGTCGAAGGTCATGACCCATGCGCTTCCGCCGACGCGGCGGCTGTGCCGAATGGCAGCGCGCAGGACGGCTTGATGGCCCCGGTGCACGCCGTCAAAAAAGCCCGCGGCGAGCAGGACGGGTTTCCTTTCGGCCAGTGGCGCATGAAGACCGTGAACGACTTTCATGGAGAAACCCCTGCTGCGGTTTAAGCATGGCGGGGTTGAGCCGCCACCTGATGAAACGGAATCACTCGGTCCAGCAACCCCATTGTGTCCAGCCGCAGCAAGTCGTCCAAGGGCGTGGCGTTCGCCACGTCGTACGCGCCGGAGCGAGTGCGCCGCAGGGATTCCAGATGGGCCCCGCAGCCCAACGCCTCGCCGATCTCATGGCAGAGCGAGCGGACGTAGGTGCCCTTGGTGCATTGAAGGCGGAACCGCGCGCGGGGGGGCTTAAACGCCAGCAGCGAGAAGCGGTACACATGGATCAGACGCGGCTGGCGTTCGACTTCCTGTCCGCGGCGCGCCAGTTTGTAAAGCGGCACGCCGTCTTTTTTGACGGCCGAGACCATGGGCGGCGTCTGGAGCAGGTCGCCAGTGTGGCGGCGCATTTGGTCCTCCAGCGCCTCCTGCGTGACGCCGGCGGGGTCGCGTTCCGCCACGACCGCGCCGTCGGCGTCGTGGGAATCGGTGGACACACCCAACCGCATGACGCCTTCATAGGTTTTGTCCGAACCGGTCAACAGGTCCGAGAGCCGGGTGCCGCGGCCGAGGAGAATGATGAGCAGGCCGGTGGCCAAGGGGTCGAGGCTGCCGCCGTGGCCGACCTTGCGGAGGCGGAAGTGGCGGCGGATGCGGTCCACGACATCATGGGACGTGAGGCCGGCCGGCTTATCCACGAGCAGCAGGCCGTCATAGGGGTCGGAGCGGGTGGGGCCGGTCATAGCGAGGTCTCCGGGGCGGGGGGCGGCGCGGCGGGGCCGTCGAGTTCGCGGAGCATCTCCAGGACGCGGTCGCCTTCTTGGAGGGAGGAATCGAGTTCGAATTGCAGGCGGGGGGTGTATTTCAGAATCACGCCGCGGGCGACGAGTTCCTGGATGGCGGCGTGATGGCGCCGGAGTCCGGCCAGCATGCGCGTCTGCTCGGCCGTGGCGGCGCGGATGGACACCAGGACGCGGGCGCGCCGCAGATCGCTGCTGACGATCACGTGAGTGACGGTGACGGCGGCGGTGTCGAACGCGTTGCCGGCCTGAATCCGGTAGAGCGCGAGGCCGATTTCGCGACGCAGCAGCTCGTTCACCCGAGTCAAACGATCCGTCTTCATCCCGCCATACCTGGGTTCATGCCGGTTTCGGAAACTCCGCGGCGGGGCCGCGCGGCTCAAAGACTTTGCGCGATGCGCCGGACCTCGTAGAACTCCAGCACGTCGCCCGGGGCGAAGGCCGCGAAATTATCAAGGCGGATGCCGCATTCCTGGCCCTCACGCACTTCAGACACGTCGTTCTGGAAACGCCGCAGCGAGGCCAGCACGCCTTCGTAGATCACGTCCGATCCGCGTTTGACGCGGACGCGGGACTTTGAGCTGACCACGCCGTCGGACATCTGACAGCCGGCAATCACGCCGGCCTTGGATATATTGAACACCTGCTTGATCACCGCATGGCCGGTGACTTGTTCCTGCACGATCGGAGCGAGCAGGCCGGTCATGGCTTCGCGGACGCGGTCCTGTAATTCGTAGATGATGCTGTGCAAGAGGATTTCCACGCCCTCCTGTTTGGCGATGCGGCTGACGCCGGCGTCCACGCCGACGTGGAAGCCCACGATGATCGCGTCCGATGCGGAGGCCAACAGCACGTCGTTGGCGGTGATGCTGCCGACGCCGGAAGCCAGGATTTCGAGGGTGACTTTGTCGCTGCGGATATCGCGCAGGGCGTGTTCGATGGCCTCGATGGAGCCCTGCACGTCGGCCTTGAGCACGAGGCGAAGTTCCGCCTGACCGCCCTGGGAAACGGTTTGGGTCAGGGCGTCGAGCGAAGCGCGTTTTGGGACGGTCAGACGGCGCTGTTCGATCTGGCTGCGTTCCGCTTCGGCCATTTCGCGGGCGACGCGTTCGTCCGCGCAAACCCGGAATGGCGCGCCGGCGCCGGGAACGCCCGACAATCCGAGGCATTGCACGGGCATGGAAGGGCCGGCGGAGGCGACCTGCCGGCCGTGATCGTCAATCAACGCGCGCACCCGCCCCCAGTGGCTGCCGCAGAGCAGCGCATCGCCCGTGTGCAGGGTGCCTTCCTTGACCAGCAGGTTGGCCGTCGGGCCACGGCCGGGCTCCAATTTGGCCTCGATGACGAAACCTTTGGCGCGCAGGGTTGGATCGGCCTTGATTTCCATGATTTCTGCCTGGAGCAGGATCATTTCCAATAGATGCTCCAAGCCCTGGCCGGTGAGGGCGCTGACTTCCGAGCAGATGACGTTGCCGCCCCAGTCTTCCGGGGTGAGCCCCATCGAGGCGAGCTGTTGTTTCACGCGCTGCACATTGGCGGCGGGGAGGTCCACCTTGTTGATGGCCACCATGATCGGCACCTTGGCGGCGGTGGCGTGCTGGATGGCTTCGGTGGTTTGGGGCATGACGCCGTCGTCGGCCGCCACCACGATTACGGCGATGTCGGTCATGTTGGCGCCGCGCGCCCGCATGGCGGTGAAGGCCTGATGCCCCGGCGTATCCAAGAAGGTGATGCGATGCCCCTTGGATTCCACCGTATATGCGCCGACATGCTGGGTGATGCCGCCGGCTTCGCTCTGCGCCACGGCCGTGTTGCGAATGCGGTCCAACAGCGACGTCTTTCCGTGGTCCACATGGCCGAGGAAGGTGACCACGGGCGGGCGGGGCTGGAGGTTTTCCGGTTTGCGATCCTCATCGGGTTCCGCGCGCCAATCTTTGGGTGTGGGTTTCTGGCTGGGCCGCGACTTTTCGACTTCGAACCCCATTTCTTCCGCCACCTGAACCGCCACGCGATGATCCAGTCGCTGGTTGATGGAAGCGAACACATCGTGCTTCATCAGCTCGGAAATGAGCCGATTCGGACGGATCCCGAGCAGGTCGGCCAGTTCCTTCACCAGGATAGGCCCTTTGATGGATATGACTCGCGGTTTCGCGGCAACCGTCGTTGGGGCGGTTATTTTCTGTGCCGGGGGCGGCGCCGCAGAGGTTATCTTCTGGTGGGCGGGAGCCGGCGTCGGCGTGATGGGAGGCTTTGTCGGCCCGGCGGTTGGCGGCGCGGGCGGGGGGGCTTTCGGGGCAGTCGGCGTCGGAGCGGCCGTTTTTTCCGCGGTTTTTTGGACTGGCTTCGAAACGGGTGGCGACGACGGGGCTGGCGCGGGGGCCATTCGGGGTGGGGGCGAGGGTTGGGGCGGCGGCGCGGCCGGCTTGGCTGGCGCCAGCGCTTCGCGCGCGGCCTGAACGGCGCGCTCGTCGAGGGCGCTCATATGGTTCTTGGCTGGATATCCCAGCGCGGAGAGCCGATCGAGCAGTTCGCGGCTGGTGACCTTCAGTTCCTTGGCCAGTTCATGCACTCTCATGCTTGATCCGCCGGTTGATCCGCGCCACCCAGTTCTTTCTGTTGTGCCGCAGCGGCTTCGTAGACCGCGCGGGCTGTCTCGGCGTCGAAGCCCGGAATGGCCTCTATGTCAGACGGTTCCGCGGCCAGAATGCCTTCCACGTTAAGGAAGCCGGCTTGAACGAGTTTCTCTGCCTGCTCGCGCGTGATGCCGTCCACATGGGCGAGCGTATCAATGGCGCGGGCGACTTTCTCCTCGAAGCTGATGCCGCCCTCATCACGCTGAATGTCTATTTTCCAGCCGATCAGTTTGGAGGTCAGCCGAACGTTCTGCCCGCGTTTACCGATGGCCAACGAGAGCTGGTCGGCATCGGTCGTGATGTGGACGGTGTTCGGTTTCTCGGGATCGACCTCGATCTTCTGCAGCTTGGCCGGAGACAGGGCGTTGGTGACGAAGGTGCGGATGTCGTCACTCCAGCGCACGATATCAATTTTTTCGCCCGACAGTTCCCGAACGATGTTCTTGACCCGCACACCCCGCATGCCGACGCAGGCACCTACGGGATCCACTTTGCTGTCGTGAGACACGACGGCGATCTTGGAACGGAAGCCTGGTTCGCGGGCAATGCCCTTGATCTCGACGGTCTTGTCCGCGATTTCGGCCACTTCAAGCTCGAAAAGCCGGCGGAGGAAGTCCGGATGGCTTCGCGAGAGGATGATGGCGGGCCCATTAAGGTTGTCTTCAACGGCAAGCACATACGCCCGCAGGCGGTCGCCGACCTGGTATATCTCGGTTGGTATCCGCTCTTTGGAGGGCAGGACCGCTTCGGCTCGGCCGAGGTCCACAATGATGTCGCTGCGGTCAAAACGCCGGATGGTGCCGCTGACGATATCGCCGACCCGGTCCCGGTATTCCTCGAAGACGATGGAGCGCTCCGCCTGGCGGATCTTCTGAAGAATGGCCTGTTTGGCGGTTTGGGCGGCGATGCGGCCGAAGTTCTTTGGCGTGACTTCGACTTCGATTTCATCGCCCACCTTCACGGCGGGGTGATGCCGGCGGGCCTCGGACAGTAGAATTTCGTCGTGCTGCGAGGCCACGTGTTCGACCACGCGCACGGTGGCAAAGGCCCGAATGTCGCAGGTCTTGCGATCAATTTCGATGCGGAGATTTTTTGCCGGGCTGATGCTCTTGCGCGATGCCGTCAAAAGGGCGGACTCCACCGCCTGAAAGAGCGTTTCACGGTCAATGCCCCGCTCCTTCTCCAGGTAGTTTAACACCGCAACCAATTCGCCGTTCATCCGCTCCACCTTTCCGTCCGCCCTCAAGCGACAAACCCCTGCGTTGCCGCCGGGTTCATGGCCTGCGGCGCAGCGGGAACCTGCTTTCTGCGGCCGGTCACGACGTTCGCTTTCGTGCCCGAAAACGATCGTCTGCTTGCTGCCCAGAAAACGTGACTATAGAAGGCAGGGGCGGGCAAGTCAACAGCCGATTGGCCGAGGCAGGGCGGGAGGGCTCAGCAGTGGCTCGAAAGCGCGCGTCGGATGTGTAAATCAGGGCGAATTTCGTGGGGCGCGGCGTGCGAAGAATCTCAATACCAGCATTTGGCAGGCGCTTTGGTTTTGAGAAACCCCTGGAGCAGACAGAGGGGGCGGCTATGGAGGGATCAACGATTTGTTTGGCCTTCAAGCGGGAGATTGAGCGGCGGAGGTATTTCCTCCCAGGATGCGCCGGCAGAGTATTTCTTGGAAGGCTTCCGGGGTGGGGGCGGTCAGCAGGATGTTGCGGGAGGTCTCGTCCTTCACGGCTCGGGCAATGGCGCCCAGAATGCGAATTTGGAGAGAGGCGTCCTCCCGCGGGGTCAGCAGGAGGAAAATCAGGCGCACGGGCATGCCATCAGGCGCATTCCAATCGATTTCGTCTTGGGCGCGGGTGATGATCAGGATCGGGTGTTTCAGGCCGGACAGGCGGGCGTGTGGCACCGCGACGCCGTTGCCGAGCGCGGTACCCATGTCCGCTTCGCGAGCGGCTACGGCGGCGTAAAGGACTTCTGCTGGCGGCGCGCCCAAACGCCGAGCGGCCAGTGCGGTCAGTTCGCGCAAAGCGCTGTCTCGGTCGCGCAACGGCAAGTCCAGATACACGGCGTCGGCCGCAAAACAATCCACCAACGGCGGATAACCGATTCCGCGGAGAGCGATCCGCATCCAAGGGCCGAGAATCACGGAGCTAACCACGGCGCCGAATATGATGGCCACAAAGACGGTGTCGGTAATCACGCCGTATTCCACAGCCAGGAGGCCAATTACGATCTGCATTTCGCCGCCGGGGGTGTGCGCGGCGGAGATGAGCGGCCAATGCCGACGCGGCTGACGGCTTAACGCCGAGCCAACCCATGCGCCGAGAAACCGTCCGCCAATCCCCAAGGCGAGCAACAGCATGGCCAATCCGGCGTGGAACCGGTCGGCAAAGTCGAGCTTCAGGCCGATTGTGGCAAAGAAAATCGGCACAAGGATGGCATGGACCATCTGGCTCATAACATGGCGTGTGTTTTCGCTGAGGGCGCGCGCCTCGCCGGCCATGATGCCGACAATGAAGAAACCGAATAGAGCATGAACGCCGATCCAGGTTGTCAGCGCTCCACCGAGAAGACCCAGCAGCGCCACAAACGTCAGCGAGACGCCCGGTTCCGGGAGTTGCCAGCGGTGGAACTGATCCAGCGCGAATTCAGTTGCCCGCCGGCCCGCCGTCAGCGCCGCGAGGGCAAAGGCGATGGTGGCGCCGATGATGAGCGGGATTTCAGCCAGACTGGAAATCGCCTCGCCGGCAAGCCCAAGAATTACGGCGAAGACCAGCCATCCGGCCACATCATTGATGGTCAGAGCGCACATGATCAGAAGGCCCATGTCCGTGCGGTACAGGTTCAGGTCCTGCAATACACGGGCGGTGACCGGCAGGGCGCTGATGGTCATGATGGTGGCTACGAACAACGCGAACAGCAGCCGACTGCTGCCGGGAGCTAGAAAATGGTTCGGCAGCAACAAACAGGGAACGAAAGCCAGCAGCATGGGCAAAATGAGGTCCGAAAGGGAGATGATCAGCGCGCTGTGACGCTGCCGCCAGGCCGTGGCAAAGTCGGTTTTCAATCCGGTGTCGAGCAGAAAGAACAGAATGCCGAGCCATGCGACAGCTTCCAGCATCCCCTGCTGTACCGGATCGCTGGGGAAGATCTGTTGCTGAAGCGAGGGCCAAAGACGGCCCAGCACCGTGGGGCCGAAAAAGAGTCCGACCAGTATTTCGGCGGTAATGGACGGCTGTCCCCACCGCTGGAAAAGGAGCCCCAGGCCGCGGGCGCACGACAGCAGGAGAAAGACCTGTAGCAAGAACAGCAGGATATGGCTCTCGTTCAGGATGTGCATCGGCTCTGGCATGCGCCGTCCTCCTAGGCGCACTTATAACGCGCCTTGGACATAGGGGCAATCGCTTGAATGAGCGAGTTTGAGCAACGCAGCGCCCAGTCTTTGAGAACTCGGACGAATGAGAATCTTGGAGCCGGAAGATGAACAGGTGCTTGACTCCGTCTTCTGCGAATGCACGCAACACAAATAGGTTTTCTTTTTGTTCTTGCCGTCTTCGTATCAGTACGGATGCTATGCGGCGATGAACCTGTGGTCTCGGCTATATGCATTTTCCCCGATGGGGTGTTGTTGGCCGCATGCCATTCACGGGCGAAGCGGGGGATTGCTTCTAAAGTTCCGACGCTCAAATGTGCGTTCCGGAGTACGCATTTCCTTTGCAGGTTCGGTTCATTACAACGCATCCATGGAATGACTGTGGTTTGTTCATTTTCGTTTAATAATTGCATATCAATGATTTGGAGTATGCATGTTCTTTTGATCGCCACAATGGAACGAGTAATGCTAATGCATTTGCCGGTCAATGGAATTGTGATCAAATGGAAGCATGCGAAGTGGAGGGATACTGGATGAAATCAATCATGCGGCAGAAGATTCTTTTCGGGATAAGTATGCTGTTGGGTTGGGGGGGATACTTCAGCGTGGCGCGCGCCGAATGGGTTCGCCCACAGGGGGTGGTCCAAATGCCGCCGCCGACGTTGGCTGCGCGGACAGAGGTCAATCTCGAAGGCGAGTGGGACTACGCGTTTGCTCCGACCTTCGCGGAGACTCCTCCGGCGGACTTGAAATGGGAAAAGACCCACGCGCCGATGCTGAAGGCCCGTCCCAAACAGTTCACGTGCATGTGGTATCGCCGCACCCTGGATATTCCGGCTGAGTGGGAGGGGCGGAAAATCCATTTGGTCATGGAAGGCAACGCCGTCTGGACAACCGTCTGGCTCAACGGACAGAAGCTGGCGGATGATTTTTCGGCCAACGCACCGATGGAGGTGGACCTGACGACTGCCGTCAAATGGGATGCTCCGAACGAGTTGTTGTTGGCTGTACAAAGCCACGAGGGTTTCGAATGGACCGATGGCACGCCGCTGAATGGGCATGGGGGGGACAAGGTCTCGTGGTATCCCTGCCACTACTGGACACCCAATATTGGTATTGGGGGGCCTATTTTTCTGCGGACGATAAATCCCGTCTTCATTGACAGCGTGGTCATTCGCACGTCCTATCGCCAGAAGCGCATCGAGGCGATCATAGATGTCGTGAACTCTTCGGATCAGCCGGCGACGGTGACCCTCGCGGGGGCCATCACGGACGGCGTTGAGCTGCCGCCCGCAACAGTGACTGTAGCGGCCGCCGGCCGGGCGACGGCCACGCTGGCGCAGGACTGGCCGAATCCGCGGCTTTGGCAGATCGGCGAGCCGAATCTGTATTGGCTGCACACGACCCTAACGCGCGACGGCAAGACGCTGGACGATCGATGCGATCGCTTTGGGTTCCGGGAGTTCTGGATTGAGGGAACGGACTATTACTTCAATGGCGCCAAGTTCTTTCTGAAGCTGCGCACGAGGGGGTACTACCCCGAGATGCGGCGCGACCGGACCATCGCGCAAATGAAGGAGGAACTACGGCAACAATTCGTCCGCCCCGCGCTCGCCCAGAACATGAATACCATGCGCTGGTGGTTCCAGGTGCCGGGGTTTGTGCATGATGTATGCGACGAGGAAGGTATCGTCATTAATGACTTCATCTTCGGCGACCAAGGGCAGGGTGTCACCGTCGGCGAGGAGGACATCTATTGGGCGAACTGCCGAAAGATTTTCGACCGATTCTTCAAGTTCAACGGCAATCGGCCGAGCATTTTCTACTGGACCATTCAGAACGAGGCTTGGATTTATCCCCGTCCTGGTCGGTGGGGGGAGGTGCTACTTGCGCAGATGCAGGAAACCGTTCGGTATATCGCGGCCAAGGACCCCACTCGTTTTCCCAATAGCGATGGAGACGGTGATGTGGCGGGCTGGGCGGACTATTTCCGTTTTTCGCAAGATGAGGTCGTGGTTTCCCGCGCCAAAGGTCCCGCGCCGCAGTACAGTTGGCACATGGGGCCCGGCAGCGCCAACAACCCACGGGATTTCTATTGGATCGAGGAAAACAAGGCTCCGAAGTGGGATAAGGAAAAGCCGCTGGTGCTGGGCGAGTTCGACTTCAACGTGGCGACCGTGTTCGACCTGCTGCCCTATTTTGGGGACGATGCCTTAACAGGGCGCCGCGAGGAGCACGATCCGTGGGACTGGTACGGCAACATTATTCGGGCGGCTCGCGTGCAGGGCGTCGCGGGTACGCATGCCTGGGAGGCGCGTCTCGACAGCTTCCCCATGGCTATTAAGGCCTATACGCCGGAACTGGCGGTCAACCGCGAGTTCGACATGCAGTTTTATGGCGGACGGACGTTGCCGCGCCGTTTTGTGGTTATCAACGGAACCTTCCGGCGAAACATGGAACCGTTCGTCTGGCGGCTCGTCGCAGCCGATGGTCGTGTGCTGGACGAGGGCCGGGTGACGCTGGAGATCGCTCCCGGCGACCGGCAGGAGATCGGAATCGAGGTGAAGCTGCCGGCGGTGGAAGCAAAGCGAGATGCGCTTCTCGAATTCGCGTACGGCGCTTACACCGATAGCGTTCCGGCGCGCATTTTTCCGCCCCTCGCCCCGATGGCCGCCGAGGGCAAGACCGTCTGGGTATTCGACCCGGCCGGGATCAGCGCCGACGCGGTGCGGCAGCATCTGCCCGCGGCGGTCGAGGTGAAGGACCTTTCAAAACTGGACAAGACCGTGCATCTCTTGGTGCTTGGCGACGAGAGCCTGGCGGACGGCGTGCCGGCGGACGCGGTGGAGACGATCCGCCGCTATGCGGAAGCCGGCGGTCGCGTGCTTGTGCTGCAACAGGCCGACACCCCGCCGGCGGGACTGCTGCCGATCCGCCTCGAGGCGGACAACATGCGGGCCTTGAACGCCAAGGTCTTCCACCTGGCCCGTGCGCACGCGCTGATTCAGGGATTCGATCACCAGGATTTTCGGTACTGGCCCGGCGACTACTACGTGGCGCGGTTCCCCTACGCCAAGCCGGTCCGGGGCATGTACCGCATGCTGTTGCAAACGCCGAATCCGCGGGGGTTGACGACCACGCCGCTTGTGGAGATTCCGGCGGGTGCTGGGCTGTTCGTGTGCAGCCAGTTGGACCTGTGCACGAAGGCCGGACGCGCGCCCGTGGCGGACCTCATGCTACGACGCTTGCTGGCTTACGCGCTGGAGTACAAGGCCCCCGCGGGTAAACGCGCCGCGCTGGTGAGCGCCAAGACCTCGCCCACGGCGGCGAAGCTGACCGGCGATTGCGGGGTGGTCGCCGAAGTGCTCGAACGGCTGGAGGCGGCCGCGCTGGATAACCTGGACGTCGTGGTGGTGGATGGCACGGACGCCGAGATTCTTGATCGGTTGGCGGCGGACGCCGCGGCGTTGCGCGATTGGTTGGCAGGCGGCAA
Source organism: uncultured bacterium (assembly GCA_938031185.1). Taxonomy (GTDB): domain Bacteria; phylum Verrucomicrobiota; class Kiritimatiellia; order CAIKKV01; family CALHGX01; genus CALHGX01. The sequence goes on from CALHGX010000042.1 coordinate 24,925, forward strand.
GACGCTGCTCTGGCACCGGGCGGCCTCGGATCATGCCGAACGGCTCGGCCAGTTGGCGGGCGCGGCGGTTTCGGTCGCGAAACTCAACAAGGCGCCGCATCAAGTCGTCAAGACGCTGCCGCCGGACGCGCTCCTGGACGGCATCGCCGACTTCGATCTGTACTACGGGACGTTCGCCCGCTTCCCGATGCGCTCGCAGACGATGCCGGTCGTCGAACACGCCGTAAGCATCCAGGGCGGCGCGGAACTGCTGTCGGACGGAGCGTTGGCGCGCCGGGCCGTGGGCGAGGGCCGGTTGCTGGTCAGCCAGGTGCTCTGGGACGCTTATGAGCTGGGCCAGAAGGATCAGGAATTGCAGGAACGGCAGGAACGCTACATTACCATGCTGTTAACCAACCTTGGCGTGCCCAACCAGGCACGGACGGAGGCAGTGGAGGCCTACAATGTGCCGGACGAGCGGGCGTTGTTCGTGAACCTGCGTCCGTTCGTCAACATGGCGTTCAAGGACGAAACCAGCGGCGATCTCAAGGGCGGTTGGACTGATCAGGGTAAGAACGACATGCGCTACTTCCCGACCGGACGGCGGCGTTTCCAGGGCGTGCCGTTCGACGTGATCGTGCCCGAGGAGAACGAGAATCGCACCTGCATCAACATCAGGCTGGCGGAGGAAGTGAAGCCGGAACTGTACGAACGGTTGGTGAACGAAGGTATTCCGGTCGGGGAGAAGGTGTCGCGTCTGTTCCTGCTGCACGCCTGCGCGTGGACGCCGTACGACACCCGGCCGGTGACCTACTACACGCTGGTGTACGACGACGGAACAGAGTACGAGTTCAGCATGAACAGCACCGAACATTTCCGCGACTGGTGGGTGCCGGCCAAGCCTGCAAGCGCCGACGGCCATGTGGCCTGGATCGGACGGTTGGCCTACGAGATCGGCACGCCCCAGGTGGCGATGTTCCTGACAGCGGTGTCGAATCCTCATCCGGAGAAGGTGCTCAGGGCGATCAAGATGCGGCGGGCATTCGGTGGCCGAGCCAGCTACGTCCTGGCGGGCATCACTATGGAAAAGGCGGAGTGACAAGTCGAGGCAAGGCCGGTGAAAAGCGGGACTGCACGCGTGGCTATGGTGCCGCCATTCCGCTGGTGCCGCCGCGAGCGGTGAACCAGCGTTGCCGTAGATAGGCTTCCGCCGCCTGCTGTTCCTCGTCGGTAAGCGCGACGTTATAGACGAACACTTCGAATACCAGCCCTGGGAAAAAACGGGCATAGTCGTCCCAGAAGGTGGCGCCGATGAGATGCTCGTCACCGGCGTGGTACTGTGGCGGCGCTTCGCTCTTGAGATGGCCGTCGGCAAAAAAGGCGTAGCGTTCCGGCGAGGAAACGACCGCGAAAACGTGGTAGCCGTCCATGTTCATGCCCGACGGCATTCGGTGTGCCCGGCTGTGGCGAAACGTGCCGATGAAGCCGTCATGGCCGCTTTCCCGCCACCAGGAATCATTACGGGCAGTTTCGTACAAACACCAACCGGTACGGTCGGGAATCCAGCAGGCCGCGATGACGGTCGCCGCTTCGGGAAACAGGGCGCTTAAATCGCCAAGCGTAAAAAAGGCCCGTCCCTCGAAGTCGAGCGCCATGCGGTGATAAGATCCGCCGGAGCAGCGGAGGTGGGGCTGTCGATTCGGAAGGATTTGTGTTGCATTGTTTTGGCCGCCAACGAGCGAGCGGTCAAGCCAGCGGCCCACCAACTGGCCCAGCGTTGCTGTGTTGGTCTCTGTTGACATCGTATGGGAATCGGGGGCCAGGAAGACTACGAGTCGCTCGGGCCGCGGCAGCCCGTCGGCCTCCGTAAGGTGGCCGGCAAAAAACCGCTGGGCCAATTCGGAGAGCGAACGTCTTCCCCAGCCGTTCCTGGCATCTTTCCAGGCTTTCGAACGTGGATATCGCAAGAGGAAAAAGTTCGACAACTCGTTTGCAGATTGTTTCCATATTGCAGGAGGCAATCACCCGGGAGGCCCACAATGAAGCCACGGTTCCATGTGAGCGAGGTTTTTGAAATGGCGATTCAGATGGAACGCAACGGAGCGGCTTTCTACCGCCGCGCGGCGGAATTACACGCGGCGGATCCGGCAGCCGGCCTGTTGCGCCAACTGGCGACGATGGAAGACGAGCATGTGGCCGTGTTTCTGGCCATGCAGGCCGATTTGCCACAGGGGCTGCGAGGAGATACGGTGCAAGACCCGTATCTGGAATCGCAGCTCTACCTGCATGCGCTGGCCGATGGGGTGGGGGGCGAGGGTGCGCCAAAAGTGCGGGCGATGCTGAACGGGAAGGAATCGCTGGATCAGATTTTGCAAACAGCCATAGCCTTGGAGGAACAAACAGTCCTTTTCTATCTGGGGCTTCGGGAACTGCTCATGTCGGCGCAGGAGCGGGAGCATCTGGATCGGATCATTGGCGAAGAACGCCGGCACGTGGCGGTGCTGACGAGGGAATGGCAGCGGCGCAAAGAGGGACGGGGCGAAGCGTGAAGGTTTTGATGGCCCCCTCGGCCGGCTTCTGCTGGGGTGTGCGCCGGGCGGTGGAAAAGGCCCGTGGAGCGCGCAAGGAAGCTGGTCAACCTGTGTACACCGATGGCCCGCTGATTCACAACGAGCAAATGCTGGCCGAGCTCGAAGCAGAGGGCATTCGGCAGACGAACGACCTGCGGGGATTGGATTCGGCCACCGTTATAATCCGGGCTCATGGGGTTACTCCAGGGAAACGGGAACGGCTTCGGCAGGCGGCTGGTCGGGTTGTGGATGCGACTTGTGGTGATGTAGCCCGTATCCAGGGACTGATACGAAAGCATGCTCGCGAGGGTTGCTATACGCTCATTTTTGGAGATCCCGGCCACGCAGAAGTAGAAGGACTGCTTGGATTCACTGAAGGCCGCGGTCGTTGCGTGACGTCACCGAAGGATATGGCGCGAGTACGAACACGGCGGCGTGTCTGTTTGGTGGCACAATCTACGCAGTTTCCAGATGATTTTGCGGAAATAGCGGCGGCGGTGCGGCGGTGGTTCCCAGACGCGATCGTGCTCGACACCATTTGCGGCGCCACTAAGAGCCGGCAAAAAGATGTTCTTCGCCTGGCGCCAAAGGTAGATGCGTTTGTCGTGGTAGGTGGTCGACACAGCGCCAATACTCTTCGCTTGGCAGAATTGGCAGCGCGATACAAGCCAACCTATCATGTTGAAACCGCGGATCAATTGGACTTGAGTCAACTGGCCGGTTGCCGTGTGGTCGGGCTGACAGCCGGCGCTTCTACGCCGGATTTTATCTTGCAGGAAGTGCGCCGTGTGCTGGAGGCTATTCCTTCGAAGCCTGAGCAGGTCAGGGCAGGCGCTCGATCCGGTCGGGCACCAACAAAGGGTAGCGATAACCGCGCAGCCGGTACTCGCGGCCGTGGACTCGGACGGTCAGCCCGACCCATGTCCCGAACGACTCCTCGCCGTTCCTCAAATAGGCCAGGGTCGCGGCTGGCGAGCCGGGCGTAGAGTGAACAAGGCGATACTGCGCCGGTTTCCGAAAGAGAAAATCCAATGGTAGCACCGTGCCCATGCGAGAAACCTGCACGGGCGGCGCAAGGGCGTTTTTCTCCAGCCAAACAGCGAAGTCAGGAGAAAGCGGTCTTGCGGCGGGGGCTATGGGGGTGGGGGCGGGCGCGTTCTGCGTCTCGGCCGCCGGCACCGAGGTTGCCCCGGCGGCATGGCCCGAGCCCTGCGCATCCGTCCCTTCGGAATCACTTGCGGCGGGGTGAACGATTTCGAGAAATTCGCCGCGAACCCACAGCAGGGCGCCGGCTGGTGGCGCGATACACAGCCAAGGGCCGTGCCGTCCCCGAGGGGCCACCGTTTCGCCGCGACGCAGCACCCCCGTTGGACGAAAGTTGATGCCCGGCCCGCTCCGCACCTGAAGGGTGGAGGCGGTGACGACGCCTTCCTGCACATAAGCGCCAAACACGTAAAAGCTAGCGTTTGTGGGAGGAAGAACGGCGCACCAAGGGCCCTCGCGACGGACCACGGCGAGCACGTCGCCCGCGGCGGCTTGAGCGACGACCTCGGCCCGCATGTCCGGGGCGGCGCGCAAGTTCACACGGTCCAGCCGGATCACAGCGGTCGTGTTCGTTTCCACCGCTGATGCTCGAAGCGCAAGGATGAGCAGAGTGACTGCCGATATGTTTCTCTTCATGCGGTCCTCCCTTTGAACGCCGGATTCGGTTTGGCGCTGGTCGCTTGGCGAAGCAAAGCCACTTCGTCCCGCGTCAGTTCCCGCCATTGTCCGAGCCTCAGGCGGCCCAAGGTGAGGGGCCCCAAAGCGGTGCGCTTTAGTCGAACGACGCGCGCGCCAACGGCTTCGATCATGCGGCGGACCTGATGTTTGCGCCCCTCCTTGAGCACTATTTCATTGCATTCGGGCGCATCGGGAACAGGCCGGACTTCCACCGCCTTCAGCCGTTCGCCTTCTGATTCCACACCAGCGAGGAGGCGCGCACGATGATCGGCCGACAACGCAGGGGCAGTCCAAACGCGGTATGTTTTTTGGATGCCAAATCGCGGATGAGTCAACCGCAGCGCGAGCGAGCCGTCGTTAGTGAGCAGCAAGAGGCCTTCGCTATTTCGATCCAGCCGGCCGACGGGATAGAGGCGGCGACCGTTTTTCGGGAGAAAATCAGCGAACGTGCGGCGTCCCTGAGGGTCGCGACACGTGCACAAGACGTCGCGGGGCTTGTTGAACAGGAGGTAGATGCGTCGTTCCGGCTGCGGCCGGCGGCCATCCACCAGCACAACATCGCGACTTGGCCGGATCGTCACGCCTTGTTGGGTGATCGGATGGCCGTTGACGGAGACCCGCCCTTCCGCGATGATTTTCTCGCAGGCTCGGCGGGATCCCAAGCCGCAACGGGAAAGGTACTTATGAAGCCGGAGCGCGTCACTCCGGCTTGGTTTTTGGCAGTCCGTAACCACGGTCGCCGTCTTTCCATTTGCCACGTTTGCGCAGCAAATCAACGCGCTCGAACCGCTTCAGGACATTTCGTTTCCGCGCCATCTTATTGGCGGACTTGAGGCTCGAATGCTGGGACATCATGAACTCCAACTGGGCGCTTTCTGTTTCGTGCGATCAGCGGGAGTTTGCGACAAAGGGCCCGTCTTTGTCAACTCCGCAGGCAACGAAGCAGGGGGTGCTGTTGGCCGGCTTTTTTGCGTGGTTCTGACGGGCCAGTTGCGGGCGAACGAACAAAGGGCTAGGATGCCATGCGGATCGTCTTACGGGCCCGTAGCTCAGTTGGTCAGAGCAGGGGACTCATAATCCTCTGGTCGCTGGTTCAAGTCCAGCCGGGCCCACGCGTTGCCCCATGTCCGCAACTGCTTCTTACGGAATCCGCGTAACGCATGGCCAATGCTTTTGGGTGGTGGGCGCTACAGGACTCGAACCTGTGACCCCTACCATGTCAAGGTAGTGCTCTAACCAACTGAGCTAAGCGCCCGGTGCGGAAATGCGCAGGCAGTATGTCGGGAAGACGACGCCCCTGTCAATCCCGCGTGGGAGAAACAAAAAAGCTTCCGGAAACGGGCGCGTATTGCTGATGAGAGGATGGTGAAAGAGAGAGGCCGCGCACAGGCAAGGTTGCCAGGAGAGCAAGAAGTCTCTACAATGCACATCCACTTTCTACTCGCATTCGGCATATCGGTACGGAAGTGAAGGTGATTCGGTGGATCGCAAGGCAAAATGGGCGGCACAGCGGGAGAAAGGCGCTTTTCTGGCGCTGGAGGATGGTTCCATCTACCGCGGGTATTCGGTGGGCGCAGAACACGATGCGCTGGGGGAAGTGGTTTTCAACACCGGCATGACCGGCTACCAGGAAATCCTGACGGATCCATCCTATCATGGTCAGTTCGTGACCATGACGATGCCGGAGATCGGCAACACGGGCGTTAACTCTGCCGATATGGAGTCGCAACGCTTTTTCGCCAACGGGCTGCTGGTTCACGAGATGCCGAGCGCCAGCAACTGGCGCGGCGAGGAGGAGCTTTCGGCCGCGTTACGGCGGCATGGCATCCCGGCGCTGGCTGGGCTGGACACGCGCGCCCTGACCATCCAGTTGCGGACGCGCGGCACCTTGCGCGGATATCTTTCCGTTGAAGGTCGGATCGCTCCGGAGGAGGCGGCGCGGCGGGCGCGGGAATGGGTGGGACTGGACGGACAGGATTACGCCAGCCGTGTCACCTGCGCGGCCGCCTATCGCTGGGACGAAGATGGAGCGTTGAGCCGATCATGGGGCGTGACAGACGCGCTGCCGCCGGCGGACCTGCGGGTGGTGGCCTACGATTTCGGGATCAAGTGGAACATCTTGCGCAGCATGCGGCGGCACGGGATGAACGTGGAAGTGGTGCCGGCGGCCATGTCCGCCGAAGAGGTGCTGGCCCGCAAGCCGGACGGCGTCTTCCTTTCCAATGGCCCGGCGGACCCGGCGGCGGTCACCTATGCCGTGGAAAACGCCCGGCGCTTGCTCGGCCGGGTGCCGCTGATGGGCATCTGCCTGGGGCATCAGTTGCTGGGGTTGGCCTGCGGTGGGCGGACCTACCGGCTGAAGTTCGGCCATCACGGCTGCAACCATCCCGTGCTTCATTTGGAAACCAAGCGGGTGGAGATCACCTCACAGAATCACAACTTCGCCGTGGACCCAGACTCGCTCGATCCGGCGCAGGTGGAGGTGACGCACATCAACCTGAATGACCGCACGATCGAGGGTATTTCGCACCGACGCGAGCCGATGTTCGCGGTGCAATATCATCCGGAAGCGTCGCCCGGGCCGCACGATCCGTTCTATCTGTTCGACCGGTTCCGCCGGTTGATCGCGGAGGCATGACATGGCGCCGGCGCACGAGTGGATCGCCATACTCGATTTCGGCTCGCAATACAGCCAGTTGATCGCGCGCCGCGTGCGCGAGCAGCAGGTTTATTCGGAACTGGTGCGTTTCGACATTCCCGCGGCCGCGCTCGCGGCCCGTCGGCCGGCGGGCATCATCCTGTCCGGGGGACCTGCCAGCGTGCTGGAGGACGGCGCGCCGCTTTGCGACCCGGCGCTCTATGCACAGGGAATCCCCGTGCTGGGCATCTGTTACGGCTTACAGATGACGGCAAAGCTGCTTGGGGGGCGGGTGCGCCCAGGGGCAGCGCGGGAATACGGACCGGCGCGGATCACGGTCCGGCGGCCAGCGGCGCTGTTCCGGAATCTTCCCGAGGGGCTGGATGTCTGGATGAGCCATGGGGATCAGGTGGCCGAAATGCCGGAAGGGTTTGCGGCGTTGGCGGAGACGGCCACCTGTCCGGTGGCGGCGATGGGGCATGAAGGCCGGCGCATCTACGGGCTGCAGTTTCATCCGGAAGTTGTGCATACGCATCATGGCGCGGACATCCTGCGGCGGTTTCTGTATGACGTGTGCGGGTGCCGGGGCGACTGGCGGATGGCGGACTTCATCGAGGAGAGCGTGGCGGTCGTGCGCGCGAAAGTGGGCGACCGCGATGTGGTTTGCGGGCTTAGTGGCGGCGTGGATTCCTCGGTGGTGGCGGCGCTGGTGCATCGCGCGATCGGGCGGCGGCTGCACTGCATCTTTGTGGACAACGGGCTGTTGCGGGCCGGTGAAGCGGAAGAGGTGGAACGCACGTTTGGCGGCGCCTTCGGCATGGACCTGCGCGTGGTGCGCGCCGGCCCGCTGTTCTTCGAGCGGCTTCGGGGCGTGACCGACCCGGAGGAAAAACGCAAGATCATCGGGCGCGCCTTCATTGACGTGTTTTCGGCCGAAGCGCGCCAGCTGGGCGATGTGCCGTTTTTGGCGCAAGGCACGCTGTATCCCGATGTCATTGAAAGCGCTTCGCCCACGGGTGGGCCCTCCGCCACCATCAAGAGCCACCACAACGTGGGAGGACTGCCGCCCGACTTGCATTTTTCGCTGATCGAACCGGTGCGGGACTTGTTCAAGGATGAGGTGCGCGTGCTGGGGCGGGCGCTGGGATTGCCGGAAACCATCGTCAACCGTCAGCCGTTCCCAGGGCCTGGGCTTGCCGTGCGCATCATCGGCGAGGTCACTCCGGATCGGGTGGCGCTGCTGCAGCAGGCCGACCGCCGGGTGCAGGAGGAACTGTCCCGGTACGAAGGTTATGCAGGTCTTTGGCAATCTTTTGCCGTGCTCCTGCCGGTGCGGACGGTCGGCGTCATGGGCGATGGCCGCACCTACGATCAGGTGGTGGTGCTGCGCATCGTCGAAAGCCAGGACGGCATGACGGCGGACTGGTCTCGCATTCCGTACGACATATTGGGACGCATTTCGAGCCGCATCATCAATGAAGTGCCCGGCGTCAACCGTGTGGTGTACGACATCAGCTCCAAGCCGCCCGCGACGATCGAGTGGGAGTAGTTCCGCGCGGCGGGGCCGCCGTTTGGACGAATCCTTTTTCATTCGGACGGACGTGGCGCGCATTGCGCGCGAGCTGGTGGGCAAATGGTTGTTTTCCCGCGTGCCCGGACAGCCGTTGACCGGAGGGCGGATTGTGGAAACGGAGGCCTACGCCGGGTGGGGTGATTTGGCCTCGCATGCGGCCAACGGACGCCGCACGCGACGCAACGAGATGATGTACCGGCGGGGCGGGGTGGCGTATGTGTACCTGTGCTACGGGATGCACTGCCTGTTGAACGTGGTGACGAACGAGGAGGGCGTGGCAGATGCCGTGCTGATTCGCGCGTTGGAACCGCTGGTGGGCGCGGAACACATGCGGGTCCGGCGAGGGGGGGCTCCGCGCGCACGCCGACTCGCCTCCGGGCCGGGTGCGCTGGCGCGCGCGATGGGCATCACCCTGACGCACAACGGAGCGCCGTTGACGGGGCCGGAGATTTGGCTGGAGGATCGGGGCGGTTTGAAAAAGGGCGAAAAGATCGTGGCTGCGCCGCGGGTGGGTGTGGCGTATGCCGGGCCGGATGCGGCCCGGCCGTGGCGTTTTTTTCTCGAGGACAACGCATGGGTGAGCAAACCATGAAAAGATCAAGATGTTTTCTGTGGCTGGTGGCCATCATGCCGGCCGTTCGGCTGTGGGGGGCGGATGAGTTGACGCTGGCCAATCGCGTGACGTTGCAAGGCACGTTCAAGGGGTTTGACAATCGCGCGTTCGTTTTTCGAATGGACGCCGGTCGCTCGGATCGGCGCGAGTACATCGGCAACGTCGCGGCGCTGCGCCTGAATCCGGCTGCGAAAGTCTCGATCCATCCGACCACGGGCCCTGCGGAGAGCGGCTGGTTGCTGCTTGGCTATTCGAATGGTTGGTTTCTATTGACGCGCGGTTCCGAGGAGACCCGTCGTGCGGCCATGCAGGTCAAGCGAGTCCAGATGGAGTTTGACGCCCAGCGCACGGAGGGCAGAGGCGCCGGATCGTTTGTGATTAGCCGAGGCGAGCCGGTGCAAATCGAACAGCATGTGCAACGCGGCGCGGTGACCGTGGTGCATTTTCATCTGCCGACCTCCCTGTCCAGCGTCCGCCAGGGGGGCTATGTGGAGCGGCTGGCCGCGAACAGCCGCGGCGCCGTGGCCTTCCGGCGGGTTGAAGTGAGCGGCTGGGATCAGCCGGTGTGCCGTGAATTGAACATCCGTTCTTTGCCGCAGTTCTGGTTTTACGACCCGGCGGGACGGCTGGCTGTGCAGCTCACGGATCGCTTCACGGAAGCCGACATCGAGGCGGCCATCACCAAGGCGCGGCGGGGCGGAGCATAGGACCGTGGAATACGATTTCCCTTGTTGCGTGCTGGTTACGGGTGCGACCGGTCTGCTGGGCACGGCCGTGATGGAAAAACTCGCGGGTCTGACCCATCCGATCCCCGTGTCTCGTGGCGCGCCCCCCGACGGACTGCGCGGGGACTTGCTTGAGGTGGAGACATGGGAGCGCATCCGGGCCGCGGACTGGGACGCGGCGGTGCATTGCGCCGCGATACGCAGTCCTGAGCGTTGCGAAGAGAATCGAGATGTCGCCTACCGACTCAACGTTGAAGCCGCTGCAAGGATGGCTGAATGTGCCGCCGCGCGAAACGCGTGGATGGTGCACATTTCAACCGATTATGTCTTTGACGGCGAGCGGCCGCCGTATGGGGAGGAGGATGCGACGGCGCCGGTCAATTTCTACGGCGAGACGAAACGCGAGGCCGAGCAGGAGGTGTTGAGCCGGTGCCGGACGGCGACGGTGCTGCGGATTCCGGCCCTGTACGGAGATCCGCCCGCGCCGTCCCCGCTGTTGGAAGAGGGCATGGCGGCGGCGTCCGCCGGAACGGAATGTTTCCTTGACGATACCATCGTTCGCTATCCCACGCATACCGGCGACGTGGCGGATGTGGTGGCGTTTCTTCTGCGCCGGCGGTTTGCGGGCTTTGTGCACGCCAGCGCGCAGCGGGCTGCCACGCGCTACGAGTGGGCGCGATTGATCGGCGAGATCATGGGGTGGAACACCAGCCACCTTCGTCGAAGCATCGGCCGGCCGGATCGGTTGGTTCCAAGGCCGAGGGACACCCATTTGAAGGTGGATCGGCTGCGCCAATTGGGCGGCCCTGTTCCTCGCGATTGCAACGAGCGGCTCATAGAAACGCTTGGGAAACGATTTGCGGACGGCGGAACAGGAGGGCCGTTTCGGAAGCGGAGGCCCTGAACCCAGCGGCCGGAAGCCATGGCGCCGGAAAAGCAATTGCGGTTCGGGCCGTCATCGGCGATAATTTTGTGAAGGGGGGGCGGTTCGCAGACGCCTTGCACGGGCGGCGCGGTTCGGATAAAGTGAACCGCGAGTTGTCATTGCGACGCGAAGCGGTCATGGCCAAGCAGAGTCTCGATTGGGATACAATGGCGCGCGAGCTGGCCGCGTTCCGGAAGAAGTTCGGTCATTGCCGTGTGCTCACGAGCGAGAAGAAATACGCCCAGTTGGGCCGCTGGGTGGCCAAGCAACGCTACCGGCATCGCATCGGCGAGCTGCCTTCGGAATGCGTCGAGCAGTTGAACAGGCTTGGATTCGTCTGGGCGCCCGCGGACGAGGCTTGGAACCGGATGTTCGAGAAGCTCGTCGCGTTTCGAGCGCGATTTGGCCACTGTGATGTGCCCAGCCAATGGCCGGAGGATGTTCACCTGGCCAACTGGGTGGCCAGCCAGCGCCATCGCCGCAAGATGAGAGTTTTGTCGGCCGAGAGGATCAAACGGCTGGATGCGTTGCAGTTCGAGTGGGCGATCTATGGACGCCCGAAGAAACAGAAGCCCGCCGAGCACAAGCCAAAGGCGTCGGAGAAAGCCATGGCTGGCGAAACCTGCGAGCGCATCTACCATGTTGGCGTTGGAACGTACGTTCAGTATAGCGGCCGGGGCGAAAAGCCGGCGTTGTTGCGGCAGTATCTAACGGAGCACAACGGCGAACATCCTCCCTACATTCCCCTCCCGGGCGGGCCGGTCGTGTTCAAGCTGGGGGCGCTCATCGGCTCCGGCGTGCGCAACATTCGCTGGCCTGGAAAAGGCAAGTTGCCGCGGGAAGTCATGGCGCACGTCGAGGAGCATGGCGTACTGCCGCCGCACGATTGAACCGGCGCGAGCCGCGTTGAAAGCACTCTCAAGAACGGGGATGAACGAATCCGGGTGAAACAGGCTGAACGGGAAAAACACCGGCTCGCGAAATGGCGGAGGGGGAGGGATTTGAACCCCCGGTGCCCTTGCGGGCACACATGATTTCGAGTCATGCGCATTCAACCGGACTCTGCCACCCCTCCGAGACGGGCCGTCGCACCGACAAGGCGCCTGTTTTTCTCGAATCCGGAGCCGGAAAGTTGAGCACAAGCGAAGCCCCAAGTCAAATCCGGAGGGAAGCCGCGTCGGTGTCCGCCGAGGGCGGCTGCCTGATTGTGGAAGGGCTGCGAAAGCGATTCGCCCGTTTGGAAGTGCTTGGCGGGGCGACGTTCCGGCTTGAGCCCGGCGAGGTGGTGGGGTTGGTGGGCGCCAACGGCGCGGGCAAGACGACCTTGCTGCGCATGCTGGCCGGATGTCTGCCGCCGGACGGTGGCCGTGTGCGGCTTGACGGCTTCGATCTCGCGGAGCACCCCGTGGAAGTTCGGCGGCGGCTGGGCTACCTGCCGGAGAACCAGCCGGTGTATCCGGAGATGCGGGTGCGCGAGTACCTGAAGTTCCGCGCGCGGCTCAAGGGCTTGCACGGCGCGACGCGCCGCAAACGGATTCGGGAAATGCTGCACCTTTGCGGGCTTCGGGGGCTGGAACGCGCGCCGATGGGAAGGCTTTCGCGGGGCCAGGTTCGCCGGGCGCTGCTCGCGGACGCATTGCTGGGGCATCCGCCGCTGCTGCTGCTCGACGAACCGACGGCCGGCCTTGACGAAGAACAGCGCGGGCGAACCCTGGAGCTGATCGGCCGACAGGCGGGACGCCGCACGGTGTTGATGGCGACGCACTCCGAACGGGAAGCGGCCGGCTGTTGCGGAAGGCTTGTGCGGCTGCAGGACGGGCGGGTGGAGGCCGTTGATATCGCGCCGCGCGTAGAGGAGGGGGGCGGGGTGGCTGGAGCGACGGCGTCATGAGGGCGGCGATCATTATTGCGTTGCGTGAGATGGGCGGCTGGCTGCTGACCCCCGGCAGCTATGTGGGCGCGGCCCTGCTGCTGGCGGCGGCCGGGGCGGATTTCTGGATGAACGCGACCTCCCCCTCGAGCTGGACGGCGCTCCTGCCTGAAGTGCTCCTTGGATCGGCATTCTTCTGGGCATTGTTCGGCATGGCGGCCGCCGTCATTGGCGCACGACTGATGGCCGGCGAAAGGGAAAACGGGTCGCTTGATCTGTTGCTTTCAGCTCCCTTGCAACCCTGGCAGTTGGTGGCGGGAAAGTACCTCGGCGGACTAGCGTGGCTGCTTCTGGTGGCGTGGTGCGCCTGGGTTGCGCCGTGGCTTCTGACTCGCGTCATGGGCCCGGAGTTCATGATGGATTCCGGGGCCGTGCTCACCGGCGCGTTGTTGATGGTTTTCGCTGGCGGTCTGGCTATGGCGGCGGGCCTGCTGGTGTCTTCTTTGTGCGGACGGCAGACCGTAGCGGCGCTGGCCACGCTTGGTTTGCTGGCCGGGGTGGCGTGGCTTGGCGGACGCGTTGCGGCTTTTGAGCGGGTGGTGGCCATGCTGACCGGGCTGACGATTCCCGCCGCGAAAGAGGCATGGGCCGGGATGGCACGGGGCGTCATGGACAGCCGCGTGGCGGTGTTAAGCGTAACGGGGAGCGTTTGGCTGTTGTATGCATGCACGCGGGTCGTCGAATGGCGCCAGCAGGGCGGCGGATGGATGGCGGCGATTCGCCGCGTGGTTAACACCGCGCTGCTGGCGGTGCTGTTGCTGGCGGTCTGCCAAGTGGCGCTGCGCCATCCCTTGCGGGCGGATTGGACGGCGGCGCGCGCGCATACGCTCGATGTTCGCAGCCAGGAAATCCTGCGGCGCCTGGACCAGCCGGTGCGGCTGGTGATGCTGGCGCAGGCGCGGCATCCTTTCTCGGAGCCGCTGCGGCGTCTGCTCAATCTGTATCGCGATGCCTCGCCGCACATCGAAGTGGAGGAGGTGGATCCCGACCGCGATTTGACGAGGGCCAAGGATGCGGCGCGGCGATACGGGTTGACCTCCGGCAATGTGGTGGTGGTGGAAACGCCGGAGCGCCGGCTCGTCATACCGATGGCTGAATTGATCGGAAAGATCGAGCGCGGCACGGACGACAGCGGTTTGTCGGACCGGACTTTTCGGGGCGAAGCGGCGCTGTCCTCCGCCATTCATCGGGCTGCACAGGCGGCGCCGCCGAGGGTGTGTTTTTTGCGGGGGCACGGCGAACGGTCGCCTGAAGATCGCCGCCCGCTGGCCGGATATGCGGAAGCGGTGCGTCGTCTGCGCCTGGACGGCATGGAGATTATCGAGCAATTCGCCAATGAAATGCGGATGTATTCGAATGATTACACCGTGGTGGTGGCCGGCCCGAGGGAGCGCTTGTCTCAGGAGGCGCTGCAGGTGATGCGCGAGCGCTTGAACCGGGGCGGCGGCGCGGTGGTTCTGCTGGATCCAGGGGTGGATACCGGCTTGGAGCCGTTGTTAGCGGAATGGGGCGTTCAGATTCAAGCGGATCGAGTTGTGGAAGGGGGACCGGGAGGAACGGCCGTTCCCGGCGCGGTGTGGCGGCCCATTCGCGTGAGCCGTTATGGGCGGCATCCGATCACCCGGCCGTTGACGGGCCTGACCACCGCCTTCCCGCTGCCGCGCTCCGTTTCCGCGATCGAATGGGCCGGGCCGGATCGAGCTGATCGGCCCAGGGTCACCATCTTGGCGTACAGCTCATCGTCCGCATGGGCGGAAAGCGATCCCGACCAGCATCCTCCGCAGTTTGACGAGGGCTATGACCGGCCGGGCCCCATCTCGCTGGCCGCGGCGGCGGAACGCGGACGGCCTGAACGTGTGGATGTGGGGATTCGGCCGACGCGGCTGGTGGTGATCGGCGATTCGCAGTTCGCAGCCAACGGCGCACTGGCGGGTGGAAACGAGGCGTTTTTTGTCGAGTCGGTGCGCTGGGCGGCTCAACAGGAATACTTGATGGAAATCCCTTCCGGGCCGGCGCGCGCGTTCAAGCGGCCTGCTGAGGCGCGAGGGCGGATGGCGGCGCTTGTAACGGCCGGCACGGCGCCGCTGGCCATGCTGGTGTTGGCGGCGGCCACTGCGGCGGTGCGGCGCGACCGTCGCCGAAGCAAAGCGTTGCCGAGGGGCGCTGATCCTCGCGACGGAGACGCGCCATGAAACGAAGTCCCTGGATGGACACTGCGCGGCTGGCGGCTGGCGCGGCCATTGCCGTGGCGTTTGCGGTGTTTTTCGACCGTGCCGCCGAGCCGCCGTCGCGAGGACCGCTTTCTCAGCCGCTTTTCCCTTTGCTGCCGGAGGCCGTGGAGTTCTTGTCGGTAAAAACCGGCGATTATGCCGTCGAATGCCGTGCGGGACCGGAAGGGTGGCGCATGATCTCGCCGCACGAAGCGCGCGCGGATCGAGCCATGGTCGAACGGCTGCTTCAGACGTTGCGGACCATGCGGGCGCGGGAGCGCATCACAACCCGGCAGCGGGTCAACCGGGGATTGACGTGGGCCAGCTACGGGCTGGAACCGCCTCGCGCCGTGGTGCGCGTGGGCGCAAGAGGTCGGTGGCATGAGGTTTGGATCGGGGATCAAGCGCCGATGGGGGATCTCGTTTATGTCCGGCTTGACGGAGGAACGGATGTGCTGGCGGTTCCGAGGGAAACGGCAGAGGCGTTGCCGGCACGGGCGGAGGACTTCCGCGATCGGGCGTTGTTGTATGGCGCGCCGACGGACGTGGCGCGGATGGATATCGCGGCGCGCGGCGGATTCATCCAAGTGGTGTTACGGGGTGGCGAGTGGCGAATAACGCAGCCGGTGGACGCGCGTGCGGACGGCGAGAAAGTGGGCCACCTTTTGGCGGCGCTCTTCGGCGCTCGAGTGGAGCGGTTTGTGGGGGAGGCGGGCGCGGATCTGGTGGCATACGGTCTTGGGCAGGAAGATGCGGTCGTACGGGTGGCCGTGCATGGCGATCAGGGCCGTTGGACACAGGAAGTTGCGTTCGGAAAGCCCTTGCCGGACGGTGGATTGGTTTATGCCCGGGTGGACAGCGATTTGTTTGTGACGGCGGTTGCGGCGGATCTGCCCGCTCGTTTCGACCTCCGCGCCGCTGACCTGCGCGACCGGCGCGTGTGGCCGTTTGGCCCGACGGACGCACAGACGCTTTTCCTGCAGGACGGAGACCGACGCCTCGTGTTTTCCCGCGCGCCCGGCGGCGCTTGGATGTTGGTGGAGCCGACTCAGGCGCGCGCGGACGAAATCATGATGGCGGAACTGCTGAAAAGCGCGCTCGCGTTGAGAGTGGCGGAATTTGGAGGGGCGGCGGAGAAAAGCGTGGCGGAAGCGGCCAGTGTAAGATGGCCCTTTCGACTGGCGGTTTCGCCGATGGCACCACCGGCCGGCACCAACATGCCCGCTGTTGCGCCTCCGTCGGAATGGTTGTTGGAATTCGCTCCGCCGGAAGAAGGAGCGGAAACCACGGCAGGCCGGTTGGGCGGCGTGGAGCCGATCCTGCTGAGGGCGGCGGGCGTTCGCGCGTTGTTGGGGATGGGCCGGCGCGAGGCTGCCGCCGGCGTATCAGACCCTTTGTTGTATCGCGACCGGGTGTTGGTGAACGCAAAGCCCGAGCAGATTCGGCGCATCACGCTCTCCGTTGGAGAACAGGAAGAGATCCTGACGAGCGACGCCGGAGGCCATTGGATTGTGGAGTCGCCTCCGGGCGCGGAACCGGACCGGGAGGCACTGGCCGAATTGCTGCAGCGAATCTCGCCTCTGCGCGCGGCGCGCGCGGCGGCCTTGGCGGACGCCTCCCAATGGGCTTCTTTCGGCCTGGATCCGCCGGTTGCGCGCCTCACGTTCGGGTTGACCGGCGATTCGGGCGCCGGCGCGCAACGCATGCTGCTGTTCGGCGGCGCCTGCGGCGAAGAAGGGGTCTACATCATGGCGCAAGGTCGGCCGGTGGTGTTCGTGTTGCCCCGCGCGCTGGCCGATCAACTCACACGCAGCTTGGTGAAGTGAGCGAAAGTCATGGCCTCCCACTCCACCTTTTCGGCAGGGCGCATCTTGCTGCTGGCGGGGCGCGCGGGATGGCGTCTGCTGCTGCTGACGGCACTGCTCGCCTGGTTCGGCGCCTCGTGGCTGGGGCTGCCGCCGCCGCTGGCGCGCCGGGCGCTGGACCGATGGAATCGGGGGGGCTTCTCGGTCGAGGCTCGGCGCATGGCGCTCGATTTTCGAGGCGGTCTGGTGGCGCACGATTTGCGGGTCTACAGAAAAGGCTTGGTGAGCGGCCCCTTGTTAAGCGCGCGAACGGCGCGTTTGCAGCTCGATCCGCTGGCGTGGCGCAAAGGCCGCATGTTGTTTGGCCGACTGACGCTGGCCGACGGCGCGGTGGATCGTCGGCTCGCGGACGCCTGGCACGCTGCGGAGACCCAAAGAGGGGCCACCGGTGTGTTTGATGTCTGGGCGCGGCGTTTCGACGTGGCGGGCGTCTGGGTCGATTCGCTGGCGGCGGTGGGATGGTATGCCCCCGACGCGTGGGAGGTGAGCGAACTGCGGCTGGGGATCGGGCGGGCGCGCGAGGAACGGGGCAGCGCGCGTGCCCGTCTATCCGTTCGCGGAAGTCAGTTTCGCGGGCGGTTGGAGATGACGACGCATCCGCGGTGGCTGCTGCCGGTGTGCGAATGGGCGCACTGGGACTGGGCGCCGGCGCTGATTCGGCGATTTGAATTCGGCTCGGACCTGCCGGTGCTGGACATCGAGGCGATTCGTGAGGGCGGCGGAGCCGTCGCGCAATGGCGCGTGCGCGGAAGCTTCCAAGGCAGCCGGTTCCGCTATCAGGAGGTTCCGATTTCATTCGCGAATCTTCAGATGGAGTGGGCACAGAACCTGGATCGTGTCGATCTGTCTTTGAATCCGGTGGTGCTGGTGTTCTCGAACGGTCATGCTTCCGGTCAGGCGCGGCTGGATCTGATCGGAAAGACGGTGGATTTTACGATGACGGCGGATGCGGAAGCGCCGGCGCTAGGACGGGTGATCGGGCTGCCGGATGAGCTGTTTTCAACGGTGTTTGTTCCCCAAAGCCCCTGTCGCGTTTATGCGCGGGGTCTGTGGGATTACGGCGCCGGAGAGCGATCGGCTTTTCAGGGAAACCTGCAGACGGCGTCCGCCAGGCTGGGAACCACTCGCCTGGAGGAGGTGACGCTCGATTTCGAGGGGCGGGGACGGACCAACGCCCTTCTCAATGCCCAGGGGCGGCTTTATGGCGGCGTGCTGACCGCGTCCGCTTTTTTCTGGCCTGACCAAGAGGGGACCAACACGCGCTACAAGGTGGCGGCAGAGGTGCTCCATGCCAATGCGGGGCTCGTCGCCGCCGAGTTGGGGTTGAGGGATCCGGACCGGTATGAAGGCCGGGTGAATGGCGACGTGGAATTGACCGGCTCTTTTGGAGAGGGGCCGACGGAACCGGTGAAGGGCCGCGGTTATCTGAATGTGCGGGGCGGGCGGGTCTATCGGCTGCCGGTGTTCGGCGGATTCTCGGAAGCGATGGGTCGGGCGGTGCCGGGGTTGGACTATGTGCTTTCGCAGAACGACGCCCGTATTCCGTTTTCGATCGAGGGAAGACGGTTAGCCACGGAGGATGCGCGGATCGAAGGGCCTGTTTTGAGTTTGCGCGCGCGCGGATGGTGCGATATGGACGGGCGGCTGGATTTTCTGGTGCAGGTGACGCCGATGAAGGAGCAGACGCTGCTGGGTCAGGCGATGCACGCGGTGACTATGCCATTGAGCAAGCTGTTCGAGCTGCGTCTGGAGGGGACGCTGGAGGAGCCGCGCTGGCGGTCGGCCCGCATGCCGGGCGGGCGAGATCGGGCGCGGGAGGCGGATCCACGGAACGGAAAGGACGGGTCGCCATGAGGGCGAAGGAAGAGATGTCCTTTCACATCCGGACCTATGGATGCCAGATGAACGAACGGGACAGCGAAGCCGCGCGCGCGCTGCTCGAACGGAACGGATACCGCTTGGAGGAAGAAGACGCGGCCGACGTGGTGATTGTCAACACCTGTAGTGTGCGGGACAAAGCCGAGGAGAAGGCGCGGGGCAAGCTGGGCTTGCTGACGGCAACCAAACGGCGTCGGTCGGGGCGGGTGGTGGGGGTGATCGGCTGCATGGCGCAGCGGCTAGGCGAGGCGCTGACGGAGGAGCTGCCAGGGCTCGATTTCGTGCTGGGACCGAACCGGCTTAGCGCGTTGCCTTCGGCGATCGAGGCGGCGCGGCGCGGCGTCGGCCCCGTCGTGGACACTGGGGAGACGCGGGATGCGGCCGAATTCATGGAAGGGCACGCCGAAACGGGTGTGTCTGTCTTTGTCAACATTTTGCTGGGGTGCAATCGCGGCTGCGCGTATTGCGTGGTGCCGCGGGTGCGCGGCCGGGAGTGGAGTCGCCCCGCGGCATCCGTGCTGCGGGAAGTGGAGGCTGTGGCGGCGCGCGGCGCCCGGGAGATTGTTCTGCTGGGGCAGAGCGTGATGGCGTATGGCCGGTCGAACGCGGTGTGGGAGAACGAATCGCCCTCGCCCGGCGGCTACCGCGAACCGTTTCCGCGGCTGCTGGAGGCCGTCGCGGCCGTTCCGGGGATTGCGAGGGTGCGATTCACGTCCGGACATCCCTCGGGCTGTACAGAGGAGCTGGCGCGGGCCATGGCGGAAATACCGGCGGTTTGTCCCCACATCCATTTGCCTGTGCAGTCGGGATCGGATCGCGTTTTGGCGCGGATGGGGCGGGGATACAACGTCGAGCAATACCTGGCGGCGGTTGAACGATTGCGATGTGCCCGGCCGGAACTGGCGGTGACGACGGACATCATTGTCGGTTTTCCGGGGGAGACGGAAGAGGACTTCGAGGCGACCAGAGGCTTCATGGATGCCGTTGGATTTGACCAGGCGTTCATTTTCAAATATTCGCCACGGCCGGACACACCGGCTTTTGCCTGGCCGGACAGTGTGTCCGCCGAGGAGAAGGCTCGGCGTAACGCCGTGTTGCTGGCCGATCAGGATCGGCGGAACCTGGCGTCGCGCCGACGGCTGATCGGCCGGGCGGTGGACGTGTTGGTCGAGGGGCCGAGCCTTCGGAATGTCCGGCGATGGGCCGGGCGCACACCGGTCAACCACATCGTGACGTTCGATCAGATGAACGGCATTCAGCCGGGGGATATCGTTCGCGTGCTGGTGCGGCGGGCGACGGCTCAGTCGTTGCATGGCGAAGTGTCAACGGCCCATCATTTTGGCGCGAGCTCATCGGCGGCGGAAAAGGGAGGAACGACGGCATGACCATGGCGCACGCTTGTTCGGCGGCTTGGGGAGCGGTGTTGGTTTTATTTGGCGGCGGCTTGATTTTGACGCCGGCGGGGATGCGGAACGCGCTGCTGGGGCTTCCGCGGAATGTTTGGTGGGCGCGGCTGTTGACCGCCGCCGCGCTGGCGTGGTCGGCATGGCTGTTATATGACATGCCGCTCGGATGGTTTGATGCCCACAAGAAATGGCTGTGGGCCGCCGCGCCGGCGGTCTGGTGGATGATTGACCGCCATATGCCGGAGCTCCTGGCGGCGCGTGCCGTGGGCGGCTTGCTCCTCCTGGCGGCGAATCCGGTGTTAGATGCGGTTCGCTGGCTCGACACGCCCTGGCGTTTAAGCATGGTCGTGGCGGCCTATGTTTGGGTGGTGGCCGGCATGACGCTGGTGGCGGCGCCGTATTGGTTTCGGCGCATGGCCGCGTGGTTGACCGGCACACCGTTTCGTGCGCGAGCGGCGGGTGGCGTGCTGGCGCTGCTCGGCATCACGCAGGCGGTCATCGGGGTTCTCATGTTCTAGCAATGGCGGCGATGAGTGGCGTGCGCCTTCATTCGCCGGGTGATGGCGCGTGGCGAAGCGCCGGTATGCGGTAGGCGGCCGCTATCCGCCGGTTGGCTTCCGGAAGTTGGGCGGGATCCAGCACAACGTCCACGCCGTACGACAGCAGGGACAGGCGCTGCAATCCCCCTGCTTCGTCCACGGCGCGAAACACGTCCTGCATGTTCCGAATCGGGCGTCCGTTGACGGCGGTGACGATATCGTTCCCGATGTCTTCATAGCCCACGTTGATGGGGTCGGGCAGCACATAGGCCAGGATCACAATTCGTTCCCCGGGCGTCGACGGGCGGTCGCCGCGGGAGAAGTAGTAGTGGGCCAGGCGGGGATTCGCCATGGCGAGCCATCGAGGTCCCAATGCTGTCAGATAGTCTGCGGTGAGTTCGCGCAGCACGAGGCCTCCCTCCACGAGGTAGGCGGGCATGTCGCCAAGGACGTTTTCGGGCACGAGGGCGTCCCTGTCTTCGCGGCGCTGAAGCCGGAGAGAGACGTCCACCGAGTGCCCGTCGCGAAGGACCCGCACCGGAACGGACTCGCCGGGACGGCGCGCGGCCACGAGGTGCGGCAGAAGGATTCGGCCATGCAGGGGATCAACGACGTAACCCTGGCTGTCCACGTTTTGGCTGTCCCACTGCAGAATGACGTCGAGGGGACGCAAGGCCTCGTCTGCGCCGGTCCCGGGGATCGTCGAGAGCACCAAAATGCCTTTCTCTGAAGATAAAGAGGCGGCTTGAAGGAACGCCCGTTTAGCCGGATCCTGAAGCGGGGCCCATCGAAATCCAGCCGCGGCCCGTCCCGCGTAGGGTGTCTTGTCGGCATCGGCCAGAAAACGGTCCAGCACCGGCGCCGGCAGGGTTTGCACGGTGCGGTTGTCGCGATCATGTCTCATGGCGAGGCCGGCCAGTTCTGTTCCCGCGAAAACCGGAGCGCCTGGCCGGTCGGGGAGCAGGTCCGTGAGCACGGTGAACATCAGTCCGAACGTAGGGCCGTTGGGATATGGCGCCACGGAGACCTCGGCGATGCGTCCCTCGCCTGAAAGCGCCCGGCCGGATTGATCGAAACGCGTCACCTGCACCGTCGTACCGCGGGTTGCCTGCGTGGCGAGCGCGACCGGCGTTAGCGATTCCTTGTCCGGCGGATCGAATTCCAGCAAGGCCACGTTCATCTGCCAATCGGTGAGCCGAACACGAGCGGGCTGCTTGGTTCCGCTTGCGGCGCGACGCAATTCCACGAGCGTTTGATTGCGCACCAGTTCCTCAATGGTCAGCACCCGGCCGGGGGCGATAATCACGCCGTAACCTTCCCGGGATTCGGGTCGCTGGCGACGCCAGGGTATCCGCGGGTCCACGCGCTGTGCGGTGACGAGAACCTCGACCATGTGGCAGGAAGGATCGGCGGCCCGCGAAGGCGGCGCGCTGAGCCACGTCGTGGTCGCAAGCGCCAGAATCAGGAACGGCTTCATCGTGGTGGGGGCTCCGGTCGCAGTCTAGACAAGGCGGGCAAACGGTACGCGTTCATGATCTCGCGGTCGGCGGCAGGCACACGTGTCGCATCCAGCACCAAGGGATCGTCCAACCCCTCGAAGCGAATAACATGGAACCCGCCGGTGGGCGAGGCGAAGGCTTGCTGGACATCGTTAAGGGAACCGATCGTGCGGCCGTTGATTGCGTTCAAGATATGGTGGACATAGGCGCCACAATAGGTGTTGATCGGATGGGGCAGCATGGCGGACAGCACGACGAACTCCTGCCGGTTGCTGTACAGGCCGTCGGTCTTGGCGAACTGTGCATAGTAATGCAGGTGCTGCGCGTTGCGCTGATGAAGTTCTTCCCCTAGTTCGCTGAGGAATCCTCGACTCAACGGGGTGAACACCAAGCCGGCGGCTACGAAATACGCTGGTGGCGTGTCGTACGGGTAGCGAAAGGCGAACGGATCCGGCGGATTGCGCAGAGGCACCTCCACCTCCATGGTTTGGCCGGCGCGCCAGACATGGAAGCGGGCCGTGTCGCCCCATTGCTTGCGTTCGAGCAGCTCATGGAAGAGGACGACATTTCCGTTGAGCAAAACGGAGCCGTCGGTGGCGATGGGATAGCCGTCGAGGGCGAGCAGCACGTCGCCGGGGCGAAGGAATCCCATCGCGCTGCCGAACGGATCGAGGGCATTGACGATGATGCCGCCGACCTGATCGGGCAGGCCCAGCGATTGCCGCAGTGCGGGATTGCGCGCGTTCAGGTGCCATACGCCCAATTCGGGGTAACCGTGGTAGAAGTCGTCTTCTATGTCTTCGAGGAAGTGTTCTATGACCGGGAGCGGGATGGCATAGCCGATGTTCTGCGCGCTGGTGATCCCCTGGAAAGCCAGGCCGACGACGCGACCGCGATAGAGGACGGGGCCGCCGCTGTTGCCCGGGTTGATGGCGGCGTCAATTTGCAGCACCAGGTGCGAGTCCACGCCGCTATGCGAGTAGAGGCTGTAGTCAATGCGGGACACCACGCCGCGGGTGATGGAGATGCGGGTGCCGCCAAGGGGGTAGCCCATGGCGAGGACTTCATCATTGAGGCGGGGCAGTTCACGGGCGAGTGGCAGCGGACGCAGGCCGGCAAAGAAGGCGTCCTCGTCCACGGTTAGCAGGGCGAGGTCGCAATCGTGGCCGGCGAAGAGCACCCGTGCGGCGTATTTTCGATCGTCGCCCTCCTTTTGCACCTCAATGAAGCGGGCGTCGGAGACCACATGAGCGTTGGTGAGAATGCGACGCCGCCCTATGAGGAAGCCCGAGCCGCTGCCGCTGCCCGGCGGCTGGGCCTGCCAGGGCATCGCGAAGCCCTCGCGCTGTATGGTGGCGTAGATCTTGACGATGGATGGCTTGAGACGCTCCACGCGGGCTGCGGCCGCCTCGCGCAGGCCGAGCGCGAGCACAACGGCGATGGCCAGGCAAAGGCGCATGCGTTGCGGACAGGGTGGACGGCCGGCACCGCGCCGCAAGCGCCTGAAGGCGCGCGGCGGGCGGCGCCGGCGAAGCGAGGGGGGGCGAGCGTTCACGAGCACCCGATGGAGTTGCCGCACCAATGGCAGCGGTAGCACTTGCCGTTCCGGACGGTGATGGCGCCGCACACGTCGCAGGGCGGCGCCTCGTCGGTGAAACGCGTGAACTGTTCCGAGAACGCCTTGGCGCTCTGCTCTTCGTGGGAGGCGGCGGCATCCGGCGGCGACAGTTGCAGGCGGAGCTGGGCCGCGGCGCCGTTGGGGAAAGTGATGTCCATCCAGCGGAAGATGTAATCCACCAGCGACTGAGCCATTGGGATGTCGGGGTTCTTGGTGAACCCGCTTGGCTCGAATCGGCTATGGGAGAACTTGCGGATCAGCTCCCGCAGCGGCACGCCGTACTGGAGGCAGAGCGAGATGGCGGTGCCGAACGAGTCCATGATCCCACCGATGGTGCTGCCCTCCTTGGCCATGGTGATGAAGAGTTCGCCGGGGCGTCCGTCGTCGTACAGCCCGACGGTGAGGTAGCCTTCGTGGCCCGCCACCTCGAACTTGTGGGTGATGGACTGACGGGTAGCCGGCATGCGGTCGCGATAGGGCCGCGGCGCTTCCGGCAGGGCGCCGCCGCCGCTGGAGCCGGTCTTGGCGGTGGTGACCGGTTGTGCGCGCTTCGATCCGTCGCGGTAGATGGCCACCGCCTTCAGGCCCATGCGCCAGCCGTCGAGGTAGGCGCGCATGATTTCCTCCACGGTGGTTTCCTCCGGCATGTTGATGGTCTTGCTGATCGCGCCGGAGAGGAAGGGCTGGACGGCAGCCATCATGCGCAGGTGGGCCTGGTAGGAGATGCAGCGGGTGCCGTTCTTCGGCTTGAAGGCGCAGTCGAACACCGGCAGGTGTTCGGCGCGGAAGCCGGGTGCGCCTTCGATCGTGTCGTGATCGTCCACGTACTTGAGAATGCCTTCGATTTCCCCGTTGTAGCCGAGGCGCTTGAGGCCGGCGCTGAGCGTGCGGTTCACCAGTTTGATCAGGCCGCCGCCGGCGAGTTGCTTGTATTTGACGAGGGCGATGTCCGGTTCGACGCCCGTCGTGTCGCAGTCCATCATAAACCCGATGGTGCCGGTGGGCGCCAGCAGCGTGACCTGGGCGTTGCGGAAGCCGTGGCGTTCGCCGGCGGCGAGGACCTGGTCCCAGACGCGGCCGGCGGCGGCATGCAGCCCTGGGGGGCAGAGCGCCGGGTCCAGGTGCTCGAGCGCGTCGCGGTGCATGTGCATGACCTTGAGCATGCAGTCGCGATTTTTTTCGAACCCCTCGAAAGGTTCCTTGTTCTCGGCCATTTCCGCCGAGGCGCGGTAGGCGAAGCCGGTCATTAGCGCGGTTACGGCGGCGGCGAAGGCGCGGCCCTTGTCGCTGTCGTAGGGCAGCCCGAGGCTCATCAGCACGGCGCCGAGGTTCGCGTAGCCGAGTCCCAGCGGGCGGTAGCGGTGGGATTGCAGCGCGATCTGCTCCGTCGGGTAGCTGGCGCTGTCCACGATGATTTCCTGGGCGATGATGAAGAGCCGCGCCGCCTGTTCCATGTCCGCGAGCCGCAGGTGGCCCTGATCGTCGAGGAATTTCATCAGGTTGATCGAGGCGAGGTTGCAGGCGCTGTTGTCCAGGAACATGAACTCGGAGCAGGGATTGCTGGCATTGATGCGGCCGCTGTTGAGGCATGTGTGCCAGGCGTTGATGGTCGAATCGTACTGCAACCCGGGGTCGCCGCAGGCGTGCGTCGCCTCGGCGATCAGCTTCATGATGTCGCGGGCGCGGTAGGTGTCCACCACCTCATCGGTGGTCACGGCCCGGGTTTGCCATTCGCCGTCGTTCTCGACGGCTCGCATGAACTCGTCGGTGACCCGGACGGACAGATTGGCGTTTTGGAACATCACGGAACTGTAGGCTTCGCCGCCGAACGAGCCGTCGTAACCGGCTTCGATCAGGGCCCATGCCTTGCGTTCCTCGCGCATCTTGCAGGTGATGAACTCGAGGATGTCCGGATGATGCACCTTGAGGCTTTGCATTTTGGCGGCCCGGCGCGTCTTGCCGCCGGACTTGACGACCGCCGCCACTTGATCGAAGACGCGCATGAAACTCAGGGGTCCGGACGGCGTGCCGCCGCCGGACAGCCGCTCGCGGCTGCTGCGCAGCGTGCTCAAGTCGGTGCCCGTGCCCGAACCGTACTTGAACAGCATGGCTTCGGACGACGCCAGCCGCATGATGTCTTCCATGGTGTCATCCACCGATTGGATAAAACAGGCGGAGGCTTGAGGGTATTTGTATGAATCGCCGGATGGTCGAACGCGTCCTGCCGCCTCATCCCATCGGTAGCTGGCGCGGCTTTCGGAGGAGAGACCGTAAACGGCGTGCAGCCCGACGTTGAACCAGACGGGACTGTTGAAGGCGCCGTATTGGTTCAAGCAGAGCCAGGCCATCTCGTCGTAAAAGGCCTGGGCGTCCTCGTCCGAGGCGAAGTAGCCTCTTTCGCGGCCCCAGTCGGCGAGGGTTCGGGCCACGCGATGCACCAGTTGCCGAACCGAGTCCTCCCGAAAACCGCTCTTGACGCTGCCGAAGAAGTATTTCGAGGCCACGATGTTGGTGGCCAGCGTAGACCAGGACTTGGGAACCTCGATGTTTTCCTGGACGAAAACCACATGCCCTTTGTCATCCGTGATGGACGCTTTACGCCGCTCCCACTCGATTTGATCGAAGGGACTCCGCCCTTTTTGGGTGAAGAGCCTCTTCACTCGGAGCCCATGCGTTGCAGTCCCGCCGTTTCTATTGCTACGACGGGCCCGAGCGGGCGATTTGGTGGATGCAATGCGCACGTTGCCGGCCGTGGCCGCAATCGAGCGAATATCAGCCATTTTCGGTATTCCTCCATTACGAATGAACGCTTAAGCTCTGAAATACACAATCTGTACTATAATTATGCCCCGGGCAAGCTCTATAACCACAACAGATTGTGTCTAGCAAGAAGAAAAGATAACAATTGTACACTATTTTTACGCAACAAAAACGAAACGCTTGCGTCTACATAAGTTGTTTATTACAAGGACGTTAAATTTCTTCTTCCTCTTTCTTTTCACGAAAAGACGCTTTATGCCCGTGATGGCGGGCTGTAACCACAATCGGTGCGCCTTCGAGGCCAAACTGGCGCCGGAGTTCGTGTATCAGGTACTCGCGATAGGTGGCAGCAAGGCGTTGGGGGTCGTTTACAAAAAGGGCGATGCGAACAGGTCGGGTTCCCGTCTGGGTGGCGTAGTAGATTTTCAGGCGTTTGCCTCGAATGGCCGGGGGGGGGGTGGCGAGAACGGCCTGTTCGATCGTTCGGTTGAGCGGGCCGGTGGCGATGTGTCTGTCGATCTGGGCGGCGACCTGTTCGATGGCATCGAGACTGCGCCGGACGTTGTAGCCGGTGAGCGCTGACACAAAGACCACAGGGGCGAAACGCAGAAAAGGCAAGGTCTCGTGCAAGGCTTCCAGATAGCGCGTTTGGGTGTGGCCGGCCAACAGGTCCCACTTGTTGACGACGAGCGCGCATCCTTTGCGGTGCTCGAGGACCATGGCGGCGATTTTTTTGTCCTGCTCGGTGGGCCCTTGAGCGGCATCGAGCAAAAGCAACACCACATCGGCCTCGGCGATGCTGCGTTCGGCGCGGAACACGCTGAAGCGCTCGACGGCGGAATCCACCTTGGCCGGGCGGCGCAGTCCCGCGGTATCCGTCAGCAGGTAACGGCGCGGCCTGCCGCTGTGGGTGGTCGAGAAGAGAATATCCACGCTGTCGCGCGTGGTGCCGGGCCGGTCGGACACCAACACGCGGTCGCAGCGCAGCAGGCGGTTGACGAACGAGGACTTGCCGACGTTCGGACGCCCGACGATGGCGATGCGCAATGCGGGCGCGGTTGGCGTTGCGGAGCGGGCGGGAAAATGGCGCAGGGCCTCTTCCATCAACTCATCGAAGCCGCGGGCGTGCAACGCGGAAACGGGAAAGACGGGAAATCCGAGGGCAAGAAAGTCTGAAGCGTCTTCATCGCGCGCCGCGGTATCGCACTTGTTGGCCGCCACGAGGACGGGCCGGCCCGCGCGCCGCAGGCGCGCGGCCACGGCTCGATCCAGTGGATGCAGGCCGGTTTCGGCGTCCGTGACCATCAGCACCACGTCCGCCTCGGCTAGGGCCGCCTCGGCCTGCTCGCGAATGCCGGCGTTGATGGGGTCCTGCCGGGCGCCTTTTTCGAGGTGGACCAGCCCGCCGGTGTCCATGACGGTGAAGCGCCGTCCGTTCCATTCGGCGGCGGCGGCGAGACGGTCGCGCGTCACGCCGCTTTCCTCGTGCACGATGGCGGCGCGTCGGCCGACCAGCCGGTTGAAGAGGGCGGATTTGCCGACATTGGGGCGGCCCACAATGACAAGGGCGGGCAGGCGATCTGCCTTATCGGGCGGCAGTTTCGTGGGCATGAGCGTGCTCCATTTGGCGGATGCCGTCCAAGAGGTATTGGGCGGCGGAAAGCAGGGTGGCGCCGGCGGCGGCGCCCAGCAGCCAAGGGAAGAAACGGATGGGGCCGGACGAGAGCACCCAGAGAATGAGCGTCATTTGAAACACCGTGGCGGCCTTGCCGGTGAGCCGCGGACGAACATCCACATGGCCGCAGCAGGCGTGAATGACGGTGGCGCCGACGATAAGGAACCCATCGCGGCTGACGACCAGGAGGACATACCAGACCGGCAGATGCGGCTGAAACACGCGGCCCCAGGGGCCGGTCAGTAACATCAGACCGCAAAGCAGCAGGGCCTTGTCCGCCAGCGGGTCGAGCATGGCGCCGAGACGTGTGCGTTCGTTGCGGGAGCGCGCGAAAAAGCCGTCGAGGGCGTCGGTAAGGGACACCAGGAGGAAGAGCGTCGCGGCGGCCCAGCGCAGCATCTCGTTGGGCTGCCCGCGTTCGGCGTCGCGCATGTAGTACAGGGTGAGGAGCACAAAGACGGGTATGAGCAGAAAGCGGGCGATGGTGATGCGGTTGGCCAGTGTCACGGAGCGCTCCTTCCGATTCGGCGCGGTGGCGTCAGTCCGCGCCATGATATGCATGCCGTGTGGAATTGCAACTCACAGCCAAAGGCCTTCTGCCCCGGGTGATGTGGGGGGACGCCCGCCGAGAAAGGGCGATGGGGGATGGGGGTCGGGGTTCGGCGTGGCGGCGGAGGCGCTGTGGGCGGATAAAACACCACGCTCCGCCATTCCCGGCGGTACCGCTTGCGCGCGGGCAGCGCGATCCGGAACGAAGTCGGGCTTGCATCGGACGCGGGCGGAGGATAGATTCACGCGAGGAAACGGGAGAACAGCTCATGGCCAAATTCCGTTATGTCGCGCTGGATGCGAAGGGGCGCGAAACGCAGGATGTGGTGGACGCCGAAAACGAAGCGAAGGCGGTGGCGCTGATTCGGTCGCGCGGCCTCTTTCCAACGACGATTGCCGAGGTCGGCGCGCGGCGGCCGACCGCCACGACCAAGGCTGCAGCTCCAGCCGCGGCTCGCAAAGGCCGGGGGCTTCAGACGGAAATCCGTCTGCCGCGATTCCTCGCCGAGTTCATGCAGGGCCGCGTCAAGACGAAGCAATTGATGGTGTACACCCGGCAGTTGGCGACGCTGGTGAACGCGGGGTTGCCCCTGCTGCGCGGCTTGCACATCCTGCAGCGGCAGGAGAAGCATCCGGGCTTTCGCGCCGCCATCAACGGCATGGCGGAAGCCGTGGAAAGCGGCAGCACCTTTGCCGAGGCGGCGGCCCAGTATCCGCGGATCTTTAGCACTTTTTTTGTGAACATGGTGCGCGCGGGCGAAGCCAGCGGCGCGCTGGACACCGTGCTGACGCGGCTGGCGGAGTTCATGGAGAAGTCTCAGCGCATCCGCAACAAGGTCAAAAGCGCCATGGTGTATCCGATCGTGGTGCTGGTCATGGCCGTGACGATCCTGACGGTGATGATGGTGTTCGTGATTCCCAAGTTCCGCGAAATTTTCGAGGACTTGCTCGGCAATGAGCCGCTGCCGGCGCTGACGCAGGCGGTGATCAACGCCAGCATGCTCGTCGCGCATCACGGGGGGTATGTATTGGCGGCGCTGGTGGCGCTGACGATCGTGGTGCGGTTGCTGGCGCGGACGAAGACGGGACGGCGCGTGTTGGATGCCGCCAAGCTGCGGGCGCCCATTTTTGGAGAGCTGATCCGCAAGAGTTCGATCGCCAATTTCACCCGCACCCTGGGCACGCTGCTCACCGGCGGCGTGCCGATCCTGACGGCGCTGAACATTGTCCGCGACATCACCGGCAACGCGGTGCTTGCCCGCGCCGTCCAGCAGGTGCATGACAGCGTGAAGGAAGGCGAAACCATGGTCACCCCGCTGGAAGCGTCGGGCGTCTTTCCGGACATGGTGATCAGCATGATTCAGGTGGGGGAGGAAACCGGCGCGCTGCCGGACATGCTGATGAAGATTGCCGAGACCTACGACAACGAAGTGGACAGCGCCGTGGAGGCGTTGACGTCCATTATCGAGCCGATACTCATCATTATGTTGGCGCTGATTGTGGGCACGATCGTGATTGCCATGTTCCTGCCTATGGTGCGCATCATCGGGAAAATCGCCTGAGGATTGGCGCAACACGGAGGGAGAGGGCGGCATGAAGCACAGGCTGGCGCAAGGCATGGCGGGTTGGCGGAGGCGGCGCGCCGCCTTCACGCTGGTGGAAATGCTGGTGGTCATTGCGATCATCATGTTGCTCATGGGGCTGCTGCTGCCGGTGCTGGGGCGCGTCAAGGAGCAGGCGCGCAAGGTAAGGGCCCGCTCCGAGGTGCGACAGATCGAGCTGGCCTGGAAGGCGTATCTTCAGGACCATCGCAAGTGGGATTTCGCCGCCGGGAGCGTCATGCAGATGGGGCCCGCCGAGGTGACGCGCCTGCGCGGCCAAAACACGAAGGGCATCGCCTACATGGAGTTTGAAGCCGCGTCCCTCAACCCCGCCGGCGCGTTTGTGGACCCATGGTATCGGGACGAGACCCGCACGCCGAACAACATCTATCAGGTTCGATTGGACGACAATTTCGACAACGTTGTTGTGGCGGGGCCCTATGGGCCGGTGATGCGCGCCGTGGCGGCTTGGTCGCGCGGGGCGGACGGATTGGATAATACGCCGGCCACCCAAAGGGATGACGTCCGAAGCTGGGATTGAGCAGCGGCTTCGCGCGAAAAACTCCGGTGGGCAGGCGGTGGAATGGCGCGTATAATGGGCATGGAGGAACGGGCATGAACGCGCAAGCAGGCGACAGACGACCGAGAAAGACGCGGCGGGGCTTCACGCTCGTCGAACTGCTCGTGGTGGTGGCGGTAATTGCCATCCTGATCGGCATCACCATTCGCGTGGGGGTGCTTGTCAATCGCCGCACGGCCCGTACGCAGGCCACCGGGCAGATCGAGCAGATCAAAAATGCCCTGTCGGCTTTCTACGCGGAGCACGGATCCTATCCGCCGCAGGAAACGAGGGGGCGCCCCCACTACGAGGGCGAGGTTGTGAGTCAGCCAACCCCCGCCGATTCGACGCTTTGGCTCCGGCAGGATACCAACTACCCCGCGCTGAATGTCTACCCTGACCCCAATTTCTATCGCGGGTTGTCCTGCTACCTTATGAAGTACCGCGACAAGTATCCCTTGCCGCTGGTGTGGTCCCGTGTGATCGTGTATCGGCCACCCACGGGGGGACTGGGTGCAGACCTTGTGGTCTCGGATGCGTGGGTGCTGCAGGATCCGTGGAGGGTGAACTACAATTACGAGTCCAAGCCGCCCTATCAATCTTACCGACTTTGGTCGAACGGGCCGGATAAAACTAGCGGCACGGCGGACGATATCGGAACGGGATGGACGGAATGAGGCGAAAAAATTTTTCTGTGCGGCATGGGATTCGCCCTTGGGGCCGCGGGTTCACGCTGGTGGAGCTGCTGGTGGTGATGGCGCTCATCGCTATCCTGATGGGGCTTCTGCTCCCTGCGGTGCAGAAGGTGAAGAACACGGCGCGGCAACGGCATGCCGAAGCCGAGGCGCGGGCGCTGGAAACGGCCATCCGAAACTACCATCAGGAATACGGCCTGTGGCCAGGACCCGACGCCGGAGCCCAGGGCACGAATGTCTACGTCAACAACAACGATCAGGTGATTCGGCTGCTGCTGCCAAGCGGCAATCCCCGGAGCATCGCGTTCTGGGAGACGCCGGGCGTGGCGACGAATCCATACACCTATCAGCCGTTCCAGATCACCATCAATCTGGATGGCGGCGTGGTGTCCGTTAAATAAAACGCCCCGCGCGGTCGAACGGCGAGGAGGATGACCGGTGACGCGACGAAGGAGTTTTTCCGAGGCCCTAATGGCGACGGGTCTAAAAAACGGACCGGCGGCGCGTCGGGCGGGGTTCACCATCATCGAACTGTTGACGGTGATGGGCATCATGTTGCTGATTCTCGGCATCGGCGTGGTTTCATTCCTGAACATGCAGCGGGGGGCCGAATTGCGTGGCGCTGTTAGCGCCGTGCGCTCGGTGCTGTCGCTGGCTCGCCAGCACGCCGTCACCCGCCGCACGGAAACTATGGTGATTTTTCGGCAAACGGCTTCCAACGCGTACTACATGGTGTTCGAGAAAGCGGGGGTTGTGGCGGCGGCCGGCCAGCCGCCCGAGCGGGTCATGACGGACGACAAGGCCGTCTGGACGCCGGCGGAACATGCCGGCCGGTGGGTGGCGAATTTTCGAGATGGGAGCTTTGGAACCGTCAGGACCAATGATTCGAACCGCTTGGAGTTGCAAGCACCGGGCTTGCAAAACAAGGTATTTGGCGTCAGTCAGTGGCAGACTGGTGACGTGTATGGATGGGCCGTTGGTGAAAGGACTTTTCTGCCCCCCGGCGCGGTGTTCCGGGACGGCAACCCCGCCGATGCGCCGGACGCGGTCATTTTTCTGCCCAACGGGGGCGTCAGCTCCGCCCAGCCGATTGAGTTGCGCGAGGCGGCTTACGGGCAAGTGGCGGCCGGCAAGCGACAGAAGGCGATCATAATCATCTGGCCGTTGACGGGTTTGAGCAAGGTGACGATGACGACGGAATGAGCAGGCGTCAGAGGCGAAGCGTCATGTCAAACAGCAGGAAGCGCCGTGTGCGGATTTTCGACGAGATAATACGCCGCCCATCAGGCCCCACGACGCGCCGATCAGTTGGCCAAGCGGGGTTTAGTTTGGTGGAAGTCAGCCTGGCCGTGCTGGTCGTGGGGTTGGGGTTAACCGTAATTTTTGGCCTTTTTCCCTCCAGCCTGCGCTCGAGCGAGGAGGCGGCGGCCGACACCCGGACGGCGCTTTTTGCCGAGCACGTCTTCGGCGGGCTGCACGCCAAGGCGTCCGAGCTGACCGATTTCGGCGACTGGGCCATGCCCATGTTTCGCGACTTGGTGGTGACGGATATTGCTCCGGTGCGGCATACGGGCATTGGCACCAACGATGCTGCGGTGAAGGTAACTTTTCCGGAACTGCCGGCGGAGCATTTGCGCTATCGGCTCGATATTACAAAAAAAGCCGAGCTCGATATTACAAACCGAGTGCATTTCGTGACCCTGCAGGTGACGACGGAACAGCAGGGGGTGTTTCGGCCGCAGGCGACGTATTACACGGAGCTGTATTATCGGGGCCTATAGAAAAGACACCATAGACCACGGCCGACGGACCGAGGAAGAGGCGATGGGCGGCGGATATAAAAAAAAGGCGGGACCCGCGAGCGATTGTCAGGCGGGGTTCACGCTCATTGAGCTGCTGGTCTCGATGTTCGTGCTGACGATCATCGTGCTCGTGGTGGCGCGATTGTTTCAGCAGAGCGCCACGGCATGGGAGAGCGGCAGCCGTAAGGCGGAGACGAGCATGATTGGCCGCACGCTGGCGGATTTCATGGCTCAGGAGATTTCGCAGGCGGTTCAAGATGAAGTTTTCTTTCCGAATCGGTTCAACGTCGGCGGAGGTAGCATTCGATTCGTGGCGTTGCAACAGGCGACGCCGACCAATCGGGCGGCACGTCTGATCGAGTACCGGTTGCAGGGCAATGCCGTGTGGCGGTCGGTGTCGGACTACGTGTCCTCCAATTCCTTCGGTGCGGCCCGAACCAGCACGATGGCGGAAGACGTGGAAGATTTGCAGTTTGACGCCGGGCCTATGGGGCCAGCAGGGGTGTTGCCGCGGTACGTGGACGTGACGGTGACGACGCTCAGCGAGGGCGATCGGGAGAAGGGATTGGACCGACGGCAGGCGTTTCGATCTCGGGCCTACATTGTGCATGAAGGGCGGTATCGGTGGGATTGAGTGAGCAAAGCACGCCAGAAGGAGCGTCAATGATCGACAGGAGAAACAAGGTGACGCGAGAGACGGGGGCGAATCGCTCTGGCATTGCGCTGGTGATTGTGCTGGGCTTTCTGGCGCTCATGATGGTCACGGGCGTGGCCTTCTCTATTTTCATGCGCACCGAGCGGGTGGCGGCGGGCAATTTCAAGAACGACGTGCAGGCGCGGCAACTTCTGCAGGTGGCGCTCACAAGGGCGCTGGAGGCAGTGGACGCGCGGCAGAAATCTGACGGCGATCCCATTTATCCGCTATGGGATGCGCTTTGGTCGTCCAACGGCTCTCGCTTGTTTGTCGGCATGCTTGGCGGAGAGGCAAGAGACTATGCGCCGTTTGGCGCGTTGTTTGGGGATGGAACGAATAGTTATCGCGACCCCGGACCGACTATTGAGGATCGCGATAGGATGTGGGACATCAATGCGGTTCGGGGCGCCACGTTGATTAATTTGTCCGACGGCAGCCATGGGATTGTGGCGGATGGCAGTGGACGGTTCTTGTGGACGCGGCCAAGCTCAGGCAGCGGCACGGGACTGGCCGGCGGGAAACTGAATCGGTGGCAGATCGGCGATGTATATCGGTTGCTCCTGCCTGAGTGGACGAACGTGGTGGCCGCGGATGGTCAGGTTGTCGGTCGCATTGGGTTTCTAGTGCTGAACGCCTCGGGACTGTTGGACGCGAACTTCGTGGGCGGTACGAATCGAGGGATTGGCGCTTCGCCGGCGGAGATTCAGTTGGGGAAGCTTTTTGATGAGACAGAGGTCATTAATCAGAACCGGTTGGCATTGGACCGGCAGGACGACGGGCGGTATGAGACCTTGCAGGATTTCGGTCACTGGGCCACCAACCGGGGGTTGGGCCGCTGGCCGGCGCATTTTGTGACGTATTCAGCGTTTTCGGATCGGACCAATACAGGCGCTTATATTGGACCGAACATGGCTTTGTGGGATGAGAATCAGATACGTGGTGCATTTACCAACAGCGGCATTAATGACCCCACACATCTGAACCATCTCTGGCAAGCCTTGCTCGACTATGTGGACGCGGATTCCGTGCCCCGCAATCTGAACGGTCCCGGAACGGAAGCGGTGCCCATGATCAATGAGGTTCGATTGCGCAATCGGGTCTTGCCGGGGATGACAAATAGCTGGCAGGGCATTGACATCGAGTGGTTCTATCCCTACGTGGTGGCGGCCAATCCCGGCTCGTATCGGATGAACTACGCCATCGAATTTTCGCCGGGGGACAATGGCGATCCGGTGTTTGTGCCGGCGAACGTCAGCGGATCCGAATCGTTTTATGTGGGCGGGACGGGCGTCTATGGCGTGGTGACGGTCGATCGGAACAAACATCCATCCGAGCTTATACAGGTTAGCAGCATTGCGCCCACGAGGATTCACTACGTCGCGAATGTGCGCGTGTGGATCACATTGGAGGACGGGACGGCGGTGGATTCCGTCACGAACGGGCTTGGACTTCCCCTGGCGATAGACATCAATCCCGTGGTGGTGGGCATGCATTCCAGCGGCATAGAGTGTGCGGATCCGCGCTTCAACTGGCTCACGCCGGCCGCTCCGGGAGTGCTTAGCGCACACTGGCGCCGCCGTTATCCGCCCGGCATCGGGACCATCGGCGAGCCGAACGGGGCCATGCTGGCGCGGTTCACGGACACGGCGGCCTACAACATTGATCGCGATGCCTCGATGTATGTGGCCAACCGGCCGCTGCAATCCGTTGGCGAACTGGGTTTCCTGCCGTATGCGCCGTGGCAGACGATACAACTTTGCGACCGTCCCCGCCCCGAGAATAATCCCCCCGAGAATTCCCGTCACAATGTTCTGAAGTTTTTCAGGGTGAGGGAGAACGGCGATCGGCCCTGGCGGGGACTCGTCAACATCAACACTCAGGTGCGTGACGTGCTGGCGACGCTTTTCTATGAGATGCCGCGCGAAGAGTATCTGGACGGCAATGCGCGTGCGCCGTTAACGTGGAGCAACGCGGTCGATCTGGCCGAGTACGTCATTGCCAACGGCCCGTACGCCAGCGTCGCTGATCTGGGGCGTTTGGGCGGGTGGACCAGCGTCGTTTCGAGCGCTCGGCAAAGCGAGCTGGTGACCGAAGCGCTGATCCGCAACACGGCGGAATTGGTCGGCACAAGGCAGCAGTATTTCGTGATTTTCCTTGCCGCGGAAGTGACTCGCAATGTCGAGTTGCCGACGGGCGAGTTCATGACCAGCGTCCTCGCGGGGCAGCGCGCGGTGGCGGAGGTCTGGCGTGACCCGGAGCCGAACGCCTCAGGGCAGCGACCATGTTTCATCCGCTTCTACCGCGTCCTGAGCAAGTAGCGACGGCCCCCTTCGATCCGTGAAAAAAAACAGCAGGACAACGGGGGTGACGTCGTCGAAGCCCGCCGGCCGTCAGCGGGATTGGACGGGGGCATGGGCTGCTCTGTGGCTTGTGGCGGCGACGCTGCTTTTCTTCCATCCCGTGGTTACCGGGCGGGGGCATTTTTGGGATGATTTTTTGAACGACGTTGCGCCGACGCTGGACTACCTCGTTTCCCGGCTGGCGCGCGGCGAGTTGCCGCTATGGGTGCCTGAACAGCATTGTGGATATCCTCTGGCGCTGGGCGGCATCCATTGGAGTTATCCCTTTTTTCTCCTGCTGATTCCGTTTGTGCGGGACGGCCATTTGCCGGGCTTTGTCATGGAAATGTTCTTCCTCGCGCACCTTGTATTGCTGGGGTGGTTTTCGTGGCGTTATCTGCGAGATCAAGGCGTTGGTTTTTGGGCGGCGTTGAATGGAGCCTTGGGCGTGTCCCTTTGTGCGCCGATGGTGGTCATGCTGTATTACCCCACGGTTATTTGCAGCGCGGTTTGGGTGCCGCCGGCCTGTCTGCTGATTGAGCGTTTTCTGCGCGGCGGCGGATGGCCGCTGATTCCGGCTGCCGGCGTGTGCGCGGGTTTGATTTTTCTGGCGGGTCACAGTCAGTGGTCTTTTTACCTGCTTGCCTTTGTTGGCGTTTATGCGTTGTTCTCGCTGGTGTCGCATGGGTGGCGGCGCCGTTCGGTTGCCGGTGTAGGGCGTGGGGTGGGGGGGATCGCGGCGGTTTTCCTGCTGGCGGGATTGGTGGCCATGGTGCGTCTTCTGCCCGAACTGGAGTACACGCGGCAATCCACGCGCATGGCGGAGGCCTCGGAGAAGTTGCTGACGGCGCCGGAATTCAGTCGGCCGTTTTATGTGCTGGCGAACGCGGTGTTTCCGCATGCCTGGGGCAAGATCGAAGGCAGCGGGCGGACGTTCCTCTATTGGGGCCGCAAAGGGTATGAGCATGTGACAGGCTTTTGGTATTACTGGGAAGACGGCTCGTACGTGGGGCTTCTGCCTTTGCTGGGGGTGCCGGTGGGGCTGTGGTTTGGCCGGCGTGACAGGCGGTTCTTGCTCATGGCGGCGTTGGCGGCGACCGCCATCTTGTACGGTTGCGGCGTTCGGAATCCTTTGCGCATCGCGGCCGGCCGTCTTTTCCCATTGCTCCAGAGCATGCGGTACCATGCCCGCTTGACGTCGCTTTGGCTGGGTTTTGCCCTGCCGTGGGCGTATGCCTTTTTGCTGGACCGCTGGTTCAGAGCCGGTCCTGATGCGCGTCGAAAGTGGCTGGCGACGCCGGGCCATCGTTGGGCGGCCGGCGCGTTTCTTTTTGTGTCGCTGGCGGCTGGGCTGGCCCTGTGGGCCGGTTTGACGGCACGATTTGCCGACCCTATTCCGCGGCGGGTGCTGATGCTCAATCTGGCGGTATTTGTCGCTGTGCTTCTTGGCGGCGGCGTGTTTTTTGTCTGGCCCCGACCGCTCGGCCGCCATCCGGCGGTTTTGGGGGGAATCCTGGCGGGGTTGCTTTGGCTGGATCTCTATCACGCCACCGGCGGCCTGCACACTTATCCGCGTTCGTTTGTTGAAACGATGCGTCCGAATCCGGCAGAGAAGGCGTTGATGGATATTCGAGAGCAATCCCCGGAGCCGTGGCGTTCAGCGTGGCGCGGGCATCAAGCGAATCGCCGCGTGATGTACCTGGGATTGGAGTCGTGGAACGGCTATGTGCCGAACCCGCATGCCCGGTGGAACGAGCTGCAGACGGTGGCGGAAAAGGCCGGGCGGATGGACAAGGCGTACGACCTGATGAACGTGCGTTTTGATCTGAACGAGACCATGCGAACGGGACGCTTGCGGGACCGGATGGCCACGATGGCGCCGCGGGTGTACACGGTGCATGCGACAGTCACGGTGGCGCCGGAGAACGTGTTGGAGTGCGTGGTGGCGGACGAATTTGACTGCCGGCTGGCTTGCGTGACGGAAGAACCGGCGGCGTATGCGGTTGAACCGTTGCCGGCGGGGGCGCGGGATCGGGTGAGCATTGAATCCTATCGGGCGCAACGGCGCATTGTGCGCGCGGATATGGCTGCCGCGGGCGTTTTGGTTTTCAGCGAGCACAATTATCCCGGATGGCGCGCCCGCGTGAACGGTCGGCCGGCGCGGCTGTTGACGGTCAATGGCGTTAACTGTGCGGTGCCGCTCCCTGCGGGAACGCACCGGGTGGAGTTGCGTTTTGAGCCGGCGGTCGTTCGATGGGGCTTGGCGGTTTCGGCCGCGGCTATGATCGGCGCCTTGGCCGTGGTGGTTTGGGGAGCGCTCAGGGGGCGGTGGAGGGGCTCAGCACCTCTTTCTGCCAGCGTCGGATGATCACGGGCCAGTCGAAGTGGCGTCGCACGTAGCAACGCCCCGCCTCACCCATGGCTTGGGCGGTTTCGGGATGTGAGAACAGGTAGTCCAGCATGGCGCCGAATTCCGCGGTGTTTTCGTAATACAGCCCCCCCTTGGCCGCGACCACATGTTCGCGGGTGACGGCGCAGCGGCCATGAACCAGTGCTGGGCGACCGCAGCACCAGCCTTCCATGAGCGCGAGGCTGAAGCTTTCGTTCATCGAGGGCTGGCACAGCACGGCGGCGGCGGAATACGCGTCTTTCTTGTCCTGTTCGGGCAGGAAGCCCAGGTCCAGGACGTATTTTTCGGCGCCGGGTGGCACGGTCACGGATTCGGGGCCAATGAGCACCAAGCGGGCCTTCGTTTTTCCGGTGCGTTGCCAAGCGCAAAAATCTCGCACCAGGGCGGGGACATTCTTGGCGGCATCCTTGCGTCCGACATAAAGGACGAAGGGGGGCTCAACGCCGTAGCGCCGCAGGAACCGCGCGCCGTCGGATTCGAAGGCGGTTTGAACGCCTTCTCCGAGGAGGAGGCCGCGGCCGGCATCCGGGCCGTAGAGCGCCTGGCCTAGCCGTTGCTCCGCCGCGGAGTGATACAGAATGCGCCGGGCGCGTTGGAACAGCGTTTGGAAAATCCGCAAACGGGCATACGGTTCATCGTGAAGGCAGGGAATTAGGATGCTGCGTTCGGCGCAGAGTTGGAGCCCGTGATAGGTTGTGCCGAAGAGATAGGGAATGAAGATCACCCGGGCGTAGCGGGAGGCCTGTTTGGCCAGATGCCGGTAGAGGCCGAAACTATTGATGTGCAGCGCGATGAACTGCCGCTCTTCCGATTCGGAAAGCGTTTCGCCGGCCAGCAAGCGACTGTTCAACGAGACGAAGGGGCGCCAATCCAAGGTCTCGGCGCGGAATCGAATCACCCGGACGCCCTTTTCTTCTCGAATACCTTCCGAGTGGACGTTCACTCGCCAGTCATGGTGCAAATCGAGGAGGCATGTGGTCAGGACGTCCACCTTGACGCCGGCAGCGGCGAGCCGCTCGGCCGTTTGGCGGCATTCCGATTCCGCCCCGCCGGCGGCGCGCGAGCCATAAAAAGGGGCGACGAACGCGATTCTCATTGGCGGGGCGCATCCGCCACTGAAGCGGCATCACATGGACCGGTCGAAGACTGTTCCAGCGCCTGCACGCGACGTTCCAATTCGGCCAGCCGGTCGCTCAGCAGCGCCATCAGGTCCTGCCGTTGACGGGTCCGCTTGAGCAACTCGCCGGCCGTGATCGTGTCCCGGCCGTCCAGGGCCATGACCAGCCGGTTGAGAATGCGGACCAGGCGGACGTGAACGGCGTTGATTTCAGAGGGGACGGGGGCCAAGCAACGGAAGAGAAACCGACCAAAGCGGTGGCGAAGGCCGCGGCCGCGGCTCTGCCCCACAAGGTGGGCTTCGTTGAGCAAGCGAAGGTTTTCGTAGAGATCGTCAGGGTCTGCCGCTTTGTTTTTCTGCGGATCATCCGGATCCGCGCCGGCCTCGCGAACAGCGGCGCGGATTTGTGTGATGAGGGCTTCCACGTCGGGAATCGGCTCATTCATCGGCGGACCTTTTTTTCTACACCAGCACGGCGCCTTGGCCGGCACTGGTGACGTGGGCCGCATAACGTTTCAGGTAGCCCGTTAATGCGCGTGACGGCGGCGCTGGGAGCCGCTCTCGGCGGCGGCGCAGATCGTCATCGCTCAAAAGCACATCCAGCCGGCGCCCGGGGATGTCCACGCGAATACGGTCGTTTGGTTCGAGCAGAGCGATGGGTCCGCCTGCCGCGGCTTCGGGGGAAACATGCCCCACGCAGGCGCCGCGGGTTCCACCGGAGAAGCGGCCGTCGGTGATCAGCGCGACGCTCTCGCCCAGCCCCTGCCCCATGATGTAGGAGGTTGGTGCGAGCATTTCCTGCATACCCGGCCCGCCGCGAGGGCCTTCATAGCGGATCACCACCACATGGCCCGGCTTGACTTTGCCTTCGAGTATGCCGGCGCACGCTTCTTCCTGGGAGTTAAAAATAACGGCCGAGCCTTCAAAGGTGAGCATCTTGGGGGATACGCCGGCTTTTTTCACAATGGCGCCTTCCGGCGCCAGATTGCCGCGCAGCACGGTTAGACCGCCGTCGGAGGAGTAGGGGTTTTCCAATGGCCGAATGACGCTCGAATCGAGCACCTTGGCGCGGGCGGTGTTGGCCCAGATGGAACGGCCGCTCACCGTCAGCGCGTTCTTGTGAAGCAGGCGTGGGATTTCTCCGATGGTCCGAATAATGGCGCTGATACCGCCGGCGCGATCCACGTCTTCCATGTGGTAGGCCGAGGAGGGAGAAACCTTGCAGATGTTCGGGCATTTCTCGGAAATCGCGTTGATCCGGTCCAGATCGTAGTCCACGCCCGCCTCGTGCGCGATGGCGAGGGCATGCAGGACCGTGTTGGTGCTGCCCCCCATGGCCATGTCCACGGCAAAGGC
Source organism: uncultured bacterium (assembly GCA_938031185.1). Classification (GTDB taxonomy): domain Bacteria; phylum Verrucomicrobiota; class Kiritimatiellia; order CAIKKV01; family CALHGX01; genus CALHGX01. The sequence goes on from CALHGX010000042.1 coordinate 66,172, forward strand.
GTTGTCCAGGGCGTCGCGGGTGACGATCTCGCGCGGCTTGGGGCCGCCGGCGAGCGCCATTTCGACGATGCGGGCGCCGGCTTGCCGGTAGAGCTTTTTGCGCCGCGGATCTACGGCCAAAATGGTGCCGTTTCCGGGCAGGGCGATGCCGATGGCCTCGCAAAGGCAGTTCATGGAGTTGGCGGTGAACATGCCGGAACACGAGCCGCAACCCGGACAAGCGCACTCCTCGAGCGTCTGCAATTCCTGCTCCGTGACGCGCCCTTGCCCAATACCCGCCACCCCCTCGAAGACGCTGATGAGGTCGACGATACGGCCGTCGGGCATGCGGCCCGCTTTCATGGGGCCGCCGCTGACGAGCAGAGCGGGCACGTTGGCCCGCAGCAGCCCCATGAACATGCCGGGCACGATTTTGTCGCAATTCGGGATGCCCACCACGGCGTCAAAACAATGGGCGCGAATCATGGATTCCACCGAGTCGGCAATCAACTCGCGGCTGGGCAGGGAAAACTTCATCCCCTCGTGCCCCATGGCGATGCCGTCGCAGATGCCGATCACATTGAACTCGAACGGAATGCCGCCGGCCTTGCGGATGGCCTTCTTGACGAGGTCGGCGACTTCGCGCAGGTGCGTGTGGCCGGGGATGATTTCCTCGTAGGAATTGCAGACGCCGATAATCGGTTTGTCCATGTCGGCTGTGGTCATTCGGCCGGTGGCGCGAAGCAGGCTACGATGAGGTGCGCGTTCGATCCCTTTTTTGATTTGGTCGCTGTTCATGTCGGCTCCTGATGGCTGTTGGCCGTTTCGTCTGCATGCCACTATACGCGCCGGGGGCGGATCGTAAAGCACGGAGTAGTTGTATGGGGGGAAAGAAAGGGGGCCTGTGATCATCTCCGGCGGGATGGATATTCCTTCCAAGTGGCGCGTTTTCGGATGGGCAACGTCCGAAATGCACCCGGGAAAGCCTTGACTCCGGCCGGCAAGCTGGTATGGTGCGCCCGCTTCCGTGCTTCCGGCGGGGCCGCGCGGGGCATTGAGGGGAAGAAGCCGAATGAAAATGATGTATCAGCCGTCGAAGAAAAAACGGCAGCGCAAACACGGTTTTCGCAAACGCATGGCCACAGCAGACGGCCGCAAGGTGCTGGCGGCGCGGCGTCGCAAAGGGCGTAAACGACTGACGGTTTGATGGCCATGTGGCGCCTGATGCGCCAACCTCTTATGGGATCGGATGGCCAAAGTTCCGGTGGTTGTTTTGAGCCTGGCCGCCATCCTGACGAAAGATTGGGACGTCTGCGGCGACTGGTCAAGAGCCGGCAATTTCAGGAAGCCTACGATCAAGGCCAGTGTCGGCACGGCCGGCTGATGGCGCTATGGCTGCGGCGGGCCCCGGATGCGAACTTGCGGCTGGGCGTGGTGGCGAGTCGCCGCGTCGGGAATGCGGTGCAGCGTAATCGGGCCAAGCGCCTGCTTCGGGAAGTCTATCGCCGCCGCCGGAGCGGATTTTACGGCCCGTTTGATGTGGTGCTGGTGGCCCGGCGCGCCATCCTCTCGGCTAGTGCCGCCGCGGCGGGCGAGGAACTTGAACGGTTGGCTGCCGCGGCGGGGTTGAGCCCGAGGCGGCCATCCGAAGCGCGACGGGAACCGCAGGTGAGCCGGAAAAAGAAATGACCGCTGCGCAGCGCATGACGCTTGGTTTGGTGCGCATCTATCAGGTCGCCATTTCACCCTGGCTTGGACCGCATTGCCGCTTTTATCCGTCCTGTTCGGCGTATTGCGCCGAAGCGGTAAGCCGGTTTGGGGTGGCGCGAGGGCTCTGGCTGACGGGGAAGCGCATTCTGAAATGCCATCCGTTTCATCCCGGGGGAGTGGATTTTGTGCCGGAAGCCGCGGGTACGCGGGCCGGAGGGATCGTCAGGGGACGGACATCATGAAAAAACGATCGCTGTTGGACGTCGTCATTATTGCCGTGCTGTTCACGCTGATGATGGCTTGGGGGCCTTTGTACCAGAAGTTCTTTGCACCACCTCCGCCGCCAGCCGTTGAACCCCAGTTGGAGTACAGCGGCGCACCGGAGGGAATGGCGTCGCCAATGGTCGCGGCACCGGCCGCCGCCGAACGCGCCGAGGAGCCGGGCGTTGATGAGGGGAAAACCGGCGCGACGATCCCCCCGCCGGAGATTTCGGAAGCCGCCCCGCGGCGGTCGCGGGCCACCGTGACGCTGTCGAACGAGACGGTGCGCGTTCGATTCGAGTCGCTTGGGGCGGCGATTTCGAGCGTCGAGCTGCCGCAATATCGTGCCCTCAACGATCCGAACAGCCCTCCAGTGACGCTTGATTTTCGGTCGCACCCGGCGCTGTCCTACGCGGGATGGCCCGCATTGGCCGAGGACATGGATCTGCGCCTGCAGCCGGACGGGCAGGGCCTTCTTTTTTCTCTTGTGGGAGAGGGCGGCCTGCGGTTCACCCGCTCCGTCATTCTGACCAACCGCTATCAACTGCTGGTGGAAGACGTGTTTGTGAATGCCGGCGAAGCCCCGCTCCTGCTGCCGGCCCACTCGTTGTGCACCGGCCCGATGCGCATTCCAGAGGGGGAGCATCCGGTTAAGTCCGCGCAGTTCCTCAGTTTGGACACCCTGCCGTCGGCCGGTGGGGAGCGGGTCCGAAACTGGAACCGGAAGGGGGTTCTTTCATCCGACGCCGTGTTGACGGATTTCTTCCAGGAACCGGAGCGGCGAGGGCGGGGATGCGGCGCGCCGCGCATGACGCGGCCGATGCCGGCGGCCGCCAAGGAGCGTGTGCGGGTGGACACGGACTGGGTGGCCGCAAAGAACAAGTTCTTCGTCCAAATTCTGGCGCCGGAGGGCGGCGCGCATGAAGTGGACCTGCTGGTGCGTCGGGTGGTGTCGGAGCGGGAGAACCCGGCGGACAGCCGCACTTGGGCCGCAAGTCCTGTGCTGGAAGAAGTGGCCGCGCAGATGTGGTTTGAGGAACGGCGGCTGGCGCCCGGCGAGAGTCTGCGGCGGAAGGTGAGCTATTATGTGGGGCCGAAGGAATACGACTCGGTGAAACGGTTGGGCAACCATCAGGAAGAAGTGATGGAGTTCGGCCGGCTCAAGCCGTTGTGTCATTTGCTGCTGAAGACGCTCAATGGGGCGTATCGCCTGATCCCTAATTACGGCGTGGCGATTATTCTGGTGACGTTCCTCATCCGCATCGTCTTCTGGCCGGTGACACACAAGAGCACGGAAAGCATGAAGAAGATGCAGGAGCTGCAGCCGAAGCTCCAGGAGCTGCGGGCGCGCTACAAGGACAAACCCCAGAAACTTCAGCAGGAAACCATGGCGCTATACAAGGCGCACAAGGTCAATCCCTTCGGCGGCTGTCTTCCGATGATCGTCCAGATACCCGTTTTCATCGCGCTGTTCAACGTGCTGCGCAGCGCGGTGGAATTGCGGTATGCCTCCTTCCTGTGGATCCGCGACTTGAGTGAAGCGGAGAATCTGCTGGCGGGGATTCTGCCCATCCCGCTGAACATTTTGCCGCTGATCATGTCGGCTACCATGGCGTGGCAGCAGAAACTGACACCGTCAGGAGGCGATCCGAGCCAGCAGCGCATGATGATGCTGATGCCGCTGATGATGCTGTTCTTCTTCTACACCATGCCGTCGGCGCTCGTGCTGTATTGGACCGTCAATCAGGTCATGATGATCACGCAGCTGCTATGGCAGCGCTGGCGCAAGAAGCCCGCCATCGGCGTCGCGGCGTAGGTTCGGCGCACTGGTTCGGCATGTGCATACGGGAAGCAGTCGCCTGTTCTGGCGGGGTGGCACGCTGAGGGGGGCCGTTGCCGCGCAGGCCGGGCGAAATGGGGGCGCCGGTGGCCTCAATGGTGATCGTCGCGCTCCGGGCGCGGGTCGCGCAGCAGCAGCGCTTCCACCGCCTCTTGCGGAGTTCGCTGCCCTTCGAGCACGGCGCACACCTGCTCGGTGATGGGCGCCGCGACCCCAAGACGATGGGCCAGTTGCCGGACCAGCGGCGCATTGTGCACTCCTTCGGCGACCTGTTTCATGCCCGAAAGAATCTCGGGAAGGGTTTCTCCACGGCCGAGGCGTTCGCCGACGGCGCGATTGCGGCTCAACCGGCTGCCGCAGGTCACGATGAGATCGCCGAGGCCGCTTAGACCCGCGAAGGTAGCCGCGTGTGCGCCCAAGGCGCAGCCGATGCGCGTGATTTCCGCCAGTCCCCGAGTGATCAGCGCGGCGCGGGTGTTGTCTCCAAAGCCAATGCCGTCACTCGCGCCCGCCGCAATGGCGATGACATTCTTCAGGGCCCCGCCCAGTTCCACGCCGATGACGTCGTTGCTGGTGTACACCCGAAAGCGGGGGCCGTTGAACAGCGCTTGCAGGGCGTGCGCGCGGGAAACATCACGGCAGGCCACCACCACGGCTGTGGGGACGCCGCGGGCGACTTCTTCCGCATGGCTGGGCCCCGAGAGCGCCGCCACCGGCCCCACGCCGAGCGTTTCCTCGGCCGTTTCGGACATGCGGCGGCCGGTGGCCGGATCGAACCCCTTGGCGACGCTGACGATCAAACATTCCGAGGGCAGGAGCCCGGCGAATCGCTGCATGACGCTGCGGAAGAACTTGGACGGCACAGCCAGCACGGCGGCATCGGCCTCTTGTGCGGCTTCCGCGGGGGTGGATGTCCAGCACAGAGAGGGCGGCAGCGGCACGCCGGGGAGATACAATCGATTTTCTCCCGCGCGGCGGATCTCTTCGATGTAGTCCGGGAACGGGCCCCAAATGCGCGTGGCGTGGCCCCCGCGGTGGAGCGTCAGCGCGAGCGCGGTGCCCCATCCACCATCGCCGATAATCGCCACACGAGCCATTTCAGTTTATTCCCGTATTCTCGTTCTGGCCTGTGGCTTGACGGCGACGCCCAAGAGAAAAGCGATGTTCCGTTCCGTTCAGCAAGCGTCGGATGTTGCTCTGGTGTCGCCAGACTACCAAGACGGCCAGCAGGGTCATGGTTGCAGGAATCGATCGTGCATCGCCGCCGCGGAGAAGCCAGCTTAAAGCCGCCACCACGGCGGCCGTGACGATGGAAGCCACCGAAACATAGCGGGTTGTCAGGAAGACGACGGCCCAAACCACGAAGCCGGCGCCCACGGCGGCGGGGGCAATGGCCAACAGAACACCGGCCGTGGTGGCCACGCCCTTGCCGCCCTTGAACCGTAGATAGACCGGCCAGTTGTGCCCCACAATGGCGCACAGACCCGAAAGAACCTGAAGGGCGGAGATGCCGTCTGCGGGGAGTCCCAGACGGCGGGCGGCCAACCGGGCGAAGAAAACGGGCAGGAACCCTTTGAGCGCGTCCGCAAAAAAAGTGAGGATGCCGAGGGGCTTGCTTACGGAGCGGAAAACGTTGGTGGCGCCGACATTGCCGCTCCCGACGCAGCGGATGTCCACGCCGCGCGCGCGGGCCAGCAGGTACCCGCTCGGAATGGCGCCGATGAGGTACGCGCAGACGGCGGCCACAGCGTGGTAAAGGAAGGTGTGCATCGGGCTTGTCTCCGAATATGCTGGAGCCGGACCTTATCGCGGGCGGGCCCAAAAAGCAATGCCGGTTTGGGCGAAACGGAGGGCGATTCGAGCGAGAAACGCACGCGGATCGGCTCTCTGAGATTGTGTCGGGCACGCCAAATTGGTAGAAGGGGATGCCATGAAGACACGGGGCGCAATGCGACTCATGCCGGCGTTGCTGGCTTTGGCTTGCGCGGCGGCTCCGGGGGGAACGGGCGCCGCGGTGTTCGAGCCCTACGAGATCATCCTGCAACGGAAACCATTCGGCGAACCCCCTGCGCTCCCTCCGACGGGGGCGCCTCAATTGCCGGCGCCGCCGGCTTTTTTGAGCGCCGTCCGATTGACGGCGATTGTGCGGGACGACAACGGCCGAATGCGGGTGGGATTTGTGCATGGTCCCACCCAGCGCGCGTATTGGGTGGAACTTGGCAAGCAGGAGGAAGGGATCGAAGTGGTGGAGGCGGATTTCCGCGGGGGACGCGCCCGGCTGCGCCGAGGCGAGGAGGATTTCTGGCTTAGCCTGAACGGAGAAACCGTGCCGGCGGATCGTGCGCCAAGCACGTTGCCGGAGGTCATTCGCAGTGGGGTCGGCGGGGATGACAAAACGCTTTCTTCTGAGGCAGAGGCTGCCACGCCGGATAAGGTGTTGTCGCCGGGCGCCGCGTCGGCACGCGCCGCGATGCTCTCCTACGCGCAGCGGCGTCAGCTTCGCGAAGAAGCGCGGCGGCAGAAGCGGGAGGCGGCGCTGCGGGGCGCGGGCACGTCTGCCGTGCCGGTGGCGGCCACAGCCAAGCCAAACGAGCCGAAAGGCGACATGACCGTGGAGCCGGACGAAGGGATCGATCCAACTCGCGAGCAGATGGAGCAGGCGTTGATGGAATATCAGATGAATCGCATTCGGCAGGGATTGCCGCCGCTGCCGGTTCCGCTTACGCCGGAAATGGACGAGCAGCTTATCCGGGAAGGCGTGCTGCCCCCCGTGGAGTAGCCGCATGCACCTGACGCTGACAGAGAAGGCGCGGTGTGGTACATTGATGGCCATGAGAGAGAGGAACATGCCATTGGCCTTTCTGTTGGTTTGCTTGGCGACCGCAGGTGTGGGCGCGATGGAGGCGGCGGGGACAGGGCCGTGGGCGCCGGGGGATATGGAACGCTATCGCGTGATTCTGCAGCGCATGCCGTTTGGAGCGGAAACGCCGCCCGCCCCGGCTATGGCTCCCCCGGGGTCGCCGGCGGTGGAACCCTTCGCCAAATTCCTGCGCATGTCCGCCATGACGAAGAACGAGCGCACCGGGCTGATTCAGGTGGGCTGGATGGATACGCGCACAGGCCGCAACTACTTCATGGCGGTTGGAGAAACCGAAGACGGCATGACGCTGGAGGAAGCGGACTATGAGGGCGAGCGGGCGCTGATCCGCAAGGGCGAAGAGCAATACTGGCTTTCGATGAGCGATCCGAGTGCGCCGGT
>CALHGX010000043.1 GCA_938031185.1 uncultured bacterium
CCATCCCTCGGGCCACACCTCCGTCTTGGCTCAACCGCCCGCCCCCAACACGCTCCCCATCCTGCTGTTCACCAATCGCCCAACCAAAAAATCCCAATTTTGATCGCACGCAAATTGCACAGTTTTGAAAACTACACGACAGGTTGCCCGCTCTTCCTTGACTTTCGCGCTCCGGCCGTAGCACCATCCGCCCCATGAATCTTCCTTTTTGTCCTGACCTTTCTCAAGAGACGGCGGCAATCACTGGCGGCGGCGGCGTGCTGTGCCGTGTCATGGCCGAGGCGGTGGCGGCTTGTGGCGCGCAGGTGGCCGTGCTGGACCTGCGTCTCGACGCCGCCGAGGTCGTGGCCTCCGAGATTCGCCGCCAGGGCGGAAAGGCCGTGGCCGCGGCGTGCAACGTCCTCGAGAAAGAAAGCATCGAACAGGCGCGCATCGCCATCGAGAAGGCGTTGGGCCCCGTGACGTTGCTCATCAACGGCGCCGGCGGCAATCACCCCAAAGGCACGACCACGCGCGAGCAACTCCGACCGGAAGACCTCGAGAAAACCGCTCAAGAGATCATCACCTTCTTCGATCTCGAACCACAGGGCATCGAATTCGTCTTCAACCTCAATTTCCTCGGCACGCTGCTGCCCACACAGGTTTTCGCCTTTCCCATGGCCCGGGCACGGCGCGGGAGCATCATCAACATCTCCTCCATGAACGCGTTCCGGCCCCTTACCCGCATCCCGGCCTACAGCGCCGCCAAGGCCGCGGTCAGCAATTTCACGCAGTGGCTGGCCGTTCACTTCGCGCCGGCGGGCATCCGCGTCAACGCGATTGCGCCAGGCTTTTTCCTGACGGACCAAAACCGCGAGCTGTTGACGCGCCCTGACGGCGGCCTCACGCCGCGCGGCGAGCAAATCCTCGCGCACACGCCCGCCCGCCGCTTCGGCACGCCGGGGGATCTCGTCGGCACGCTGCTTTGGCTGGCCAGCGAACGGGCTTCCGGATTCGTGACGGGGACGGTCATCCCCGTGGACGGCGGCTTCAACGCGTTTGGCGGCGTGTGATCAAAAGGTTTTTTCGGCAGACGGTTGGGCGAGGAGGACGGCGATGAAAAGAGAACCCATTGCTCCGGACGAACTGGAACTCTGCGTGATCCGCGATTTCGGCGGCCGCTGGATGCTCCTGACCGCCGGCGAGAACGCGCCAGGCCGCTTCAACACGATGACCGTCAGTTGGGGCGCGCTCGGGGTCATCTGGAACAAGCCGCTCGCCTTGGTGGTGGTCCGTCCCAGCCGCTACACGTTTGAGTTCATGGAGCGCGCCGACTCTTTCACGTTGTGCGCCTTTCCCGGCGAATACCGCGACGCCCTCACGCTGTGCGGCACCAAATCCGGTCGGACTTTCGACAAAGTAAGAGCCGCCGGCTTGACCCCCATCCCTTCCACGGCGGTGGCCGCTCCCGGGTTTGACGAAGCGGAACTCATCCTCGAATGCCGCAAGATGTATTCCGACGATCTCCGGCCCGACCGTTTTCTCCTGCCGGAGATCGAAGCCAACTACAACGGGCACGATTATCACCGCATGTATTTCGGAGACATTCTCGCCGTCCACGGCATTAGCCAGTATCGGACCAATGCCATCCACTGACCGTTGACCGTCGCCCCCATTATGAATCACGGGATATTTTGGGCATGACCGTGCGAGAAAAAAGTCTCTTGGTGCAAGCGGTCAGCCTGGTCCTGCTGCTTTTCGCCACCTACTGGATCATTCAAAAATTTCTCGCTCTACGCCTAGCCGAGGAAGCCGCACGTCAGGTCGAAAGCGACATCCGTCGCCTTGACCGCGCATTGGCAAGGGAACTGAGCGAACTGGATACCATCTGCGAGGATTGGGCCTCTTGGGACGCGACATGCGAGTTCATCGAATCAGGATCGCCCGACTACGTCAAAGAGAATCTTGTGGAAGGCACCTTCAAGACGTTGCGCCTAGACGACGTCATGTTCCTCCAAACGAATGGACAAGTCGTTTGGGCACGCTCATATGAAGAAAGCAGTCCCCTTCTTGACGCCCTTCGCGTAACGTCTAACCCACCGGCCTGCCGCCTGCTATGCGCCAACAAAGAGGATCGCTGCGTGGGCCTCCTTCGCGCCGACGCCAAACTCCTGTTAATCAGCGCAAGACCCATATTGACCAGCGAGGGGAAAGGTCCTGTTCGCGGCACATTGATCATGGGCCGCCTCCTAACCCCCGAGGCCATCGCCCGTTTGGCGGCGCAGATGGAAGTGCCGGCCGTCCTTTTGCCCGCCGATACACGCGTTCCCCCGCTCCACAGTGTCCGGCGGGAAGAGCAAGAACAGCGCATCTACGTCCATCAGACCCCTGATGATCAGTACGAAGGCTATCTGATCTTACAAGACTTCAATGGGCAAGGCGTCGGTCTGCTCCATCGCCCCCCAACATCGGTCTTGAGAGAAACCGGCGCTGCCGTGGCGTACCGCCACCTGCTTCTGCTCCTGGTCTCCGGTTTTTTTATCGGCCTGACCGGATTCGTTCTGCTTGATCGCGTCGTGCTCCAACGGCTCACCTCTTTGGGGCATCAACTTGCCTCCATTCGAAAAAGCAACGACCTGGGGGCGCGCCTGAAGCTCGAGGGACGGGATGAAGTAACGCAACTTGCAGAGGCAATTAACCGCCTGCTCGCTCACTTCCAAACGCTTCAAGAAACAATCCGAGCGTCCAACTTGCGGCTCGAAGAAACCGTTCTGGAGCGAACCAAGGCGTTGGAAACCTCACGCCTCGAGCTCCGGCGTCTTTATGATCACATTGAGCAGGTTCGAGAAAACGAACGCAAGAAAATGGCCTTGCAAGTCCACGACGACATAGGACAGCCGCTGACCGCGATTCAAATGGCCATTGAACGGCTGGCCAAACGGGTCGATTCGGCGGCCCCTGAGACCGAGAAAATTCTGAACGAACTGCGTGGGCTGACAAGAAACTTGCTGGACACCGCTCAAAACATCGCCATGGACTGGCGCCCGTTCATTCTCGACCATTTTGGGTTGCCCGCCGCTTTGGACTGGCTCGCAAAACGATTTGGCCAACAAACAGGCGTGTTATGCGAGGCCGAAATCGCACAAACGTTTCCCGATCAGCCCGCTCTCTGCGAAAGTCTTTTTCGAATCGCTCAGGAACTCCTCACGAACGTTACCCGCCATGCGCAAGCAACAAAAGCGGCTTTTCGTTGGATCGTCAAAGAGGATGTTTGGCTTCTGGAAGTCGAGGACAACGGTCGCGGGTTCTCGCAGGCCGACTTAATGTCGCCCACCGCTTTCGGGCTTCGCGCTGTTCGAGAACGAGCCTCTTTTTGGGGAGGAACGGCTACCTATTCCACCGCGCCCACCGGCGGGGCCAAGGTAAGCATTCGCATCCCGCGTCGATTAACCTCAACGACCGGAAATGCGTCAACGGAAGGACGGCGCCATGACACGACAGATATTGGTAGTGGATGATCACCCCGTGGTGCGCCACGGCGTGCGGTGCATCCTTGAAGAAAGCAAAGAGTTTGTGGTAGGGGCGGAGGCCGACTCGGCGGCGGCAGCGATCCGGGAGGTTGAGCGCAAAGCGTTTGACGCCGTCTTGCTGGACATTTCATTGCCCGATCGAAACGGCATAGAAGTGCTTCGCGATATTCGAGCACGGTTTCCCCGTCTGCCGGTATTGATATTGAGCGTGCATGACGAGGATTTTTATGCGGTGCGGGCCGTGCAAGCGGGGGCGTCGGGGTATTTGAACAAGCGCAGCGTGTCAGCGGAGTTGATTGCCGCACTGACCAACGTGTGTGCCGGCCGTCAGTACATTACCCCCACAGTGGCGCAACAACTAGCCTGTGCGCTTCGAGGGGAGCCCCTGGCGCCGCTGCACCGCCGGCTGTCGCTCCGCGAGTTTGAGGTTTTCCGATTGCTCGCCTGTGGCCAGTCAGTCAAGCGCATCGCTGCACAACTGCACTTGAGCCCCAAAACCGTTTCCACCTATCGCGCACGAATACTCGAAAAGACAGGACTGAAGGACAACGAGGAAATCATTCGTTACGCGCTCCATGAGGGCCTAACGAACTGATATTTCTTCGGCGCCTCTTGGTCGCCTGCCTTCCGCCAACGATGCCAGCGGCGCCACGCTCGTGCCAAGGAATCCAACAATGTAGGCCGCACGCTTACCAATTTTTGAGCATTGTGCTGATAGTCATCACGGCCAAGTTTCGGCATCATTATGGTGCTATGAAAAAGCCATGGACAAAGCCGGCCTTGATTATACTCGGCGAGAGCACCCCCGAAGAAATGGTCCTCTCATACTGCAAGTCCTCGTCCGGCACGATGACCGGCCCTTCGGGAAACCACCGCCAATGCGGGAGCCGTCCGAAGTACGAGCTGTGCGCCTGCAGCCAGTGCTACACAAAAACCTCTCGCTGCAGTTGATCTGCCGGCACGGCCGGAGCGCTCGGCAAGTTGCGGTCGTTCATTTCGGACGCCCGGGTATTGCCTGCTGTTTTCGCTTGAGAGTTCTGCCCCTTGCGATATCCTTTCTTCCTTTACGGACGAGCCGGGGCGCCCATCGTCTATCGGTCAGGACATCAGGTTTTCATCCTGGTAAGCGGGGTTCGACTCCCCGTGGGCGCGCCACCCGCGAACCAAGAACCTGCTCTCTGTCTTCTGTTTTGCGCGGCACATCGCACACGGTTTGTCCAGCATCATGAGCATCCGAATCCGCTTTGTACTTACGCTCGGCCTTTTTTCCCTAATCATCTCGCTGGTTGCCGTTCTTTCCGTACGCCGCGCCCTCGTGAACACCGCGCTACAGGCAGACCGCGCTTTTGCCCATGCCACGCTCGACCGTGCCCTGCATATCCTGGAGGATCATGAAAAGGGGCTTCTTGGGGCCGCGAGCGATTGGGCCACATGGGATGACACCTACGAATTTACGGCAACCCGAACACCGGAATATGTCGCCGCCAATTTGGTCGAGGACGCGCTTCACGACCTGCATGTCGACCTGATTTGTTTGTGTGACCTCCATGGCGCCATCGTCGCCTGCGTCGCCTCGACCGGCACGCCCATCTCGTTGCCCTCCTGGTTGACAAAACCGCTCAAAGCCCCAACATCTTCAGCAATCGAACATGAATCGACGCATCGACGCAGCGGACTTTTCCTGGATGGTCAGACCGTTTGGATGGGGGCTGCCGCGCCCATCCTGACCAGCGAGAAAAAAGGGCCGGCTCGCGGAACGCTGATTATGGCCCGGCGTATGGATGGCGACGAGATCGAGCGCCTCCGTCGGTTGATTCATCCGTCTTTTTCGCTGGCGGCCGCCTCCATTCATTGGCCTGTCGCGCGGCGCGAGCTTCGTCCTGTGGCCCCAAACGCTCTCGTCGCGCGCACGGTGGTGGCCGACGGCTCGGGCCGCCAACGGATTCTCCTGGACATGACATTGCCCAGAAACGCCTTCGCCCAGGTCGCCCGCGGGCTGGCCCTGATCACGGCCTGGATAGCGGCCTCCGCCGCAGGCTTGCTGCTGCTGTCCGTGGTTGTGATGGACCGCTGGATTCTGCGAAGCCTTATGGAATCGGTCGCCGCGCTTCGTTCCGGCATGAGCCAACGCCCGACATATCTCCCCCCCCGGACGGTGGAACGACCGGACGAAATAGGCGTACTGGCCAGAACCGTTCAACAGGCGCTGACCGAGTTGGAGCAATCCCAAGCTCGTCTTCGCGAATCCGAGGCGCATTACAGGGAACTGGTGGAAGCCCTTCCGGAGGCGCTGGCGGGGCTGGATGGCGACCAGCGCATCGTATTCTGCAATCGCGCCATGGTGGCCTTCTGCGCAGTTTCCAACCCGAAGCAGATGCAGGATCGCGGCCTGGCCGACGTTCTGTCGCCAGAATTGGCCGCGGCGATTCGCTCCGCCCAAGCCGGCCATGGGCCCTCAGAACCGTACGAATTGCCGCCGGTCCGAATAACAAAAGCCAATGGCACAGGGACATGGGTCTCCGTCCTTCTGGCGCCGATCCGCATCCCGGGCGTGCCCAAAGCCGTCAGCCTCCTATGCCTGCGGGACATCACGGCACGCCAGCGGGCCGAGGAAGAGGCAGACCGCCGGCGAGCGGAGGCCATCCGAGCACAGCGGCTGGCCGCACTGGGAACCCTCGTGGCAGGCATGGCCCATGAAGTAAACAACCCCAACACCGTCATTCGCATCAACATGCAGGTATTGCGCCAGCAGTTGAGCGACAAACAAACAACGCCTGAAAGCCCCCCCCAGTCCGAGGCGTCCGACATCCTCACAATTGTGGATGAAACCCTGGCGGCGTCCGATCGTATTGCCGCATTGGTTCACGCGCTCCGACAGTTCTCTCAGTCCGAACCGCAGGCCACGCCGCCGAAGCGGGTGCGCCTGAACACCATCGTCGAAGAGGCCATTCGCTGGACGCGCCACGCAGTGCAAGAGAAATGCGGCAACGTACTGTTCGAGCCCGCCTGCGACGAATGGATCATGGGCCAGCCCTGGCAACTGCAGCAGGTGATCATCAATCTCATCCAGAACGCCTGTGACGCGGCCCATTCGGGTTCGCCTGTCATCCGTATTCGCACGGCACTCGCCGACGGCAACCGTGCCGCGGTGATAGTCCAGGACAACGGACCCGGCATTCCCGCCGAGATCCAAGAGCACCTTTTTGATCCCTTCTTCACCACACGCCGCAGCCAAGGTGGGCTCGGCCTCGGGCTGTCCATTTCCGCCGCCATTGCCAAATCTCACGGCGGCACGATCACCATTTCCTCCAAGCCAAGCCACGGCACGACGGCGACGTTGTTGCTCCCTTTGTCGGATTCGGAGCCCCGCAGATGAACTCAGCTCCACCAACCGTCCCCAAGCCTCGCATTCTTGTCGTGGATGATGATCCCGGCGTGCTCTCTTGCCTGGGACGAGTCGTGCGAGAAGAAAAGCTGGGGGAACCCTTGCTTTGCCCCGATCCCCGCGAAGCCATGCACCTTCTGGAGACCATCGCCCCAGCCGTTGTGCTGCTGGACCTGATCATGCCCGGGCTGTCGGGCGAACAACTCTTGACCACCATTCTGGCGCGACAACCAGAAATTCCCGTGCTGGTTATCAGCGCCGTCAACGATGTGGACACCGCCTTGCGGTGCGTCAAGGCGGGCGCTTTCGACTATTTGGTCAAACCCGTGGATCTGGCCCGCCTGACCGCAGGACTGCGCAGCGCCTTGCGCCACCATGAAGTGCAAATGGAGAACCGGCGGCTGCGAGAAGCCGCCGCGCGCCCCACGGTTCAACAACCCGCCTTTTTTTCGGACATCGTAACCCAATCGCCTCTCATGTTGAGCCTTTTTCGGCACGTTGAAGCCATCGCCCCCTCGCCCTATCCGGTGCTGATCACCGGCGAAACCGGCACCGGGAAGGAACTCCTTGCCCAAGCCGTCCATCGCGCCAGCGGGCGCACCGGTCCGCTTGTCGCCCTTAATGTGGCCGGCGTCGACGATACTGCCTTTTCGGACACGCTTTTCGGCCATATGAAGGGGGCCTTCACCGGTGCCGATCGTGACCGAAAGGGACTGCTCGAAGAAGCGTGCGATGGGTCCTTGTTCCTTGACGAAATTGGCGATTTGAGCTGGACCTCTCAAACCAAACTCCTGCGCTTGATTCAAGAAAAAGAATATTTTCCGTTAGGATCCGATCGGTGCCGCCAAAGCCGTTGCCGTGTTATCGTGTCCACCAACCGCGATTTGCGGACCCTCATGCGGCAGGGACGGTTCCGGGAAGACCTGTTCTACCGGCTCCACGCTCACCCCGTACGCGTGCCGGCATTGCGCGAACGTCTCGACGATCTGCCGCTGCTGATCGGGCATTTTCTGCGCGAAGCGGCCGCAGAACTCGGAAAATCGCCTCCCACCGTGCCCAAGGAGCTCTATGCTTATCTGGCCGCCTACCATTTCCCGGGTAACGTGCGAGAATTGCGCCTGATGATCAGCGATGCCGTCGCCCGTCATACAAAGGGCGTGTTGTCGCTGGAAGCCTTTCATCGGCATATGGATGCCGAGTCCTCGCGCGAGGCGGCCGGCCGCACATTCAAGGAAGCCTTTCTCATCGGTCCTCGCCTGCCGACCATCAAGGAAGCCGTTCACATGCTCACGGTGGAAGCGCTTCGCCGTGCCAACGGTAATCAAGGCGCCGCCGCCAAACTCCTCGGAGTCTCCCGCAAAACAGTCCAGCGTGCCTTGGCCAAAAACAAGAAACGTCAGCAAGACTCCTAGGACAAAATGTCCTCCGCGAGCAAAACGTCCGCCCAAGCAAGATATTTGCATATAACTGTTCATGAAGCTGTTGCGTTTGGGTCACGGTCGCTTGTCTCGTAAACGGCGACAATATGTTACATCCCTGCCGCCGACCTACTTCAATGGTCTACCCTAAACCTATTCTTCAAATGACAAGCGACGCAATGAATTCCGACGGGTTTTGCCTGACAGCTTAAGCCTTGTGCTGACAACGCCTTACGACTGTTGATATCTCTCGGTCAAACATAGTGAGCCACGATGGACTAAATGCTTCCGCAACTGTTATCGATCCCCTGCTAATGTTGGAACGGTATAGGCTATGACGCAAAGCGCATGCAGGAAAAGGATTCCGGCAATGAACGTCGATTGCGGCATCACTAGTTCGGCCGACGACCAGAAGCCGTTACCAAGAACCGGTAGAAACGGCATGACCCTGGTTGAAGTGATGATCGCCATGTTTCTCCTGGCGATCGTGGCGGGAGGTCTTTATGCCGTCGGCATCAAGAGCCGACAGCTCGCCGAGCAAAACAGGCTGGCCACCGAAGCCCGAGCCCTTGCCAAAGAACGGCTTGAAGAAATCATCGCCTTGGGGTTCGAAGGCCTCACACGACCGACCTGCACACTTTGGCACACCGATACAAACTATAGCGCGCAAGGTCATCGAATCGTCCGCCAGCCAACCGCAATTTGGCATGCGGCAGACGGAAGCATCGCCAGCCCGACAAATGCGTCGTATGTCGAAGCGCACGTGGCCGTGCGGTACCTCTTGCCGCTGACTTCCAAGCAGCAGGTGGATTCCTATTCGACCATCGTTCACCAGTGAGGGAGAAAACAGGCCATGCGGAATCGAAAACCAGCCAGCGTCGCCCGCGGCGGCTTCACGATGCCGGAAGTGCTGATCGCATCCGCCATCGCAACGGTGGTCGCCGCCGGCCTCCTCACCGTTTTTGTTTGGGTCGGGCATCAGGCGACGCTTTGCGCAAAGATCGCCTGGTCTCAAAACGAAGCCATGAAGACTTCTTCGCAAATCATGATGTATGTTCGCAACGCGAAGGAAATCGTGACGAACGACGTAAGCCAGGGCACCTGGGTTCAACTGCGTTTCGGTGACGGCTCAGCGGCCCGCCTCGTGTACAGCAACGACATGCCCCGTCTGCGGGACGGTCGCATCTACCTTGTCCGTTCGAACGGCACGGAACTTATCGTAGCCCGTGGGCTGACGGAAATCCAAAACTCCAGCGGCTACACCACCCCTGTTTTCACGAAAACCCGTGACAACTCGTTGCGCATCGCTTACCGCGTGGCCGAGCCGGCTTCCAGCGGTGCGCGGGATGCCAACGACGGTCCTTATGCTGCCGCGGTTAGGTTCGCCGTAGCACTGCGCAACTTCGATCCGTCAAGATAGGGGGCTTTGTGAAAACCATTGTCCAGAACCGAAAAAGGGACCACATGAAAAGGTACGCCTTGCAGTCGCCCAAGCAGCAAGCCGGCGAAGAAGGGTTCGTCATGGTCACGGCCGCCGTGCTGCTAGCCGTCGCCGCCGCCACCGTCGGATCCTTGCTCACCGCCTCCATGACCTACCAACGGGTGGCTCTGTCGCACCACGATCGCGAACAAGCCGCGTTCTTGGCAGATGCTGGACTTCAGGCGGCTTTGGCCAAGCTGAATGCCTATTCCGAAGGAAACATCGCCTCCAACCAGTCCCGAGCGTATTTCGCTCAAACCAATCGCTTCACGGCGCGAGATTGGGGGTTTGTGACGCAGGTCACCACCACGAATGGGCGAAATGTGCTTGTCTCCTCCGGCCGTTACAACGGCAAGACCGTGCGCATACAGGCGGACATTTCGCTCGGCGCCGGCCACCGCAGTATTCACGCTCTTTACGAACACGCGCTCTACGCGGGCAACAGCAGCGGCGATACCAATTACGTCTTGAAAGTGGGAGGCACCGGCACCGGTGCCGATTTCGTAAGAGGTGACGTTTACTCCGGCGGCCATATCGAACTGTCAGGTGACGCCAAACTCCGCCTCCCGGAAGACCTTTGGTACGACTTCGACAGCGATGGCATTTGGGATCCTGTCACCGACAAGTGGCACAATGCCTACGCCACCCAGGTATTCACCAACCCCCTGACCGAGGCGGAATTCAGCGCCTACAGCAACGCCATGGCGCCCCACATGAGCAAGGTCTATCCGAATGGCCGATACGACTATGGAGAAGCCTTTGTCGATACCATAGGTAACGGCGTATATGACCCGGGGGAGCCTTTCGAGGATCTCAACGGCAACGGAAGCTGGGACCAGGCCGATTCGTTCATTGACCGCAACGGTAATGGCGTTTACGACGCCGGCATAGACACGGTCGTGGACAACGGCAATGGCCGATGGGATCCGGGCGAAGAATGGACGGAAGACAGCCATCCTCTTCGACACGGACGGCGACTGAACGGGCGCTATGATCCGGCAGGAGGGTACTGGCAGCTTGTAAGCGGAAGCTGGCAGTGGAAGACGGCACGCTACAAGGTCAACGGTGTGTGGTACTACCCGAGCACATGGCCGGCGGAGGCGTTCGAGGATGTAGGGGATGGAGACTATCAGCCGGCCGAACCGTTCACAGATCAAAACGGCGTCTATGATGTCGGCGAGAAATATTTGGATGATCGTAACAGTCTCTACGACTACGGGACACAGGCCTCTGGACGCATCACGGGCATGCCCGCGCCCGGCCCTGGCCAGCGCGCAGCCACTGGCGGTAATCCAGTGGTAAGCCCCCCCGACCTCGCCCACATGTATTACGAGCTCGACCGCAACGGCATGGCTCCCGCCGACGCCCTCGTGCGATGGGGCCATGACATATCCGTTACCGCCAGCGACTACGGCAATTTCTTATGCATTACCAACCAGAACAATCCCGAGCACATTTTCGTGCGCAACCCCCCCCGCAGTGGCAGCGTGACGAGCCGCGGCAAAACCATCCAAGGGCGGCAGTACACGGTGATCAGTAACGAATACGGGCAGCGCATTGACGACTATTTCTTAGAAGATCCCACGGACCCAACGTACAATTCGAATCCCAGTCAGTTCCGCATTGCTAGTAACGACAGTTCCCGCACCTGCACCATGATGGTGGACGTTCAACCCCAGCACAACATGCTGCTCTACTTTGTGGACGGGAATGTCTACATCCATAATCCCGCGGCTTACAGCATGCGGTTCCGGCAACCTGGCACCCGCATCACGATTGTCGCTAGGGGCAACATCACCATTTCCGACGAATTCTACTACAACGCCGACTATCCGCCCGGACTTCAGTACTCCAACATGAACAGCACGGTGGTCCGAAACCCGCAGGACGCCTTATGCCTCATCGCCCTGAAGAATCCCGCCTGCACCAACAGCGGAAATATTCTCATTGGCGACGCGCAGTTCGGAACGGGCGGCAGCATTCATGCGATGCTGTATGCGGAAAACGACTTCATTGACAACAACATCAATTCCGTGGACCAGCAGTTCATCAGCATCTTCGGCAACATGACGGCCGGCAACAAGATCCGCCTGAATCGCACGGTGGCCCCGGGGCAGTATCGCACCCGATTGGACGTCACGCTCGACGAGCGCATCCGCGACGGTCGTCTCATTGTGCCGGGGCTGCCCCACCCTTTGGGCGGCGAACGAAGCATTCAACTCGACACCGCTTGGCGGATGGTGCCAGGCACATGGTCAAGCTGGTCACGGTTGCGATAGACGGCGCGGGACGTACGTGATGAAAAGGCATCGGGTTCTGGCGTGGGCGGCTGCGGGCGCAATGGCATTGCTGCCGGTCCATGCCTCCGCCCAGATCGGGCAGGCGCCATCCGCGTTTCGGGCGCGATGGGGCGCGCCCACAGGCACGCTCGCCACAAACGAGTCCGGCCTCCTCCGCTTCGCCGCCCAAGGCATGAACATAGAGGTGAGCTTTGTCCATAGCCAGGCTCAACGCATTCGGTGCGCCCGTCCTGGAGGATGGACGGATGAAGCAATTTCGTCTTTGTTCGCCCTCAATGCCGGCAACGCTTCCTGGGATGAATTGCAGCGGTTGACGCCGGACGACAAAGGGGGTCGAGCCTGGATGCGTTCCGACGAGATGGCCATGGCCCATCTAAATGGTGATACGCTCGAAATCATCGGCTCGGAATGGAACCGTCTTCTCGCCCAGCCCCCAGAACCGCCTCCGACACCAAACCAAACCGCACCAACGGATTCAGCGGCCGTGACGCCGCCACCCCCCGACGCCCGGCCGCCGGATCCCGTCTGCGGCAACTGGCTCCATGAGCAAGACAACATCCGCTGGACAGTGCAGGTCCGTTCGGATGGCTTGGCCATTATGGCTCGGCTGGACGACAAATCATATTGCGCCGTCACAACCCGATGGAGCAAGGCCGCGGGAACGGCCACGGGGCACGTCGCATATCTCTTTCTTCCCGTCGCCGCTCCCGGGGGCGAGCCACTGCCCATGGCCGTGGCCACGCTGGCAGAGATTGACACCTTCCGGCTGCAACCCGAGACTGCGGAGGACCGCCTGGATCTCTTGTGGGCTCCCGAGGCTCCGCCCCGCCCTTTGGATTTCAAACGGGTGGATACGCTGCCGGTCTGGAAGCCCAAGGTTCCGGATCGCATGCCGAAACGTGGAGATTCTCGCGACGCGGCCCTTCGATTGCTTGGCCCGCCCATTGGCACCATGCGCATGGCTTCACGCGAAGTGCTTGTCTATCCATGGGGCCGCATCTGGATAGTGTCCGGCTCTGTGGCCAATATTGAATGAAACACATGTTGGTCTCATGAACTGGCTCAAAAAACTGTTTTTTCTCAACAACGCCGAATCGCGCGCACTGCAGAACACACCCGAATCAAAGGCAATGCCCTCCGCCGTCGAGTACGTGGACTGGCTGCTGGCCTTTATGTTGAGAACCGGCAGTACTGAATTGACCATTGATTCCAAGCATCCCCTGCCCGGGACCGACGAAAAAAGCCCCTCTTTGGCCCCCCCATGCCTCCCAACTCATACCGCCGTGTTCAATCGCCTCAAACTGCTGTCCGGCCTCAATCCTGTAGTCTTCGCTGTGCCACAAGAAGGGCGCTTCGAAAAACAAAGGCCTCATTCCACTTTGACTTTTCTGACGCGTTTTAGCGACGAATCTGGCCGCTCCACCTGCGTCCTGCGAATGCGGATCGGCTCACGACATGGTCAGAGCGCCGATTTTGATCAGGCGCGAGTTCAATAAAAAACACAACAATTTGTTGACGGACGCCATCGGACCGTGTATAAAACCAGCAGCATGAGACAGGTGTCGCTCGATGGGGGAAAGGAAGGAGCGATAGAATCATGAAAGCGTTGATGGCGATGGGGGCTGCGGTCTTGTTGTGCGCTTCGAGCGTCTGGGCCGCGGTTCAAACGCCGGACTTGACGGTGCTGCCCGCCGCATTCCGGGGGGTCGTGCTCTATGAGGACGGGGAAACCCCGGTCAGCGGGCTGCCGGTGCGGGTATGGGATGCCAAGACGGAAAAAGTGGTGTTCCGCACAAAAACAAATGCCGATGGCGTCTTCACCATCCCGGAAATGGACGAAGGCGACCGCTACGTCACGGTCGGCTCGGTTCGGATTGACATGCGGCTGCTCACGGCTCGTGCCGGGATCGTGCCGCAGACGCACGGGCTCGTGGTGGTCATGCCGAAAGCCATGCCCCTGATACCCCTGGCGCCGATCCTGATTCCGACGACCGCCGCCGCGGCGCTCGTTCCACAGATCGTAAGTCCGTGATGCGCACTGGTTTGGTCCGGGCGTCCGGCAAGACAAGGCATTCCGAAAAAAACGGAATGCCTTGTTTGCTTTTTTGTTCTATAGTCCTGCCGACTGTTCGAACGGCTGAAACCGGATGAGCCGGCATTTGGGATGAAAACCGTTTTCCGCGGCCGATGGCTCTGGATGGCGCTCGCCGCGCTGTGGTGCGGCTGCAGCAGCCAGGATTTCCCGCGTCCCATGGTCTCCGCGCCGGACTTCGGCGCCCCCGACCGCAGCGATGACGAACGCCTCTCGGCAGAAGCCCAAGCCCGCGCTGAACGGCTGGCCGCCATGCTGGAAGCGTGGCGAAAAGAGCGGGGCGAGGTGGATACGGATTACAACGTAGGTCCCGACGACGTGCTAGAAATCGGCGTACACGCGCTGGAGCGGCCGGACCAGACCACCGTGATCAAACCGGTCGTGGGCCGCGATGGAAAAGTATCCCTGCCGTTGATCGGGGAATTCCCTGCCGCCGGCCTCTCTGTTCGAGACCTCGAAACCCGCCTTTCCGCGGCGTACAAGGAGAAATATCTGAAAAACCCCAACGTGACCGTGAAGGTGGCGGAATACCGCAGCATCCCCGTGGTGCTGGCCGGCGCATTCAGCAAGCCGGGCATCTACTACCTGACCCACAAGAACAGCACCGTGCTCGAACTGATAGCCCAAGCCGGCGGTCTGTCATCCGCCGCCGGCGAAACGCTCATTATTGCGCGAGGGAAAAACGCCGGCTCGCAGGCGTCCAATACGGTTGCCGAAACGATCGAGGTGGACCTGAACCGGCTGCTCATGGAGGGCGACATTCGACAAAACGCCGTGGTGGCCGCCGGCGATATCATCACCGTTCCACCGGCAAAGAAGAAATTCGTTTACGTCATGGGCTACGTGCGCAGCCCCGGCGCCATTGAGCTCAAGGAGGCGTCCCAGGTGGACGCCCTGCAGGCGGTGGCCATGGCCGGCGGCCTGGCGCCCACGGCTCGCGCCCAGAATTCCTTCGTCATCACGGAGCGGGACGGCCGCCGCAAGGCCATGTCCGTCAATCTAATCAAGGTCGCCCACGGCCGCCACCCTCCGCTGTATCTGCGGCCTGGCGACACGTTGGTGATTGGTTCCAGCCTGTGGGCGCGGCTGGGCGAGTTCGTCCGGCCCACCATCGGCGCCAGCGCCTCGGTGGCACCGGTTCCTTGACCAACATGCATCCGACGCCACATGACATCGCCTCCGCAAGCGCCAGCGTGCAAGAGCCCCAGGCGCCCGAACCGCCCGTTTGGCGCTACATCGGCATCCTCACGCGCCGCATCTGGATCATCCTGCCCGTTTTCGTCATCGTCGGCACGGTCGGCACGGTGCGGGCATTCAAGGAACCGCCGCTTTATCGCGCCACCGCCAAAGTGCTCGTGGAGCGCCAGGCGCCCCGCGTGGTGCAGTTCGGACAGACACTCCCGGACAGCGGCGGATGGGATCCGGAGTTCTATCAGACCCAAGCCGAACTGCTGCGCAGCCGAGCGGTCATGGACGTCGCCTTGTCCGATCCCGCCATCGCCGAATGGTTCGCTCCCGCCCAGACCGCGCCCGCCACCGCGACGCCGGCCGCGCCCGCCGGGCGCAAGACGTGGCGGGACGAATGGAAACGAACCCTGCGAGCCGTGCTCGGCACCGCCCCTGCGGCCATGCCGGAGCCGTGGGAGCAGTTGCGCGGCCAAATCACCGTGACCGTGGTCGAAAACACCCACTTCCTGCTGGTGGAATCGGTGAGTGCAAACCCCTATCAGGCCGCCCGCGTGGTCAACGCCGCCGCGCGGGGTTTCCAGCAATACCACAAGCAACGCCAGTCGGAAGCATTCAGCGAGGCTTTCGCCGGCCTGCAAAAGGAACGGGAAAAAGAGGAGCAGGAATTGCTGGCCGCCGAAAAGGCCTTGCAGGAATACCGCGAGCAGGCCCGCGGCATCTCCGCCAGCCCCGACGAAAAGGATCAACCGGTGCTCGACCGCCTGGTGCGGCTCAACAACCGTCTCACCGAAGTCCAGCTCAAACGCATCGAACTCACAGCTCAGATTGCCGCTATCAAGGACGCCGCGCAGGCCGGCAGCGAACGAAGCGAGGCCGACCAGGAACGCCTGTTCGCCCTGCCTGTGATCCAGGCGGATGCAACCCTCACCGCCCATCGCCGGGCGCTGGCCGACGCCGTCAAGGACCTGACGGTCCTTTCGGAGACCTACGGCGCCGGCCACCCGCTCCTGCAGGCGGCGCAAGTCAAGGTCGAGCTGATGCGCGAACAACTGAAGAGGGCGCTGAACGAGACCCTTGAAGCGCAGTCCCGCGCGCTGGCCGCGCTGCAACAGGAAGAGCAGGATTTGGCCCGCGAGTACGAAGGGCAGAAAAATGAGGCGCTCGATCTCGCCCGCGAGTCTTTCACGCTCACCCGACTGCGCGGCGCGGTGGACCGTCACCGGCGTCTTTTCGAAGCCATCGTGGACCGGATGCGCGAGGTAGATATCACTTCAGGGCTGACCAAGACCAACGTCCAGATCGTCGAACTCGCCGCCGAGCCCAAACACCCCATCAATTCCGGCAAGATGCGGCCGGTGGCGCTTTCGCTCGTGATGGGCCTGCTTCTTGGCATCGGCCTGGCCGTCCTGCTCGAAAATCTGGATGACGCCATCCGCACACCGGAAGATCTGCGCGACCGGCTCGGCCTCCCGCTGCTCGGTTTCGTCCCCGTCATCCGCCATGAGCCGAACGCGGCGTCGGCCGACGCGGCGCGCCGCCTGACGCTCGACGTCAAGGAGTCGCCAGACCGTAATCGCCACCTCTACCGCGGCTCCATCGTGCTGTCCGAGCCCGGTTCCTCGGTGGCCGAGGCCTTCCGCGGCATCCGCACCAGCCTGCTCTATTCCTCGCCCGGCCGCGAAATCAAGTGCATCGAAACCACCTCCTGCCGCCCCGAGGAAGGAAAGACCACCACCTGCACCAATCTGGCCCTTTGCCTGGCGCAGGGCGGAAAACGCGTCCTGCTGGTGGACGCGGACATGCACCGCCCCATGGTGCACCGCATCCTTGGACTGACCAACCGCGTCGGACTGAGCAGTGTCCTCGTCGGCGAGGCGGAATGGCCGGCCGCCATCCAACGCGTCGTGGCCGCCAACGGCGCGGAAGTGGAAAACCTGCGCGTGCTCTCCGCCGGTCCGCCTTCTCCCAATCCGTCCGAGCTGATCGGATCCAAGGCGGCGCGGGAGCTGATTCGCATGCTCCGCGCGGAATTCGATTGGGTACTCCTTGACACGCCGCCCGTCCTGTTCGCGTCCGACGCCGCCGTCCTCAGCACGCTCTGCGACGGCGTGGTGCTGGTGGTGCGCGCCGGCATGAGCTCGCGGGCCATCGTCGCCCGGGCGCGCGAGCAGCTCGAGGCAGTGCACGCTCGTATCGTGGGCGCGATTCTCAACAACGCCGTCATCGCCAAACTCGGCCGCCACTATTCGTACTACTCCTACTACGGCTATTCGCGTTACGCCAAGGACTACCACCGCGCCTACTACGGCCGGGACCGGGACAGGCGTGAGCGCGAAACGGAATCATCGGAAGAGGCAAGTAAGACGTTATGACCGAATGGCCCAAAGCCAGGCGCGCGCTGGACACGCCGGCCCGGTGGCTGGCCGTCTCCGGCACATTGGCCGCCCCCTGGCTGTTCGGCGCCACGGATGCCTGGGTTTACCTCGCGCTCTCGCTCTGGATCGGCATCGGCGCGCTGCTCTGGCTGATCGGTCAGGCGGCCTACGGCCGCTTGCGCGATCTAGCCTGTCCGCCCGCGGCGATCCTGCTCTTCGCGCTGGGGCTCTTCGTGATGCTCCAAGCCCTGCCCCTTCCATGGGAATGGGTGGAGCGCCTCGCGCCCCTTCAGGGTCGGCTGTGGCGTGACGCACAAGTCGCGGCCTCCGCCATCCTGGGCCGGCCGCCGCTCGACACCGCGCCCTCCCTTGGCGAAGCGCCGGCGCTGTCCGTATCACCGGCCGCCACGTGGGATAGTCTTTGGCTCTTCCTGACTTACGCGGCGGTCTTCGTGATCGCCGGCGAAACCATCCGCGAATGGCGGCCGCTGCGTCGCTTGGCCGTGCTGCTGGTCTGTTCGGGCTTCGTCATGGCCGTCATCGCACTCGTTCATCGGTTCTCCGGCTCCCGTGAGATCTTCTGGTTCCGCGCGCCGCGCCATGGGGGTGACGTCTTCGGCCCGTTCTCCAACCGCAACCATTTCGCCGCCCACATGAACCTGCTCTTTGGCGTGGCGCTGGGGCTTTTCCTCTCCTCCCGCCTCGTGCGCGAGACCATGGCGTGGACCAACTGGCGGGACCGGCTGGCCTGGCTGTCCACCCGGAACGCGGGCCGCATAGTGCTGTCCGGCTTCGCCCTCGTGCTGATGGCCGGCGCCGTCTGCGCCTCGCTGTCGCGCGGCGCCATGGTTGGCCTGGCCGCCGCTATCCTGTTTTTCGCGGCGCTGGCGGCCTTGCGATGGCGTCGCGCCGGCGGCCTCGGCGTCACGGCGGCCCTCGCGGGACTGGCCGTCGCGGCCGCTGCCCTGTGGCTCGGGGGCCTCCGTCTCGCTGGCCGGTTGGGGACGCTGACCGATCTGGCTAGAAACCCGCTGGAAGATTTCCGGCTCATCGTCTCGCTCGACACCCTGCGCCTTTTCCGCACCTCGCCCTGGTTCGGCTGCGGCTTCGGCGCTTTCCATCACGCGTTTCCCATGTTCCAGAGTCCCGGCCTTCAGTTCCGCTGGCTGCACGCCCACAACGATTGGGCGCAACTATTCGCCGAAGGCGGCCTTGTCGGCGCCGGCCTCTTCCTCGCCGCCCTCGGCTTCTGGCTTCGCGCCGTGCTTCGCGGAATGGACAAGGCCCCGCGCGTCGCCCAGCTCATGACCTGGGGGCTGCTGACGGGACTGACGGCGCTGGCCATCCACAGTGTGGCCGACTATAGTCTCCACAAACCTGCCAACGCGCTGTTCATGAGCCTGCTG
Organism: uncultured bacterium; assembly: GCA_938031185.1. Taxonomy (GTDB): domain Bacteria; phylum Verrucomicrobiota; class Kiritimatiellia; order CAIKKV01; family CALHGX01; genus CALHGX01. The sequence goes on from CALHGX010000043.1 coordinate 19,154, forward strand.
GCCGGACTGGCCCTCGCAGCCGCCCGGCTGCAGGGATTCCCGACGCCGTCCGCCTCCAAGCCAAAACCCGATTCGCCCGCAGGCCGCGTCCTCTATCGCCTGGTCGCCATTGCAATGGCCGCTGTCGTGGCGGTTTCGCTTCTCGTCAATGCCCGCGCTCTTCGCGGCGAGCTGGCGCTGGCCCGCCTTTTCTACTGGCAAAAAGCGGAAGCCAAAAGCCCGCCACCCGCCGCAGCGCAGGCGCTGACCATGGCGCTGACCGAAGCGGAAACGATCCGCGCTGCAGGTAACCGGAACGCCGACGGCCTGACGGACGCTGCCGCGTTGTTCCTCAACTGGGGGCTGCGGGAGGATCTCGACCGGCGGCTCCGCATCCGATTGGCCGAAACCAGCGTGGTGCTGGCATGGGACGCCGTTCGCGCCGCCCCCTCGGACTACACCGCCTGGCTCTGGCTTGCGCGCGGCTTGATGGCCTTTAGCCAGGTGGATGCAGCCGACACGGCCCTTGAACGCGCGCGAACCCTCGCGTCCCACCCCGGAGAGGTCCGACTGTTTCTGCCTCCGGAGCGTCCTCCCGATCCGGAGTGATGCGACAGCGCGCGCGGCAGCCGGATGTTCACAATAGCGGCGCATGAACAGGCGGCAAGAAACGACATGGATTCCCGGCAGCCCGCAACGCTTCCGCGTCGCGATCGCGCACCCCTTTCTTGGCCATGGCGGTTCGGAATCGCGCGCCGCATGGCTGCTGCAGGGGTTCGAGGATTTCGCGCCGGTGGCGCTGCTGACCACTGGCCCCTTCGATCTTCAGGCACTGAACCGGTTTTGCGGTGTCGCACTCGCGCCCGAACGCGTTCGCGTGCGGCGGCCCGCGCTCCCCTGGCGCATGCTCGGCGCCGGGGGCGCCGCGCTGCGCGGCGCAATTTTCGAACGGTTCTGCCGTAGCGTCGCCTCGCAATTTGACCTGCGCATTAGCGCCTACAATTTCTGCGACTTCGGCGCCCCAGGCATCCATTGCCTTGCCGACTTCTCCTGGAACGAACAACTGCGAAACACCCTGCATCCTCCTCGTCCGGGAACACGCGGATCGCTCCGGCGAATTCCCGGGGTTCGCTCCGCCTACGAGAGCCTAGTCCGCCTCGTGGCCGGGACATCGGGCCGTCCGCCGCCGGCGCCGGACGACCTGATCGTCGCCAACTCGCAATGGTCCGCCCGCCTGCTGCGTGAACAGTTCGACCTCGACGCGCCCGTCGTGTACCCGCCCGTGCCGGACGCTCCGGCCGCGCGCCCATGGGCGCAACGGGAAGACGGCTTCGTCGCCATGGGACGGCTCTCGCACGAAAAGCGCATCGAAGAAATTATCGCCATGCTGAAAGCCGTTCGCGAAAAAGGATTTCGCCTGACGCTGCATCTGGTCGGACGGGCGGACGCCCCGTCCTACGAGCGGCGTCTGCGCAGGGTCATCGAGGCCGAACGCGCATGGGTGCGTCACCACGGCCTGCTCGAGGGTGCGGAAAAATGGGCGCTGCTCTCGTCGCAGCGCTATGGTCTGCATGCCTGCCGGGGCGAAGCCTTCGGCATCGCCGTCGCGGAAATGGTCAAGGCGGGCTGCATCCCCTTCGTGCCCGAAACCGGAGGCCCGGCGGAAATCGTCAATCACCCCCTCCTGATCTACCGCGACGCCTCGGATGCGGTGGAGAAAATCGCCCGCATCCTGCGGTACCCGGTTTTGTGCGGACCGCTTGCCGGCCATCTGGCGGACCAGGCCCGCCGGTTTTCCGCAGCGCGTTTCGTTCAGGACATGCGGGCTTTGGCCTTGAACTTCGCCGCCGGCCTGCCGCAGAGAAGAACGCCATGAAGACAGACGCCGGGATGAAAACGGCCTTCATGTGCTTCTACCGGGCGTACCCGCCGGACAGCGGTGCGGCATCCGTCACATGGTCCTGCGCCCGCTTCGCCGGTCCAGACGCAATGCTGATTCAGGCGGTTTCGGCTCCGGTGCCGGCAAGCCCCCCGAGTGTTCGGCTAGTCTCTCTTGACGGCTGGAGCGAACGGCGGTGGCGCAAGATGGCGGCCTTGCCGCGCATGTTGCGGCGCATGGCCGTGGCATGCCGCGCGGCGGAGCCGGACGTTGTCGTTCTCGAAGGCGCTTCCTGGGCGCTGTACCATCTCCTGCTCCTCCGCCGGCTGCGCAAAACATGTCCTCGCGCGCGAGTGATCTATCATGCCCACAACGTCGAGCATCTCCTCCGTCGCGAGAAACATGCGCCGCCCGTCACGCTGCTCACCCGATGGGCCGAAGGCGCCGTCCTGAAGGGTTGCGACCTTGCCTTCGCGGTTTCGGAAACGGATGCCGGCCACTTCCATCGCCTCTATGGCGTTCGCCCGCGCCTGCTGCCCAACGGCGTGGATGTCGCCGCGTTCGATCGTGTCGCGCCAGACGATATCGCGTCTATCCGCCGCCGCTACGCGGTCACGCCCCAAACCATTCTCTTCATGGGCTTCTACCGCTATCAGCCGAATCGGGAGGCGGTAGACTTTCTGGTTCGAGAGGTGATGCCCTTGGTGCGGCAGTCCCATCCGAACGCCACCCTGGCCGTGCTGGGCGGCGATGTTCCCTATCGGGAGTCCTGGCTTCTCTGCCCCGGCCTTCTTCCGCACGAGGAGGTGCCGGCTTTCGTCAAAGCCTGCGTCATGGGCGTCGCCCCCATCTTCTCTGGTTCCGGAACGCGCCTGAAAATCCTCGAATATATGGCTGCGGGCCTTCCCGTGGTCGCCACCGACAAGGGCGCCGAAGGCCTCGACGTCCGCACCGATGAACACCTCCTCCTCGCGCCGCCGAACGCTCCGGCTTTTGCCGCAGCGATGATCCGCGTCCTGGACGGCAGCGATGCCATCCGCCGCATGGCGGAAAACGGCCGCCAACTGGTCGAAAGACGCTACGCTTGGCCGGTCATCATGAAACAATTCCGTGACGCCCTCACGGCCGGACCCGTCGCGCCATGAACCGAAACTACGCGCTGGTGACGGTGGTGTACAACGAGGCGGACCGCATTCCGGTCCTCGTCCGCGATGTCGCGGCGCAAACCGAGCGGCCTCTGCGATGGCTCATCGTCAGCGACGGATCTACCGACGGTACGGATGAAGCCATCCTTTCCGCAAGCGCCCGCCACCCATGGATCGAATTCGCCCGCCAGGAAAAATGCCCCGAGGACGCCGGGCGCCTCGAAAAAGTCACCATTGCGCAGGCGCGCGCCATGGCATTGGCGCTGGAGAAGTTTCGCGCCCTGCCCTACGCCTTCCTCGGCAACCTGGACGCCGACGTGGCCCTCCCGCCGAATTACTACGCTCGCGTCATAGACCGGATGATGACGGATTCCTCGCTGGGCATCGCCGGCGGCGCCGTGCGCAACGTTGCCGCCGACGGATCGCCGTTGCCGGGCGGTTTCATCAAAACGTATTTTGTCGGCGGCCCCGTTCAACTCTTCCGGCGAGAATGCGTCGAAGCGCTGGGCGGTTACGCGCCGTATGGTCATTCCGATGTCATCGCCGTCGCGCGCGCCCGCATGATGGGCTGGAAGGTCCGTTGCTTTCCGGACATCACGGCGGGCCAACTACAGGTGCCGGCCAACACGATCCGGGAAAAAGTTCCCGTGTGCTATCGAATGGGCCGCATGGATTACCTGATGGGCGACTCGCCGCTCTTCGAGCTGCTGCGCGGAGGCGCTCGCATGGCCCGTCCGCCATACGTGATCGCCGGCGCGGCGCTCCTCGCGGGCTTCTTCCGGGACTGGCTGGCCCGCAAACCGATTCCGGTGCCGCCGGATGTGGTCGCGTTCATGCGGCGCGAACAATGGCGAAAAATCCGCCGATTTTGGAAAGGACCTTCGACCGAATGAGCGCCCGTTTCCGTGTGTTGGTTTCAGCCTATGCGTGCAATCCCCGCGCGGGGTCCGAGGAAGGCGTCGGCTGGGGGTGGGTCAGGGCCTTGGCTGCGCGCCATGATCTTTGCGTGCTGACCGCGGCTTTTCACCGGGCGGACATCGAACAGGCGCAGCGCGAAGACCCGGCGGCAGCCGGTATTCGTTTCGTGTATGTGCCCCACCGCCTCTGGCATTACCGGCCCACGCCCGGCTGGAGAGCCATCGAATCCTCCATCGCCAAACCGCTGATGAACTGGGCGTACAGGCTCTGGCTGCGCGACGCGGGACGGCTGGCCCGGTCGTTGCACCGCAACCAACCTTTCGACCTTGCGCATCAGTTGACCTATGTCGGCTTCCGGTTCCCCGGCCATTTGTGGAAGCTGGACATTCCGTTCGTCTGGGGGCCGATCGGCGGACTGGAGAACACGCCGTGGCGTTTGCTTCCGCTGCTGGGGGCCGGCGGCGCTGGCTACTACGCGGCGCGCAACATCGTCAACTCGTTCCAAAAAACCTGCCTCGTTGCGCCCCGCCGCGCTCTTCGCAAAGCGCGCGGCGGCATCATTGCCGCCACCAGCGGCATCCAGCGGGAAATCCGGCGCTGGTACGGGGAAGACAGCATCGTTGTCGCTGAAACCGGCCCGCTCCAGAATGCGCCGGCCTCGGCGCCCCGCGCCCGAAGACCAGGAGAGCCGCTGCGAATGACCTGGAGCGGACAACACCTGCCCGGAAAAGCGTTGCCCCTGCTCCTGAATGCCCTGCACCGCCTCCCCCCGGCACTCGATTGGCGGCTGGACATTCTCGGCGACGGTCCGTGCCGTTCGAAATGGCAACGCGAAGCAAGCCGGCTCGGGATTGCCGCCCGCTGCCGCTGGCATGGGCTGCTGCCGCGCCATGAAGCCGTCGCGCGCATGGCCGCCTCGCACGTGTTTGTCATCACCAGCCTCAAGGACCTTACTTCCACCGTTATCCTCGAAGCGCTTTCGCTGGCCGTGCCGGTGATCGCCCTGAATCATTGTGGCTTTCCGGATGTGTTGACGGCTGATTGCGGAATTCTCGTGCCGGTTCACAATCCCGCCCAGATCGCCGCCGACTTGGCCCGCGCCATCGAAAAGCTCGCCAGCGACGAGACAGAACGGTATCGTCTGGCCGGGGGCGCCCCCCGGCGTGCCGCCGATTTTTCCTGGGAGAAGAAAGTGGCCATGGTGGACGCCATCTACAGGCGGAAGTTGCAGAGCGCACAACGGCAGGAGGATTCATGATGGTCGCCTCCGCCAATCAAACCACCGCGCGCCGGCACGCGGGCTCTTGGTATGGGTCGCTGCCAGCATTGCTTTGGATCGCCTTGTGGTTCAGCATCAACACCGGACCCCATATGCTCCGCCGTCCTCCCGCGAACTGGCTGCAGGCCGCCCATGCGGCGCGCGCCGCGCTGCCGCTGGTGGTGCTGATTCTGGCGGGACTGGCCGCCCAAACACGCCGCCGCGCGCCCTGGATCGCACCCAGCCTGCGCCTGTGGACCGTATACGGCCTGCTCGGCCTGGCCGCCGGCCTCATGTGGCCCTCGTCGTTGCGCCGTCCCGATCTCTTTTCCCCGGTCTATTGGGCCCTCGCCTACCTGGCCGTGCCCGCCGCCGCCCGTCTGTTCTTGAACGATCCCGACGGCCTGACCCAGGTTTCGCGACTGAATCGCTTGAGCTGGATCATCAGCACGCTTTTCTTCGTGACGCTGGTGCTCATGGCCCGTGGCGCCTTGATTGAAGGACGGGGACTGGAAGCTTCGGGCTACGGCGTGACGAGCCGCGTGACGTCGGTGGCCGGCATGCCGATGTCCCGCGCTTCGGGTGTGGCGCGCTTCGCCGCGGTGCCGGGGATTCTGGCCTTTGTCATGGTGTGCAAGCGGCGCGGCGCCGGCCGCTGGCTCTGGACCATCCCTCTGGCGGCCAGCCTTGCCATCGTCTACGTGATGCAATCGCGCGGGGCCACGGTGAGCATGTTGGCGGCCATGCTGTTTGCCTTGTTCGCCGGCGGTCCTCAACGCCGACATCTTGGCGTCTTTCTTGTCCTTGGCCTGGCGCTGGCGCTGGGATTCAACCTGATTCCCCAGGAAATCATGGATCACCTGCTGCGCCGCGAAACCGTGGCGCGGGCGGGACTGCTCACCGGCCGGCACCGGGCCTGGCAGGCGGCCATCGGGCCCATTCTTCAGTCGCCGATCTGGGGTTGGGGATTTCAGGCGGACCGCCTGCTCATCGCCGAGCACGTTCACAACACCCACCTCTACGCCTTGCTGACCGCCGGCCTCGTGGGCGGCGGCGCCTTCATGCTGGGGTACTGGAAGGCTTGGACCGCTCTCTTTGACGTCCTGTCTTCCGGCATCGCCCGCCGGCTGGGGCAGGAAATGGTGTTGCTGCAGGCCGGCGGCGTCCTGACGTTCTTCACTGTGCGCAGCATGACCGAGGTCTGCGGCAGCATGTTCGGCGTTGACTTCATGCTGCTTCTGCCCGCTGTCGCCTACCTGGAAACACTCCAACGCGAGACGCGTTGCGCCGTGGGTTCCCACGCCGTCCATCCCAAAGGAACCAGCCGATGACCGACACCGATTTTCCGTCTGTGTGCGTGCTGGGCTCCCGCGTCCATCTGCCGACGCGGGAACAGGCGCTGAACCTCATCGAGTCGTGGATTCGCGCCCGCGACCCCTGCCGGCAGGTGGTCGTCACCGGCTTCCACGGTCTGTGGGAGGCGCACAAGGATCCGGAATTGAAGGAAGCGTTGAACGCCGCCGCCCTCTGGGTTCCCGACGGCATCGCCCCGGTGTGGGTCGCGCGCCTGCGGGGCCATCGCCACGTACAGCGGCTCCCCGGCGCCGAGCTCATGACCGCCTTCCTGGAGCGGGCCGACCGGCAGGGCTATTCGAGTTTCTTTTTCGGCGACACGCCGGAACAACTGGCCGCCCTTCGCGCGGCCGTCGAGCGCCGCTATCCCGGCCACCGCGTGGCGGGCTTGGTTTCCCCGCCTTTCCGTCCACCGACGGCAGAGGAAGACGCCGAACACGTCCGATTGATCAACGAATCGGGTGCGGACATCCTCTGGGTCGGACTTGGCACGCCGAAGCAGGACCGCTGGATCGCCGCGCATCTCGCCCGTCTGCACGTGCCGGTAGCCGCGGGCGTGGGCGCGGCCTTCGGCTTCCTCAGCGGCGCCACACCCCGCGCGCCGGCGTGGATGGGCCGCGCAGGGCTGGAATGGGCGTGGCGTCTCCTGCGGGAGCCGCGCAAGTGCTGGCGGCGCAGCCTGATAGAAGGCCCTTGTTTCCTGTTTCATGTTTTGCTGGAATTGTGCGGTCTGCGGCAATACGATACGCCTCGGCGTGAACGGAGGCGTTCATGAGCACCGGCTGGCCCTTTGACTTTCTTCTGAAGTACGTTTTCGTCTTCCTGGCCTCCTTCCTCACGGCATTCCTGTTCACCCCGGCCATGAAACGACTGGGCTCCGCATGGGGGCTGGTGGATCAGCCGGGCGGGCGCCACCTTCACAAGCGCCCCGTCCCACGCTCGGGGGGGCCGGCCCTGTTTCTGGCATTTCACGTCGGCTGCGCCGCCGTTTTCCTCATCGAATGGCTGCCGTTTCAGGGCGACCTCACGCTGAATTGGTGGATGCGCTTCCTCGCGATCTCATCCATGCTCTTGGTCCTAGGACTGATTGACGACCGCTGGTCCCTGCGGCCGTGGATAAAACTCGGGGGACAGGCCGCGGTTGCAGGGCTCGCGTTTGCGTTGGATATGCGCGTCGGCAAGATTCTCGGCTTCAGCCTGCCTTTGCCGCTGGACGCCGCCCTCACGATCTTCTGGTTCCTGGCCATCATCAACGCCTTCAATCTGATTGATGGGCTCGACGGACTGGCAACCGGACTGGCCGTGATCGCGGCCGTGGGGCTGGCAGGCTCTTTTCTTTTCCGCCACATGCCCGGCGACGCCCTGGTCCTGCTGGGATTGATCGGCGGCGGACTGGCCTTCCTGCGCCACAATTTCTACCCCGCCGGCATTTTCCTCGGCGATTCCGGCAGCATGTTTCTCGGGCTAACGCTGGCCGCCGTCCCCATCAGCACCTCGGCCAAAGGCGCGGCACTCACCGCCATCTTTGTCCCGTTGCTTGCGGTGGGCGTTCCGATGTTCGATACGTTTCTAGCCGTCTGGCGGCGCACGGCCCGAAGAATTGGCGCGCGACTCTCCGAGGAAAACGGGTCTTCCGGCACCGCTGTGCGGGTATTCGAAGGCGACCTCGACCACCTGCATCATCGCCTGCTACGGGAAGGGCTGTCCCAGCGTGGCGTGGCCTTCTGGCTCTACGGCGCAGCCGCGGCCCTCGTGGCCGTGGGCCTGCTCAGCATGATCTACCGATCCTACGCGCACGGCATCTATCTGCTGGCGTTCATCGCCGCCTCCTACGTCGTGGTACGGCATCTGGCCTATGTCGAATTATGGGACAGTGGCGTGGCCCTGATCAACGGCCTTCGCAAACCGCGGCCGCAACGCACGGTCGCGGCGCTGTTGCCCCTGCTCGACCTAGCGCTTCTCGCCGGCGCGCTCTGGGTGGCCACGCGGTTGACCACGCCGCCCCTCACCGCGAGAGAGTTCAAACTCTTTTGGTTCGATCAACTCCTTTTCTGGGTGGGCGTGCCCTTCCTGGCCCTCTTCGCGGTGCGCGCCTACAGCCGCATCTGGCGTCTGGCGCGCGTTTCCGAATTTGTCCTGGTCTTGTTCGCGTTGACCGGCGGCATCCTCGCGGCCGCCGCCATGACGATTCTCACCGGCCTGCCGCATCGGCCCATGGACCTGGCCGTACTCAATCTCGGCGCCGCCCACGACGAGACGGTCGTCATCCAATGGCCCATGCCCAAGGGCCTGGCGCTTCAGACCCTCCTTCACCTAGGGCTGTCCATCACGCTCATCGTCGGCATCCGTCTGCTGCCAAAGCTCGTCGTGGATGCCATGGCCTGGGCTCCGGATGCGGCGCGGCATTCGAAAGGGCGTCAAGATGCTTCCCTGCGCACGATCGTTTACGGCGCTGGAGATCGGGCCACGCTTTTTCTTCAGCGGCAGGCCGTGGCGGCCGCCGGCCGCGAACAGCGTGCGCGAGTTGTCGGCCTGCTGGATGACGATCCGAACCTTTGGGGCATGCTGGTCTACGGCCAGCGAGTGCTGGGCGGACGGCAGCACCTTGAACGCGTCATCGAGTCGCAAAAGGCGCAGCAAATCGTCATCGCCGCCCCCCTCGATCCCGATGCACGCCGCGCCGCCTTGGAAGCGGCCCGACGCCACGACATTCCCGTCTGGGAATGGCGCGTGGCGCTCTTCCCCGTTCAGGTTCAGGCCGCCGAACCGCCACCGCCGGCCTGAGCCCGCGTTCGCCGCCTCGTCAGAGCCCATGCCAGCCGCAGGGGCCGCAAGACGTAATACAGAGGATACAACGCCGCGGGCAGGGCGATCAACCGCCACTCCGCCACGCTGGGGACAAGAATCTGCCGCCGCCAATAGCGCACCGATTCGAGCCGGTGATCGAACGACCGACCCACAAACCACCATATCGCCGCCGGTCGCATTTCCTCCATCGAAGCGGACGTCAGCCGATCCGCCGCCTCCGCCGCCAACCGCACCGCCTGTGCGTCCTGCTTCGCGTCGGCCATCGCGCCTTCCGGCAGCGCCGCGCCGAGAAGCGCATTCGCCAGCAAGAGCCCTGTCCGAAGCATCCGCGCGCCGCCGGTGCGTCGTGCTTCGGCCGCTACGCTCTCCAGGTCTGGGCCAACATCGGAAACCAGAAAGGCCGAAAGGTCCGCAACGAGGCTCAACCGGTCCCACGCGTGTTCCGCACCGTGCGCGCACAGCATCCGCAACGTGTCTTCCGGAGACGTTGTCCGAACGCGCCGCCCGTCCAGCTCAACCGTAATCGCTCGATCGAGCCAGCCCGCAGGATCAAGCAGCGGATATTCAGCGTGCGAAACCACCGCCGTGTTAAGATGCACGTGCACGGCCTTCTCCTGCCGGACGAATTTCCACTCCCGCCCCGACCGCAGGTAGGCGTTGATCTGCCTCGCGCTCAAAGGGGCCTGGAGACGATACCCCTCCGCCTCCATCACTCCCACCGCCGCGGGAATGTCGGCGGGCCGCGCCAGCAGATCCAGATCCACAAACTCGCGGCGCGTGGTTTCGCCGTACGCCAGCCGGGCCAGCGCTGGCCCCTTGATCACCGCCGCCTCGATGCCGGCCCGCTCAAGCGCCTCCAGAATTCGCAGCAGTTCCCCGGTCAATTGGGCGGCGCGCCCGGCATGCAGGAGCGCCAGCCGCCGTAATCGCTCGCCGGTCTCGGGATGAGGACAAATGTCCCGCAGCCGCCGATGCGCCGCGATGGTCAGGCCATGCCAGACCATCCGATCGGCCAGCGCAGGCCAGTCTTCGATCGCCGGCGCCACCCGCCGCAACGGCGCCTCGACGTCTTCCGCCGGCGGCCGCGCGCACAGGAGAAGGACTTCTGTTGCCGGTGTCCGGACTTTGAAGTTCATCCCAACTCTTGCGACGGGCTCGAACGCGGCGGGGGCGGAGCGCGCCGCTATTTGAACACCTCGTTCGCCAGCGCCTCCCCCGCGCGGGTGCCGACCCCGCCGGTGAACGCGCCCGTGGCCGCCGTGATGGTGGCACCGACGATGTTCTTCAGGCGGCTGCTCCAACTGTTCTGTCGCTGCACAGCCGCCTCTTTTTCCGCCGCCGCCAGCTTCTCCGCATGACGCTTGAGCGATTCCGCCTCGGCCTGCGCCGCCGCCGTCTTCTTCGCCGCGTACTCCTGCTCCGCCGCCTGCCGTTCCGCCGCCACCTGCGCCATGCCCGCCTGAGCCTCCTTCAACGCCCGCGCGCGACGTTCGCGCCGCAAGGAATCAAAGCTGTCCAGCGGGCCGGCGCTCTCGCCCTCTTCGTCCGTCTGTAGTTCCGGCAGAGGCGCTTCGGCTTCAGCCAGCGGATTTACGGCGCGGGCCGGCGCGCGAGCGGCGGCAGGAGGCATTGCAGCCTCCTGTTCCTCCGGCGCCTCCCGCGCGAGCCACACCTCGAGGGCCGGCACATCATCCCGCTGCGCCCGCAAATCGCGCCATGTCTGGACGTCCGCCAGCCATTTCGATGCCGATTCGATTTCCTGGCGCAGCAGGGCGTTCACCGCCGCCTTGCGCAACCCAGCATAATCGGCGGGTGGCGGCGTCCGCCGGATTGCGGCGGCCAGCGCCGCAAGATACGCCGCGTCCTTCCGCTCTTCCGCCGCGGTGAATTCCGAGACGAATTCCTCAAACCGCGTCCGCGCTTCTTCCCCAAAACGCCGCTCCAGTTCACGGCGAATGGCGACCACCTGACCAGCGGACCACTCATTCAGCGCGCGGCCTATGGCCTCGGCATCAGCGGGCGTCGCCCCTTCGGCCAGCGCCTTGCCCTGCGCCGGAATTTCACGGGTCAGCATGTAATGACAATAGGCCTTGAGCAGCAACGCTTCGTCCCCCAGCTGGGGCGCCTGCCCGCCGCAAAGCACCGGCGCCAACGCCAACCCGATGACCGCCCATCCCGTCCATCGCCTCGTCATCATGCACGCCTCCCTGGCCGTGAAGGCCTATTGCGCCACCGCCCGCAGGTCGATCTTGCCGGGCCCAAGGTTCAAGACCTGCATCTTCAGCCCCGCCGGCGGCGCCAGCACCAGCCGCTCGGCGAACTCCTCCGGCGGCTCCGCCGTCTCTAGATCGAATACCGCCAGCCCCGCCGTGTAGGAGCGCTGCGTCACGTTGCGCGCCGCTTCATTCATGCCGCGCAAATGCTCCCGCACGGCCTTGAGTTTCCACATTTGATCCACCCCGCCGACGCTCAACGTCACGCGATGCGGAAACGCGCCGCTCGCGGCGGCACCGGAACGCTGCCACGCCGCCGTCATCGCCGGTAATAGCGCATCCACACTCTTGGCCGCCGCGGCCTTGAGCGCCTTGGAACTGCCCGCCGCATCGTCCACGCCGATCACCGAGGCGTCTTCGGAAGCGGTCGCCAGCACCGCGGAGTTGTCGGTTCGGATGGCCTGCAGTGTCACCACCGCCTGATAGGTGCGGAGGTTGCTCTCCGCAATTCGGCGGGCGGAAGGCTTGGCCACTGCGTCTCCCATGATCACCACGTCCGCCCCGAACTCGAGGCCGAGCACGGCCGCACCGCGCGCGTCGCCGGCCATCTTTCTCAATTCCTGCTCGCGCTTGATGTTCGAGCGGGCCATGTCCTGGTTGACAACCGTAAAGCCGGCCGCCAGCAGACGATGGGCCGTCAGCGCCGCCGTTTCCTCCGTCGGAATGGTGCCGAGGCTCTTTTCGTCCACGAGCACCATTACCCGCGGCAGCGCGCCGCCCGCCGGAGCCGCCGCCGGCTGAACCGCCGCCGGCGGCGCGGGTGTCGTGTCGTATCCGGCCGTCGGCTCCGGCGGACTGGCGCATCCCGCGACGACAGCCAACACCGCCAACCCAATCAGCCACTTTTTCCGCGCTTTCTTCTGCTCCTGCCTCATCGTAATCCCCCGTTCGCTTCCCCGGACGTGCCGGGCCGCGTGATCGCGGACTTTTCGAAATCCAGGCTTACCGCGTGGCCTTGTAAACCGCCGCCACCATGTCGTGCACGACGGCCCGGGCATGTTCCGGCAGCGTCACCCGACTGTCTTGCGCCCGCCTGGCCAGATCCACGCTCCAGATGATCTTGCCGGAAACGCAATCTATCAGCCGCGCGCTGATGCCCACCACAGGATATGTCCGACCGCCGCGCGCCGTGTTCTCATATTCCGACACCGTGCCGACGATCACACCATCCGCCCCCAACATCTGGCCCACTTCCGCGGCCCGCGAGGCGGAGAGCCCCGCCAGCGCCAGTTCCGCCTCGCCCAGCACATTTGCCATCTGACCGCGTTCAACCAGTTCGTAACGACCGGACCGGAGGATTTCCGTAATAAATACATCCGCCACGGACGCGCCGATCAGTTCCGTTGGCGCCTTGAGCGGCAACACCGCCACTTTCCGGATCGAACGATGCTCGGGCGCCACATACACGTTGGCGCCGTCGCCCGCGCCGGCGAAGTGCTGCCCGGAGGGGGACGCGCATCCCGCCACCACTGCCGCCAGCCCCGTCAAAATCATCCGCCTCATCGTTTGACCGGTTCGCATAGCATCTCCCTCTGTCTTGCCCAGTCGGCGCTGATTCGCATGAACTCCTCGCACATCGCTTCGATGGCTTCGGGCCGATGGCCTGCGCCGACAGGGTCCGGATACCATTTCGGAATGAAGCCGCCCTCGCGCTTGCTCAGGCACTGCACCATGCACCGGCAGTAGGCCCGGATTTCCTCCAACGTTCCACGCGTCATGGCGCCTTGAATGTCCACGGGACACCAAAAGGTAATCCGCCCCCCGTATTGCCGACCCAGCCGCTCAAGCCCCATGTTTTCCTGCTGATCCATCTGGATTACGTCCAACCCCACTTCAATCAGGTCGTCCAGGATGGCCGTGATCTCGCCGCAACTATGCAGCAGCACCAGCAGGCCGGCGGCATGGGCCGACTCAATCACCCGCGCATAACGCGGCTTCCATATCTCCCGCCATTTTTCCGGCGCGATCATCAGCCGGTCCTGCAGGCCCCAGTCGTCCGCCCAGGCGTAGCCGTCTGCTCCAGCCGCCGCATATTGCTCGATCGCGTAAAGGTTCATATCCACCAGAATATCCAGCAGCCGACACAAATCCTCCGGCGCCTCGTAAATGTCCGCCCAGGTATTTTCCAACCCGCGAATGAAATGAATTCGCTCGTAGAGCGATATGCCGGCGGCCAGCAGAAAACGATCGCCCGCCCGCTCCCGCGCCCCCGCCAAAACTGTCCAGCGCTTCGGATCGCGAATATCGGGCACGCTCAGCCGATTCCAATCGGCCCAGCTTTTCAATGAGGGCTCAAGGACTTCGCCCACCTTCGACACGCCAATATTGTGCCACAGCGCCCCCCATTCGTCTCGTCCTTCCGTGGGACGCGCATCGGGCGAAGGAGACATGCTGACCAACACAAAGTCTGAACCATATGGCTCGGGGAACTCATGCGGCAACCGATCGGCGCCTTCGAATCGAATTGTTCGAATAACCGTTTCTCGAGGTGTCATTGGCATCGCATTGCTCCTCCGGCGCACACGGCGCCTTGTCCGCTAGAACTTGAAATTGAACGTCGCGGTCTCGCCGGTCACCAGATCCTTGGCCACCACTGTGTCGTTCACGCCCGAGGCGCCCGCCGGGATGGTGGACGATTTGATGGAACCCGTGCCGCTAAAGCTGGCGGAATACCCATCCGTCCCGCTGACCGTGGCGCTCAACTGGTTACTGCTGACGCCGCTGACCTCGATGTAATAGCTGTTTCCGCTTGGAACCAGCTTGGCGGTGAAGCTGCCGGATTTCTGGGTCTGTGTCGTGGTCGGAACGCCTGAGCCGCCTCCCTGCCCCCCGTCTCCGCCCTGGCCTCCTTCGTCTTCTTTCCCGCCCTTGCCCCCCTTGCCGTCTTTTCCGCCGCCCTTGCCCCCCTTGCCGCCCTTTTTCCCGACCTTCTCGTCATCGTCGTCATCATCTTTGGAGCCGCCCGAACTTACGCCGACCTGCCCGCCCCCAGCCCCGCCGCCGGCGCCGCCCGTCCCGGAAATGCCTTCGTCCTCCTCGTCGTCTTCGCCGGCGCCGCCCATCCCTCCGCCGCCCTTGCCCCCGGCTTTTCCGCCGCCCTTTCCGCCGCCAAAGATGTGGCTGGACACCGCGCCGGCAGCCGCACCGCCGATGGCGGAGCCGAAACTTTCGCCGCCCTGCTTGACGCCGTCCGCAATGGCATTCCCAAGGGTGCTGCCCCAACTGTTCTGCTGGTCGGTCTGCGCAATCTCCGAGCTGGTTTGACTCTTGGTGGTTTGTGCCTGCTGCCCCCCGCCTTCAATAATCCCCTGCGCACCAGCTACCGCTTGATCGCCGGCGGTGGACGCCTGCCCCAACTGGCTGTTCTGCTGCATCGTTCCAAATGATTCGCTCGCAGTTTGCTCGTTTTTGCTGTCCGCTCCAGAAACGAAACCTTCCAGCACGCCACTGCTCTTGCCGCCTTTCCCGCCGCCATACCCTCCTTCCGGTGCCTCCGCCATGGGTTCGCTTTCCTGCAAGTCGTTACCCGTTGCCGCGCCGCCCTTTCCACCGCCCGCCGCAGTGGTTCCGCTTTCCGTGCTTTTGCCGCTTTTGGTGCCGCCGGTCTTCTCGCCGCCCTTGTCATCCCCATCCTTGTCGCCGGGCTCTTTTTCACTGCCCTTGTCAGGGCCTTTCGTTCCGGCGGTTGTCGGTTCCTTGGTCCCCGTCGTCACACTGGTTCCGCCGTCCTTGGCCCCGCCTTTTTCCAGCTTCGAGTCGCCGAGAATAACGCCCGCCAGCGCCTTGGGATCGCTGGGATCTATCGGCTTGCCGTCAGGGCCCGTGACCCCGGAGAGCACCTCAGGGTGCTTGAGGAGCCACTGCGCCTTCAGCTCCATGTCGTTGCGGATGTCCATCCGGTTGGCGCCGTCGGGGAACTTGTATTCTCCGCTCTTGATGGCCTGGTTCAGCTGATGGATGACATCCATCTTCTTGTTTGTGAACTCGGTCTGGCTTTCGCTTACGCCAAACACCGCCTTGGATGCGTCAAGGTCAACCGACAACCCGCCTCCTGCGCCAACGCCCCATGTAAGCGACGCTTTGCCCTGAACTTTGATGCCGCCCCAACCGATCTTGACGTTGAACGAACCTTCCGCTCCCGCGCCCAAATTGAGCTCGCCTTGCGCTTTGCCGGTAAGCGACATCCCTAAGCTCTCATTCATGTCCAGGGTGCCGGACACCTCGCCGCTGTTTTTCATCCCTACAAAAACGCCCACTTTGCCGCCGGCGGCGATTTCCTTGGAGTTGATGGTTCCCTCGACGGTCGCCTGCCCTTCGATGCCGGCTTTGCTTTCCAGTTTGCCCTCGGTTTTGACCTTCACCCCGTCGGCGATCTGGTGCTCGGCAGAACCTTGCATGCCCGCCTTGTAGACGTTCGCTTCGCCTTGGATCGTGGCCTGACCCTTCAACCCGTCTCCATCCGCCGTCAGCGTCGCCTTCCCCTGCGCCCCGTATTGCCCCACTTGCACCTTCCCGCCAATGAACGCTTCGGTGTTGCCATCCTTGCTCTGATATCCCGTGCCGCCTTCCTTCTTCCCGAGCTCCTTGTCCACATCGTCGAACAACTTGGTCTCGGCAATTTTCACGCTCTTGGTGACGGATGATTTGTCTTCGTCCGCCTCCGGAGCCTTTTGTTTGCCATCCCCGAACTTGTGCTCCGCTTCGCCGCTGATTTCGGTGGTCTTCTGGATCGTTACGCCGCCAACCTTGGTTTCCGTGGTGCTCTTGCCGGTCGTGACTTTGTTCGCGCCCTCTTCCGTGCTTCTTGAGGAAGACTCCGTCGTGGACTGAATCCCCACCCCGCCGATTTTGGTTTCCGTGGTACTTTTGCCGGTAGTGGTTTTCTGTGCCCCGTCTTCCGTCGTGGTGGAGGTGGATTCGGTCGTTTGGGTGATTTTCCCGCCGCCGATGTTGACCGTGTCCTTCTCGGCGGTGGTCTCCGTGGTGCGATCGCCATCCTTGATGGTGGTCACCGCCTTGTGGTGGCTGCTGTCCACTGAAACCCCGCCGATTTCTTCGTGCGAGGCGCCGAATGATTCCTTGGTCACCGGCACGGGGCCGCGGGCAGGCGCCTTAGCTGCCGAATCCGGCGTTGCCGAATCAGATTTTGCAGCGCCGCCCTGATCGGCGGCTGTGGTCCCCCCAGCTTGCTTGCCTTCGACAGCCGCTGGGCCCGTCCCCGTCGCAGTGGCGCCGTCCGGTGCGGTCTTTCCGGCGCTGTCAGATCCCGCAGCCGTTTGTTGGCCCTCCGTCTTCTGTGTCAGCCCCGCCTGCTCGCGCGCCGCCTGATTGCGCGCTTCCGCCGCCGCATTACCCTCGTTGACGGCGTTGATGCGGTCCTGGATGGCCTGCGCGGTGGTTTTGCCGTCCAGCGCGTCATTCGGTCCGCTGTTCTTCGCCGCCTGTTCGGCGAGCTGCCGGCGAACCTGCTGCTTGAGGGCGCTGCTTTGATCCGCGGCCTGCTTCATTTCCTGCAGCTCGCGATCCGCCTTCTGCTGCCAGGACTGGATGTTTTGCTGCTTGACCGCATCCGATTCGCCCAGGTTGGCCACCCCTGCTTCGTACACATCCTGGTAGTTGCGAAGCCGGTTCGCCTGCTGCGCCGTTTCGCTCTGGACGCCCGTGGCGACGGCCGCTTTGCTCACGCTCTTGCCCTGGGTCTTGAGGTCTCCTTCCGCGCCGGCATGCACAAATTTCTGCTCGTTATCGAGCACGAAGCCCTTGGGATCGGAAACGGCCTCCGATCCCTTGACGCCCGAGGCCGCTTTTCCGCCCGGCGTGACAAACGCGTCGGGATCGCTCTGGCGGGCCGCGTTTCGTTCCGGCGTGGCCGGCTGCCACAGGGTCGTGTCGGTGGTCTTGTTGATGTATTTCCCGCGCGCCGCGTCATATTCCACCACATCGCCGCGCGCTTTCCATTCCGCCGCCACCCTGTCCGCCGCCGAATCGGTTTTCGCGGTCAAATCCACATCCGCCCGTACGTCCTTTGGATTGCTGCCGGAGAGGGAAATCTGCCCGCTGGACTTGGCAATGGTCTGGGCCGTGTCCTGCGTGCGCGGATCCATCTGGGCGTACTTGGTCCGCACTTCCTGCACGCGCCGGATGTAATCGTTCTTGATCTGCTGATACCGCGGATTGGAGGTGTCCACCGTTCCATCCGGCCGTCCGGCGGCCTGGCGGGCCATGGCATCGTATTTCTGCTCGAGTGCCTTGAGCTCCTTCGTCTGCGCCTGCCGCAAGGCGTTGATGTCTTCCGGCCGCGCCGCCGGCGCGAAAAGGCAGATCGCCGCGAATGCCGCGGCAACGAACACTCGCCGCGCTGGTCCGATTCTCGGTTGAGTGCGAATGCGCATGCCGGCTCCTCCTATTTCTCTTCGAGCCGCGCCGCCAACGCATCCACCGCCGGCCGCAGCGGATCGCGAACCGACACCGATTCCTTGAGCTGCCGCGCCAACGCCAGCGCCTTGTCGCGCTGTCCACTCTTCAAGTGGCACTCGGCCAGATAGAGGCGCGCCTGGTTCACACGATAGCCGCCCGCCACCGCCTGCTCGTAATAGGGGATCGCTTCCTTGGGCCGACCGAGATCGTCATAAAAAACGCCGCTCAGGAAGATCGCCCGCATGTTTTTCGGCGCCGCCTTTCTCGCCGCCGCCAATTCCTGCTCCGCGCGCTCCGCGGCGTTGGCGCCGCCCGCCAAGGCGACGGCAAAGGCCAGATCCACGCGATAGTCGGCGTTCTTCGGGTCCAATTTGACGGCGCGATCCAGAACCGGCGCCGCCTCGGCCGCCGCGCCCTTCTGCTTGAGGGTCAGCCCCAGCCCGTAACAGGCGCGCGCCAGGTCGGGAGCCGCCCGCAACGTTTCCCGAAACGCCTGCTCGGCCTCATCGAGACGATGCTGCTCCAGATAGAGGAACGCCAGATCCGCCCGCGCCGAGTGGGCCGCAGGGTCGATTTCCAGCATCCGCCGGTAGTCGGCTTCCGCGCCGGCAGGATCGTTCAGGCCACGCCGCAGCGCCGCCCGCCGATGCAGCGCTTCCAGATCGTTCGGCTGAACTTCCAGCGCCCGATCCAACAGCTCCGCGGCCTCTTTCATCCGTCCGTTGTTCTGGTGAAGCAGCGCCAAATTCACCAGCCCCTCTACCGACTTCGGATCGGTTTTCACGGCCAGCGTGAACCATTCGAACGCGCGCACCGGTTCCCCCCGCCTGAGCGCTACCGCCCCGAGATTGTTGTAGACCTCCGCCTGCGCGGGGTCCACGGCGACGGCGCGCTGATACCAATCGGCCGCCTCGTCCGGCCGGTCCTGCAGCAGCGCCAGGTTGCCTAGGAGGTTCATGGCCCGCCATTCGCCCGGATGACGCTTCAGGATCGCGAGCAACGCCTTGCGCGCCCCGGCGTAATCGCTGCGGTTGATCTGCGCTTCCACGTCCTTGTACAGCGCCGGAGTCGGTTGCATGGTCTCCGCCGTTCGTTTGGATTGCGCTGCGCCGCTGACGGCCATCACGCACACCGCTCCTGCCGCGGCCCATGGCAGGATCCCTTTCCACCTTTTTCGCCCACGCATATTCGCCCCCTCCCGACGGCGTCGAATCGCTGCCGCTCCATCACGCTCACTTCGCGGTTTCCATTAGCACGTCCACGGCCGGCGACGGCGTTCCTTCCTGCCCCTCCGCGTCCACGCCGGTCACGAGCACTGTCGCCTTGCGCCCCACTTGTTCGGCGGGCAACCGGCATTCCGTTTCCGCCACCGTCGTCAGCAACGTCCGGCCCATCAGTCCCTTCTTGTAGACCCGATACTCGCGAATGTCGTCCTGGTCCGGCGGCGTCCATTTCAAGATCAGTTCGCCGCCTTCCGCCGTTGCCGCCAAATCGCGCGGCGGCTCTGGCAGCGGCTTGGCCTGCCCCTCGACAATCAACGACCACGGTCCTGCCAGCCGATCGGCATCCACGGCCCGCGCCCGATATTCCCGCCGCTCGCCGGGCTTTAATCCGTCGTGCGAGCACTGCGCGGCGTCGCCCGCCGCCACGGATGCCAGCGCCTTGAAACGACTCTCGCCCGCCGGCCGCGTTTCGATTTCATACCGCGCGATATCCGGCTCCGGATTCGGCCGCCACGCCAACCGCACCGCGCGCGGCGCGTTAGTCGAGGCTGTCAACCCCGCCGGCGCCGCGGGCGCAAATTTGGTGCGGGCTTCGGCCGCATCGGACGGCATCGATTCCACGCCCGCCAAATTGCGGGCCAATACGCGATAGCGGTAGGTCGTGCCGTCCTCCAGCCCCCCTAGATCCTTTGCCCGCGCGCCGCCGCGATCCAGCCACTCCGCCGCCTCGCGCCCGTTCACCACGCCGGCGTCCACCCATTCTGCGGCGTCCTCCGCCGCCCGCTGAATCCGATACCCCACCACCTTCTCATCCGGCGAAGGGGTCCATTTCACGAGCGCCTCCCTCGGCCGCCCTCCTTCCGCCGCCACGCCCTCCACCGGCGGCGGCGCGCCGCGCGTGACCGCCTCGGCCTCTTCCGAATCCGCACTGACCGCCCCGGCGCAGTTCACCGCTCGCACGCGGTACCAATACCGCGCCTCATCCAGCAACCGACCGGGTTCTCGCCCGCCATCCACGCACTCCGTTTTGTCCCGTCCTTCCAGAACCGCTACACGAACCCAGTCCGCGCTCGCGTCCCGACGATAAACCTCGTAACCGGTAACAAATGGATCGGCCGCGGCGGCCCAACGCACCGGCACACTACGCACGGCTCTGCTCTCCGCCGTGACCGCTTCCGGCGGGTCGGGTGGCGGCAATGTCTTCACGGAAACCGGCTCCGACGGTGGCCCTATCGCGCCAACCCGATTCATGGCCGCCACCCGGTATTGGTACACGGTGCTGTCGGCCAGCGGGCTGGTCGGCGTGCCGCCTTCCTCAAACACATTCGTCGCAACTTCGCCCGCTTTCTGGAAAACAGTGGCGCCCGTCTCGTCTTGCACCCCTCGTTCGACGAGGTATCGGGTCACGCCCGGCGCCTCCGGCGGCGTCCACGTCAGCCGCGCGCCGCGCGGCTTCGCCGACCGCGCCTCCAAATTCAATGGCGGATCCGGTGGCGGCGCGGTCATGCTTTCCAGCACTGCCGAATAGGGGCTTCCCGCGCCATCCGGCGCCACCGCCCGCACTCGGTAGTAGTACGCCGCGCCATCCTTGAGCGTTTCGCCCGCCCGCCCGCGATCCGTCCAGCGCCCCGTCGCCGCCGAAACCCGGCCTGCTTCCACAAAAGGCCCTTCCGGGCGCTCGGCCCGCTCCACAACGTATTGGATGCCCCCCGCCACCGGCGCCCACGTGAGCGCGACTTCCCTCAAGCCGAGGTCCGACACCGTCAGGCCCGACGGCGCGGCCGGCGGTGCGATCATTGCGGCCGCGCCGCCGGTCTGCCGAACGGGGGCCGGTTTTGCCGTTGCCGCGGTAGCAGCAGGCGTCCCCACCTTCTTCTGCGCGCGCAATTCCTTCTGCACTGCCGCCGCCAGGCAGTGCGCCACGCCCCGCGCCTGCTCCGGCAGCGTCACATCCGCGCTGTCCGCCCGCTCGGCCAAGCTGGCGCTCCACATGATTTTCCCGCTGGCGCAGTCAATCAGCCGAATGGACAAACCCACCACCGGATACGTCTTGCCCTTCCGCGCCACGGTGCTGTATTCGTCCACCGTGCCGATGATTACGCCGTCCGCGCCCAGCATTTGCGCCACTTCCACGGCTCTCTTTTCAGAGAGTCCCGCCAACGCCAGCTCCGCCTCGCCCAGCACATTCGCCATTTGACTGCGCTCCACGAGCGTGTAGCGGCCCCAACGAAGCATTTCGGTCACAAGGAGGTCGGAAACCGACTCCCCAATGAGTTGGGTGGGCGCTTTCATCGGAAGAACAGCAACGCGTTCGATGGCCGAAGGCACCGGCGCGACATACACGTTGACCCCCGCCAGCCCCTTGTCGCCCTGCTTCGAACCGAATCCACAGCAGCAGCCGCCAGCGAGCAGAAGCCCCACCGCCGCCACGAGACCGCGGAGCAACTCTCCACGCCGCCCATGAACAGGCGCCCGACAAAAGGAAACGGTGAAAGAAACGCGGCTCACACAAACACTCCTTTCAATTAGAAAGCAATCTCTCCGATGCCGCAAGCCAATTCCGACCAACGCGCCGCGCATCAACAATGCGCGCGCCTAACGCCACCACCGCGCATAGAAGCCGGCCGGCAAGACGATGAAGGAATCAGGCCGATTCAATAGCATGGCGCCCGATTCCAGCGTGCCGCCGAAGCGTTCTACCCACGGCGCAAGAAAGTTCCGCATCAACGCCGGCGAAAAACCCAGCGAATGGCAGGTGAACAGCACGAACCGCGCATCGTTCGCGGTCAATTCCATGAGCCGTTCCAGCAGCGGCAGCAGGTGGTCCTCAATGATCCACTTCTCGCCCTCCGGCCCCTTGCCGTAGCTGGGCGGGTCCAGAACGATCCCGTGATACCGACGGCCCCGCCGCCCTTCGCGCGCGACGAAACGCGTCGCATCATCCGTGATCCACCGGATGGGCGCTTCCTTTAGGCCGCTGGCCTCGGCATTGCGCCGCGCCCATTCGTTCACATCGCGCACGGCATCCACGTGCCAGACCTCGGCGCCCGCCTGCGCCGCCACCAGCGTCATCGCCCCGGTATAGGCGAAAAGGTGCAACACCCGCCCGCCGTCCGCCTCACGAATCCTCTCCCGCACCCAGGGCCAGTGACACGTGTGTTCCGGAAAGAGCCCCATGTGACCGAAGCCGGTGGGTTTGACGTGGAGCGCCAAGTCATCCCAGCGCATCAGCCACTGGGAGGGCAAGTTTCGGCGGAACTCCCAATGGCCACCGCCTGTCCGGCTCCGGTGATAGATACCGGCTGCGTTCTTCCACAGGGTCGGATGTTTCCGCCGCCACAGCGCCACGGGCGATGGACGGTCAAACAGATAGGCCCCAAAGCGCTCCAGTCGCCCCTCTTCGCCCGAATCGAGATATTCGTAGTCCGGACTGGGCCCCGCCGCGAGGTCCTTGGATAGCCATTGTGAACTCTTCATGTCACCCGCCGGCGTCTGCGCCTTTCGTTCCCCCCTAGCCGCCTCTTTGCCCGGCGAATATGCCAGAATCCGGGGCACAAATCCAGCGCCCTTGCATGGCTGCACCGGTTCATGGCTCCCCCAGGAGGCATCCGGCGGTTCCGCATCCGGATTTCTCGTTCAGAAGCATAAACGAACAGCAAACGAATAAAACGGACCCCGGCTAGGCAACCGAAGCGAAACAATCGCACGCCGCCTTCGCAGACTGGCCTCATACACTAAAGAATGATACAAACAAGACCTGAACGGCGCTTTTTGCCGATGCAAACAACAACCATCGGGGCGTTGCGTGGTAAGGGGAAGACAAATGTGAGCACCGAGAGCATGTTCCTCCGCGAAGGCAACCGACTCATCTTTAAAAAAAACGACGACCTCGTCTGGATCGAACCTTGGGGGCGGGACAGTCTCCGGGTGCGGTGCACCGCCGAGGCCTCCATGCGAGAAGACCTTGACTGGGCCTTGCTGCCGCAGCCGCCCATGGAGGCGGATATCGAAATTTCCGAAAAGAGCGCCCGCCTGCGCAACGGCGCCATTGAAGTCGAAGTGGACCGCCATTTCGAACTGTGTTTCCGCAAGACCAAAGATGGGGCCATGTTGCTGCGCGAAGTGTCCGCCCACGGAGCGTCGCCCCTGCTGCGTCCGTCGGGCCGTTGCCTGCGGCCGATCGTCAACTCCGACCTCTATCGCGTCGAGGCCCGCTTCGAGGCCACACGCGGTGAGCGGTTCTACGGCTTGGGACAGCACCGGCACGGCCTACTGGATCAGAAGGGCGCCGTGCTCGAACTGGCGCAGCGCAATTGCGAAGTGAATATTCCTTTCCTCGTTTCCAATCGCGGCTACGGTTTCCTCTGGAACAATCCCGCCATCGGACGAGTCGAGTTGGCGGCCAACGGGACACGCTGGACGGCCCACGCCGCGCGGCAACTCGATTATTGGATCACAACCGGCGCAAGTTATGCCGGCATCATGGAGCGCTACGCCGACGCCACCGGGCACGCGCCGGTCTTGCCCCATTTCGCCTCCGGTTTCTGGCAGTGCAAACTTCGCTATTGGTCTCAGGAACAGCTTTTGTCCGTCGCGCGGGAACATAAACGACGCGGGTTGCCGTTGTCGGTCATTGTCATTGACTTCCACCACTGGCCCAAGATGGGCGATTTTCGCCTGGATCCACGGTTCTGGCCGGATCCGCAGGCCATGGTGAAGGAACTGAAAGACATGGGGATCGAGGTGATGATCTCCG
This sequence comes from uncultured bacterium, assembly GCA_938031185.1. GTDB lineage: Bacteria > Verrucomicrobiota > Kiritimatiellia > CAIKKV01 > CALHGX01 > CALHGX01. The sequence continues at coordinate 43,163 of CALHGX010000043.1, forward strand.
TGTGGCCGGCCGTGGAATGGGTCAGCGAGAACTTCGCCGAAATGGTGCGCCTCGGCTACCTGACCCGGGCCGTGCGGGGCATGCCGGTGCACACGTTCGGTTTGAGCGGCGCTGCCCGCTACTACGACGCGACCCATCCGGAGGCGCGCCGCTATGTGTGGGCGAAGTGCAAGAAGAACTACTACGACATCGGCATCCGCGTCTTCTGGCTCGATGCCTGCGAACCGGAAACATACCCCGCCGACCACGACAACCTGCGCTACCAGCTCGGCAGCGGCAGCGAAGTCGGCAACCTGTACCCGTTCCTGCACGAGAAGGGCTTCCATGACGGCCTCAAGGAAGCCGGCGAAACGGAAATCATCACGTTGTGCCGCTCAGCCTGGGCCGGCAGTCAGCGTTTCGGCGCAGCCGTCTGGTCGGGTGACATCGAGTCCACCTTCGAGGTGCTGGCCGCTCAGGTTCGAGCCGGCCTCAATATGGCCATGAGCGGAATCCCATGGTGGACCACCGACATCGGCGGTTTTTCGGGCGGCGATCCGCGCACCCCCTACTTCCAGGAGCTGATCGTACGGTGGTTCCAGTACGGCGTTTTTTGTCCCCTCTTTCGGCTACACGGCGCGCGTGAACCGTTTGGCGAACCCTGCACCGGCGCAGATAACGAGGTATGGTCCTTCGGCGAAAAAGCTTATGGCATCATCGCCAAAATCCTGTTCCTGCGCGAGCGGCTGCGCCCCTACATCATGGAGCAGATGAAAACCGCCAGCCGATGCGGCACTCCACCGATGCGCCCCCTGTTTTTCGACTTCGCAGAGGATTCAAAAACCTACGAGGTCGAGGACCAGTTCCTCTTCGGCCCCGACATCCTGGTCGCCCCCGTTCTCACGCAAGGCGCCATTTCCCGAGAAGTTTACCTTCCCGCCGGCACGCATTGGCGCGACGCGTGGACCGGCCAGCGCTACGACGGAGGGCAAACCATTACCGCGGCAGCACCCCTGGAAACCATCCCCGTTTACCTGCGTGGCGACGCTCAATGGCCCATCGCCGAAGGATCGTGCGCCACGGGAAACCGGGCATAGGACGCGCCCGGCGAAAGGCCTTGGCGCCCAAGGCGACCCGGCGAGGCGTCCACGCGGGGCCGGCGGTCTTCGGCCGCGTATCATACGTCCGAGGATCGCCTGAACAAGAATATCCTCGCCGCGGCGCTTCTCGCGCCTTGAACCTGCGGCACTCGCTCCATTGCAACATCCGGTGGAAAATGTATATTGACATATACAAATAAGATCATATTATTGCTCCCATGAATACGTCTCGTGTCGTTGGATCAAGGCCGGTTCCGGAAGAAGATCTGCTCGCGCGGATGGCGGACCGATTGCGTGTGCTGGGACATCCGGACCGCCTGCGGCTGCTGGCGCTGCTGGAGAGAGAAAAAAACGCGCCGGTGCATGCCATGACCGAGGCCCTGGGGCGGCCCCAGGCCGCTGTTTCACGCCATCTCGCCCAAATGCGCCGCGCCGGCGTTCTCCGGGCCGAACGGCGGGGCCAAGAAGTGTGGTACGCCGTCGCCGACCCCAACGCCTTCACTATTCTGCGCTGCATTCGAAGCCACCAGCAGGCGCCCTGAACATTTCGGCTTTTTCGAAAAGGAAGTGAACCATGAAAATCGTGATCATCGGCGGCGTGGCAGCGGGTATGTCCTGCGCCGCACGGACTCGAAGGCTGGACGAGAAGGCGGAGATCGTCGTGCTCGAAAGAGGACTGCACGTTTCATTCGCGAACTGCGGCCTGCCCTACCACATCAGCGGCGTCATTCCCGATCGGGACAACCTTTTGCTGCAAACCCCCGAGAGCCTCAAGCAGTCCCTGAACCTCGATGTCCGCATCGGCCATGAAGTGCTTTCCATTGATCGGATGCAGCGAACGGTCACGGTGCGCGAGGTCGCCGGAGGCCGGGAATACGCAGAGCCTTATGACGCGCTGGTGCTGTGTCCGGGCGCCACCCCTCTTCGCCCGAACCTGCCGGGAATAGACCACCCCAGGGTCTTCGTGCTGCGCAATATAGACGACATGGATCGCATCAAGGCGGTCGTGGACGCCGGCGCGCAGAGCGCTGTCGTTATCGGAGGTGGTTACATCGGCGTGGAAATGGCCGAAAACCTTCGCGTCCGGGGCATAACCGTGGACCTCGTCGAAATGATGAACCAGATCATGCCGCCACTGGATTACGAAATGGCGCGCGACTTGGAAAACCACCTCCGCGCCCATGGCGTACGGCTCCATCTCGGCACCGCTGCGGCCGCTTTCCGCGATGCCGCCGGGCGCCTGGCGGTCGAGCTGCAAAACGCCACTACGCTGACCGCCGATTTTGCGGTGCTTTCCGTCGGCGTCCGCCCCGACAGCGCACTGGCGCACGCCGCCGGCCTCGACGTGAACGAACGGGGCGCCATCCGGGTGGACGCCCACATGCGCACGAGCGATCCGCACATCTACGCGGCCGGGGACGCGGTGGAGGTGAAGGATTTGGTAACCGACGAACCGGCGTTCGTGCCGCTAGCCGGCCCGGCCAACCGCCAGGGGCGCATCGCCGCGGACAACATTTGCGGCCGCGCAAGCGCGTACACCTCCACGCAAGGCACGGCCATCGTCAAGGTCTTCGACATGACCGGTGGCGGCACAGGCGCTTCCGAACGAACCCTGCAACGGAAAAAAATGCCCTACCGGAAAATCTATGTTCATCCCTCCGGACATGCCGGCTACTACCCCGGCTCGGCGCCTATGCACCTCAAGCTGCTCTTCAGCCCCGACACGGGCAAGCTGCTCGGCGCGCAAGTGGTCGGGTTTGACGGCGTGGACAAGCGGCTTGACGTGCTGGCCACCGCCCTCCGTGCCGGGCTGACGGTGTATGATCTGGAACACTTGGAACTAGCCTACGCCCCGCCCTATGGCTCGGCCAAGGACCCGGTGAACATGGCCGGTTTTGTGGCCGCTAATCTCCTGCGGGGCGACGTGGAGTTTTGGTACGCGGAGGATTTTCCGGAGCGTACGCAGGACGCCTTTATTCTGGACGTACGCAGCCCCGCCGAATACGAGACTTGGCACATTCCCGGCGCCGCCAACATTCCGCTGGGGCGGCTGCGGTCCCGCCTGGACCGCATTCCGCGAGACCGGCGCGTCCTGCTCTATTGCAAAGTGGGATTCCGCAGCTACCTGGCGTATCGGCTGCTCAAACAAAACGGGTTCGACCGCGTTGCCACGCTCGCCGGCGGCAGCATGACGTTCTGCAGCTATCATCCCACCAGCGTCTGCACCGGACTGCCTGAGCCCCCTCTGCTGGCTTACGCCGAAGAGAAAATGGCCGTCGCCACGCCACCGCCCACGGGACGCGTCGTGGAGGTGGACTGCTGCGGTCTGCAGTGCCCCGGCCCGATTCAACGTCTTCATCAAGCCATCGAGGAAATCGCCGTCGGCGATGAACTGCAGGTCTGCGCCAGCGACCCCGGCTTCGAGAACGATGCCCCCGCCTGGTGCCGCCATAACGGACACCAACTGCTGGCCGTTGAACGGCAGGGAGCAAAAACCGTCGTGCGCATTCGGAAGGGCGCGCCGGTGCTGCCGCCGGCCGTGGACGCTCCCAGCCGCGAACGAAAGACACTGGTCGTGTTCTCGGGCGAACTGGACAAGGTGCTGGCCGCGTTCGTGATCGCCAACGGCGCGCGCGCCATGGGCAGCGAGGTGACCATGTTTTTCACATTCTGGGGGCTGAATGCGCTGCGCAAACCGGTGCCGCCGCCGCCAAGCAAGGCATGGCTCGACCGCATGTTCGGCTGGATGATGCCCCGTGGCGCCGACGCCTTGGCGCTCTCGCGCATGCACTTCCTCGGGGCGGGCACGGCGCTCATGAAGCATGTGATGCGGCGCAAGGGCGTGCCGGCTCTCCCCAAGATGATTGAGACGGCCCAACAAAGCGGGGTGCGCCTCGTCGCCTGCACGATGTCCATGGATATCATGGGCCTGCAACAGCGGGAACTGCTCGATGGCGTGGAGCTAGGCGGCGTGGCGGCGTTTCTGGATGACGCCAGCCATTCCGACACCACGCTTTTCATCTGACCGTTCCCCCCTTCATCGGGCGCGGGTAAGGCCAAGGCGCAGGGAGGGCAGGACCTCGTTCTCAAGCGTGTCGTTCAAGTCGAAGAGCATGAAGCCGGGCGCGCCGGCCGTTCGCGCCTCTCGTATCTGCTCGATGACGCCCACCGCGTCGAGGCGGCTTTCGTTCGCCGTGACGCCGACGCCGGGATAAACCCGGCCAGCCGCGCCGGGCAGCACAAGCTGCGTGACCGTCATCTGCCGGAAGGCGGCGCGGTCCGCCGTGTAGTTCATCGGGCAGACGAAATCCACCAGCCCCGCCTTGAGCCAGCGGCCCCAGTCTTGCCCGATGGAACGCCGGCAGGCGGGATAGCCGGGAAAGACGGCCGCCGACAAACGCAAACCCGGTTTGACGCGGCGCAATTCCCGCCGCACATCGGCCACGAAGCGGGTGATCTGCTCGCAGCGCCATTCCACCCATTCGTTGGTGAAGCGGCCGGTTCGCACCTCCTCCGGCCAGCGCCGAACGCGGCATCCCGTATCCCGCTGGAACCGTGCCCGGCACCCTTCACAGAAACAACTGTCGGCGCCGGGAAAGCGAATGAAGTCAAGATGGATGCCGGTCCAGTCGTATCGCGCCGCCAAATCTCGAATGGCCGCCAGTTCCTCCGCGCGATTCCGGGGATCGGTGGGGCACATCCAATCCCGCGGCGCGCCGCGATCCGTTACCTGAAGCCGGCCTTGCCGGCGCAATTCCCGCAAACGCTCCGGATCAGCGCCGTCCATACTCCAGCAAATCTTCCAGGCGTGCGCCTCCAGTCCGTAACGGCGTGCCGCCGCTGTGCAGAGCGCCGCCTGGTCGCCATGCGCGGCCACGCGGGGAGAGACGGCCGTCACCTCGCTCTCGTAGAGCGCGCCACCCGGCCGCGCCACATTCGGGAAGACCGCCGTCATGCCCGCGCGCGCGAGTATTTCGCAGGTGCGGTCCCAGCGGCCCGGATATCGCCCCAGGCCGGAATGATCCCATACCCCCCGGAACTCGCCGCGGCGCGGCGATTGTGCGGCCGCATAGGCCTCCACGAGCAGCCGCCTCGTGTCCGCGGCCGCCACCCACGCTTCCGGGTGGCGGCCGCCCGCCTGCAGCGCGACCGCCTCGCGATGCCGCTGTTCCGCTGCTCGCAGACGGTTTTCCTGCTCCGAAGGGAGCGGACGGGCGGCCATGCGCCGGATGGCCGCCGCCGTATCGGCAACGCCCTCCGCGATGCCGATCCGCCCTGCGCCGGCCACGGCATGCGCCGCCGCCATGCGCCAGATGGCCGGATCAAGCTGTCCGAGCACGGCCAACAACATGTGTTTCTTGCCCGCCGAATCGCTCTCCAGGAGCACGTGCGACATCCAGGCGCCGCGCGATGAGATCACCCATGCCGGCAGGTCCGTTACGCGGCCGGCATGATCCTCCCAGTAGGCCGCCACCCGAGCGTCCGCCACCGCAGGATAAACAGGCCGAATGTTCGCCGAATCCTGCCGCACCCGCGATGGCGCATGCGCCGGAGCGTCCTGCCCGAACCGTATGGATCGCCACGGTCCGGCTTTCGAGGCCACGGTGTAAGGCCCCAAACGCATTCCCAACAACGCCGCCAGTTCCTCCGATCCCGAATAGAACACCACGAGCTTTTCGCCGCGGGACAACCGACGCCGCAGGGCGGCCAGGACCTGCGGCGACGGCAAAGGGTTGTAGGGAAGGGCCACCAGGCGCGGGGCCGCTGTTTCCCGGAACAACGCGTCCTCGTCCATCAAGCGACACGGCACTCCGGCTTCGGCGAGCCAGCGAGCCAGTCGAGCGGACACAGCCTGACCATATTTCCGTTCAGCGGCATTGGGTGCAGAAGAGGCCGGCTGCGCGATCCATACCGCCTCGCGGTCCGCCAGCGCCGAGCTCATACCCCATCCCGGCGGCGCACCGATCGCGCCGGCGGCCAGCAGCGTCGTCAATCCAAGGAAACGGCCCAGCATGAAAAAGGGTCCAGCGTCCGACGGCTTTCAGCGCCGCTCCACGGCTTCCGGCGGGGAGGGTTGCGCCTGCATGCGGTGAAAAATCACTTCCACCACCCGGTGGTACAGCCCTTCGTTGAGGTGCCGGCTTTCCAGCGCGAATCGCACGGTGTAGCGGTATCCGCGCTCGCGATCATCGGCAACGAACGTTCCTCCGATTCGCTCCCGATCCCAGAAGACCTCCGGTATCTCCGCCCACTCCAGGAGCCACACCAGCAGAAACGGTAGCAACTCCGCGTCAAGATACTCCAGGTCTATGGCGTGTTCGGTCATCTCCTTGTCGCCGGCAAACAACCGCAGTTGCACCGTGCAAGGCGGGCCGATGATTTCCAAGGCGGCCATGGCGTCCTGAAACGCGGCCATCACGTCCTCTTCATTCAGGCTTTCCATATCCCGCTGCAGGGCGGAGGTTGGGCTCAGCAGGTCCGGCCCCAGCGGGCCGCCGGTGGAGGCCGCCAGCACAAGCTTGGTGCATTCGGGGCAGTCATGCGCGACTTCATCCAGGAGGCATGTCCAGAACTTCGCGGCGGTGTTGTCGTAGGGCAGATTCCGCACGTGAAGCTGCCGGGCCCCGAAGGGCGCGCCGTTTGGGGACTTGTCTTGCTTTCGGGGTGTCGAGCTCATCTCTTTCCCTCGGCCTTATTATGCCTTTTGCTCCGCGCGAAAGCAACCCGTCGTCTTCTTGCCTTGCGCCTTGCGCTGCTCGTGCTCCAGGTTGTGGGCCACGCCGTGGCGAATTTTTCATCGGAAACCGGCCGGCCGAAGGGCGAGTCGGTGGCGGACAAGCGCCGGGCGATCAATCCGGAATCGACCATGCGTCCGCGTCCCGAGCGGCTCCGGGCGGCCAACACCCTGACCGTGCTGCGGGACTACGACTTCATAGACGCCACAGACAACGTCGCCGCAAAGTTCCTCCTGGCCGATGCCTGCCATCTGGCCGGCACGCCGTATTCTCACGCCGGCGTGCTGCGTTTCAAGGGGCAGACCATGACCGCACGTCCGGGCCAAACGACCTGCTATCGCTGCCTGTTCGAAGCCTGTCGCCGCCGGGCGCCGCGCCTTCACCCGCCCAAGCGGGGGAGGGTGTTGGCGCGTGGACCGGCTTGACCGGAACCATGCAGCCGATCGAAACCGTCAAGTTCCTGCTCGGCCTCGGCGATTGGCTCGCCGACCGGCCGCTGGTGTTTGACGCCCTGCGCATGGCGTGCCGGGAGGCGCGCTGCCGGCGCGACGAGGCATGCACGCTTTGCGGCCGTCATCCCTGCATCACGGCGCTGCAGGACGCAGCCACGGCGGAGCAAGAGCATTTCGAGCCAAATGAAGCGATAATAGGATTCGACACGCCCGTTCCAATGACCGAGAATAGCGGCATGAACGTTTTCTGCTACGGCACACTCCTGCTGCCCGAAATCATGGCGCGCGTGACCGGCCGTCATTTCCGTTCGGATAGCGGCCGCCTGCGCGGCTACGTGCGGCTGCGCGTCCGCGACGAAATGTATCCGGCCATTCTCCCTTTTCCCGACACGCATACCGATGGCGTGGTCTATTACGACGTGGATGAATCTTCACTTCAGAAGCTCGACGCCTTCGAAGGCGCGCTCTACCGCCGCACATCCGTCAACATCGAAACCGAATCCGGCGAATGGGTGGAGGCGGAGGCGTATGTCATCCGCCTGAATAGCCGAAACCGATTGACGGCCGACGCCTGGGACGAAACGGAATTTCGCCTCAAGCACCTGAAAAAATTCCTCGAATCGTATCCGGGATTCACGACCTGACCGCGGACGCGCTCACCACCCGGCGCGCCCCGCCGCCACGATCCATACCGCGGCGATGAGCAGCGAAACGATCGTAATCGGGACGCCCATGCGAGCATGCTCCCGAAACGACACCGTAACCCCCTGCTGGGCGGCCTGCTCGAAGGTGATGAGGTTGGCCAGGCTGCCGAGCGTGATTAGGTTGCCCGCGAAGGTGGTCGCCAGCGCCAGCGCATACCATGCCGAAGGCTGTCCCGCGTCCAGGAAACGCACCAGCAGCATCGTCGCCGGCACGTTGCTGACGAGGTTGCTCAAAACCGCCGACCCGCCGATCAGCAGCCAGGGGCGGTGCAGATCCCATCCGTGCGATTCCATCAACCCGAGCAGGCGCGCCGGCCAGCCGGTGTCGGCCAGTCCCTCGATCACCATGAACAAACCGCAGAACAGCGTGATCAGGTGCCAATCCACGAGGCCCAGAATGCTGCGCGTGTGCATGCTGCGGCTGAACAGCAGCACGGCGGCCACCGCCAGCGCGGAGAGTTCCCGCGGCGCCCGGGTAAAAAACAGGGCCACCACCGTGCCGACGGCCAGGAGCCCCTTGATCGTTTGACGGCGATTGAACTCGATGTCACCCTCTGCCGCCGTCGCCGACCAGGCGCCGGGCGCCGCGCGCAGTCGTCGCCGATAACCCCACAGCAGCAACCCAAACGCGGCCACCAGCGCCAGCAGGGACGGCGGCGCGCACCATAGGAAGAACCGGCCGAAAGGGAGCCGGCCCATCTGCCCAATGAGCATGTTCTGGGGGTTTCCGATGATCGTGGCGGCCGATCCAATGTTGCTCGCCACCGCCAAGCCGATCAGGTAGGGCAACGGGTTCAGCCCGCCCCGCCGCACCGCCGACACCAGCACCGGCGTAAAGGCCAGGCAGACGATGTCGTTGGCCAGCAGGGCGGACAATCCCGCCGACGCCAGCATGAGCCACCACAGAAAACGCCGGGGGTGATCCGCCCCGCGGGCCACTGCCTTGGCGGTCCAGGTGTAGAACCCGCCCAGACGCAACTGGGCCGAGATAATCATCAGCGCGTAAAGCAGCAGAATCGTCGGCATGTGCACGGCATGCAAAGCCGATTCGAGCGGCATCACACCCACCACCACCATGGCCAGGGCGCCCAGCAGTGCGAACCCGGTGCGGTCCATGGCCAGGCCGGGCAGACGCCCGAACGCCACCCCCGCGTAGGTCAGCAGGAAAATCACCAGTCCGGCATGCATGGCAACGCGCCCCTCCCGGGCGACCAATATGTGGATCGCGGCCCCGCAACGCAACGGCAAAAGGGCCGCCCGGACGCGCTCGGAGTTGACGGCGCGAGACGCGATGCCCCATAGTACCGCGCCATGCAAGACGCGTCGGATCACCGGTTGTTCCATCGCCGCACCGTGCTCGTGTTCGCGCTATCGCTGGCCGTGCTGGCCGCGGCCCTGCCGGCCCACCGCCTCTATCCGTCATTGAACTTCTTGAAGGGCGGCCGCCCGTTCGCCGACTTCGTGGCGGCGGTGGCGGCCATCATGGCGGTGCTCCAGCTCCTCAAGCTCATCACCCAGTGGACGTTGAGCCGTCGACGCCGTCCGCTCAGCGAGGCGCGAATGATCGGCCGCCTCTACGATCTCCTCGCCGCCCTGGCCATCGCGCTCGCCCTGGCGCACAGCTTCGGAAAGCTTGGCGCGTTCGGCGCGGTTTTCGCCGCCTTCGGCGGCATGCTGCTCGGCTGGTCCCTTCAGGCGCCCGTGAGCGGTTTTGCGGCCTGGGTGCTCATCTCCCTCAAACGCCCCTTTCGGCCCGGCGACCGCATCCAGTTGCCCAGTCTCGGTCTCACGGGCGACGTCAAGGATGTGGGCCTGATGTACGTTATGCTCGACCAGGTGGGCGGCACGATCGGCAGCGAAGAGGCCGTGGGGCGCTACATCCTTCTGCCCAACGCCATGCTCTTCAGCCAGGTCGTCATCAACTACACCGTGCGCCAGGAAAGCCCGTACATGCTCGACGAGGTCGTCATCCGCATCACGTATGATTCCGACTGGGACAAGGCCGAGCGGATTCTACTCGACGCGGCCCGCGAGATGACCGGCGACATCATTCAAGCGACGGCCGTCAACCCCTATATCCGCTCGGACATGTACGACTACGGCGTCTATCTGCGCCTGCGCTACATGACCCGCGTCAAGGATCGCGCCGAGATATCCTACCGCATCACCAAGCGTGTCTTCGCGGCCGTGCAGAGCACGCCGTCGGTGGATATGGCCATCCCCTTTGTCTATTCGTACCGGGCCGCCATGGCGAACTCGCCGGAAGACAACGGCACCGGCGAGACCAAGGAGGTCGATTTGGCCCGCCTCGTGGCCGCGGAGCCGGCCCCGCCGGCCGATGAAAAAGAAATCGAGGAGCTCGCAGCCAGTATTCGGCGGCACGGATTCCTGCAGCCGATCGTGGTGACAGAGGAAGCGCCGGGACTTTATCGGATTCTCGCCGGCCATGCTCGCGTGGAAGCCTGTCGGCGTCTGGGCTGGAAAACAGTGCCAGCCGTGATCCGGGGCCGCACAGCGGGGTCAAAGACAACGGCCTGACCGGCCGCCTACCGATAGGGACGGCCTACCACGCGTAGAAATCGGTTCGGCGTGCCTTCTGGCGCTACGACAACGCCAACGATCGCATTCGTGGCAATGAGATTGGTGGCGTGCCCGATCTTCGCCCAGTGGGCCGTGGGAGCCAGCGAGGTCGCGGCCTCCACGTCAAACGCGATATTTTCCGCCGCAAACCATCTCACGACCAGCGCCTGCGTGGGTGCGCGATGGGCCGAAAGTTCTGGGGCGTAGGCCTGCAATGGCGCGGTATTCGAGCTGACCATCCAGCGAATCCATTCCCCGTTCCCCGTGCGCGCCGAAAAGAGCGTTCCCGTGTAACCGAACACCACGTCACGCACCACCCGGTTGGTTCCTTCTTCAAGACGAAACGACGCCACCAAACCGGTGACGGCCGAGGGCGCGAAAATACGATCCGCCAACGCGGATAATTCCGGCCCCTCCAGCACGCGGGACCAAATCCGAATCTCATCCATGTACCCCCGGAATGAAGGATACGCGGGGCCTGCATCGTGCTTTTCGGCGCCCAGCACAAGAAAAGGGTCGGACTTTGGCCACGCCGTGCTGCGACCAACACGGTAACTCACGTTGCCGGACGGACCGGTCCCTTCCGCATCCAGCACGCCATCCACAAAAATTCGCATCTGGCCGTTTGTTTCCCGGCGGGTCACAGCCACATGGCGCCAGCGATCGTCTCCCACGTGATTGGTGCCCACAATGGTTTCCCCCCAGCTTCCGTTATGGACACCAAAAGCCAGAACGCTCGTCCCGCCTTGGCGCCCCATGGCCACGCCGAAATCACCATAATCACCGCCGCCATAAACATCGCGGTCCACAATCACGTTTCCAGTAATCCATCCGTCGCCATTCAGGCCGGGTGCCACCGTGCCCGCATTGTCCGCATATCGCGCGCGCATCCAGAACTCAATCGTGAAGTCTCCCCCGACATTGAGCTGCGGCGCAGAAGCCAGCGGTATTTTTATTCGGTCTATCTGCCCCGTCCCTGTTCCGTAGAAACGCACCGCGAAACGGGACCCTTCCCCCAAGGCGTAAGAACCCGCCAAGAGCAGCCACACAGCGAATCCTTTCCCGCTCATATGGCGCAATTATATACCATCGAAGAGAGGATCGCCTATCTCGTCCGTAGACTGTGCGCGTGGGTTGCGCGGCCACGCGTGCATCCGGCCCAAAGAGTTAGCCGCCGCGTCGCTTCGGTGTAACCGTTTGTGAAGTTTTTTCGCCTTCACAGGAAAAGCGCCCATGCCGCGTGAGCTCAGGGATGGACAGGTAGATCGTGACCCCTGTTGGGGTGGTAGTTGGGAATATACTGGCGCAGGACTTGTCCGAGGTCAAGGGGCTGCCAGGAAGCGATGGCAGGGTCGATCTTGGGGGCGCGTTGGCGGATGATGTCCA